>DWWD01000044.1 GCA_019119895.1 Candidatus Anaerostipes avistercoris | reverse complement strand
TGAACAGGAGATGCTTATATTATAACTGGAAATTTTGGCCGCTTAATGTGTCCTTGGCTGACCGCCATTTAAGTCACAGGCTGGCCGCCAAATATGGCACAGGTGGCCGTTTAGGCTGGCAATCTGCAAATTTCATAACTGCTTTAGTAATACACAATATTTTATCCCATATGTATTTTGCAATCAGCTCTATTTTTTCTAGTAGTCTTATTGAAGAGACCAAAATATATAATAATGAAAAGGAAATTGTTTTACAATAGATAATGTTGCGAGCCAGGTCTTACATAAAAAACTTGGAGAGCTACCAAATGGAATCAGTGAAAATTTTCTTCATGGAAAAAATTTGATCAAATATCAAGTGGAAAATCAACATCTTATAGATGATAACATTCGGAAATTAGCTGCAGATCTCAACGTTGAACCCATAGAACTTTTTGGGCATGTATTGGAATATATAATTGAATGGAAATAAAAATCTGCCAGAGATAATTCTCAAAATTTGAGGATTAAATCCAAACATTTCCCGGTTTGAAATGTTTATTTCTTTTCAAAATAAATCTATACTTACCTTATCAAGGAAACATAGCATATAAAACGGGGTGATTAGATGAATACAGCACAAAGAATCAGAGTAATTCGTTTGATCGAAAAAATAGACAAAAATCCAGAATTCAGTAATAAGATAGGCATTAAAAATATTTCAGAATTCACAATGGAGATGCAAAATAAAAAAGTAGAGGATGCTTTATTTAAATAAGGCAAGAAGGAGTGGAAGATGTTATCAGTATTGCAGAATTGATGAGAATAAGCGGGAGCGTAGGGTTGTTTCATGAAGCAAAGTGAAAAATGTCTATAATGCTGAAAAAGACCAGAAAATCTGCAATTTTGTATAACTGCAGATTTTCCAGTCTTTTCAAGTACTTCTGACTTATTCAATTTTCATTCATGAAACAACCCTAGGGACGGAGTTTTTGGCTTGATTTGTGTCCCCACTGTTTTTTTTGCAATAGAGAATGCATGCGAAACGACATGTAAAAAATTACATAAATTGTAATAAATAACAAAAGTTCGTATATAAACCTATACAACAAAGAAATATTTACAATATGATTCGATTTAGCTATACTGTGGATGTAAACAAAATTCGTAAACAAATCTGGCCGGATAACTTACGACAATGAAAAAAGGAGAAGTCAAAATGAAAAAATATAATGTATGTATTGTAGGTGGAGGAAGTACATATACACTTGGATTCTTAAAATCATTTGCACGTATGCAGGAAGAATTTCCATTGAATAAACTGGTTTTATTTGATATTGATGGTGAGAGACAGAAACCAATCGGACAGTACGGAGAGATCATGTTTGGTGAGAGATATCCGGAATTAGATTTTTCTTATACAACAGATCCGGCAGAAGCATATCAGGATATGGATTTCATCTTTATGCAGATGCGTGCAGGCGGACTTCAGATGCGTCGTCAGGATGAGCATATCCCACTTAGTTTTGGAAAGATCGGTCAGGAAACATGTGGAGCCGGCGGTATGGCTTACGGACTTCGTTCCTGCGTAGATATGGTAGAAGCAATCCATCAGATCCGACAGTACTCACCAGAAGCATGGATTCTTAACTACTCGAATCCGGCAGCAATCGTAGCTGAGGCACTTAGAAGAGAATTCCCGGATGACAAGAGAATTCTTAACATCTGCGATCAGCCGGAGAATGTAGTCCGCTCTACAAGCCGTCTGTTAGGATGCGACTGGGCAGATCTTGACCCGGTATACTTCGGATTGAATCATTATGGATGGTTTACACATATTTATGATCGCAATACAGGAGAAGACTTACTTCCGAAAGTACGTCAGATCATTAAGGAAAAAGGATTCCTTCCACAGGACGCAGAGCAGCGTGATCAGTCCTGGCTTGATACCTACGGATTTGTTCAGACAATGATGGAAGACTTCCCGGATTACCTGCCAAACACATACGATGGATATTATCTGTATCCGGAGTATAAGGCAAGCCATCTGAATCCGAACTATACCCGTGCAGATGAGGTTATTGACGGACGTGAGGCACGTGTATTCAAAGAGTGTGCAGAAGTAATTAAAGAAGGAAAACTTGGGGATAAATTCCATGCTATTTCTGATGCACACGCAGAGATGATGATCAAGGTTGCAGAGGCGATCGCATTCAATACACTGGGACGTTTTATTCTGATCGTTGAGAATAACGGGGCAATTGCAAATATGCAGGATGATGCAATGGTAGAGGTAGTCTGCGAACTCGGAATTAACGGACCTCGCCCGATGCGAGTTGGAAACATTCCACAGTTCTACTTAGGACTTCTTGTACAGCAGGTATCTGCGGAGAAACTTCTTGTTGATGCATTCTATGAGCATTCTTATAAGAAAGCACTTCAGGCATTCACACTGAACCGTCTGATCAATGATGCAAAGATGGCGAGAAAGATTCTGGATGCGCTGATCGAAGCAAATAAAGGTATGTGGCCGGAATTACACTAATCTGTGAATGCGGACTGCCGGTAAAATAGAAAAAATCGGCAGTTCGTGCAGAATAGGCGGTGAGATCCGGACTTATAAAAGGATTGAGATGATTCACGAAACAGGGAATGGTGTACGATTATGAAAAATAAAATTATGAATTTCTTCTCCGATTTAGGAAGAAGCCTTATGATGCCAATCGCAGCGCTGGCTGCATGTGGTATTGTACTTGGACTTTCATCTGCATTGATGAAGCCACAGGTGCAGGAAGCACTGCCGTTTCTGGCAGCATCTGTACCGCTGTTCATTATTTCAACATTAAATAAAGTATCTGGTATTGTATTTACATTGATGCCGGTATTGTTTGCGATTTCGATTGCTCTTGGACTTGCAAAAGGGGATAAGGGTGTTGCAGCATTTGCCGGATTCTTGGGGTATTATTCATTTCTGGTTGCCAGCAGTTGTATTATTGCAACCGGAATCATTGACTTTAGTGCAATGAAGATTTCTCCGATTCTCGGAGTAGAAACGGTTGATATGGGAGCAACCGCAGGTATTATTGCCGGTCTTGTGGCAGCATGGCTGCACAACAAATTCCACAAAGTACAGTTTCCGGCAGCGGTTGCATTTTATGGTGGAAAACGATTTGTCGCATTGATTGTTATTGTAACAATGGCGGGAATCGGTCTTGTAATGCCATTAATCTGGGAGCCAATCTCAGTTGGTATTAATGGACTTGGTACGTTGATCCATTCGGCAGGCGCATTTGGAGTATTTATTTTCGGTACATTAGAGAGATTGTTGATTCCGACAGGACTTCATCATGTATTGAACTCCTTGTTTAGAACAACACCGCTTGGTGGAGTTTATGATGGCGTGGAAGGATGTCTGAATATCTTCCTGCAGTATGTCGATAAAGTACCGCTTTCAGATCTTCGCCAGTACACACAGTTCCTTGGACAGGGAAAAATGCCATTTATGATGTTTGGACTTCCAGGAGCAGCGCTTGCGATTTATCAGACTTCTCCAAAGGAAAAGAAAGAAAAAGTAAAGGCACTTATGATTGCCGGGGTTGCAGCAAGTTTTGTATCCGGAATTACGGAGCCACTGGAGTTCTCCTTTATGTTCATGGCACCGGTACTGTTTGTATTTCACTCCATTATGGGTGGTATCTCCTTCATGCTGATGTCGGTATTAGGAGTTATTGTTGGAAATACAGGTGGAGGAATTATTGACTTCTTTATCTGGGGTGTATTCCAGCCGGGATCACATTGGTATTGGATTCCAATTGTTGGAATACCGTATGCATTCATTTACTATTTTGTATTCAAATGGTATCTGACACGTAAGAATCTTTCTATTGATGTATCAGATGATGAGGAAGAGGGTGGCTCTGCAAGTCTGAGCGTAGATGAGAAATTCAGAAATCTTGCAACAACAGTGATTGACGGTCTTGGTGGATTCGAGAACATTATTGTCGTAAATAACTGTATTTCCAGACTGCGTGTGGACGTGAAGGACATGTCTTTAGTAAAAGAAGATGTTCTGAAGAAAACAGGCTCACTTGGAATTGTAAAGCCAAGCGAATCTCATATACAGGTTATTTATGGACCGAAAGTTGAAAAAATAGCGGATGCAGTAAGAGCCGTATTGAAGTATTAAAAGATGCAGGAAGACTATTTAGACAAGGTCTTCCTGCTCCTTTACGTTGGAGCGGAGATATTCCACGATGATCTGAACAAAAAGAAAAGAAGTCATCTTTGTACGCAGATGGACGTGCTCAAGATTCTGTTCCTGTGTCCAGATATAGGTATCGGAAGGGACAATCAGAGAGTGGTCAATATCAGTGCTTGAAATCCAGATGATTTTTACATTCCGTTTGTGACAGCGATCGACAATTGGCTGGTAGATTGTTTTTTCTCCGTAGTTTGTAAAGATAATAAGAACTGTATTTTCTGGCAGAGTTCCGGATAATGCCTGCAGGAAATCGATCCAGTCGATATAGATGCAGGGGATATCCATAGAATTAAGCATCGAATACAAATACTTTGCGGGCAGGGAGGACATGTTTCGTCCATAAATGTACAGTGACTTTGTTGTCAGAATTTCTGAGCAGACGATTTCTATTTTTGCCGTATCAAGATTATCCATGAAATCTTTTAATACTGCCGTACGGCGTTGGAGCATCTGCCAGGAATTGGAAAAATCAGAAGAGGCATTCAACTCATTGCGAAGGGAAAACTTCAACTCGTTAAACCCTTCAAATCCTAATTTCTGACAAAATCTGACAATGGTTGCGTTAGAAAGAAATAAATCCCTGCAGATATCGCTTAACGAGAGATAGGGAAGATTATTCTGGTGTTTGCAAAAGTAGTCAAGAATCAGCTGTTCATTTTCAGAGAACATAGAGGAATCAATCTGATTCAGAAACGTTTTCGTTTTCATGTTTAAGTCCTTTCTTATAGAGACTAAAGTATTCAATAAATGAGCTTAGTACAAAAAATGAGCAAAGTCTGGATGTGAGATCGGCACCGTTATTCTCCCGTTTTTTTGAAAAGAAACGCAGGTTATAATTCGATAATTCTGCCAGATCGTTATTTTCAATAGAAGAAATCGAGATGACGGTCAGTCCGTGCAGCCGAGCTTCTTTTGCAAGATTCAAGGTTGACTCAAAACGGCCGGAATTACTGATAAAGATAAAAATATCTTCTTTTTCGGCAGTCTGGATGAAATGCCGCAGGGCTTTGGCCGCAGTTGTTTTATAAACTTTCTGGCATCCGGAGATGAACAGCATACTTTCAAGATAACTGACAGCAATGTCTGTCAGTCCGGCCGGACTGTACAGATAAATAGGACGGTTGCCAGAAAGCAGTCTGGCAATCTGAAACAAATCGTCAGAACCAAGCAGGCTTGCGGTACTTACGAGATCTGCTTTGATTGTATTCTTGATGGAATCGACAGACACATTTGTTGGTGTGTCATTCAGTTCTTTTTGCAGATTCAAATTCCGCAGAAAGAACTTGAATTCCGGAAATCCACTGAATCCAAGTTTTCTGCAAAACCGGATGACAGTAGATGTGGAGTAATTTATTTCCTTTGCAAATGTCTGAATACTCATGGAAGCAACTTCGTCGGAGTGATCGTGCACATACTGCATCATTTCGAGTTCCTTTGAGGAGAGCGCGTGCAGAGGAAGATTCAGGTTCAGTTTCATTTAAGAAAGAACGCTCCTTTCAGTAACAGTATGATTTAACTATAAAATAATTTGGAAGAGGTGTAAATATGTTTTTTTTCAAGAAAAATAAAAATTTAAAAGCATTCCTTACAGGAGAGCTGGTTTGTATTGATAAGGTAAATGATGATGTCTTTTCGCAGAAAATGATGGGCGAGGGAATTGCTATCAAGCCGACAGATGATAAAATCTATGCACCGTGCGACGGAATCATTGAGATTGTATTTGAAAAGACAGAGCATGCAATTGGAATTACAATGGATAACGGGGTACAGCTTTTGATTCACTGTGGTCTGAATACCGTAAACCTGGAAGATAGAATCTGCGAAGCAAAGGTGCAAAAGGGAGATAAAGTCAAAGCAGGTCAGCTTCTGATGACATTTGACAGAGAAAAGCTAAAAGCAGGAAATTATGATGATATCACAATGCTGGTAGTGCTTGATCAGGGAAATGCAAAGAAAATTACATTTGTAAAAGATCAGGACGTTGTTGCCAATAAAACAGAGATTGCAATGATAGAATAGAAAGAAAGGGAAAATCACGTGGAGCGAATGTGGAGAAGCGTTTGCCCTACAGAGAAAAGTTAGAAGGGAATGGGAGAAAATAATAGAAAATTTAGTATTTAGTCTGAATGCAACAGTACCGATCTTTCTGATGATGGTTCTAGGAATGCTGTTCAGAAAACTTGGGTGGATGGACGAAGAATTCGCATCGAAGATGAATAAATTTGTATTTCTGATTCCTTTGCCGGTGCTGTTATTTGGTGATCTGGAGAAGGTGGATTTTGAGGAAGTATGGAATATCAAATTTGTGATCTTCTGCTTTGTTGTAACATTTATCTGTATTGCAATTGCCGCACTCCTTTCCTGTGCGTGGCAGGACCGTTCGATTCAAGGTGAGTTTATCCAGGCTTCCTACCGGAGTAGCGCAGCACTGCTTGGAATTGCATTTATTCAGAATATATATGGGAGTGCGGGAATGGCACCATTGATGATCATTGGCAGTGTGCCGTTATATAATGTGATGGCGGTAATTGTATTATCCTTCTTCCACCCGGAGCGGAAAGTAATTGATAAGGCAGTTTGGGTGAAAACACTGAAAGGAATTGTAACGAATCCAATCATCATCGGTATTGTCCTGGGACTGATCTGGTCAGCCTGCAAGATTCCAATGCCGACAATCCTGAATAAGACGGTGTCCAGTATCGGAGGAATGTCCACACCGATGGGACTGATGGCGATGGGAGCAACCTTTGATTTCAAGAAGGCACTTGGGAAGATCAAACCTGCTGTGATGGCAACTTTTATGAAACTGATTGCGTTTGTGGCAGTATTCCTTCCAGTGGCTGTAAGGATGGGATTCCGCAGAGAAGAATTGGTTGCGATTCTTGTTATGCTGGGTTCGGCAACCACTGTGAGCAGCTTCGTGATGTCCAAAAATATGGGACATGAGGGGACATTATCGTCTACGGTGGTTATGCTGACAACACTGTTCAGTGCATTTACACTGACCGGCTGGCTGTTCGCGTTGAGAGTATTCCAGCTGGTGTGAACCAGTAGGGACGGAGTCAATAACGTTTAGTTAAGCTCAAAAGTTTATTTTATATGTTTTTTATGTAATTTTTTCGAATTTATAGTTGACAAAACATCTGAAATTTGCGGCTTCCTTACTGATGATAAATCAGTAAGGAAGCCCTTGAAGTTAAACATATGTTTTTCTTCAGGAGAAATAAACATGGCAAAGAAAGAAGAAAGATTTGAAGTTACATTCAGAGACGGAAGTTGGCTTAAAGATGAAGGAATTCGTCAAATCCTTGTAGATAAGAAGACTGGGGTTAATTATCTTTGTTGGAACTCCGGATTTGGAGCCAGTATTACACCTCTTCTGGATTCGGAAGGAAAAGTCATAGTCACAAAGTAAAATCGGGAATTAAAGGATAAAACTAATGAAAATCAAAAAGGTAATTATAGGAGTCACTATCGGAATAATCGCAGCAATACTTTGGAGCGTTGTTTTCATAAATTCATTAAATAGCATGGCTGGAATTGGAATCGGAATATGTCTGGGTATATCTTTTGGCATATCTAGCAGTCTTATTTTTTCAAAAAAAGATAAAGATAAGTGATGATACAACTTCTAGTTTGTCGGATTGTAAAGACAGAGCCTTATGCAAGGTGCAGGAGAAAGACTCTGCTCGGGTTAAGGGTGCAACCATTGCCCAGTTAGTGGCGTTTCTCCACTAAGTACTGGGTATTGCTTGTAGCAGAGCTTCACAAGATTAAGCAACTTCGTTGCAAATCCCTTCGGAAAAAACTAAATATTGTTATTATTAACAGACTGAGCAGGAAGAAGATTGCTTTAAAGAAATGTCTTTAAGGGAAGCAATAGAAGAGAGGCTTAAAGCTATTAATCGTCTGCAGGATCTGGTGTATGAAGTAACAGAGAAGAAAGAGCAGTAAAGTGTTTTTTATAAATAAGGGGGTTAAAGGAATGTATCTAATAGGAGCTTTTAGAAGAACAGCATTATGGTGTATAATTTTTACAGTGTTGGGATCAATTGCAATAAGTGCTGATTTATTAAATTTTTTAGGAGTTCTTATTGTTATATATGCTTTCACATTGCTACTACATTTACTGGTATGTAAATTTAAGGATAAAAATAGATCATTTGTAGAGGCTTTCCTATCGTCATTACTACGAGATTTGGCAGCACCATTTTCTAAGTTTTCCACATTCTTAGCTGTTATAACAAGAAGATGGGTTATCCAGGATGATTCTAAATTTCATAATATAATAGATGCATTACAGGTTGTTAGTGGAGGTATCTGGTCGATAATTGTCTTTGGAGTCGGTGCATTTTTACTGGTAAATATTATCCTGTAGAGTATAAAAATTTACAGTGTCCCCTCCTGGGAGCTCGGGCAAGGAGGGCTAGGGTGGATGGGAATGGTATCATAAGAAAACCAAAGAAAAAACAGAAAATAAAATAGTGAAATCAGAAAAAAGAAAGAATCTTTCGGAAAATAAAACATTTCCGGAGGATTTTTTTTGATGTTTTTTGCAATCAGAAAAATGAGGCACCAAGTAAATTGTGAAAGAAAACGACGTGGAAAGGAAAAAGAATGCCTTAAAACATGGAAGTTTTCAAAGAACAAGGAAAGGAGACAGATCAAATGAAAAACCAACTAAGAAAAATGGATTGTGCCTTACAAAGAGTGATTATTCCGGGGCTCTTTGAGCCACCTGTCCGGACTTTGTGAGCCACCATTCCGGAGTATGAGAGCCACATATTCCGGTAATTCAGAGCCACTTTAGGCTCTATTACATAGATTTCCTTTATACTGTAAGAACACATCGTCTGATGTGAATACAGTTAAAGGAGGTCACCATTATGACCAAATATCGAGAAATTCTTCGCCTGAAAAGCTTAGGATTCAGTGAACGGAACATTGCGCATAGTTGCGGTGTGTCCCGTAACACAGTTGCTAAGGTCGTCAAAAAGGCTGCGGAAATAAAACTTTCCTGGCCATTGGATCATGACATGACCGACAGCACACTTGAGGAAATGCTTTTCCCTAAGACAAAATCAGCAACCAATAAACGGATGCCTGATTATGACTACATCCGCAGAGAACTCCTGCGTAATGGAGTCAATAAGAAGCTCCTATGGGTAGAATACTGTGAGGAATGCCGTATGAATGGCGAAGAACCTCTCATGTGAAGTGCTATAATAAAGTTGTAACAGAAGTGGCTAATAAGATATAATCAATTTTACAAAGAAAAGAGGTACACATTATGCCACAAAGTTACACGCCAGAATTTAAAAAGAAGATTGTCCGTCTCCATTT
>DWWD01000043.1 GCA_019119895.1 Candidatus Anaerostipes avistercoris | reverse complement strand
AAATGGAGACGGACAATCTTCTTTTTAAATTCTGGCGTGTAACTTTGTGGCATAATGTGTACCTCTTTTCTTTGTAAAATTGATTATATCTTATTAGCCACTTCTGTTACAACTTTATTATAGCACTTCACCGGCATTCTTTAATATCAATGAACCGGTATTATTCGGTGTTCCGGTCGTATTAAATCCGATGCTTGCGGTACCGTTTATACTGATGCCTGTGCTTTCCGGCCTGATTGAGTATTTTGCAATCTATACAGGAATCTGTCCGATGTACGGAGGAGTCGTTCTGCCATGGACATGTCCTCCAATCATTTCCGGACTGCTGATCGGCGGAGTAAGAACAGCGATTTTACAATTTTTGATTTTAGTGTTAAGCTTCTTTGTGTACCTGCCATTTGTCCGTATGGTTGACAGAACATATGTAAAACAGGAACAGGAAGCTCAAAACCAGGAATAAGGAGATTATATCATTATGGAAGGTGTAGAATTAATTTGTTTTCAGATCATCACAGCTGCCGGCGGTGCAAAATCGGCCTACATGGAAGCTGTAAATAAGGCCAAAGAAGGTCTTTATGACGAAGCCAGAGCTATGATCGAAGAGGGAGATAAGATGCTCAAAGAAGGGCATGGACCGCATACTGACCTGATACAGCAGGAAGCGGCTTCCAACGAATCTGTGATTTCTCTGATTCTGGCACATGCCGAAGATCAAATGATGAGTGCGGAAGTGTTCAAGATGATGGCAGAGCAGGTGATCGACCTGTATGAAAAAATAGATACATTGTCTAAATAGTAAAAGAAGCAGCCGGGACCTGGCAACGATGGGTCCCGGCTTGCGTGATAAGGAGAAAGCATATGGAATATTTGGGAATCGATATCGGCGGAACATATATAAAATATGGAATGATAGATGAAAATAATACGATTATCCGTCAATGGAAAAAAGAAACACTGCTGTTTGAAGAGAAAGATGCATTCTATGACTATATCTGCGACGGGCTGGATTTGAAAAATGTGGCATGCGCCGGAATTAGCGCGCCTGGAGTGCTGGCGGAAGATTCTACGATCATCTCAAAAGCGGCGCCGAACGTCTGTGTGATGTATGGAACCAATGTCAATAAAGAATTTGAAGACAGATTAAAGATTCCAACCCGGGCAGTTAATGATGCAAAAAGCGCCGGATTATGTGAGATGAAGATTGGAAATGGGAAGGGAAGCAAATCCTCTGTTTATTTTGTGATCGGAACAGGAATCGGGGGATGCGTCTGTGATGAAAAGGGAGTAATTGAGGGACAGAACCGGATTGCCGGTGAATTTTCCCAGCTTCCAATTGGCTTTTTGGAGGATGAGCCGAACAAACTAAAAGGCCTGTGTGAGATCGCTTCCATGACGGCACTGATTGAGATTTACAATCGAAAAGTAGAAGAAGAACAGCAGCTGAAATATGGAAAAGAAATTACTGATCTTTATCTTGCCGGAGATGAGACTGCGGTTCTGGCCATGGATGAATGGTGCAAAAATATTGTTCTCGGCCTGTATATCATCATAACTTTTTACAGTCCGGAGGTCATCTGCATCGGGGGAGGAATTTCAAAAGAAGACTGGTTTATCGATAAAATCCGGGATATGATGGAACATGTGGTGGAGCATGATTTTAAAGATATTACAGCCACAAGGATCGAACGGTGCAGATATGATAATGACGCCAATCTGCTGGGAGCAGTGCTGTTCGCAAGACAGAAAACCGGCAGATAAAGCCTCAGTATCCGACAGATAAATCGTAATAAAAATGTAAGACAAATCTCCGTGAATCTTTGTATTTGCCTGATACAATAAAGAAAAACGGAGGTGTAAATCTATGAAAAAGAATTTTGTGACGGTCATGCTTTTCGTGTATTTTCTCATGCTGACCTGGATTATCGTATTTAAGATGAGCTTTTCACTGGAAGATCTGGGACATATAAGAAGTTTGAACTTGATTCCTTTGAAAGAATCTGTTATTGTAAACGGCAGACTGCATTTTGACGAAATCATTCAAAACGCAGTGGTCTTCATCCCTCTGGGTGTATTTATAAGAGCGTTATCAGAGAAGAAACAGGTGTTGCGGGAAATCGGCGCAGCCGCACTGGTAAGTGTTGTTTTTGAGACAATACAGTTTATTCTGGCAGTCGGACGGACAGACATCACAGATGTGCTGGCGAATACTCTCGGCGGTCTGGCAGGCATCCTCATATGCATGGTCATCGAAAAAATATGCAGAGAGGAAGACCGGTTTATGACAGTGATTTCCATATGTACGGGAATCGGAACCTTTGCCATGGCCGGACTGGTCGGAATCCTGATTCTGGCCAATTATTCTTAAAATTGTTTCGTGTATTGTATCAAAAATAATTTTCCGTGAATACTATAAAAAAGTGTAAAGTTTGCATATTGTGTTCTGTGTACATCATAATATTTTAAGAAAATTTTTAAAAAGAGGTAATAGAATTGATACAAATAGAACACAAAGATGGTATATAATGCCATTAATCCGATGTATAAGAAAGGAGAATTGATTATGATGCATATTAGAGAAAACTATTTTATCGAAAAGAATGAAACAGAATATATATTAAAAAAACGAATGAACAAAGAAGGAGAGCAGATAGGTTATGATCATCTCGGAGCATATCAGACGATCAGAGAGGCCCGGGACGCGGCAATTAAAGAGATGATCCGTGAGGAAGTCAATCGGAGGAAATCTGCGCCCCTTCATGAGATCATTTATCTGATGAGGCAGAAATACAAAGAACTTTCCAGAGAAAACTCTTTTTTTTGTAGGTTCACATGGAGAGTGTAAAAAATGAGCCGGGCATCAGGCCCGGCTCCAGAAAAAATAACAGACGGACTGCCGGGGTGTATGCCCCGGCAATGTTGTAATTACAACAGCTTTTTTCCGGAACATCATTTATAATGACAGTATCATATAATGAGAAAGGAAAAAGAAGAAATGATTCGAAAAGTGATACAGATTGATGAAACAAAATGTAACGGATGCGGGCTGTGTGCAGAAGCATGCCACGAAAACGCCATCGGGATGGTGGATGGAAAGGCCAGACTTTTGAGAGACGACTACTGCGACGGTCTGGGCGACTGTCTGCCGGCCTGTCCGATGGATGCGATTTCTTTTGTGGAGAGAGAAGCCGCGCCGTATGATAAAGAAGCCGTGATGAAAAATATCAGGGAAAAATCAGGTACGATGCTGGCTCAGTGGCCGGTCCAAATCAAACTGGCTCCGGTCCGCGCGCCGTATTTCCAGGAGGCGGATCTTCTGATCGCCGCGGACTGCACCGCATACGCCTATGGGAAATTTCATGAGACTTTTATGAAAGACAAAGTAACGCTGATCGGGTGTACGAAACTGGACGGGATTGATTATTCTGAAAAACTGGGAGAGATCCTCAAACAGAACGATATCCGCAGTGTGACGGTGATCCGCATGGAAGTCCCATGCTGCCGGGGAATGGAACTGGCAGTCCAGAAAGCGCTGGAAGCTTCCGGGAAATCTCTTCCATTCCAGGTTTCTGTGATTTCTGTTGACGGCAGGATTTTATAAGGAGAACTGGAAAAAGACAGAAAACTATGATAAAATAGTATCGTATAACCGACGAAGACAGTTGTTATTACTTCGTCGGTTTTTTCATTTTCACAGGAAACTATCAGAATTTTACAGAAAGGGGAGAACATGAATGGAAATGTTTTTTTTATTGTGTGCGGCCGTGCTGATCCTTTGTATTTTTTCAAATAAGATTTCAAATAAACTGGGGGTTCCGAGTCTGCTGATTTTTATGCTGCTTGGTATGATTTTCGGATCAGAAGGAATTTTTAAAATTGATTTTAATGACTTTGCACTGGCAGAAAATATTTGTACAGCGGCACTTGTCTTCATTATGTTTTATGGAGGATACTCCACCAATTGGAAACATGCGAAGCCGGCGGCGCCTAAAGCCTTGGTTCTCTCCACCATAGGCGTTATGATGACGGCAGGTTTGGTCTGTCTGTGCTGTCATTATTTTCTGAAATTTCCCTTCGTGGAAAGTTTCCTGATCGGATCTGTTGTGAGCTGTACGGACGCGGCGGCGGTCTTTTCCATTTTTCGATCCAAGAATCTAAATCTGGCAGGAGATCTGGCGCCCCTTCTGGAGATTGAGAGCGGAAGCAATGATCCGATCGCCTATATGCTGACGGTCATCGCACTGACCATTATGGAAGGGAAAAATCTCAGTTCTCTTGGAATGGTTATCATTCTGGAACTTTTTGTGGGTATTGCAGTGGGAGCTCTTACAGGTGTCATAGCGCCGCATATCATCCGCAGATTCCGTTTCTATGTGGGAGGATTTGATGCCATATTTATGATAGCTGTTGCCATGGTATCTTACAGTCTGGCAGTGGTTCTGCATGGAAATGGATTCCTTTCCGTTTATCTGGCGGGAATTATCATGGGAAATGCAAAAATGGAAAATAAAGCCGATATCATCCATTTCCTGGACAATATTACAACTCTTGCGCAGATGGCAGCTTTCTTTCTGCTGGGTCTGCTGTCCTATCCGTCCCAGATGATCGGTTTCCTGCCGAATACGCTGATCATTATTTTATTCCTGACGCTGATTGCCCGTCCGTTTGCGGTATTTCTGCTGATGGGGCGGAAATATTCGGTAAAGGAGAAGATTTTTATTTCATGGGCAGGACTCAGGGGAGCTTCTTCTATTATTTTTGCGATATTTGCAACTGTAAGCGGCATTTATAAAGGGGAGTATGTATTCCATATCGTATTCGGCCTGGCGATTTTATCTGTTGCCGTTCAGGGCACACTGCTGCCGGCCGTTGCGGAAAAATTAAACTTGATCGATGAGAACAACGATGTCTTAACGACGTTCAATGATTATCAGGAAGATTCGTCCATGAACTTGATGCAGATTTATATCAATGAAGGACATGGATGGCAGAATAAACTGATCCGGGATGTGAATCTGCCGTATGGGTCTCTTGCCATGCTGATCCGCAGACAGGATGAAACAATCATTCCGAAAGGAGATACCAGGATTCTGGCCGGAGATGAGGTTGTCTTAAATGTTCCGGCCTATGAATCGGTCAATGATATTGAACTGAGAGAAATCACTATTGATAAAAGTCACCCGTGGAATGGATGCCGCATTGAGGAACTGGATCTGGAAGATCATGTGCTGGTTGCCATGATCAAAAGGGAAGACCGTAATATCATTCCAAGAGGACAGACACAGATCAAAGATGGAGATGTAGTTGTCGTATACAATTAGAAAGCCGTTAAAATCTCTTGTGTGAAAGATGTTTCTATGCTACACTAATAAATTGATATGCTGTAATACGGAAAATGAAAATCAAAGAAAAGGAGTTTGGAAAACACATGGGATGGAATAAAATCACAATCCATACAGTTACGTCGGCGGAAGATATGATCAGCTATGAACTGACAGAACTGGGAGCGGCAGGCGTTGAAATCGAAGATCATGTTCCGCTGACAGAAGAAGAGATGAAGGTCATGTATGTGGATCTTCTTCCGGATGAGATCGCGCCGGATGATGGAAAGGCGAAGATTCACTGCTATTTTGATGAGGAAGAGAATCTGGAAAATGTGACTTTAAAGATTCAGGAGATGCTTCACCGGTTAAGCGGGTTTATGGATATTGGAGAGGGAACCATTTCCTTTGACAAGACAAAAGAAGAAGACTGGGTCAACAACTGGAAGAAGTTTTTTAAGCCGATTCAGCTGGATGAGCAGATTGTTATAAAACCGACCTGGGAAACCCTTGAAAACCCAAAAGAAGATACGATTGTTATAGAAATAGATCCGGGAACTGCTTTCGGGACCGGCTCCCACGAGACGACAAAGCTCTGTATTGAAGGAATGAAGCCGTATATCAAGCCGGGAACAACGATTCTTGATGTCGGATGCGGAAGTGCGATTCTTTCCATTATCGCATTGAAGCTCGGCGCTTCTCATGCGGTTTTGACGGATATCGATCCCAATGCGATCACGGCGGCCGGAGAAAATTTTCAGGTGAATCATATTCCGGAAAATCAGTATGAAATTTACCAGGGAAATATTCTGGAAGATCAGGAGTTTGCCCGGATGATCGGAAAGAGGCGTTATCCGCTGATCGCGGCTAATATTCTGGCAGATGTGCTTCTTCCGCTGATCGAGATTGCAGATCAATTTATGACAGATGACGGAGTCTTTGTATTATCCGGAATCATCGATACGAAAGAACAGGAAATTGCTGATAAATTAGAGGCCTTTGGTTTTGAAATCCTGGAAACCAGAAGAATGAAGGACTGGGTATCTGTCACGGCGGGAAAGAGGAAATAAGATGCATCGATTTTTTATAAAGAAAGACCAGATCGACCGGGACGAGATATTGATCTGCGGAGGAGATGTCAATCATATAAAAAATGTCCTCCGGATGAAAAAAGGAGACCGGGTCTTTTTAAGCTGTGAAAATGACCTGGAATATGAGTGCAGTCTGGAAGCATTTTCGGAAGACAGCATTCGCGCAAAGATACTGGATATCCATGGAATGGAAACCGAGTTAAAAACCGAACTGGTTTTGTATCAGGGACTGCCGAAAGGTGATAAAATGGAATGGATCATCCAGAAAGCGGTGGAACTGGGCGTATCGAGAATTGTTCCGGTCAGGATGAAACGGTGCGTCGTGAAGCTGGATGATAAAAAAGCCGAAAAGAAAGTAAAACGGTGGAACGCCATTGCCTTAAGCGCCGCAAAGCAGGCCAGGAGAGGGAGAATTCCACAGGTATCGGATATTGTAAGTTATGACGCGGCCGTACAGGAAGCCTCGGATCTTGATATGCTCCTGGTTCCTTATGAGGAGGCCAGAGGAATGGAAGAATCCAGAAAGCTTCTGAGAGAAGGAAGAGGAAAGAAATCCATCGGAATCATGATCGGTCCGGAAGGCGGATTCGATGAAGAAGAAGTGGCGCGGGTCAGAGAGGCCGGGGGCCGGATCATGACGCTTGGAAAACGGATATTGAGGACAGAAACAGCCGGAATGGCAGTACTTTCCATTCTGATGTTCCTGCTGGAAGAATAGAGACGGAGGGAAACATGACGATATATTTTGATAATGCGGCCACCACAAAAGCTTTTCCGGAAGTAGTAAAAGTGATGGAAGACGCAATGGAAGTAACTTACGGCAATCCATCCGCAAAGCACATCAAAGGGATGGAAGCGGAAAATCTGATTAAGGAAGCGCAGGAAATAATCGCAAAGACACTGAAGGCGAAGCCGAAAGAAATCTTTTTTACTTCTGGAGGTACAGAATCCAATAATACCGCCATCATCGGCACGGCAATAGCCAATCACAGGCGGGGAAAACACATTATTACATCCAGGATCGAACATGCTTCCGTATATGAGCCGATGCGGTTTCTGGAAGACCAGGGATTCGAGATTACATATCTGAATGTGGATGAAACAGGACATGTGCGCCTGGATGAACTGGAAGATGCCCTGCGGCAGGATACGATCCTGGTTTCGCTGATGTTTGTGAACAATGAGATTGGAACGATCCAGCCGGTAAAAGAGGCCGGAGACATCATAAAGAAAAAGAATCCGGAAACGGTATTCCATGTAGACGCAATCCAGGCATACGGGAAAATACCGGTGACGCCGAAGAATATGAAGATTGATCTTCTTTCCATGAGCGGGCATAAGATCCATGGTCCGAAGGGCGTCGGTTTTCTCTATGTGAAGGAGGGAACCAGAATCCAGCCGCTGATTTACGGAGGAGGACAGCAGAAAGGAATGCGGTCCGGAACGGAAAACGTGCCGGGAATTGCCGGTCTGGGATGCGCATGCCGCCTGATGATCGGGGAACAATATGAAAATGCAGATAAGATCCGGGAAATCAAAGAGTATTTCCGGAAAAGAATCCGGGAAATCGATGATATCCGGGACAATTCCGGGGAAGCGCCGCATATTGCCAGTATCAGTTTTAAAGGACTGCGCAGCGAAGTGCTGCTCCACGCTCTGGAAGACAGGGGAATTTATGTTTCTTCCGGTTCTGCCTGCTCTTCCAATAAAAAACAGGCAGTCAGCGGAACACTGAATGCCGTCGGACTTCCGGACGACTACAAAGACGGCACCCTGCGTTTCAGCTTTTCAATAGAAAATACAAAAGAAGAAGTAGATCAGACAATCGAAGCCCTGAAGGAACTGGTTCCGATGCTTCGAAGATTTGTAAGAAGATAAGAAAGGGAGAGAGATATGAAGGTAACAGCCTTTTTGATTAAGTATGGAGAAATTGCGATCAAAGGAAAGAATCGCTATATGTTTGAGGATGCGCTGATGCGTCAGATCCGCTTTGCTATGAAGCCGGTGGGAGATTTTGACGTCAGAAAAGAATCCGGACGAATGTTTGTTGAGGGAAAAGGTGAATTTGATTACGACGAGGCCGTGGAAGCCCTGCAGAAGGTGTTCGGCATTGTCGGAATCTGCCCGATGGTAGTGGAAGAGACAAAAGATATCGATCATCTGAGGAAAACGGTACTGGCATTTATCGATGAACAGTATCCGGTGAAAGACTTTACATTTAAGGTCCACGCCCGCAGGGGAGACAAGCAGTTTCCGATGACATCCATGGAACTGAATATGGACATTGGAGAAAAAATGCTGGAAGCATTCGACGGAATCAAAGTAGATGTGCACCATCCGGATGTGATGGTAAATATCGAGGTGAGAAAATATATCTACATCTATTCCCAGGAAATCAAAGGACCGGGTGGAATGCCTGTGGGAACCAATGGAAGAGCCATGCTGCTTCTGTCCGGAGGAATTGACAGTCCGGTGGCAGGATATATGATTGCCAAACGGGGTGTGAGAATCGATGCCACCTATTTTCATGCGCCGCCTTATACCAGTGAAAGGGCAAAACAGAAAGTCGTGGATCTGGCAAAAATCGTTGCCCAGTATGCCGGTCCTATCGATCTGCATGTGGTAAACTTTACAGATATCCAGCTTGCGATTTATGAAAAGTGCCCTCATGATGAATTAACGATTATTATGCGCAGATATATGATGAAGATTGCGGAACATTTCGCAAAAGAAAGAGATGACCTTGCCCTGATCACCGGTGAAAGCATTGGCCAGGTGGCAAGTCAGACCATTCATAATCTGGCAATTACAAATGAAGTATGTGAACTTCCGGTATTTCGTCCATGCATCGGAATGGACAAACAGGAAATCGTAAATATTTCTGAAAAAATCGGAACTTATGAGACATCCATCCAGCCGTTTGAAGACTGCTGCACGATTTTTGTCGCAAAACATCCGGTTACAAAGGGAAATTTAACCAGAATTCAGAAGTCAGAAGAACATCTGAGAGATGTGATTGATGATCTGATGAAAGAAGCCATTGACACAACAGAAGTTATTCATGTAAAATAAACGGCTGAATCTTCTGAAGCACCTCATCTGCATCATTTGAGGTGATGATAAGTTTAAACGGTTTGGATAAATCCAGACTTAGAAGAGTCATCAGGGATTTGGCGCTGACAGCGTAAGAGCCGCTGGCAATTTCATAATTGCCGGGATACTGTTCGAGGATATCGATAAATGTATGTAATTCTTTGATGGATCGAAGTTGAATCATTACAGAACGCATAAAATATCTCCTTGTGTCTGTCGGTTTCAGAATTCAAGGATAAGTGTACCCGCATTTTATCAAAAAGTCAATAGAAAGGAAGATTTATGGATATATATGGGAAAAAAGCGGCGATGGTCACATTGGGATGTAAAGTTAACCAGTATGAGACAGACGCTATGCGCGAGATGCTGGAAGAGGCCGGCGCGGTGATCGTGGACGCAAAAGAAGGACCGGATATATACATCGTCAATACATGTTCCGTCACGAATGTGGCAGAAAGGAAATCACGGCAGATGCTCCACCGGGCAAAACGGAAGAATCCCAATGTAGTGGTTGTCGCAGTGGGGTGTTACGCTCAGGTTGGAAAAGAAGAATTGGAGGCAGATCAACATATCGATTTGATTATTGGAAATAATAAGAAGAAAGATCTGATCAGAATCCTGCAGGATTTCCAGCCGAAGGGAATGCCGGAAACAGAGGTTCTGGACATTGCGGCGGACCGGAACTTTGAGAATCTGCATGTGGATCATATAGAGACCCATACAAGAGCATATATTAAAGTACAGGATGGCTGCAATCAATTCTGCTCTTACTGCATTATCCCATATGCCAGAGGCAGGGTGCGCAGCAGAGAGAAAGAGGATGTACTGGAAGAAATCCGGAATCTTGCCCATGGGGGAGTCCGTGAATTCGTTATAACCGGTATCCATGTCACCTCTTATGGGACAGATTTGGGAGATATCCGGCTGATTGATCTGCTGGAACAGATTTCAGAAATTGAAGGTGTGGAAAGAATCCGTCTGGGATCCCTGGAACCGGGATTTATCACAGAAGATGTATTGTCAAGATTGTCGCGGCTTGAAAATTTCTGTCCGCATTTCCATCTCTCTCTCCAGAGTGGATGTGATACGGTCCTGCGCCGAATGAATCGGAAGTATACAACGGAAGATATAAGGGAAAAATGCAGGATGATCCGCCGGTATTTTAATATTCCGGCGCTTACCACAGATATTATTGTAGGATTCCCAGGAGAGACGGAAGAAGAATTTGAGCAGACACGAAAATTTTTAGAAGAAATTCAATTGTATGAAATGCATATTTTCAAATATTCTGTTCGGAAAGGCACGAAGGCTGCATCCATGGATCACCAGGTTCCGGATCAGATCAAGACCGCAAGGAGCGATATTCTCCTTAAAATGGCGGCGGAAAATAAAAAGGCCTTTGAAGAAGCCAGGCTTGGGGAGATCAGAGAAGTACTGATAGAAGAAGAACTCCGTGGAAGAAAGAACTGGTATATTGGACATACCAGAGAATATGTCAGAGTGGCAGTATATTCTGAGACAGCACTGGACCACCAGATGGTACAGGTGGAATTAAAAAAAGTTTCCGATCACGGATATGTGGAAGGAACCCTTGAGACACATAAGAAAAAATGTTAAGTACAGGTGAAATTTCCTGTTTACCATTGCTATTTTAAATTTTTTATATTAAAATAAGAATACATGAAAGGGACGTGATAATATGGATAACAATCGTACACAACATTTTTCGGTTGTAAAAGAAGAGCTTGATGTACACATGATTTTGGCGCGTGTATATGAAGCACTGCAGGAAAAAGGTTACAATCCTGTAAATCAGATGGTAGGATATATTATGTCAGGAGATCCGACATATATTACCAGCCACAAGAATGCCAGAAGCATCATCAACAAAGTAGAGCGTGACGAGATCATTGAGGCTCTGCTGGAAAATTATATTGATACGAAGCTCAGGTAAGGCTTGATTATGAGGATTTTAGGATTGGACTATGGAACAAAGACAGTGGGAGTCGCTGTCAGTGATGAACTGGGATTGACGGCACAGCCTCTGGAGACGATTACACGTAAGGATGCCAATAAACTGCGCAGGACTTATGCGAGGATTGAGGAGCTGGTGCGGGAATACCAGGTTGATTCCATTGTGCTTGGGTTTCCAAAAAACATGAACAATACCGTGGGTGAGCGGGGGAATGCCACAATGGATTTCCGCGACGCTTTAGTGCGGCGTACAGGTGTGCCTGTTATCCTGTGGGATGAGAGGCTTACTACAGTTGCGTCTGAGAGAGTATTGATTGAAAGCGGCGTAAGACGTGAAAACCGCAAACAGGTGATCGATCAGATCGCTGCGTCTTTTATTTTGCAGGGATATCTGGATTCCCGCCAGGAAGGATAAGGAGCAATGGGAAAGAACGATAATAAAATATTTCTTTATGATGAAGAAGATAACGAGATTGAATTATATGTTTTAGAGCAGACGACACTGGCAGGAAGAAATTATCTCCTGGCAGCTGATTCGCAGGATGAAGACGGCGTTGTCATGATCATGAAGGAAGTAAAAGCAGAAGACGATATGGTGTCCTATGAGTTTGTAGAGGACGATGAAGAACTGAAGATAATTTCAGGAATTTTTAATGAATTAACAGATGAGTTTGAGGTAAGTTTATAAAACAATCGATTGTCATCCCGGAGAAGAAGATGGAGGAAAAACTTTGAGAGACAATCAACAGCAACAAAGACAACAGGCAAGACAGAAGAGAGATAATAATACAAAAGACAGAAGAACGTATAACAGAAACGGCAGTAATCAGAAAGGACGCCGGGGCGGTACAGTGCGTAAGAAACCGAGTTCCGTCAAGATTATACCTCTTGGGGGACTTGGACAGATCGGAATGAATATTACGGCGTTCGAGTGTAACAATCAGATATTAGTAGTAGACTGCGGACTTGCGTTTCCGGATGAAGATATGCTTGGAATCGATCTGGTCATACCGGATGTCACATATCTGAAAGAAAATGCGAAGAAAATCCGCGGACTGGTCATTACCCATGGACATGAGGATCATATCGGTGCGATTCCTTATATTGAAAAGGAACTTAATATGCCGATTTACGCCACGAAACTGACGATGGCGCTGATTGACAATAAATTAAAGGAACATGGGATTTCAGAAAAAGTGGAAAAGAATGTCGTTTCTCATGGAGATAAGGTCAAACTTGGAATCTTTGAAGTAGAATTTATTAAGACGAACCACAGTATTGCGGATGCAGCCGCTCTGGCGATTTCAACGCCGGCGGGCATCATCGTGCATACAGGAGACTTCAAGATCGACCATACACCTCTGTTCGGAGAGGCCATTGACCTGGCCAAATTCGCAGAACTTGGAAGCAAGGGGGTTCTTGCGCTCATGGCGGACAGTACGAACGTGGAACGGCAGGGTTATACGTTATCGGAGAAGAATGTAGGAAAACGTCTGGACGGCATTTTTGCCGAGCATCTGAAAGGACGTATGATCATCGCGACATTTGCGTCTAATGTGGACCGTGTGCAGCACATCATCAACTCTGCGCACAAATATGGAAGAAAAGTCGCGGTAGAAGGCCGGAGCATGGTGAACATCATCACTACGGCTTCAGAACTTGGATATCTGAAGATTCCAAAGAATACATTAATTGAAACGGATCAAATAAAAAATTATCCGGATGATCAGATTGTTTTAATCACGACGGGAAGCCAGGGAGAACAGATGGCGGCATTATCCCGTATGGCAAACTCAACTCACAGAAAAGTATCCATCGTACCATCAGATACCATCATATTCAGCTCAAGTCCAATTCCTGGAAATGAAAAGAATATATCAAAGATCATGAACGAACTGGCAATCAAAGGCGCCAAGGTTGTGTTCCAGGATACTCACGTCTCAGGTCATGCCTGCAGGGAAGAGATTCGTTTGATCTATGCTTTGACAAAACCAAAATACGCAATACCTGTACATGGCGAATACCGTCATCTGATGCGCCACAAGGAGCTGGCCGTTGAGATGGGAATTCCGAAAGACAAGACCTTTGTACTGGCGGAAGGAGATGTTCTGGAACTGAACAAACGCCAGGGCAAGATTACGGGTAAAGTGCCGGCTGGCGGAATCCTGGTAGACGGACTGGGCGTCGGTGATGTAGGAAATATCGTTCTCAATGATCGTAAAATGCTGTCCCAGAACGGACTGATCATTGCGACGGTAACGCTGCAGAAGCATGGAAAACAGATTCTTGCCGGTCCTGATATCGTATCAAGAGGTTTTGTCTATGTCAGGGAATCTGAATCCCTGATGGAAGGCGCGAGAGAAATAGCATTGGCGGCAGTGGAAGAATGTCTGGATCGTAATATTTCAGACTGGGCGAGAATCAAGAATAATATTAAGGAAGCTCTGAGCAATTATATCTGGAAAAATACGAAACGAAATCCTATGATTCTTCCGATTATTACAGAAGTATGACCATAAACAAGCGGGAGATGTAAAATATGCGGGAAAAAGGAAAAAAAATTATCATGTCTGAATCCGGCCGTCTTTTTTTCAAAACGATGGCGAGAGTTCTGATCATATGCGCCATATTCGGTATATTTTGCATTGCGTATTTTGTGGCAGAAGATACTTTCTCCAATCCGGCCTATGACCGGGATGGAAACAGACCGATTGAAGTCGTCATAAGGAAATCTGATACGGAGTCGGACGTGGCGGATCAGCTGAAAGAAAAGAAACTGATCAATGGAACAATCCGGTTCCGGATCCGAAAATATTTTTCAAGATACAAAGATGAGTCATTCGTTCCCGGGACCTATCATTTCTACCAGTCCCAGGGAATGGATGATATTCTGTCAATCCTATGCGGAGAACATGAAACAGAGGAGATACCATAATGATTGTTGAAGAACATATCACCGATTATCTCCGTTCCCTGATCAGGGAGGACAAGAACCCGGAATTCTGCCGGATCGAAGAAGAGGCCAGGAGTCAGCATGTACCGATTGTAAAACCGGAGACAAAAGAACTGCTGAAAATCCTGGTCCTTTTAAAGCGTCCGCGCAAAATCCTGGAAATCGGAACGGCAGTAGGCTTTTCCGCCCTCTATATGAATGAGTATCAGCCGGAGGATGGAACGGTTGTGACCATCGAGAGAAATGAAAAAAGAATCCGGAAGGCCAGAGAAAATATAAAAGCGCTGGACCGGGAAGAAAAAATCACGCTGCTGGAAGGCGATGCGGCGGATATCCTTCGGGGAATCGATGATTCCTTTGATTTTATTTTTATGGACGCTGCCAAAGGGCAGTATATTTATTTTCTTGAGGATGTCCTGCGGCTTCTGGCGCCGGAAGGCCTTCTGATATCCGACAATGTCCTTCAGGACGGAGATATTGTGAAATCAAGATACGCCATTGAACGGCGTGACAGAACCATCCACAAACGGATGAGAGATTATTTATATACGATCAAAAACCACAGTATGCTGGAAACGGCGGTCCTCACAGTTGGAGACGGCGTCGCAGTCAGCTGGAAAATAGGAGAAAATCATGAGAAAGAGTGAATTGTTGATTCCTGCAAGCAATCTGGAAGTCTTAAAGACAGCGGTGCTTTATGGAGCAGATGCAGTATACATCGGCGGGGAAATGTATGGTCTCCGCGCGAAAGCAAAGAACTTTACAATGGAAGATGTGAAAGCAGGGGTAGCCTTTGCCCATGAACACGGGGTAAAGGTATATATTACGGCAAATATCGTTGCCCATAATGAAGATCTGGAAGGGATTCGTGAGTATTTCAGGGAACTGAAAGAAATCGGTCCGGACGCCCTGATCATATCCGATCCGGGAGTTTTTATGATCGCAAAAGAGGAATGTCCGGAGATTGACCGTCATGTCAGCACCCAGGCAAACAGCACCAATTATGCCACATATAACTTCTGGTATCAGCAGGGCGCGTCCCGGGTGGTTGCCGCAAGGGAACTGTCTCTGGCGGAAATTGGAGAAATCCGTGCGCATATACCGGAGGAGATGGAGATTGAGGCCTTTGTGCACGGCGCCATGTGCATTTCTCATTCCGGGCGATGCCTGTTGAGCAACTATTTCACCGGAAGAAATGCCAACAGCGGTGAATGTACACATCCGTGCCGCTGGAAATACGCGGTCATGGAAGAAACCAGACCGGGAGAATATATGCCGGTTTATGAAAATGAAAGAGGCACTTATATTTTCAATTCCAAAGATCTCTGTATGGTAGAGTACATCGATCAGATTCTGGATGCAGGCATTGACAGCCTGAAGATAGAGGGCCGCATGAAAACAGCTCTTTATGTGGCTGCGGTAGCCAGAACTTACCGGAAAGCCATCGATGACTGCGAGGAATCTGTGGAAAAATACAAGGCAAACATGGATTATTACCGGGAAGAAATTGCAAAATGCACATACCGTCAGTTTACCACAGGATTTTATTTTGGTAAGACAGATGAGAACTCTCAGATTTATGATAACAATACCTATATTAAAAATTACACCTATATCGGAATTGTTCAGGGACATAATGAAAAAGGATATGCACTGCTGGAACAGAAAAATAAATTTTCTGTGGGCGAAATCATCGAAGTCATGATTCCGGACGGGACCAATCTGGAAGTCACGGTTCAGGCGATCGAGGATGAGGAAGGAAATCCAATGGAGTCAGCGCCGCATCCGAAACAGATGATTTATGTTGATTTTGGACAGGAGATAAAAGACGGTTATCTGCTGCGGCGGAAAGAATAGGAAAGAATCCATCAGAGGAAAAGCACTTTTTCGGTCTCGAAATCATAATATGATAAAAAGGCTTAGAAGGGTGCTTTTCTTTTGCAGGCATTTCTGGAACCATTATCACCGGAAGAAGAACGTCACTATCTGGAGCTAAGCCATCGAGGAGATATGGAAGCAAGGAATCTGCTGGTGGAACATAATCTTCGTTTAGTTGCCCACATTGTAAAGAAATATTATAATTTCGACCGAGACAAAGATGATCTGATTTCCGTTGGAACCATTGGACTGATCAAGGCGATCAATACGTATAAGATAGAAAAAGGGCACAGGCTGGTTACCTATGCCTCCCGATGCATAGAGAATGAATTACTGATGATGCTGCGGCAGGAGAGAAAAACATCCAAGGACACGTCCCTTTATGAGCCCATTGGAATTGACAAGGAAGGGAATGAAATCCATCTCCTGGATGTGCTGGGAGAAGACGAAATAGACCTGGTGAAAAAAATCGATCAGGATGAGAAAATCAGGAAGATGTATCGTATTCTTGGAAATATGGAATCAACGAAAGAAAAGAAGACACTGATCATGAGGTACGGATTATATGGAACAAAACCAATGACCCAGAAAGCAGTGGCTGAAAAATTAAATATTTCAAGATCCTATGTCAGCCGGATTGAAAAGAAAGCGGTGCAGCTTTTAAGAAAACAGATGGATCCATGAAACAAAGGGAAACGAAAAAGCGTTTCCAGTCAGTATACGGCCTATAAAACATTTCTGAATTTTAGGCCGTATTTTTTCATGGCTATTTCTGCTTTTGTCAGTGTGATTCCCTGGAAAACGCAGTTTCCTGATACTGCCAGAATCCGTGGGTAATGGAATTTAATACGTAATCCCTGCCAAGAGATGTATCCAGTGTCAGGTGATAATTTCCTGCGATTCCCCACAGGCGGTGCGTATAATAATGGTAGTAATCCGCTCTCTTTTGATTCATCCGGCGTATTTTGGCAGCAGCTTCCTCTTTGGAAAGATGTTCGGTTTTGGCAATGCGCCGGATTCGGTAATCAGAAGGCGCCTGAAGAAAGACCCTGAAACAAGGGAAATCATCCTTCAGAATATAATCAGCGCAGCGGCCCATGATCACACAGTTTCCGCCGCGGGCGAGAGCGCGGATGATCTTTGATTCACCCTCGAAAATGGCATCTTTTGGAGAAGGTATTCCGGACACAGCTGGTTCTGAAACTGTTTCTTCCGTTTGCACAGCCGGAAATAGTTTTGACTCCAGAGGAGACAGGATTCTTCCAAACTGGCGGGCGATGAATCCGACCAGCAAAGCCGCAATGATCGTACCCTCCCGCACGCCGTTAAGCTGCCGGAAGAAAACGATAGACAATACAGCTGCTGCAATGGTCATGGATGCGTCAAAGCAGACTTTGGTGATACCGAATTCCGTATGCCATACAGTAACAATGGCACGGACGAAAGATTCTCCCGGAAGCATGGCCACATTCGCAAGGACTTCTGTATAAACACCAAATCCCAGAACCAGACATCCGATCAGAAGATATACGATTTTCATCAGATATAATTCAGGATTCACAAAATTTAAAAGGATCATGGAAATATCAATAAAGTATCCGAACAAAATAGAAATCGGAATCTGGAGCAGATGTTCCAGATGAAAATTTCTGCGCAGAATGAAAAGCTGCAGCAAAATCAGAAACAGACTGAAGAAAATCGTAAATTCTCCCAGTGAAAACGGAAACTGCAGGCTCAGTACATAGGGAATAGAAGAAATCGGAGATGTACCGAGGGCGGCTTTGGTAATCATTGCCACTCCCAGAGAATTAATATATAATCCGATAAAAAATACAAGATAGCGTTTTAGTTTTTCCATTTTATAAGTCACTCCTTTTCAAGCATAGTTTCATATATTTTTTCTAATACTTTCATCAAATGATCCCGGTCGGAATCCGGGATATTCTCAAAAATTTTTTCTTCCAGCCGGTCAAATGCGCCGGAAATAATAGGAGACATCTCCCATCCCTTTTTCGTGAGAAAAACATACAGGGAACGGCGGTTGCCGTGGAGCATGCGGCGTTCGATCAATCCCTGCTTCTCCATGCGGTTCAGCAGCGAAGTAAGAGACGCAGGTTCGATATGACACCCGAAAGCAAGATCCTTCTGACTGACGCCATCGTGATCTTTCAGATAATCAATGATCTTGGGCTGTCCCATGGACAGACCGGTATCTTTCAGAGCGTTCAGTAATTCCTTTTGAAACATCATGTGAACGGACATGATGAGATAATGGTAAGAATGATGATTCATAGAGCCCTCCTGAATAAAAATAGAATGCTAATAATTAGAATACTAACTATTGGCATAGATTATTTTAAAAGGGCGGGAGAGAAATGTCAAGTGTGACTGCAGGATAATATCAGGAAGAGCCATGAAACCCGTAAGTTTCATGGCTCTTTTACATGAGTTATACTATATAGAGGATAGAGAATTTCTACAGATAGTCCATATCTGCAAGAGTACTTAAAATATTATGTCCTTCCTGAACGCCGTCAATGATACGTCTTGCGCGGACACTGTCACCGATATTGAGGATTTCCACATCAGAATCTGCGAAAGCATCTCTGACTTCATCAAGGATCGGCGCATTGGCGCGCATTCCAAGACATACGAAACCATAGTCAAATGGCAGTTCTTTTTCTTCTTCTCCGGCTTTTACAACGAAAGAATCTGCCTTGACTTCACAGAGAGCCGTATTTGGCATCTGATTTACATGGTATTTCTTCATTAGAGCGTTAGTTCCACACTTGGAAACCGGATCCAGATCTTTACCAATCTGAGGCATCATTTCCACGATGCTGACATCGGCACCTTTTGGCGCAAAATATTCAACGACGTCAAGCCCTACGGCGCCGCCTCCTACGACAACGACTTTTTTGCCGGAGCAGTCTTCCGGATAATCAGCAAGGCTGTTGATCATTCCACTGATAGAAGCAACTTTGGAGCCTTCCTTATCAATATGGTCATGAAGACCTTTGATCGGCGGAAGCAGCGGATTGGAACCGGTAGCGTTCACGATAATATTTGGATGAAGCGCCCTGATCAGAGGCAGAGTCGCTTCCTGACCCTTAAAGATAAACAGGTTGGTAAGCTTGGAAGCGCGGTTTACCAGATAAGCCGGGAAATCACTCAGACGTTTCTTATCCGGAATCTTGGAGATTTCTACGGATAATCCGCCCAGTACATCTTTCTTTTCAAATAAGAAAGTAGTGCATCCGACTTCAGCGGCTGTACAGGCAGCTTCCAGACCGGCCGTTCCTCCACCGATGACAATAACATTGCAAGGCTTGTTGATTTTATGTTTTTTATAATCATATCCTGAGTTGATCGTCGGATTGATGGTGCAGCGGATCGGGCGGTTTACACCGATACGGTTTCCGGCACAACCGATGTTGCAGGAAATACATTTTCTGATCTCATCTTCTCTGCCAGAAGCAACTTTTTTCACCCAGTGAGGGTCTGCGATCAGTCCGCGGCCCATTCCGATGATATCGGCGTCGCCTCTGCCAAGAATGTCATCTGCCACTCGCGGATCACGGATATTTCCCATGGTAACACATGGTTTTCCGTATTTTTCTCTTACGGCTTTTGCCATATAAGATCTCCAGCCGTCTTTCAGATAATTTGCGTCGATCTGATACTGAATAGAGCCGTTTAATCCTGCGGATACATCAAAGGCATCCACTTCTTTTTCAAAATAAGAAACAAGCTCTAATGTATCTTCCAGCGTATTTCCGCCTTCCACGAATTCATCGGCGCTTAGACGTACGAAAATCGGGAACATCGGTCCCACCTGTCTGCGGACTTCTTCGATGACCAGTTTTGCAAAACGGGCTCTGTTTTCCGGACATCCGCCGAATTCGTCGGTTCTTTTATTCGTTGTAGGAGACATAAACTGACTGATCAGGTAGGAATGTCCTGCGTGGATTTCCACACAGTCGAATCCGGAAGCCTGAGCACGGGCAGCAGCTTCTCCATATTTCTTAACGATTGCGTAAATTTCGTCTTTTTCCAGTGGACGAGGAATTTCTCCGCCTTCCTTGGAAGGAATGTCAGATGCAGAAACCGGCTGCATATTGGTTCTCTTAGACTGAGCAGAAGCGCCGGCATGATTTAACTGCAGACCAATACATGCCCCGTGGGAGTGAATTGTTTCGCATAACTTGAAAAAACGAGGCATGTAATTGTCATGGTCAATTCGGATCTGGGTTGTCCCGTTAGATCCGAGCGGGGAGTCAACACTTGCGTTTTCCACCATGATCAGTCCGACGCCGCCTTTGGCTCTCTCTTCATAATAATTAATATGAAGGAAGCTCATTTCACCTGTCTGTTCACCATAATTGGTTCCCATCGGAGTCATCATGATTCTGTTTTTCATGGTCATATTTTTGATTGTCAATGGTGAAAAAATATTTTTGTAATTAGATTTCATAGAATTGGAACCTCCAAAAAAATAAACGAATCTTGTTTTCTTTATGAGGCTGTATATAAAAACTTTTTGGGTGTGTTTCAATGAAATCATTATAACATCCGGTCTAACATTTAACAAATTGATATTTTCTTGAAAATCAATAGATTTTATCTATTGTTTCTTTTACGAAATCGATAAACTTCTGTACTGCAGGGATTCTGGGATGGTTTTTCAAATATGCCATGTAAACAGTATGGTATGGTTTTACATTGTCCAGGTGAAGAATATTTACATTATATTCTTTGAGGGACTCCACATGAGCTACAAATCCAACACCAAAATTTTCCGCCACCAGAGAAGCAATGGCGTTTTCATCAGAAGATTCAAAGGCGATAGACGGCTTCATATGATTCTGTTCGTAAATAGAATTCGTATATTTTCCGAGACCGGAAGTCCGGTCATAGCCAATGACCGGATAGTCCATCAGATCTTCCAGCACCAGGGGCTTCTTATATTTCAGCGGATGCCCAGGCGGTGTGATGATCACCATTTCCTGATTCACGACCGGAATAAATTCAATCTCGGTTTCATCCGGGACTTTGGAGCCGAAAACGACATCGTATTTTTCTGTTTTCAGGTCTTTGATCAGCTCTTTCGTAATCTCCTGGCTCAGAGAAAACGTAATATCATGGTTCTGATCTTTGTTTAAGAAACTCCGCACCATATGGGGAATATAAGATTTCGCCAGAGGGAACACATAACCGATATCAATATGGCCTCCTGCGGAAGAAGAAAGAGACTTCATCTTATCCTGGGCAATTTTGACTTCTTCCAGAATGCGGTTGACATGATCCAGGAAAACATGGCCATATTTGGTCAGTTCAATATTGCGGCCCTTTTTTACAAACAATTTAAGCCCCAGTTCTTCCTCCAGGTTGGAGATGGAGCGGCTCAGGCTTGGCTGGGAAATGTTAAGTTTCTCTGCCGCCTGGTGGTAATGCTGCAGTGTTGCGACCTTTTGAAAATAATATAACTGGTTTAAATTCATAAAATGTATCCTGTCCCTTCCTATTTTCTATCAAAATATGTATCGAATGCTATTATTTTACCATAATTAATAGCAAAAAGCTATTGATTGTGAGTAAAAGATATATTAGAAGTATCAATAAAATTCGTATATAATGAAGGACGTAAGGTTGTTAAAAAATTAACTTTTGGGTGATGGTAACGTTAAATTTTTAAACTAAAGGAGAAAGAAAATGGCAGAGAGAATTACAGGACACACAGAACTTATTGGTTTGATGGCATATCCGATCAGACATTCCAGCTCACCGGCAATGCACAATGAAGCATTCGCTACTCTGGGTCTGGATTATGCGTATCTTGCGTTTGAGGTAGACAATGATACTCTGGAAGATGCGGTCAAAGGTCTGAGAGCTTTAAAAATGGTAGGATCCAACGTATCCATGCCGAATAAAACAGTTGTAGGACAGTATCTGGACGAGCTCTCACCGGCTGCAGAAATGGCTGGCGCAGTTAACACAATCGTAAACGATAATGGAAAATTGATCGGACATATTACAGATGGAATCGGCTATATGCAGTCATTAAAAGATAATGATATTGACGTGATTGGCAAAAAAATGACAATCGCAGGGGCCGGTGGAGCCGCAACAGCCATCGAAATTCAGGCTGCCCTGGATGGTGTCAAAGAAATGTCAATCTTCAATATTAAAGACAAGTTCTGGGAGAATGCGGAAAAAACAGTGGAAAAGATTCGTGCCAACACAGATTGTGTCGTAAATCTCTATGATCTGGATGATAAAGAGAAATTAAAAGAAGAAATCGCTGACAGTTATTTATTCGCGCAGGCAACCGGCGTTGGAATGAAACCAATGGAAGGACAGTCTGTTGTACCGGATAAATCTTTCTTCCGCCCGGATTTGATCGTAACAGATACAATTTATGCTCCAAGAGAGACAGCGCTTCTTAAAATGGCGAAAGAAGTAGGATGCAAGACAATGAATGGTCTTGGCATGATGCTGTTCCAGGGTGATGCAGCATTCCATCTCTGGACAGGACAGCATATGCCGATCGATCATATGAAAGAAGTATTGGATATCAAATATGATTAGAAACAGGAAAAATGAGAGGACTTATTAAAAATGGATAAAAAATATTTACCAAGTGCGTTAATTCTTTATTTAAACTATTTTATACACGGAATTGGATGTTCTATCCTGAGCCAGCAGGTTGTAAAAGAAATGCTTTCTGAGCAGTGGGGATTAAACGATGTTATGGCGGTTACCTCCATTGCGGCTGCACTGGGACTGGGACGACTGATCTCCCTTCCGTTTGCGGGACCTTTATCTGACAAACTGGGACGCCGTCTTTCTGTATTGATTGGATGCGCTTCTTATGTTATCTTTTTTGTAGGAATCGCATTTTCGCCAAACACAACGATTGCTTATATCGCGGCTGTTTTAGGAGGAATCGCAAACTCATTCCTTGATACAGCTACATATCCTGCAGTTGCTGAGATCATTTACAAGTATACCGGTATTGCGACCATGGGAATTAAGTTCTTTATTTCCATCGCACAGCTTTTAATGCCATTCTTCTTAGGCGTTGTAGCAGGAACCAGTATGTCATATCTGATGCTGCCACTGGTATGCGGTATTGTGATTGCAGTTCTGGGAATCCTGGCAATCTTTGCACCGCTTCCGGCAGCGTCTGAGAGCGGAAAATCCGAATCCTTTATCAGCAATCTGAAAAATGCACACTTCTCCGTTGAAAGTGTTGCCCTGATTCTGATTGGATTTACAAGTACAGCAACTTTCCAGTTATGGTTAAACTGTGCTCAGACATTCGGTACAGATGTTGCGGGAATCGCTTCTGAGAATGTATCCATTATGCAGACTTATTATTCTGCAGGAACGATGGCTGCGCTGGTTGTAACAAGTATTCTGATTACAAAGTTCAAACAGGTAAGATTCCTTGTAATCTATCCGGCAATTTCAGCTGTCATGCTTGTATTAGTATACCTGATCAAAACACCGATGATCTGCTATGTTGGTGCGTTTGTGATCGGTTATGCGGCAGCAGGAGGAGTCCTTCAGATGGCAACAGCAGTTGTTAATGACCTGTTCCCTAAGATCAAAGGAACCATCACAAGTTTGGTTATGATCGCGTCAAGTTTATGTAATTATACGATTCTTACAGCAGCGTCAAATATGACTTCATCTGCAGTTATTGTAATGAACATTGTCATTACAGTCATCGGCGTGCTTCTTGCAGTTTTCGTAAACGCCAGATATGGTGTATTATTAAAGAATGCAGAAGAAGCTGCAAAATAGGAATTCAAATCGGCAAATATTAGGAGGAAGTGCCAATGAATACGGTGAAAGTAAGAAATATTGAAATCGGAGCGGGGATCCCGAAAATCTGTGTCCCGATTGTTGGAGTAACGAAAGAAGAGATCATCACAGAAGCAAAGACTTTTGACAGCATTCCGGTGGATGTAGTAGAATGGCGTGTCGACTGGTTTGAAAATGTATTTGAATTTGATAAAGTGGAAGATGTATTAAAGGATCTGAGAGAAGCTCTCGGAGATACTCCGATTCTGTTTACATTCCGCACATCAAAAGAAGGCGGAGAAAAAGTCATCGAGCCAGAGCCATATAAGGAATTGAATATTAAGGCGGCACAGTCCGGTTATGTAGATCTTGTGGATGTGGAAGTATTCACCGGAGATGACATTGTAAAAGAAATCGTGAAAAATGCACATGCATGCGGCGTAAAAGTCGTTGCTTCCAATCATGACTTCGACAAGACACCGGAGAAAGATGAAATCGTAAAGAGGCTCCGTAAAATGCAGGAGCTGGATGCGGATATTCCGAAAATAGCGGTTATGCCGAACTGCAAAAAGGATGTGCTGACCCTGCTTTCCGCAACAGAAGAAATGTATACAGAGTATGCTGACCGGCCGATCATTACAATGTCAATGGCAGGAACCGGAGTCATCAGCCGTCTGTGCGGAGAAGTTTTCGGATCAGCGCTGACCTTTGGCGCAGCAAAGAAGGCTTCTGCCCCGGGACAGATGGGTGTGGAAGATCTGAAAATTGTTTTGGAATTACTTCATAAAAGCCTTTAAAGAATAGACATAAAACAAAAAACTGGCAGGATGGAAGAAAGACTGTCAGTTTTTTGCTTGTAGAAAGAAGAAAGGAGGATCATGAGATGGCAGATGTATTTCGAAATCGGGAGGAATTCCTGGAAGCAGAGCCGGAAATCGATGTGACGCAGTTCAGGGAGACGAAACTGGATCTTTCCTATGCAGATCAGTCGGTGAACCAGATTCTGGATATCTTTTATCCGGATGAAGGAGAAGGACCATTTCCTGTGGTGATACTTTTCCACGGCGGAGCATTTGTGACCGGACACAAAAGAAGTCATTATATCAAATCCATGTGTCTGCCTGTGACCCAGGGATACGCAGTGGCCACTGTGGAATACCGGCTCTGTCAGGAAGCAAAATGGCCGGCCCAGCTGATTGACGGCAAAGCCGCAGTCAGATATCTGCGGAGACATGCCAGAGAGCTGAATCTGGATCCGGAGCGCTTTGCGGTCTGGGGGAATTCAGCCGGTGGAGTTGTGACACAGCTGATGGCTGTCACCGGAGACCGGGCAGACTGTGACGACCTTACGACAGGAGAGCGTGCGTCGTCAGAGATTCAGTGTGCCATTGCATGGTATACCATGAGCGAATTATGCTCTGCCGAACACTTTGGCACGGAGATGACAGATCTGCTGGGGTACAATCCTATTTTGTATCCGGAGAGAACCTGCAGGGTCAGCCCAATCCGGTATGTGGATGAGAATTGTCCGCCGATGCTTCTGCAGCATGGAACGGATGACAGGGTAGTAGATTATCACCAGTCTGTTTACATGTATCAGAAAGTGAAAGAAGTATGCGGAGAGGACAGAGTGGTTCTGGATCTTTTCGACGGCGAACCTCACGGTTCACCGGAAATGAAAAGTGACAAAAACATTGGGAGATGTGTTGATTTCCTGGATGAATGTTTCTATGGCGGGAAAAATCCATACAGGAAACCATTTCGGAACATCCGCACTGCAGGAGAAGACGAAGAAATGAAATAAGAAGAAAAAGAAAAAAGAAGGAAAAGAAAGAATGGCAACAACAACTTCAGTAATCGGACTTTTACTTGCGGCGGTTATTTTTGTCGTCGTAGTCTGGAAAGGGGTCGATGTCTTTACATCTACGATCCTTGTTTCCTTTATTATCATACTGACCAGCAGACTGGACTGGTGGGATGCGCTGGGATCCTATGCTGAGGGATATGTAGGTTTTATACAGGGCAATCTGTTTGTGCTTGTGATCGGAGCCGTATTTGGTGAGCTGATGGGTGAATCCGGATGTGCGGAAACCATTGCCAATGTCATAACAGAAAAACTGGGAGCGAAGAGAGTGATTTTCTCCATTACCCTGCTTTCTACCGTATTTGTGTATGTCGGGGTATCTGGTTTTGTCGTACTGTTTGTACTGGCGCCGATCGCTACGATCATGATGAAGCAGGCGGGATATCCGTACCGCATGATTCCGGGAATCATCTTTATCGGTGCGACCTGTTCAGCAATGCTTCCATATGCGATCAATATCACGAATATCATGCCGGCTCAATATCTGGGAACTTCCATGGGCTCTGCTCCGATCCTTGGCTGGGTGGCGTTTATAGTGTCAATCTGCATCGGATATTTTTATATGGTGCATGCTGCCAAAAAAGCAGCGATCAAGGAAGGAACAGCCATCGATGAATCGAAACCGGTGAAAATTGTTCCGACGAGGGATGATCTTCCGGGATTTGGTATTGCGTTGATTCCACTGGTATTATCTGTCGGTCTGGTTCTGGCGTTATCCAATCTGACAGAAATGGATACCAATGCGATCGTAGTATTAAGTTTGTTTATCGGATCTCTGTCGATCGTAATCTTTTGCCGGAAGCAGCTGAAGTCGGTGAAGAAAATCCTGGACAAAGGAGTCAACAATGGAATTGGAGCCACGATCATGGCGGCGGCGATTCTTGGATTTTCCGGCGTGCTCCAGAGCTGTCCGGGATTCCAGAGTATCATTGATTTTGCTATGAATCTGGATCTGAACGCATATGTAACAGAATTCATCGGACTGAATGTTCTGGCGGGAATTCTAGGAAGCGGAACATCGGCGATTGCCATGTTTTTTGAGCATTTGTCTGACGGGCTCCTTGCTCAGGGAGCTAACGCAGGTGCGCTTCACAGACGGGCACCGGCATGTGCCACGGGGATGAATACCCTTCCGAATGCGGGCGGAATGGTAGCGCAGCTTCGATGGATGAACTTAAGTCTGGCGGAAAGTTACTGGTATGTCTTTGTCACATCTGTTCTTGCGCCGATGCTTGGTTCTTTGTGCGCAGTTATAGTGGCGGTCATCATTTATTAAGAGAGGAAAGGAAGCAGTATTATGTTAAAATGGCTGAATGAGAATCTGGAAGAGTTTCTCATGGTAGCGCTGTTGATTGCAATGACAGTGATCATGGGAATTCAGGTATTTGCCAGATACGCTCTGGGCGCTTCTTTATCCTGGTCAGAGGAAATAACAAGGTATTTATTCATCTGGTCCGGTTTTTTAAGCGTTAGTTATTGTACAAAAAAATGTATTTCAATTAAAATCGAACAGTTTGTCGGGATGTTTCCGAGAAGAGGACAGGCGATTTTCAAAGTCGTAAATCACACCATTGAGCTGGTATTCTTCTTCTATCTGATCCCTTATGCTGTGATGTATTTAAGGAGTGCCTTTGAAAGCGGTCAGGTGAGTCCGGCATGCGGAATTCCTATGTACTATATTCAGGCAGCGCCGCTGGTAAGTTTTGTTCTTGTGGCGTTTCGGATCATACAGCGCTGGATCATCGAGTTTAAAATCGCAGTAAAAAAAAATAAGGAGGAGGAAGGATGTCAGCATTAGCAGTATTTATTATATTTTTCTTATGCCTGATCATAGCGATTCCAATTTCTATCGGTCTTGGCATCGTTTCCGTACTTCCGGGAGCATTTGATCCGTCTTTTACGGCAAGCGGCACATTTGTGATCCGTTCTATGCTGGGCGGAATTGACAGTTTTCCGCTTCTGGCAGTGCCGATGTTCGTTCTGTCCGGAATGATCATGGCAAAAGGCGGCATTTCCAAAAAGATTTTTGATGTATTTGTATTTTTTATCGGCAGGCTGACGGCAGGAATGCCATGTGCGGTGATCGTAACCTGTCTGTTTTACGGCGCTATTTCAGGTTCCGGCCCAGCGACGGTTGCAGCAGTGGGGAGTATGACGATTCCGATCCTGATCAAGCTGGGATATGACAAGGTCTTTGCCACATCCATTGTTGCGGTGGCAGGAGGGCTGGGAGTTATTATCCCTCCAAGCATTCCGTTTATTATGTTCGGCATAGCTTCGGGAGAATCTGTCAGCGACCTGTTTATCGCGGGAATTGTTCCGGGCATCCTGATCGGTCTCCTGATGATGGTTTACGCAGTGTTTTACTGCAGAAAACATGGAGAAGATAAGGAAAAAATCCGAAAAGCAGTTGATGAACTTCATGAAAGAGGATTTTTCGGGGTATTTAAAGACAGTTTCTTTGCAATTTTGAGCCCGGTCATTATTCTGGGATGTATTTATGCAGGAATTGCTTCCCCTACAGAAGCTGCAGTTATCTCCGTATTTTATTCCATCATCGTCAGCATGTTTATATACAAATCCATGAAAGTGAAGGATTTATGGCCGATGCTGGTAGAGGGCGTGAGAACCTATGCACCGATTTTGTTCATTCTGGCTGCGTCTACCGCATTTTCCAGGGTGCTGACTTTGATGCAGGTCCCTCAGACCATCAGTGAATGGATCCTTGGAAATTTCCATAATGAAATCGTGATTCTTCTTGTAATCAATATTTTCCTGCTGTTTGTGGGAATGGTCATGGATACAACACCGGCGATCTTAATCTTAACTCCGATTCTTCTGCCCATTGCTACGGCAATCGGAATGAATCCGATCCACTTTGGAGTGATGATGGTCGTCAATCTGGCAATCGGATTTGTAACGCCGCCGATCGGCGTCAATCTGTTTGTGGCGTCCTCCCTTACGGATATTCCGATCATGGAAATTGCAAGGAAAGCGCTGCCGCTGATCGTATGTTTCCTGGCGGCTCTGGTGCTGATTACTTTTATCCCTCAGATCAGTCTTGTTTTACTGGGAGGTGCGTAAGATGAAGAAATGGAAAGTATGTCTTATTGTATTAAGTGTCCTGGTGATCGGAATTGCCTTATCAGGATGTAAGAAAAAACAGTCTTCCGATGAGGTGCAGCGCTATGCGTGGCCGCTGGGAACTTCCAGTCCGGAGGATACTGTAACGCAGATTTACGCGGAAAAGTTTGCCGACGAGGTGAGCCGTTTAAGCGATGGAAAGATGAAAATAGAAGTATATCCAAACAGTACGCTGGGAGGAGACCGGGAGCTGCTGGAAAGCTGCAGGGACGGAGATATCCCGTTTGTCGTTCAGAATACGGCGCCACAGGTAACATTTCTCCCGGATACAGCGGTATTTGACCTGCCGAGTGCTTTCTCTACGATTGAGGAGGCCCGGGAAGCAGTGGATAATCCTGAATTCTATCAGAAAATGGAAAAGGTCTATGAGGACGGAGGCTATAAACTCCTTGGATATGCGGATCAGGGATTCCGTGTCATGTCCACCAATAAGGAAATCAGAGACATCAGTGATTTTAAAGGACAGAAAATCCGTACAATGGAAAACAGTTATCATCTGGATTTCTGGAAAGACCTGGGAGCGAATCCTACGCCGATGACCTTCAGTGAAGTATATATCGGACTTCAGCAGGGTACGATCGATGCACAGGAAAATCCGTATGAGGTCATTGTTTCCAGCAAGTTATATGAGCAGCAGGATTATGTTGTGGAAACCAATCATCTTCCGCATTATATTTCTCTGATCGTCAGCGATGAATTTTACAAAGATTTGCCGGAAGACCAGCAGAAAATCATTACTGAGGCTGCAGAGACAGCAAAAGAATATGCGAGACAGGCGTCCGACGACAGGATTGAAGACAGAATTAAAACCATTGAAGACAGCGGAACAAAAATCATCAGGTTAAGTGATGAAACAAAAGAACAGATTCGTGATGCTGCATCTGATATTTATGATGAAATTGAAGATGAAGTTTCTAAAGAACTGGTTGACGCATATCTTCAAAGATAGGAACTATGAAAAAACCGCGGATAGGAGTCATCCTTTCCGCGGCTGCCTGCATTCAGACAGATCTTGCAGACGGTTTCCAGATCCTGTGCTGACCGGCCTGGATGGTAGCCGGCATAGAAGAAGCAAGATAACCGTTCAGCCGTGAATCCGGAACGAACATCTGAGCGGTTTTCGGATAAACAACCTGTCCGGAAGAATCAATTTCCAGATAACAGTCAGCGCCGGATATCATATGACTGATTTCTAAAATGTCGGTATAAAAATCTACGATATAGTATGGAAATTTCTGATGAAGTCTTGCGTTATCTATGTAAGCAGAAGCATTTTCTCTGTCTTCTTCACTGCAGGATTCATCCGGAAGGAAGAAAACAAAAGGACTCTGGTACATTTTATAATAATCCATCCACTGGTCTGCGCTCATTTTTTCATTGGAATTAAAGGATGAATATATATGATAGATGGCGAACAGAGCTTTTCGTTCTCTCAGCAGAGAAATATTTCTGTGGCTGTAAGATCCTTCGCCGTCGAAAATAGCAAGAACATTTTCACATTTTTGAATCATATCAAGATGAACAGGGGCCAGCATTTGATTCGGAATCATCCAGAAAAATGTACTGTCAGAATATTTGCTGAAAATATCAAAAATTTCACCAAAAGACTGGTGAGGAGCCTCCTGCCGGATGCAGAAAGCATAAATGCCGATTTTATTTCCGTCACGAATAAACCGCGCCATGTTTTTCAGATTTACAATGGTGGATTTGGCCGGATTCCAGTGAAAAATAATAATCCAAGGGATGCAGTAGCCGGCTTTCTGAGCCGTGGCGCGGACTGTCTGAGCGCCCTTGGTCCAGCTGTTGTATCCAAGATTGATTCCTAAATTTTTGATGGCTGAATGGGAAACATTCTGAAGCAGATTCTGGAGCATGATATGATACTGACTGTCTTCATTGGCAAGAAGATGCTGCAAAATAGAAAAAACAGGAGCCTGGAAACGGCTGGACGAGAAGTGGCTTGAGTAATTCAGCAGCTGTCTGATTGCCGTATCCGGTGATTCTGCCATTTCTTCAATTCTGCGCTCAACAATTTTGTCAATCATTGCACTGGTCAAATGATTTGGATTCAATGGAATTCCTCCTTTCCCTCATAAGAATGATACCTGGGAAGTTCTTTGTTACACTTTTAACTATCTATTATCTATATCATATATTAAAACTGCGAAGAATTAAAGTGTCTGCTGGTAAAAAAATGGGAAAATTTATTAAGTTTAACTTAATTTTCATAAAACCAGCGCGAAAGTAAAAGATACAAATGGAAAGTAAAAAAATATTGCACAATAAACAGGGCTGTTATAAAATAAAAAAAGCAAATGGATACGAGATGGGAGATAACAATATGTTTCAGAAATTTTATCCGGCAGAAGATATCGGTAGTACATATGATATTAATTTTGAGGAGTACTTTGACAAAGGTTACAGGGGTGTTATTTTTGATGTTGACAATACTCTGGTAAGACATAACATGCCGGCGGACAGACGGGCAAAACAATTATTTCGGCGATTGAAAGAGATTGGTTTTGAATTCTGTTTTACCAGCAACAACAAAGAACCGCGGGTAAAAAAGTTTTGTGAGGACGTCGGCGGGACCCATTATATTTACAAAGCAAACAAGCCGTCCGTCAAAGGATATGAAAAGGCAATGAAAATGATGGGAACCAGAAGAGAGAACACGCTGTTTGTGGGGGATCAGCTGTTTACGGATATATACGGAGCGAACCGCGCGGGAATCCGCAGTATTCTTGTACGGCCGATTCATCCAAAGGAAGAAATACAGATTGTGATCAAGAGATATTTTGAAAAGATAATTCTCTGGAAATATTACCGGGATAAAGGGAAAAGATAATATCCTGTCAGACAAAAAAACACGGATAAAAGATGCGCTGTCTCATGAAAAATATGAGGCAGCGCATTTTCTGTAACAGGAATTCAGAAATTGAATTTTCTCTTTTATTTTTGAACAAAGTTCAATCTCTCCAGTGTAAGGATGATATCACGGCCTTCCTTGACACCTTCAATGATTCGGCGGGTCTGAGCACTGTCACCGATATTGAGAACTTCGATTCCTTCATAAAGGAAATGATCGTATAACTCTTTCAATGCCGGTGTTGCGGATTCCATTCCCAGGCAGATGAAGCCGTAATCAAATTCCAGTTCAATATCTTTATAGTCATGTCTTACAATGAAACGGTCCTCCTTGACTTCCAGAAGAGAAGCGTTTGGATATTGATGAACGCCATATCTGTTGAGCATTGCAAGGGAACCGGTCCTTGTGATAAAGTCCAGAGTCTCTCCAAACCGGGATTTCTGCTCTACGATGGTAACATCAGATTTTCTCGGAGCGAAAAATTCAACGACGTCGAGGCCGACATTTCCGCCACCAATGACAACGACCTTCTTGCCTTCCAGATTTTCCTCGTAGGAATCAACATTGTCCACCAGGTCAAAGATCGTAGATACATTTCCGGCTTCCAGATTTTCCTTTAATCCTTTGATATCCGGAAGAAGCGGATAGGAACCGGTAGCATTGACAACGATATCCGGCTTGCAGCCTTCTACCAGATCAATGGACGCCTCGGTATTCTTGATCACGAACAGGTTCTTTAATTTGGAAGCGCGGTGTTCCAGGTAATCAGGGAAATATCCGAGACGGCGTTTGTTCGGCATCTTGCCGACCCGTCTTGCGAGACCGCCCAGCTGACCGGTCTTTTCAATCAGAACAGTAGAACATCCGACTTCTGCGGCAGTGCAGGCAGCTTCCAGTCCGGCGGTGCCGCCGCCAATGACAACAACGTTGCAAGGTTTCTTTAATTTATAGTTCTTATAATATTCACCGGAAACAATGGATGGATTGATAGTGCATCGGATCGGTTCGTCTCCCAGAGTCGCGGTACATCCATTGTTGCATGAAATACAGCGGTTGATATCTGCAGTATTGCCGAACTGTACTTTGTTGACCCATTCAGGATCAGCGATCAGCCCGCGGCCGATGGCGATAAAGTCAGCTTCCCCATCTTCCAGGATGCGGTTTGCAACTTCCGGTTCACGGATGTTTCCGCTGGTAAGGCATGGTTTTCCGGTTGCTTCTTTTAAAGCCTTGGACATGTAAGATTTCCATCCGTCCGGAAGATAATCAGCATCATACTGATACTGGATAGAACAGGTCAGACCGGCAGATACGCTGAATACATCCACATATTCCTTAAAATATTCAACGATTTCCAAAGTGTCTTCCAGAGTATTTCCGCCTTCTGCAAGTTCATCCGCACTGATGCTTAAGAAAATCGGGATGTTTTCACCGACAGTTTCACGAACTGCCTTCAGTACCATAGTTGTGAAACGGGCACGGTTTTCTTTTGAACCTCCGAATTCGTCTGTACGGTCATTGGTAATCGGAGAGAGGAACTGATTTAACAGATAGCCGTGTCCTGCCTGGATTTCAACAGCATCAAAGCCCGCGGTAACAGCGCGCTGTGCGGCTTTTGCAAATTTATCCACGATCGTAAGGATTTCATCTTTGGACAGAGGTCTTGGGATGTCACTTCCTCTGCTGGTCGGGATGTCAGAAGCGGAAACCGGCTGGATATTGGTCATGCTGCCATTTGCCGCTCCACCGGCATGGTTCAGCAGGATACTGATCTTAGCGCCGTATTCATGGATGGATTCACAGAGCCGGTAGAGACCCGGAATGTAATTGTCGTGGTCGATTCTGAGCTGATATGATCCGGCTGCTCCCTGCGGAGAGTAAACGCTGGTACCTTCTACGATAATAAGACCTGTTCCGCCTTTTGCGCGCTGTTTATAATACTCGATGATTTTTTCATTGACTTCCCCGGTATGTTCAGCAAAATTGGTTCCAATTGGAGTCATGACGATTCTGTTTTTCAGCGTCATAGATTTTACTGTACAGGGTTCAAATAATTTACGGAAATTCTTCGCTGCCATATTTTATTCCTCCAAATTGTTTTTTGATTCTTTTTACCATAATTATAGCAAAGTGTGTATACAAATGCAATGAATTTCCCTTTAGTTTCTAAGGTCTGTATGCTAAAATTAAAGAAGAAGAAATGAAAGGATAAAGAGATGAATTTAAATCATTTATACTATTTTCGGACGCTGGCAAAAGAGGAGCATTATACACGGACGGCAAAGAGTCTGTCGATCACTCAGCCGAGCCTGAGCCATGCGATTTCATGTCTGGAAGAGGAACTGGGCGTTAAACTGTTTGAAAAGCAGGGAAGGAATGCGAAACTTACAAAATACGGAAGGATTTTCTTAAGGTATGTGGAACAGTCGCTGGAGATGCTGGATGAGGGAAAGCGAATCCTGCTGGAAGCCTCCGGAATACAGGGAGGCTATGTGGATATCGGCTATATCTATACGCTGGGAAGTCATTTTATTCCGGGAATGTTAAAAGAATATACGGCGGGAAAAGGAGAGCATAAGATTCATTTTTCCTTTGGCCAGGGAACCACCAGCCAGATGATCGCTCAGCTGAAGGAAGGAACCTATGATTTCGTTTTTTCTTCCTATGCAGAAGGGGAACGTGATCTGGATTTTTATCCGGTGATGGAAGAGGAGCTGGTTTTGATCGCGCCGTGCGGCCATCCTCTGGCCGAAAAACAGTCGGTTGACTTAAGAGATACGATACAATATCCATATATCGCATTTGCGAAAAACAGCGGACTGCGGCCGGTGATCAATCGTCTGTTCGAGCAGATACAGTGCCGGCCGTCAGTGGCATATGAAGGGGAGGAAGATTCGTCTGTAGCCGGGCTGACAGCCGCCGGGTTCGGGATTGCGATCATTCCAAACATCCCGCTTCTTCAAACGATGGATCTTGAGATACTTCCGATTTCATCTCCGAAGATCAGACGATATATTTATCTGGTCACAAAGAAAAATAAGTATCTTGCGCCGGCGGCAAAAGATTTTGTCGATTTTGTAAAAAAGAACTATTCGGTCCTGTGAGAAACCATTGAAAACGCTGTCTTCTTTGTGCTATACTTAATAAAAATTTGCCCTTTTTCGGGCAGAAAAACATAATAAATAGAAAAGGAAACGCAAAAGAATGAACCAGTTAGAAGAGATTAGACAAAGACTGGATCTCTGTGACAAAAAGATTGTTTCTGTTCTGGAAGAGAGAATGGACATCATTAAGGAGATCATGGTCTATAAAAAAGAGAACGGACTGCCAATCCTGCAGCCGGAACAGGAAAGGCATCAGAGGAAGATGCTGATGACCCATGTAAGTGAGAATACATATAAGAATGAGATTTTGGATATTTTTGCTTATATTCTGGAAAACAGCCGGAGAATCCAGGCGAAGACACTGTTTACCCACAATATCCTTCTGATCGGATTTATGGGAGTTGGAAAGAGCACCGTCTCCAGTTATCTGAGCAAGATTCTGGCATCCCCATATGTGGAGATGGATGAAGTGATCGTAAAGAAGGAAGGAATGTCTATCAATAAGATTTTCGAGGAGTACGGGGAAACCTATTTCCGTAACTGCGAAACAAACCTTTTGATCGAGCTTCAGAAGGGAAATAACCAGATCATTTCATGCGGCGGCGGAGTTGCCATGAGAGATGAAAATGTGGCGGAGATGAAAAAGAATGGAAAAGTCGTTCTTCTGACAGCGTCACCGAAAGTAATCCTGGAAAGAGTCAAAGATAGTGATGAGAGGCCTCTTCTGAGAGGACATAAGAATACAGAATATATTTCCCAGCTGATGGAACAAAGACGTCCGAAATATGAGGCGGCGGCAGATGTTATTGTAAATACCGATCATAAACGGGTGGAAGAGATTGCGGAAGAAATTGTCGTAAAACTGACAAGAGAAGAATAAAGACACATTGATATCATATTACAGGAATGGAGGATGAGAAGATATGCATGCATTTACCCAGTATACGCCTACAAGGATTGTATTTGGCAGAGAGACGGAGAAACAGACGGGACAGCTTGCGAAACAGTGCGGCGCATCCAGAGTATTTGTAGTCTACGGCGGCGGAAGCGTTGTAAGAAGCGGCCTTCTGGAGCGTATAGAAGCATCTCTGAAAGAAGCAGGGCTGGAATACAGGACACTGGGCGGCGTAAAGCCGAACCCAAGACTGTCATTTGCAAGACAGGCAGTGGAAATGTCAAAAGAATTCGGCTCTGATTTTGTGCTTGCTGCAGGCGGCGGAAGTGTCATTGATACGGCAAAAGCCGTAGCTCACGGAACAGCCAATCCGGATACGGATATCTGGGATTTCTGGTCAAGGAAAAAGACCGTAGAGAAGTCTCTTCCGGTGGGCGTTGTGCTGACTCTGGCGGCTGCAGGAAGTGAGACAAGTGATTCAGCGGTTCTGACCAATGAAGAAACACAGATTAAAAGAGGTTTAAGCACCGACTTTAACCGGCCGGTATTCGCGGTCATGAATCCGGAACTTACCTATACACTGCCAAAATACCAGGTGGGATGCGGTATTGTGGATATTATGATGCATACTCTGGACCGCTATTTTACACAGACTGAAAACAATGAAATGACAGATGAAATCGCCGAAGGGCTGCTTCGTACCGTGGTCCGCAACGGCGCTGTGGCTATTAAAGATTCTCATGATTATAACGCCATGAGTGAGATCATGTGGGCAGGAAGCCTGTCACATAACGGACTGACCGGGCTGGGCGCAGAGAAGGATTTTGCCGTGCATCAGCTGGGACATGAGCTGAGCGCCAAATTTGATATTGCTCACGGAGCAAGTTTATCCACTGTCTGGGAAGCCTGGGCACAGTATGTATATCAGGTAAAACCACAGAGATTTGCCCGGTATGCAGAGAAAGTCTGGGGAATCTGTGAAGAAGACTGCGATAAAGCTGCCAGAGAAGCAATCGAAAAGACTGTGGCATACTTCCGGTCTCTGGACATGCCGACCTGCTTCAGTGAGGCAGAGGAAATCGGACTTAAGACGGAAGAAGAGTTAAAGGCGCTGGCTGACGGATGTTCTTATGGAGGCAGCAGGAGCATCGGTTCATTTAAAGTCTGCGATAAAGACGATATCTTCGAAATCTACAAATTGGCAAATAAATAGTTGATTCATGCCTGTATTTAGTATAAAATTAAGAAAGATTATCAAAGGAGGACAAGAATTATATGGTAACCGCAGGAGATTTTAAAAACGGTTTAACAATTGAATTTGAAGGAAATATTTATCAGATTATTGAATTCCAGCATGTAAAGCCGGGAAAAGGAGCAGCTTTCGTTCGCTGTAAATTAAAAAATATCAAGAGCGGCGGTGTTGTAGAGAAAACATTCCGCCCGACAGAGAAATTTGAAAACGCTCATATTGAGAGAAAAGAAATGCAGTATCTGTACAATGACGGAGAGCTGTTCTATTTCATGGACAATGAGACATTCGATCAGATCGCACTGGGACCGGATGTGATCGGAGATTCTCTGAAGTTTGTAAAAGAGAATGAGAACGTAACCATCGTATCTCATGCCGGCAAAGCATTCCAGGTAGAGCCGCCGATCACAGTGGAACTTCTTGTAACAGAATGTGAACCGGGAGAAAAAGGAAACACAGCACAGGGCGCTACAAAACCATGTACGGTTGAAACTGGTGCGCAGGTTATGGTCCCATTGTTCGTTAACGAAGGCGATACGTTAAAGATCGATACGAGAACCGGGGAATATTCCTCAAGAGTATAATGGCGAATCAGAGAAATCGGGGAATTATATGCATCATCCTGTCATCTTTGTCATTTGCATTTATGGCATTGTTCCTTAGAATGGCGGGAGATCTGCCGTCGATTGAGAAAAGCTTTTTTCGCAATCTTGTTTCTGCTGTCTTCGCATTTATTATGCTGGTGCGGAGCAAAGAGAAATTCCGTATTCGGAAAAAAGAGAATTTATACTTATTTATATTAAGGTCCCTTACAGGGACCTTAGGTATTTTCTGCAACTTTTACGCAGTCGATCATCTGCTCTTGTCAGATGCATCCTGCCTGAACAAGTTATCGCCGTTTTTCGTTATTGTTTTTTCTTATTTTTTATTAAAAGAAAAAATCACACTTTTTCAGAGCGGATGTGTGGCAGCGGCATTTATCGGCAGCCTCTTTATCATAAAGCCAAGCTTTGCTTCGAGTTCCCTGGAAGCGTCAGTGATTGGTTTTCTGGGAGGCATGTCTGCAGGATTTGCCTATGCATGTGTCAGAAAACTGGGAGTCAGAGGAGAGAGAGGACCAATGATCGTCCTGTTTTTCTCACTTTTTTCCATGCTTGCCTGTATTCCTTTTATGATCGTGGATTTTCAGCCGATTTCCGGACGGCAGCTGGTATTTCTGATTCTGACAGGTCTGGCGGCAGCCGGAGGACAGTTTGGGATTACCGCGGCCTATACGTATGCGCCGGCTCGGGAGATATCCGTTTATGATTACAGTCAGATTATGTTCTCCGCGATCATGGGCTTCTTCTTTTTTGGACAGGTTCCGGACGGATGGAGTTTTATAGGATATATTGTAATTGTCATAGCGGGAGTAACGATGTTTTTTTACAACAAAAAACATGGAGGAGATTAAATGAAATTTATTTCTTGGAATGTTAATGGCATTCGTGCGTGTGTGAAAAAAGGATTTCTGGATTTTTTCCGGGAAGCTGATGCTGATATTTTCTGTATTCAGGAAAGTAAGATGCAGGAAGGGCAGCTGGACCTGGATCTGCCGGACTATCATCAGTACTGGAACTACGCAGTGCGGAAAGGGTATTCAGGTACAGGTATTTTTACGAAAGAAGAGCCTGTATCCGCTGCTTATGGAATGGGAATTGAGGAACACGACCAGGAAGGAAGAGTGATCACCCTGGAATTTGAAGACTACTACTTCGTTACAGTCTATACGCCAAATTCACAGAGCGGCCTGGCAAGACTTGATTACCGTATGCAGTGGGAGGAAGATTTTCTTCAATATTTAAAGAAACTTGAAGAGAAGAAACCGGTGATCGTATGCGGAGACCTGAACGTGGCTCATGAAGAGATCGATCTTAAGAATCCAAAGACGAACCGGAAAAACGCCGGATTTACCGATGAGGAAAGAGACCGGATGACCAAACTGCTGGATGCCGGATTTATTGATACGTTTCGGTATTTTTATCCGGATCAGGAAGGCATCTATTCATGGTGGTCTTATCGGTTTAATGCAAGGAAAAACAATGCCGGATGGCGGATCGACTATTTTCTTGTATCAGAATGTCTGAAAGACCGCATAAAAGATGCGAAGATTCTGACGGATGTGATGGGATCTGACCATTGTCCGATCGAACTGGATTTTGAATAAGGAGGGAATCATTGAAGAGGAGCGTCAGGAAAATATTATTTGCAGCCGCAGGACTTATCCTTATCCTGGTCCTTGCCGCTGCTGTACTGTTGATCGTACTGTCTGTGAGAGAGTACCGTCCCAAAGAGCGGGAAACCGTGAAGATCGACAAGAATATGGGAAAGAAGATTTCTCCGGGCCAGGAAATATCGGTTCTGACCTGGAACACAGGATACGGCGCACTCAGTGAGACAGAAGATTTCTTCATGGACGGAGGAGAAAAGGTCCGTCCGGATAATAAGGAACTGATAACGGAAAATATCGAAGCGATGAAGAAGGTCATAAAGGACAGCGGATCTCAGGTTGTTTTTCTTCAGGAGGTTGACCAGAATTCAAAACGCTCATATTATATAAATGAGATGGATGCTTTTTCAGACGGATGGAATGGAAGCACCGGATATGCCAGAAATTTTCTGTGCGATTATATCCCTTATCCGCTTCCGACCATTGGAAAAGTGGACGCCGGTCTGGTGACACTGAATCAGTTTCAAACCGATCAGGCGGAAAGAATCTCTCTGCCGACGCCATTTTTATGGCCGGTGCGGACCTGTCAGCTGAAACGGTGCCTGTTTGTGGAAAGGGTTCCGATCGAAGGCAGCAGCCGGCAGGCAGTGTTTGTGAATCTGCATCTGGAGGCCTATGACGACGGCAGTGGAAAAGAAGCTCAGACAAAACTCCTGGCGCAGATTCTTCAGGAAGAATATGACGCCGGAAATTATGTGATTGCCGGCGGTGATTTCAATCAGACGTTTGAGCAGGTGGATGAAAAGAAATATCCGGTCTGGGACGATGAGTATTTTCAGGCAGGAAAGATTGAATCGGATATTTTTGAGGAAGGATGGCAGTTTGCTGTGGATGACAGCCTGCCGACCTGTCGACTGCTGAACCGGCCCTATGACCGCAGCGATGAAAAAACGCAGTTTTATGTGATCGATGGATTTATTTTATCGCCGAATGTGAGCCTTGAAAAGGTAGAGACACTCAATGAAGATTTTAAAAACAGCGATCATAATCCGGTGCAGCTTACAGTGAAATTGAAATAGTAGGAGGCTATCTGAAAATGTATGTTGAAAATATGTTGGATTTAATCGGAAATACACCATTGATCAGTTTTGAGAAAATGATGGGATATAAGATATATGCAAAAGCTGAATTTTTGAATCCCGGCGGAAGCATCAAAGACCGGGTTGCCAAAAATATGCTGGAAGATGCGGAGAAAAGCGGGAAATTAAAGCCGGGGATGACGATCATCGAGCCGACTTCCGGAAATACAGGAATCGGTTTGGCATTCTGCGGCGTCCGCATGGGCTACAAGGTTATTATTGTAATGCCTGAGAACATGAGTGAGGAGCGCAGAAAGCTGATCCGTGCCCTGGGAGCAGAACTTGTCCTGACGCCGGCAGAAGAAAATGTCGACGGAGCTGTCAGCAAAGCGAAAGAAATCGCTGCTTCTTCTGATGAATATTTTATGCCGCAGCAGTTTGAGAATCCTGCTAACACGGAAGCTCATTATAAGACAACGGCGAAGGAATTATGCGACCAGATTGGAAAAAAGATTGATATTTTTGTTTCCGGTGTGGGAAGCGGAGGAACCATGGCAGGAATTGCGAAATATCTTCTGGAACAGAATCCGGATACAAAGATTATCGCGGCTGAGCCAAAAGGTGTTTCTGCTCTTCTGGGACAGGAGCCGGGGCTTCATCAGATTCAGGGAATCGGTGACGGTTTCATTCCGGCAATTCTGGATCCGAAAATTGTAACGGAAGTTGTGGAAGTGTCCGATGAAGATGCCATCGCAACGGCAAGAGAGCTTGCGAAAGTCTATGGAATCTTATGCGGCACGTCTTCCGGAGCCAACATCTATACAGCAAAGAAAATGGCGGAGAAGTATGGAAAAGACAAGATAATCGCAACGGTTCTTCCGGACCGTGCGGAACGTTACTTCAGCGTTGGATTGTTTTAAAGGAGAAATAATATGGAAGAAATGACAAATCAGAAACTTTTTCTGCATATGGATCAGACGATAGCAGGAAAATTGTTTGAACAGACGACTTATCCGTGGGAAATTCTGCCGCTGATCAAAGATTTTATTATGGAGGCAGGTCCGAAACTTCCGAAGGACGAATATGATCAGATCGGCGATGATGTCTGGATCGCAAAAAGCGCGGCCATTGCAAAGACAGCAACGATCTGCGGACCGGCAATTATCGGTCCTGATACAGAAGTGCGTCCGGGTGCCTTTATCCGAGGAAATGCCCTGATCGGCGCAGGATGTGTGGTAGGAAATTCCACAGAAATCAAAAATGACATCTTGTTTAACTGTGTGCAGGTGCCTCACTATAATTATGTGGGAGACTCCATTCTCGGATATAAATCTCATATGGGAGCCGGTTCCATCACTTCTAATGTAAAATCTGACAAGACAAATGTTGTGATCAAAAACGGTGAAGAGAAGATTGAAACCGGAATGAAAAAGATCGGAGCGATTCTCGGTGATTATGTGGAAGTGGGATGCGGCACAATTCTGAATCCGGGCTCTGTTGTGGGCCATAATACCAACATTTATCCGCTTTCCATGGTGAGAGGATACATCAAACCGGAAAGTATATACAAGAAAGCTGGGGAGATTGCGGAAAAATATTAAACCGGGAAAGGAACGCTTATGAAGAAGAAACAATTAAAGAAACTGGCGGCAGCTGTCTTGTTTACAGGCGTTTCTCTGGGTGTGACCGGATGTTTTAAGCCTTCCCAAAGCGCTGTTGAAGAGTCAGAATATTATCAGGATCTGAAAGATGATTATGATAAAGTTTCAGAACAGCTGAAAGACGAGAAGAAGAAAACAAGTTCTTTGAATAAGCAGATTCAGTCAATCCAGGAAGCTTCCGGAGATCAGAAACTTGCGGATTACAAGAATCAGATTAAAGACAGCATTATCGGCAAGGTTGATTTCATGGCGAATTCCGTAAAAGAAAAAACCTTTGCTGTTACCAATACGCCGGTATGTGATTATGCGAAAGAAATTGTTACAGGCTGTAATCGTGTCCTGGGAGTGACGCCGGATGATCTGGAAGAGGAATATGATGATTATTATTCTTATGCTCTGATGGATGAAGATAATACTACCTTTGAATTTAAAGTGTATGGAGATAGTTTTATTGTATTTGATGACATCCCATCCAATGTATATGCATATAACGGTGCGTCAGTTCTGGGAGATGCCCTGATTGATGCTGCTGTGCAGAAGGATTACGCTACTTTTGCAGACCGGATTGCGGACGCAGATCTGATTGTTACGGATGAGAAGCTGAAATACAATACAGACGCGGTCAATGCTTCTAAAATCCTTGCAGGGATTATCAATAATAAGATTGACAACGCCAATTATAATACGGACAGCTGGGATGAGTACCGATTCTATACCAAAGGAACTGTGACCAAAGTCCAGATCAACAGTGATGATAAGATCATCTGCATTGAGGACAAAGAAGGAAATCAGACGTTCTACCAGATTTCTGATAAGAACCTGATCAGTCTGGAAAAAATATTAAAATAATGAAAAAATATGCTTCCCGGCTAATTGGCTGTGAAGCATATTTTTTTATCCTTTATTAATTACTTTATATTAACAATTTCCCCGCTTTTCCCTCCGGTTTTTCTGCGAAGATAGATGCCGCTGATTTCCATTGATTTATCAATGGCTTTGCACATGTCGTAGACGGTGAGCAGCGCGGTGCTGACTCCGGTCAGCGCTTCCATTTCCACGCCGGTTTTCCCGGTGACTTTAACGGTGCAGGTACAGTGAATCGCACATTCATCCGGATCCATCTCAAACTGAATATGGCAGTTGGTGATCGGCAGGATGTGGCACATCGGAATCAGATCGGAGGTGCGTTTTGCCCCCATGATTCCGGCGGTTGTGGCAACACCGAGTACATCGCCCTTTCCTACCGTTCCATTTTCAACAGCTTTGTAAACTTCCCGGCTGACTTTTATGGTGCCGACAGCTTCGGCTGTGCGGGAAGTTTCCTTTTTGTCTGTTACATCTACCATAAAAGCTTTTCCGTTTTCGTCAAAATGTGTAAATTCCATGATGATTATCCTTTCATTATGATATCAGATAATTTTTATCTAACAGGTATTATAACAAAAATGATAAGAGAAAAACAAAAGAAAGTTAAATTTTGGGGTTTTAGAAGATATTCATAGATTTTGTTGTTTTATTTTTAACGATATGATAAAATAAAGTTGTTATTTTTAATACTGAAAGGAGTTTCAACATGATTTATTCACATGAAGTAGAACAAATGTGTACAGTAGCCCAGGGCGTAAACCATGGAGCTGCGCCGATTCCTGAAGAAGCGAAATGGGTAAAAGCAAAAGATATTTCAGATATTTCAGGATTGACACATGGTATTGGTTGGTGTGCACCTCAGCAGGGAGGCTGCAAACTGACACTTAACGTTAAGGAAGGTATTATTCAGGAAGCGTTAGTAGAGACACTCGGATGTTCAGGAATGACACATTCAGCTGCTATGGCATCTGAAATTTTACCAGGAAGAACAATTTTAGAAGCTTTGAATACAGACTTGGTTTGTGACGCAATTAACACAGCAATGAGAGAATTGTTCTTACAGATTGTATATGGAAGATCTCAGAGTGCATTCTCAGAAGGAGGTCTTACAATCGGTGCCGGATTGGAAGACTTAGGAAAAGGATTGAGATCTCAGGTTGGTACAATGTATGGAACTCTCAAAAAAGGTCCTCGTTATCTGGAAATGGCTGAAGGATACGTAACAGGAATCGCTCTCAACGAAGATGATGAGATCATCGGATACCAGTATCTTAACTTTGGTAGAATGATGGACTACATCAAAGACGGAGACGATGCTCAGACAGCTATGGACAAGGCAAAAGGTCAGTACGGACGTGTAGATGACGCCGTTAAGATCATTGACCCGAGAAAACAATAGGAGGTAACGAAGAATGGCTTTATTTGAATCATATGAAAGAAGAGAGAAACAGATTCTCGCTGTATTAAAAGAGTACGGAATCAATTCTATTGAAGAAGCTGCTGAAGTTACAAAAGCTGCAGGATTAGATGTATATGCTCAGGTAGAATCAGTTCAGCCGATCTGCTTTGAAAATGCAAAATGGGCTTATACAGTTGGTGCAGCAATTGCAATCAAAAAAGGCTGCAGAAGAGCTGCAGATGCTGCCGCAGCAATTGGAGAAGGCCTTCAGGCTTTCTGTATTCCTGGATCCGTTGCTGACCGCCGTAAAGTAGGTCTTGGACACGGAAACTTAGGAAAGATGCTTCTGGAAGAAGAAACAGAATGTTTCGCATTCCTTGCAGGACACGAATCTTTCGCTGCTGCTGAAGGAGCTATCGGAATTGCTGAGAAAGCAAACAAAGTTCGTAAAAAACCATTAAGAGTTATCCTGAATGGTTTAGGAAAAGACGCTGCTCAGATTATCTCAAGAATCAACGGATTTACATATGTTGAAACTGAAATGGATTATTACACAGGTGAAGTAAAAGAAGTCTTCAGAAAATCTTACTCTGATGGATTAAGAGCTAAGGTTAACTGCTATGGAGCAAACGATGTAACAGAAGGTGTTGCTATCATGCACAAAGAGGGTGTAGACGTATCTATCACAGGTAACTCTACAAACCCTACACGTTTCCAGCATCCGGTTGCAGGTACATATAAGAAAGAATGTATCGAGCAGGGCAAGAAATACTTCTCTGTAGCTTCTGGTGGAGGAACAGGACGTACACTTCATCCGGACAACATGGCTGCAGGACCAGCTTCCTATGGTATGACAGATACAATGGGACGTATGCATAGTGATGCACAGTTCGCTGGATCTTCTTCTGTACCAGCCCATGTAGAAATGATGGGTCTGATCGGAATGGGTAATAACCCAATGGTAGGTGCTACTGTTGCTGTAGCAGTTTCTATTGAAGAAGCCGCTAAAGCAGGAAAGTTCTAATTCATAACAAAAAAATAACGTAAAACTGAGGCTTTCGGTCATTTGTGACCGGAAGCCTTAAGTTTTTCCGGGAGTATCTTATACATATCAAAAAGAAGGAGAAAATGATAGATTTACGCGAGACAGGAGAACAATTTCTGGCAGATTAGGCTATAGGGCTGCTGGATAATATGATGGAATACAAAGAAATGATGATGGCGTATTCCTGTGCGATCAAAGAGGTTCGCACCAGATATCCGCCTACGGTTTCCAATATCGAAATGTGCCTGAACGATATTGCAGGAGTGCGTGTGATCTGCTCTTATGTAGATGATATTTACAGGATCCGGAGCAGATTGTACAGAGGCTGAAGGCCTGTGCGGATGTTATCGCGGAGACAGATATTGAAATGCAGGAAATCCGGAAGCAGCTGGAGAAAGCGGAAGATAAAAAAACCGGAACCCAGGAACTTTTTGAAAAATTGAAAAAATTTGACGTGCCGATCAGTTAAACGTTTCTTTTATGTGACAAAATCACAGAAAGGGAATGGTCCTCCTGTTATAATGGAACCATAAAATACAAAAGAAAAAGGAGGATGATCAAATGTCTGTAATCAATATCAATAAAAACAATTTTCAGGAAGAAGTAATGAACGCAAATCAGCCGGTTCTGGTGGATTTCTGGGCCGCATGGTGCGGACCATGCCAGATGCTCGGGCCGGTAATTGAGGAAATCGCGGCAGAAAGAAATGATATTAAAGTTGCCAAAGTCAATGTAGATGAGCAGCCGGAGCTGGCATCCCAGTTTCAGGTAATGAGCATCCCTACGCTGGTTGTGATCAAAGATGGTCAGATTGTAAATAAATCTGTAGGCGCGAAGCCAAAAGATCAGATTTTGAAAATGCTGTAGGGAGGGCGTGAAATATGAAAGTAATCATTGTCGGCGGAGTGGCAGGCGGCGCGACAGCCGCCGCCAGAATCCGCAGGTTAGATGAAAAAGCGGAAATCACGGTGTTTGAGCGCTCCGGTTATGTATCCTATGCAAACTGCGGGCTGCCATATTATATCGGCGGCATCATTGAAGACTCAAAAGAACTGACGCTTCAGACGCCGGAAAGTTTTCTGGAACGTTTTCAGATCAAAATGAAAGTACGGCATGAAGTAACTGCCATTCATCCGGAACGAAAAACCGTTTCTGTAAAAAATCTGGAAAATGGGCAGGAATTTGAAGAAACATATGACAAATTGCTGCTTTCTCCGGGAGCGGTTCCCACAAAACCACGATTGTCCGGCATGGAACTGCCGCAGGTATTTATGCTCCGCACTGTGGAAGACACCTTGAGAATCCGGGAATATATCGATGAAAATCAGCCGAAATCCGCGGTTTTGGCGGGAGGCGGCTTTATCGGGCTGGAACTTGCGGAAAATCTGCGGGAACTGGGAATGGATGTGACCATTGTCCAGCAGCCGGAGCAGCTGATGAGTCCTTTTGATCCGGATATGGCAGCGTTTATCCATGGAACGGTCCGGAAACACGGAGTGAAACTTGCCCTGGGACACACGGTGGAGGGATTTGTTCAGAAAGAGGAAGGAATCGACGTCCTGCTGGCGGATGAAGAACCTCTTCGCGCAGATATGGTGATTCTGGCGATCGGAGTGACACCGGATACACATCTTGCGGAGGAAGCAGGCATAAAACTGGGAATCCGGGGGAGTATTGCAGTCAATGAACGGATGGAAACGTCCATTCCGGATATTTATGCTGTAGGAGACGCCGTGCAGATAAAGAACTATGTAACCGGTCAGGATGCACTGATTTCCCTTGCAGGTCCAGCAAATAAACAGGGAAGAATTGCCGCTGATAACATTTGCGGAGGCGGCAGCCATTATCAGGGATCTCTGGGAAGCTCCGTGATCAAAGTTTTTGATCTGACAGCGGCTGTAACCGGAATCAATATGAAGACGGCAGAACAGGAAGGCATCGATGCGGATTATGTGATTCTGTCTCCTATGAGTCATGCAGGATATTATCCCGGCGGGAAAGTAATGACCATAAAAGTGATGTTTGAGAAGAAAACATACCGCCTTCTCGGGGCGCAGATTGTCGGGTATGATGGCGTGGACAAGCGTATTGATGTGATTGCGGCAGCAATTTATGTGGGAATGAAAGCATATGACCTGAAGGATCTGGATCTTGCCTATGCGCCGCCGTATTCTTCCGCCAAAGATCCGGTGAATATGGCCGGCTTCATGATAAGCAACATAGCGGAAGGCGGACTAAAACAGTTTCATATGGAAGATATGGAAAAGATTTTCCGGGATAAAACGGCGGTCTGCCTGGATGTCAGAACAAAAATAGAATATGCAGGGGGACACGTGGAAGGTTTTATCAATATTCCGGTGGACGAGCTGAGAGATCATCTCTCTGAAATCAGACGGGATCAGCCAGTGTATGTAATGTGTCAGAGCGGTCTGCGCAGTTATATTGCATGCCGGATCCTGTCAGGTCATGGATATGACTGCTATAATTTTTCCGGAGGATACCGGCTGTACAGCACGGTAAAACAGGACCGCTGTCTGATTGAACAGGAAACCCTTTGCGGTATGGATCTGTCATAGATCACTGCAGAGTGATTCCAGCTTTTCCGGTGACAGAATTTCTATTTTTCCCCGGGAGGGCTTTACAATGCCTTCATTTTGGAAATAGCGCAGCATTCGTGTGACCACTTCTCTGGCAGACCCCAGGTGGTTGCCGATAGTTTCATGAGTGATACTCAGGATATTGCTGCCTTCCAGAGATGACTCATCCAGAAGGAAACGGGCAAGCCGTTTGTTGTTGTGGTCAAGCTTTTTTGTAACACTTGTGGCTAAAAAATATCGCTTGGCAACTATGCTGCCATTCGTGCCTCGTATGGTGTGCGATAGCCGTTGAAGCTGTGAGGGCGTACATGATTATAGTCAACG
>DWWD01000042.1 GCA_019119895.1 Candidatus Anaerostipes avistercoris | reverse complement strand
AAATGGAGACGGACAATCTTCTTTTTAAATTCTGGCGTGTAACTTTGTGGCATAATGTGTACCTCTTTTCTTTGTAAAATTGATTATATCTTATTAGCCACTTCTGTTACAACTTTATTATAGCACTTCACTTTTTAATTTTGGTTCATTTCCTGAACATCCTGGTAACATTCATCACACGCAAACATTTCAATTCCCATCAGATTCGTATAGTGATTCAGTTCTTCATCAAAGTTCTTTCCGCAGACGCCACATTCATGAGTATGTTCCTCACAAATGTAGCATGGCGTTCCTTCGGATGTCTCGAACTCCTTTGTAGGAGTTTCTCCGCACCATGCACACGGCTCATCCGAAGTATATCCTCCGCCTGTAATGGAGCTTACAGCTGAACATCCGGTACTCATCATTAAAAACGCTGCGCATACTGTTCCCAATATAACTTTTTTCATACTTTTTCTCATCATTTTACTTTCCTCCACTTTATAAAATTGACGAACCTTTCATTGTCAGATTAATTTAAAGAATTCAGCAGTGAACTGTCTGTTATATATGCCTGTTCCATCTGTCCGTCTCCCGGTTCCATATACTTACTTTCATCCTGTTCAAAATTTGCCTCATATGTCTTCTGACTGGATAATGTTCCATTAGAAAGTGTATATTTGTACACGGCTTCATTTCCCATATGCGCCTGCATACAGTAGAAACCGCCGCTGTTACATACATAAAGGCTTGTATGACCTCCGTTAAAAGTATCAATCAGACTCGCGCTTCCCCCGCTGTATGTATAAAGATGCCATGTGTAGTCTGCCTCACAGGTTCCATTCCGAACAATCAGTTCTTTCGTTCCATCCTGATCCACATCATATACGTGATATTCCAGATATTTTCCACCATCATCTTTATATTTCGCATAAGTATCATCCAGGATTTTCTGATATGCTGCCTTCATGCCGCTTCCTGAGCTGCTGTTTTCAGCAGATGCTTCTTCTGTGGTCGCTGTTGTGCTCTCTGTGGATGCCGCAGTGCTGTCTGTCTTTTTCTCAATCTGATTGATTTCTTTCATATTATTTCCATCCAGGTCAGCCAGATACATCGTCTGGGTTTCCTCCGCTGTACGATCCATACAAATCAGCAGTTTCTCCCCGACAACATCCACTGAATACTGACCGTCATTTTCTATGGTTGTGAGCGTATCTTTATTGCTGTCGTCTTCATTCTGACAATATAATTCGACTTCTGTCTGACTATCGTCATTAGTAGACAAATAGAGGCTGGTTCCGCAGACATTGTTCAGCGCCTCATCCGATACAGTTTCTGTTTCCCCGGTATCCAGGTTATAGGAATAAGTCTTGGATTCTTCCGCGCCTGCATAATAATAAATATATTTATCGCTTCCCATAATGGAATGTACAGATGGGATATCTTTGCTGAGGCTCTTTGTATCCCCGCTCTCCACATCATACTGACAGAGATCTTCCATCATTTCATCTCCAGATTCACTGGCCTGGGAATAATAAATTTTCTTATCCTGGACATAGATATCTGTTCTTGTCCCTTCATAACTGGTCACAGCAGCCGGATCATCATAGTCTTCCTCTTCCTCATTCCATGATAAAGTTTCAATTTTCACTTCAGGAGTCGTCAGACCTGCCGTCATATCCGTACTGGAACTCTCTGTAGATGCCACATAGATTGTATCTTCATCCATTTTCATACTGGCGTCAGACAGTGTATCCATTTCGTAAAGAACATCTTCCTCTCCGGTATCCAAATCCATCGTACAAAGAGAATACTGATAGACTCCGTCCTGGCTGGTATCTTCTGCTTCCAGATAATAAGCTGTCCGATTGCTGATCTGGAAATCAGAAATCCTGGTATTGGAAGGATCGATTTCTTTAACAGATTTATTATCACTTCCATCTGGCTGCACGGTATAAATGCCGTCCTGCCCGGTATAATAAATCTCACCATTGCTCATGGCAGAAAAGGTATTTCCGGTTCCTCCCTGTTCTTCTGCAATTATGTTGTCAACCACATCATCCGCAGTTCCTCCTCCGTTATCCTCAGCCGTCTCCTGAGCCTGCGTATATGCATCCGGCGTTTTTGTAGGATCCGGATCTTTATCTTCGTTTCTTTCATAGAAATCCGCTTCCGCAGATGCCAGCTGATCCGACTCATTTTTTCTTATGAAGGAAGATCCTACATTTTCGCTTCCTATTCTCAGAATGGAGGCAGCATCGTCATAGTCTCCCTGGTCTTCATAAATTTCCGCCATCTTAATATAAGGCTCTGCTTTCTTCGGCTTGATGCTGGAAGCCATGGCGTAGGATATTAAGGCCTCTTCATATTGTCCATCCTGCTCATAAGCAGCTGCCTGCTGAATCCAGTCGCTGTACTCCTGGCTGCTCCTGTAGATCCGGAAGCCGATGAATCCTATGATACAGATCCAGAGCGCCACTACAATTCCAATGATCGTGTACTTTCTGTTTCTCATGTTAAATCCCCTTTACGTCCATGATGTTTGCTGAAAACCGCCGTCATCAGTGATTCCCTGAAGTTTACGTCTCAGTTCATTTTTAAAGTTGCTCTCACTGCTGTTGATTACTTTCTGATTGTCTGTTTTCTCTTCAAGATTCAGCAGGAACAACAGATCTCCGTACGCCATGTTTTCCTGACTGGAATCATACTCTTCAAAATACTCCCGCATCAGCATTCTGTCCTTCAGAAGATCGATTCCTATGGTCTGTCCATGAGCCGTTCCAAGTTCTGTCTTGTCCTCACCATCCTGTGCTATTTTGTAGAAAGTAAATCCGCTGTTCTCATCCCCCCTGGAATAATAAACATCCCCGTTATAAAGATTTTGAAGCTCACCGTCCGCAATCTTTTTGTTTTCTTTTGTATCCATATTGTAACAGTAAATTTCCGAATTCCCGCCTGCTTCCAGTGCGTAAAAGCACTGGTTTCCTGTGATTTCTGCTTTTGTGACCTCTCCGGAAGAAGCAGAAGGAAACTGGAACATACTTTTTGTCTGCCGGTTTTCCAGATCTTCTCTCCACAAAGCCGGAGTTCCTCCACTGTTATCCATCACATAATATATGTAATCCCGGTTTACTGTCACAGACCTGGCATGATCTGCCTCAAGCCGTTCGTTCTTTCCGGTTCCATCCTTGTTCATGGTTCCTACGATCACTGTTCCTGCAGAATTTTCATACTGATAATATACTTTATTATGATAAAACCAGATATTTTCTGTAGTTTCCGGAATATCCAGAAGCTGGTCATAACTTTTGCTGTCCACATCGACCGCATAAATTTCAGACTCTCTTCCTCCGGTCAATACAAAGACAGTGACACCGTCGGTTACAATCTTTATGACTTCATCTGATTTTCCATAAGTCGATGACTCCAAAGGAAGTTCTACAATCCTTTCCTTGTAGTTTCCATTCTGATCCATCTGACAGATCTGGGTATTCTCAGCATAAATAATATTATCATCGAAAAGGACTGATTTCATATTGCCCTGTCCGGAGATACCATACAGTATCTCATCCGTCAGGTCTGCAATCTGTTCTTTTGCCTGCTCCTTGTCCCGCGCGATATCCTGGCCCTGTACCTCCGTATATTCCGGCACAGCTGCCTGTTCGTCAAAAATTTCCGCGCCGTTCATTTCAGAAAGCTCCTGTTTTTTATCCTGAATCTGATCTGCGCTGTTTACCTTTGCTTCTCCGATTTGAAGAATTGCGGCAGCCTTGGCGTCTTCATCCTGCATCATATAAACATTGCACATGCCCACATAGGCTTCTTCCTTTTCCGGATCCTGATCACAGGCGGCCGCATAAGCTACCAGTGCTTCATCATAGTCCTTGTCTCTGCTGTATTCCTCAGCAATTTCAATCCGCTGATCATAGGTCCGTGATGACAGGAATATATTCCAGACAATCAATCCGGCCGCAAATACAAAGACCGCCGCTATGACGCCCAGCACCAGATATTTGGTTTTATTCTTTTTCTTTGCCTGCTTTTCTGCCTCCAGCCGGCTTTTTACGATCGTTCCGCACCTGGGGCAGAACGCTGCGTCATCCGGCAGCTGCTTCCCGCATACCTCACATTGAATCATGGCTGTCCTCCTCTATCATCTGTCTCCGCGTTTCATCACTGCAATATAAACTGATTCTCTCCGCTGCTTAAACTCAGCAGCGTTCCTCTCTCGCAAATCACAGGTTCTCCCTTCGGGAACCGGCTGCCGTCCGCGAAATAGACGCCGGTGGATGAATAATCCGTCACCACGTAGTTATCAGAAATTCCCTGAAATATGATGCCGCAGTGCTTCCGGCTGATTTTTTTATTTAATAAGATCAAATGGCTCTGGCTTCCATCCCTGCCAAGAATGATTTCCTCACCGTCTCTGACTGTGATTTCAGTGCCTGCATATTCGCCTTTTTTGCAGAAAATCGTGCTCTCCATTCCGGTGTCGATCACAGGCGGCATAAGAGTAGACGGACCTTCCTGCATTTCTGTCAGCGCCATCGTATCCTCTTCCGGAGCCCGCGCGGTATCCTGCCCTGCCTGTTCCTGATATCCGGCTCCCTGTTTTGCCGCTGCCCGGTTATATGCACCACAGATTTTATTTAAATTGGCAAAGAAAAGGTGATCTGCGATTAATGCTCCCGCAATCGGGAAAAACGGCCACAAAATGTAAGACCATCCCCCTTCTGATATCAGGATATTATACTGATATCCGGCATTGCGCATGCGGTTTCCCTGCTTATATTTCCAGTAAATAATATAAATGCCAATGGTGATCAGACCAAGCAGACAGACTACAATGTAATTCGGCGTTTTATCGCTGTCTGTTTCCTCCGTATAGCCGCAGGCTGTATTCAGATCTTTGCATACATGCCACCAGAAATAGATGCCGTAGATTCCGACAGTAAGAATGGTAAAAACCAAAAATTTTATAACCCCTCTGTCTTCTTTCAAATATTCCATATATTCTCCTCTCTGCTTCATTACCTCTTATCTTTCGCAACTCTCCTTAAAATCACTCCGCTGACAATCAGGCAGACCAGCAGCATAACTGCAAGAACCGCCCATTTCTCCATGAGATTGCTCTCCGCAAACTTATAGAGCGCTTCCGTTTCATGCTCAATCATGGGAAATTCTTCCTGCATCTTAAGATCCAGAGAGTTCAGATTAGCAATGGTTCCATAAGCTCCAATGGACCATTTACTGATGGTAATATCAGCAATCCGCTTTCCAATTCCCTCCAGTTCAAAAATGACGCCGGAAAACAGCAGCTGCAGAATCAGCAGAAACGGAGCGATGACCATGGCCTTATCTCCGCTTTTTACACTGGCAGATACTAAAAATCCCAGCGCCGCTGCCGTTATGATCGTAATCCATGTGGTCAGAAACATGGCCGGAGCATTTTCAAAGAATCCCAGATCCTGATCCGGCGTTCCAATCGCCGCGAAGAAGATTCCTGAAATCAATGCCGCCTGCAGCAGTGAAATCACAATCTGCACGCAGAACTTCGCAATGATATAAAGCCCCAGATTCAGTCCCGACATATATTCTCTTTTTACGATCTTTCTTTCCCGGCATATTTCCTGAATGGAGTTAAATAGTCCGATCCAGATTCCGGCGCAGGTCAGCGCAAAGAGAATATTCCTGGTAGATTCATACAGATCAAACACATCTTCATCCGAAACAATTTTGATCAGCAGCGATATCAGCGCCGGCTGCAGGAGCAGAAGAATCAATTTATTTTTCTCATTCCACAGGGATTCAAAGGACCGGCCCAGCAGGCTGGCAAACTGCCGGCCAAGAGGCACTTTTTCCTTCTTAAACTGATCCATTTCTTTGTTTTCTTCAGGGAATGACTCTCCATGAACAAAACTTCCGTCATATTGTTCTTTCCAGAACTGTGCGTCTTTTGAAGTCTTTATATATGCATCCGTGAAATCGTCCGTATCGAAAAACATCTTTGCCTGGTCCGGACTTCCATAGAAGCAGAGTCTTCCGCCGTTTCCCATGAAAATGATCTTGTCACACAGATGGATGTTCTGGGTTGTATGCGTGACCATAATGACCGTCGTCTTCTGGTTCTTTGCCAGATTGCGCAGAGAATGCATCAGATTCTGCTCGGTTCCCGGATCCAGTCCCGAGGTCGGTTCATCCAGGAAGAAAATCTTAGGTTCCGCCAGCAGTTCAACTGCTATGCTGGCTCGTTTCTTCTGTCCGCCGGACAATTTGCGTACCAGAGTGTCCTTATGGTCATCCAATTCGACCACTTTGATGGCATCAAGGACTTTCTGCCGGATTTCCTCTCCGGTCATATCCTTAGGGAATTTAATTTTTGCCGTGTAATAGAGCATTTTGTACAGAGTCAGATTCTCATAAATGATATCTTCCTGCGGTACGTACCCCATCACATTTTTCAGCCATTCCTTATTCTTCTTCAGATCGATTCCGTTATAATAGACATTTCCTCGGAAATCATCGTCGAAGCCGTTCATAACATTCATTAATGTTGTTTTGCCGGCTCCGGATCCTCCAATGATCGCGATAAATTCATTGCTTCCAATCTGGCAGCTGACATCTCTTAATATCTGTTTTTTCTCTCTTCCGACAAATTTATCAATATGCTGCAGTTCCACCTGGATACCGTCAGCCTCTATCTTATAAAATAATTTTCCGTCGGTATAAATCAGGATATTTTGATAAATATGAATGACATCCTGCTCCCTCAGAGTATGTTTGTCATGAATGATCTTCCCATTGACAACCGTTCCGTTGCTGCTGTAGTTGTGCAGTTCATATCCGTCATCCGTCGGAAGAATCCCGCACTGACTCCGTGACACATATGGTTCCGGAAATATAATATCGCAGCTGGTGCCGCGGCCGATTCTGACTTCCTTCCGCCCGAGGAAATATTTATCCCAGATTTTCTCCTGCTGCTCATCTTCGTAGATCATCAGCACAGAACTCTCCGGATGTTTTCTGCTGAGAATCCGGATCAGATCACCGGAATACAGGGACACCGGATGTTTTGTATTTTTTAACAGGGCCCTCCCTTTCCGGCTCTCCACATACGTCCCGTTTTTGCTGTTTAAATCCGTATAACTGATTCCTTCCGCAGTCCTGGTAATTGCGCCGTGTCTGGATGAAATTATATTAGAAGACAGGCAGATATCATTTTTCTCTTTGCTTCTTCCTATGTATATGGTGCTTTTCTGACATTTTTCCAGATCAAAATTCTGGACGGCTCCATTGCCCAAAATAATCGTAAGACGTTTCACTCTTTTGTTCTCCCTACTTTAACCGGAAGGCAACTTCCCTGCCTCCGAGATATACCTCGGTGCCCGGCTTGATAATAACTTCCTCTCCCAGCGGCAGTCTGGTTCCCCCTGCCAGGAAACATCCGCTGTTGGAGCAGTCAATAAATCGATACTGGCATATTTTCTCGTCAAAAGACACTTTGCAGTGTACTTTGCTGATTTCTTCTTCCTCCAGTATAATATGGCAGGATGCCGGATTCTTTCCAATGACGATTACTTCTTCTCCTTCCATCGGAAATTCCATATCCGTAACGCTTCCTTTGATTCCGAGTAGCTCTCCGGCCTCGACACTTCCTTCCAGCATCGTTTTCCGGCGGGCGATTCCCAGCACGATGATAATGACAACGGCTGCCTGACATCCGGCAGCAATCCAAAATCCGTATCCCGTCAGCGGCATCCTGAGCTGCCCGGCAATGTTTTTCAAAAATGTACTGAATACCTCGGAATCTGCCGCTGATGACAAAATTCCATTTCCTATGATCCCGGAATTGTTCAGTTCATCCGCCACTGTATTCTGAACAATATTCGTGATCACATCCGGCATTTCATAAAGCATCAGCAAATACAAAATAATATTGGCGGCAGGAATAAAAATGAGTTTTTCATATTCAATTTTTTCTGCGGCCGTCAAAACGATTCCCACGATATTTAAAACAACCGGGATCAACAGAAGGGCCAGAATCATCCATTTCATGGAAAATGAAGTCTGCGCCACCATCCTGATCTGTTCCCATCCGGCCATGCGGACTATGGTCTCCGGAATTTCCACATCTCCCAGCTGAGACATGACGGCAGATAACGCCTGCCCTATGATTCCGCTTCCGCCTGCCATTACCTCCTGAAATTCAGTTCCTGTCAGATCCATATAAGGAAGCAGCAGTGTCAGGCATCCCAGGGCGAAGACAATAATCAGCATCACTTTCTGTTGTTTTTTATTCAGATCAAAATGTTTCATTCTTCTCCCTTCTTCCCGATATTTTCCCAGCTGAAATCTTCTCCGCACAGCGGAACAAACATCAAATCGGTTCTTCCAATGGTCAATACATCATGCATTTTTAATCTGTCCATGCTGAGTACAACTTCATCGTTGAGATAAAATAATTCTCTGGACTCTCCTGCCTGAGCAATAAATTCTCTCTTGCGCGGCTCATAAATAATGATTGCATGTTTATCTCTGGACACGCTCCGGTCTCCACGGATGACCACGTCCATATTCGCGCCGCGGCCTACGAAATTCTTTCCTGCATGGAGCTGAAAGGACTGTCCGTACATTTCCCCTCTGATGCAGACCAGCCATCCCACAACGGGACGAGGCTCATGAGGATCTCCAAAAAGTCCTACGGTAACCGGATCATCATCATAATCCGGTTCCGGCTGGATTTCCCTGAACACTCTTTCCTGAACAGTTCCCATGGTTTCCGGCTCCGGTCTGCGCGGTTCTGTCCTTGGAATTTCCACCTGCGGAACATCCACAGGATCTGCAGGGATGGTGACCGGTTCTTCGTCTTCTGTCTGAGTCCTTCCCATTTCCTCCGGTGGATTTTCATAGATTGACATGGTCTGTTCGTCTAAGGTCTGTGTCTCATCATCCATTTCTTCCTCGATGGCTGCACAGTGAGGGCAGGCAGCAAATTTGTCCTGATCGTAAAAATGTCCATTCTCACATCTCTTTAATTTCATTTTCTCGTCCTCCAAATCTCATCATTCATTATATTTGATCAACACGACGGTTGTGTTATCCTGCTTTGATATGGTTTCTTCCTCCGCCTTTCTGGTCATCGCTCTGGCTTTTAAATTCCATGGAATATTGTGATTTTCCACAACGGCCCGCATCTGTTCTTCGCTCAGCGTCTTATACAATCCATCGCTGCACAGAAGGATCACATCTCCGTCCTTCAGCTGCATCGGCTGCTTTGTCACGTCCAGAATCAGCAGATTTCCCATACCCACAAAGCTGGTCAGCGCTTCTGCTTTAGGCTCTTCTTTTCTGTATTCGGCTTCCGTGATCATATCCTGCCGCAGCATCCGGTCCAGCTGTTCCCGGTAGTTGTGGAGCCGGTTCAGCGCGTGGATCTTTGAATTGCGTATCAGATAAATCCTGCTGTCGCCTACAGAGGCGCAGTACATCTGATCTTTGCGGATGATCACTGCCACCAAGGTCGTTCCCGCGCCCAGTTTCTCATGATTTTCATCCTCTGCGTCAAATACATTCTGGTCGATTTTCACGATTTCCTGTTCCATAAACAGCGGAATATCTTTCACCTCTTCCCGGTAAAAAGCCTCAATAAACTGGGTTACCGCCATCTGACTGGCAACTTCGCCCGCATTTAATCCGCCCATGCCGTCGCATACGATTCCCACCGTAAGCCCACTCTCCGACTGGACAAAGGCAGAATCCTGCTGATTTTTCCTGGTCCCCAGAATACTGTCCAGGGAAGTCTGAATCTTATATTCTTTTACTTCTGAATCATAAATCTGTACCGTAGGAATATCGCCCTGATTTACATATTTACTCATATATTACCCCCACTTTAATGGTGCAGATATTCTTTCCCATCTGGAACATTTGTCCCGGATAGGCAATCTGCATCTGGTTTCTTCCGATTCTGATTCCATTTAAAAAGGTTCCATTGGTAGAGTAGTCTGTGATCCGAAATTGATTCTGCACGCCGTCATAATAGATTTCACAGTGCAGCTTGCTGATTGCAAGAGCATGATCCGCCACAATATTGGATTCTCTGGAAGATCTTCCGAGCTTTACCGTATAATTCGGAGGAATTCTCCAGATTTCACCTTTATTCTCTCCCTGCATGACTTCCAGATAAGGATATTTGTTCTTGGCAACCGTAATCTCCTTTTCATAGAAGGCGGAAATCAACTCCTTTACTGTCTTCAGACGTTTCCCTTCATCCAGTTCCAGAGCCACATCGATCACATTGGAAATCTTCGTATTGACTCCCAGATTCATATTCTTTAACTTTACGTAAGATTCTCCTGCCATCCGGTCCATTGCGTCAGGAATTCTCCTTCCGGACACAATGTAATAATATGTACTGGCAAGGGCGTAAACATCCGTAAATGCTCCCTGTCTGCCCGTCCGGCTGTATTGTTCCGGCGGCGAAAACCCCGGTTTGTATACGATCGGCCCATCATTGACATGTTCATCGCCCATGCTTTTGGCATTTCCGAAATCAATCAGCTTAATTTTCCCATCTTTCAGTAAAATAATATTGCCGGGACTGATATCTCGATGGAAAATATGAGCTTCTTTGTGGACAATGGAAAGGGCATCTCCGATTTTATAAATGATCCGGTTGGCCTCATCCACCGGAATTCTTCCGCCCATCTGCCTGACCCGGTGGGAAAGATCCTGACCATCCAGATATTCCATGACAAAATAAACCGTTCCATTTCCGAAAAAATAATCGGTGATACATACGACTTCAGGTATGTAATTCATTCTCTGAAGCATTTTTGCCTCTTCCAGAAATCCCATTTTCCCGATACGAAAATCTCTGTCGTACCGGCTTTCTGTCGTTCGCATGGTAATGCCGTCATCATCTCTGACGACCAACCCCCTCGGCGCATATTCTTTGACCGCACACTCAATTTTATTCAGAATATCATATGCCTGATATGTAGTTCCGAATCCGCCGGCGCCCAGCTTTCTTTCGAGCACGTAACGGCTCTGAAGCTTTATTCCGTTTGGAAGCGCGTTGATTTCACTGGCACTCATACTGTTCTCTCCTTCATTTCACATTTTATTATGGTGCTTCCTGCACAGAGGACATCACCATTCCTGAGAGGCATCTCCCCTTCTATGATCCTGCCATTGCATTGTGTCGGATTGGTTTTTGACAGATTCCGGATCCATATCTCTTTCCCTTTCTCAAACAGCACAAACTGCTGTCTTGACATAGTCGGATCATCAAAATAGATATCCGAATTCTGGTTTCGGCCAACCATCAGACTGCTGTCAATTTCCGCCGACACTCTGGCAGCTATCCTGTCATCTGCATATACTTTCAGCATAATCTCCGGATGATGCTCTGCACCCAGCTGTTCCCTGATTTCAATTTTATTGTCTTTTGGCTTCTCCGGTTCGCTCTTTATGTCTTCCGGCTTCTCCGGTTCCTGCCGCTCATCCCCCGCAGTTTCCGGTTCCCCCTTCTTTTTCTTGCGGATCCTGAAAATTACAAAAATGCCGCAGCCGGCAGCCGCTGCCGCAAAAAGAACCGGCGGACCGTAACGGCGCAGAATATAATTCTTTCCCTTCAGCTCAGCGGTAAACTCTTCCGGCTCCGTCTTTTCCATGGAATTGCTGACAACATCACTGCAGCCTATGGTATAGTCTCCCTGATAAATACTGTCCTTAAGCTGCAGGGTGGAATAATAATCCCCGTCTTTTTCCGTGTACTCTGCTTTCAGGACTTCCGCCGGACGTTCCCCCTGGAATAAAATCCGGAAATGCTCCGGTTCATCCGCTCCTGTCATACTCTGATTATAATATATCTGTATCTCTTTGTCTCCGGTCTTTTCTACTTTTGAGATTTTTGCTTTCTCCGCCGCTTCCTGATACTGTGTCAGGTACACTTCTTTCTGCACCTGCTCCTTTTCCTTTTTAAAATTAACGGACAGCGTTTCTTTCTGAAAGGTAATTTTATTACTGCTGCCTGTCAGCTCCACCACCTGAAATTCATCCAGATAATCTTTCAGCTCATCCAGAGAAGGAAAATCTCCGTATTCTCCTCCGGTTTCCCTGGCAAACTCTCCAAGTTCCTTCCGGTTGGCCCTGTTTTGGGCGTCACTGTTTTCAATGCCCTGGGCGTACACCGGAATTGCTTTTTCCTCCAGTACATCCAGCGCTTCCTCACGGCTTGCCTCTCCTCCGGAAAAATCTTCCCCGTCTGTCAGCACAACAAAAACATTTCTCCGGTCAGAAGCCGCGTCCACGTCCCCGGCCGCCTGCTTCAGTGCTTCAAACAGCAGGGTTCTGTCATCATTTCCTTTCAGGCTGTCAATCTTATCTGAAACCTGATCCGACGCCTTCTGATTCTGAAACACAGTCGCCACTTTCTCTCCAAATGTCATCAAAGTCCAGCGGTCTTCCCTTCCCATTTTCCCCTGGAAAGATTTCAGTTCCTTTTTCATCTGCTCAAAAGTATCTGAAGGAACCGATGAGGATATATCCATCAGGAAAACATAACGGCTTCCGGTCTGATCCTTGTCAAACCGGCTTACCTTGTCCGTCCTCAGGAGTTCCTGTCCCAGGTAGGCCTCAATATTATCTTTTGAAAATGTTTCATTTTCTGTTCTATGCACATATAAACTGATATTCGGCATGTTCACTTTCGCCTGTTCGATCACAATATTCTCTGCACCGTAAACAGGTGTCATCCAGATCCCCATGACCATCATAAGCACACACAATATCAGCTTTTTTCTCCATCTCATTTCCATCTTTTCTTTCCCCTGCAAAAAGCCACAAACTCATATATCTCTTCCCCGCAGGCAATCCGGTCTTCTGTCCGGATCACTGCCGGTTTCATCAAAAGTTCCCCGTTCAGATAGACCGTTTTCCCTGTTTCCGGCACGGCGTAAAATTGATTTCCCCTGGGATCATATACGATGCACACATCCTGATTGATCCTGTTCTTTCCGGCGTAGATCTGAAAATCTTTTCCTTTCTCCCTGCCTTCCGTTTCCACCAGCCATCCGGCAATATAGAATCTTCTTCTTTCTTTTTTCTTTGTGACAGATATATAGATTCCTTTCTGTTTCCGTGAATTCATACAGTACGGGCATGCAGGGAATTTTTCGTCATCATAAACATGGCCTTTCTCACATTCCACCAGCGCCATATCCGTTCCTCCTTCGATTCCCTTTTCTTCTATTTTAAATCACACGCTCTCCGTAAGCAAACTTTTATCCAGATTTTCTAAAAATTGATACATAGATTTTTTTATGCTCGTCTCATAGATTTCTAATATCCCCCAGTATCTGCTTCCTTTTTCAAAAATAAGCAGAATATTTCCATGAGTTTCTGTCAGCATAAGAAAATCATTCGGAATCGGAAATAATTCCGAATGAATGAGGAAAGTTTTCCCATTCTCCTTCACCGGCAGGGTTTTCAGAGAATCCATCTCCTTTTCCTCAATGCCCCATTTGCACAGACCTTTATTGCTCATACCCGCCTCGGAAATCAGCATTTTAAAATTCTTCGCCGTCTTCCCTTCCCATTTTTTCACGAAAAGATACCCTGCATAATCATGGCTGAGGACCGCCTCAATTTTATGCATGCGGATCCAGCGGCCGGCGTCTTCCAGAGACCGGCTGATTTTAAAGATTTCTCTTGTCCTCTTCAGAAACTCCCGAAACATTTTACGGAATACCTTTACCCGTTCGCTGCCGCAGTCGTAGATTGCGTATTCATAATCAGAAGCGCACTGAATGACCTCATCCCCTGTTACGATCACACACGGAAGAAGGTTTAAGTTATAGAAATGAGATTGTACATCATCATAGTAATAATACGCCATATAGTTGCATTCAGACACAAGAAATGGTGAAATATGTGTAAAATTGCTCAGATTATATGTATTTCCCTCACCATTTTCCCTGCTCTCCATACAAATGATATGATGAATCTCAACATCCTTATTCTCACAATAAGCAATCAGCATCTGCCGGATAAATTCATGATCCGGCTGTCCGATCACACAGATCTTCCCGCCGTCCTTCTGCGCCTCCCGTTTGATGACACTGCATATTCTTCCATTGATACTGTTTTTTCCGTATAAAAATTTCTTCTTCTCCCGGGCTTCCGGATCCTCTTCTGTCCGGCTCCATTCTACCGGCAGATTTTTATGCTTTTTGAGACGGCTGATCAGATGGACAATATAACTGCGCTCCTCGTAAATATCCTTTCCGATCATTGTAATCTGATATGCTTCCACCAGCCCTCTTTTTTCATAAGGCGACAATCCAAGAGCATCGGCAATTCGGTATACCATTTCGACATTTGCCGGATGCCGGGTTCCCTGCACGATTTTGTACATATTCGCCCTGGAAATATCACACATCTGAGACAGTCCGTAAACTTTCTCATTTTTCTGTTCCATATATTCTTTTAATTTATCTGAAAAAATACTCATCTCTCTTCATCCTCTTTTTCACTGCCCGCGCCCTTATATTCTTTCACAATTTCCTGCAGTCTCCAAAGTGTTTCTTCTGTCTCGTATATCATGGAAGACTGATCCAGGGTATCAATAAAATGAAAGAATGCATCTGTCATGTTTCTCTCATATAATACCAGAAAACACCACTCATGATTGTTCTTCCGAAAAAGCAGAGACACCTGCGCGTTGTCAAAACAGCTGATGTACAGATCGTCCGGCATGACAATGGCCTCCGGTTTCAGCATGTAGTGCATGATCTGTCCTTCCTGAATCTGCCGGACTGCCTGCTCGATGACCTTTAATCGGGATTCCAGAGGAATCTTATTGCAGTATTTATAATACGGATCTGCCAGGTATCCCGTTTCCATGTACTCCCGCACCCAGGATTCTTTGAAAAATCCTTTATATTCCGTGGTTGTATGAAGCATCTCATTTTCCAGCTCTTTATTTCTCTTAAGAAATGTCCTTGACAGCTTTCCCATTTCTCCATTGACATTGAAATAGTCCATTGACACATCAAACGGCGTTGCCACAGATCCCAGCATGGAAGAAAAAATCAGATGCTTCTTCACCGGCACCACCCCGCGAATTTTCTCATTGATTGCTTTATTGTATGTATTGATGATATCATTGACGCCCGGTTTCATCACAAACATCGGAGTGACTTCCTTCATATAATCATGAATGATATTCCGGAAAAATTTTCCGGCTTCCCTGCCGCAGTCATGAACGGCGCACTGATAATTTTCAGACAGCTGAAGGATATGTTCGCCGATCATCACCAGATACGGAAATACATTCAAATTGTGAAAATGAGATTCCAGTTTGTCATAATAGTAATAGACCTGATAATCAGAATTGCTCATAATCAGCGGCTGGATCTTCAGCAGGCAGTCCAGGTTATATTTCTTCGCCTTATAGTCCTGACTCCCCTGCAGACATATGATCTGGGAAATTTTCAGGTTCAGCTTCTCACCGTAAACAGCCAGTATCTGATATGGATATTCATATTCCGGCTGACATAGCAGATATATTTCCGTTTCTTTTTCTTTCGTTTCCTGCTCCAGCAGAATTTGTATAAATTTATCAACATTCTGCTTTCCATATATAATTTCTTTGGACTCCGCGGCAAACTCCCCTGTCTGTCCGGCTTTTGTATTCTGAGGCACTGCGGCCTGATTTCTTAAAACAAGTCGCTGCAAAAAGTCCAGAATGCACTTTTTCTCATAATAATTTGCTTCCCCATTGAGGCTGATCTCGTAACTCTCCATCAGTTGTTTCTTATCAAACGGCGACATCCCCAGAGCGTTTGCGATGATTTCCACCAGTTCCCTGTTTTCCGGAAGGCATTCTCCCTGGGTGATTTTATAAACATCCATCACACTGAGATTGCTGGACTGTGACAAACCATATACCGTTATATTTTTTCTTTTCATGTACTGCTTTAATTTTTCTGCAAAACTTGTCATCCTCTCTTTTACATCCCCTTTCTCTTGTATAAATTTTCTTAAATTTTTATATGAATTTCAATATTAGACAAAAGATTAGACAAGTTTTTGTACTGAAAAAACATCCCCATCAGAATCAAACTCGACTCCAATGGGGATATTTCTTTCCTGTTCCTATGTAATTTTATATCAGATTACGGTTTATTTCTTTGATCCCATATCACCGTCAAGGAAGGTACTGTAACTTCTCGGTGAGTAAGTACCTCCTGAAAAGCTGCAGTAACGGTACAGACAGTCTACATAATAATCTTTCTGATTTTTCTCTGTCGTATTAGACGGGTCCGGATATTCATAACCGACTTCCATCGTATAGATATAATTTCCCTGCACTCTCGCCAGATAATAAATGGCCTGATTCTCATCCGTTTTCTCAACGCCGCCCATGATACACACGCCTGTTTCTTTGTACAGGATATCATTCTGCTTATTAAAACGGTTTTTCAGATTCTGTCGGATAGAACTGATCGCAGAAGCTGTAGACTGGGATCCTGACATCTTTTCTTTTGAATACTCCAGCCATTCGTATTCATCGTCACTCTCAAAGCGGTAACCATCGCTTGTTTTTGACACAGTTTTATAAAAAGCATTGGGATATCCGAAAGAATATCCATCTGCTGAGAAGGTCTCATATCCGTTCAAATACAAAACATTGGTATAATCCACATGATCCTGCGCTTCAATATCCGGCAGATCCTCACTGGCAGTATCTTCCGTCGTACTCGCCTTCTCTGTTGTCGTTTCTGCAGTGGTGGTGTCTTCGCTGCTGTCTTCTTCCTGGCTGTCCGCTGTTGTTGTAACAGATGCCGTATCGCCACTGGTAGAGTGATTCTGCCACAGACCAATGCCAATCATCAATGCCATGACAACAATCAGCGCAGATAACCCGGTGATGATTCCTTTCGCCGATTTATATTTTCCAGGTTCTTCCACCGTTTTGTGTTCTGTTTTGCGATGACGTTTCTTTTCTTTTGACGGCTGTTTCTTCTCCTGTAAATCACCGTCCGTCTCCATAATGGTCGGCTCATCCTGCATCATCGTCGTCTGGTCGTCCGGCGACAGCTGTATTCCGCAGTTTTCACAGAAAGCCGCCCCTTCTTTATTCTTTGTTTTACAATTTGGACAAATCATTTTTCACTTCCTCTCCTGCCGGACGCTTATGCCTCGTCGATTGCTTTTCCAATATCATTTCTCTTATATTTATTGGCAAAGTCAATCCACTCCGTCGCCTCATAAGCGTTGGCCCTTGCGGCTTTCAAATCGTCCCCTTTGGCTACGACTCCCAGGACACGTCCGCCGTTGGTCACAATTTTACCGTCCTCGAACTTCGTTCCTGCATGGAATACATAATAGCCGTCTTTTCCTTTAAATGTATCAAGACCTTTGATTTCGAATCCTTTGTCATATTTTTCAGGATATCCGTCGGAAGCCAGCACGACGCATACCGCCGCGTTATCCTCAAATTCCAGTTCCACATCTGCAAGTCTGCCGTCGATGCACGCTTCCATCACATCGATCATATCATTCTTCATACGAGGCAGAACGACCTGTGCCTCCGGATCTCCGAATCTGGCGTTGTATTCCAGAACTTTCGGTCCGTCTTCTGTCAGCATAAGACCGGTAAACAGGATTCCGGTAAATGGTCTTCCCTCTGCCGCCATGGCGTCCATGGTTGGCTGATAGATATGTTTCTCGCAGAATTCCTCAACTTCCTTCGTATAAAACGGGCTCGGTGAAAAGGTTCCCATTCCGCCTGTGTTAAGACCCTGATCTCCGTCTTTGGCACGTTTGTGATCCTGAGCGGAAGTCATACATTTGATCGTCTTTCCGTCACAGAATGCCAGAACAGATACTTCCCGTCCTGTCATAAATTCTTCAATTACGATCTCATTTCCGGCGTCCCCAAACTGTTTATCCAGCATCAGAGTTTTTACGCCGGCTTTGGCTTCCTCCAGATCTTTGCAGATCAGAACGCCTTTTCCGAGAGCCAGACCGTCTGCTTTCAGCACGATCGGCATCTTCGCAGTCTCTAAATATTTCACTGCCTTCTGCGGGTCTGTAAATGTCTCGTATGCCGCCGTCGGTATATTATATTTTTTCATGAGATCTTTTGAAAATGCTTTTGATCCCTCAATGATCGCCGCATTTTTGCGCGGTCCGAAAACACGAAGTCCTTCCGCCTCAAATACATCAACGATTCCTCCTACCAGAGGGTCATCCATTCCGATGATCGTAAGGTCGATCTCTTTTTCCTTTGCAAACGCAGCCAGTTTGTCAAATTCCATGGCTCCAATATCGATACATTCCGCAAATTCTGCGATTCCCGCATTTCCGGGAGCGCAGTAAATCTTATCTGCCTTTGGGCTCTTTGACGCTGCCCAGGCAATTGCATGTTCTCTTCCGCCGCTTCCTACAATTAAAATCTTCATTGCTTTTTTCCTTCCTTTTTAAGCTTCTTCTCCGGACACACGGATGACTTTTCCATCAGCCACCCGGATTCTTCCGTTGGCGATATCGTCGATTGCCTTCGGCATGATCACCCATTCTGCCTGTTCCATGATCCTGCGCTGAAGCACTTCCGGCGTATCCCCTTCCTGCACATACACAGCCTTCTGATCGATGATCGGTCCGGTGTCGGTTCCTTCATCCACAAAATGCACCGTGGCGCCGGAAACTTTTACACCTCTCGCCAGAGCTTTTTCATGTACTTTCAGTCCGTAATACCCGGTTCCGCAGAATGACGGAATCAGAGACGGATGAATATTGATGATCCTGTTTTCAAATGCCTTTATGATTTTTTTCGGAATCACAACCAGACATCCCGCCAGCACGATCAGATCGATTCCTCTGCCTGTCAGTTCCTGATACAGGGCTTCGTTGAAATCATCTCTTGTCTCATAATCTTTCGGAGAAATGGCCTTTGCTTCAATTCCATGTTTCTGCGCCCGCTCCAGAGCGAACGCATTTTTATTATTGCTGATCACCACATTGATTTCCGCATTGGTGATCGTTCCCGCTTCGATCCCATCGATGATCGCCTGCAGATTCGTGCCTCCTCCGGACACGAGAACCGCTAATTTTAACATACGGTAACTCCTTTTTCTCCATTCTCAATCTCACCAACGACATAAGCTGTCTCTCCGGCTTCTTTTAATGCCGCGAGGGCAGCGTCTGCATCCGCGCTGTCAACCGCTACCATCATTCCAATTCCCATATTATAGGTATTGTACATCATTTTCTCATCGATATCTCCGGTCTCTGCCAGAAGTTTAAAAACAGCCGGAACCTCATAGGAATTTTTGCGCACAACTGCTCTGACTCCTTCCGGAAGCATTCTAGGAATGTTTTCATAAAATCCGCCGCCTGTAATATGGCTGCATCCCTTGATCGCAACGCCTGCATTTTTCACAGCCTTTAATGCTTTCACATAAATCTTTGTCGGGGTCAGGAGCGCTTCACCAAGAGTCGTTCCCAGCTCATCATAATATGTATTCAGCGATTCCTCTGTCATATCAAACACTTTTCTCACCAGAGAATATCCATTGCTGTGAATTCCGGAAGAAGCGATTCCGATCAGCACATCGCCTTCTTTCAGATTCTTTCCTGTGATCAGATCTTTTTCATCCACAACGCCTACAGCAAATCCCGCAAGATCATATTCATCCTCCGGATAGAATCCCGGCATTTCAGCGGTCTCACCGCCGATCAAAGCTGCTTCTGACTGACGGCATCCGTCTGCCACGCCGCTTACGATCGTTGCGATCTTTTCCGGAAAGTTCTTTCCGCACGCGATATAATCCAGGAAAAATAATGGTTCTCCTCCGGCGCACGCAATATCATTGACGCACATTGCCACACAGTCAATGCCGATCGTGTCATGTTTATCCAGTATAAACGCCAGCTTCAGCTTTGTGCCGACTCCGTCTGTACCGGATACCAGCGTCGGGTTTTCCATATCTTTAAATTTCTTCATGGAAAAAGCACCGGAAAATCCTCCGATATTTGTCAGGACCTCTTCTCTCATCGTTGACTGGACATGTTTTTTCATCAGCTCGACGGATTTGTATCCTGCCTCAATATCCACTCCTGCTTTCTTGTAATCCATTTGCTATAATCCTCCTAAATGATCTAAAATACCTGTTGGCTGCACGGATTTCCGTGAAAATCCGCATCTATTCATAATTTTTATATCCGACCTGGTCCAGTTTTTCTGCTTTCTCTACAACAGAATTCTTCATGGTTTCACTGTAATCCTTTAATTTGGCCAGAAGTTCCGGATCTGATGTGGCAAGAATCTTCGCCGCAAGAATTCCCGCGTTCTGTCCGCCATTGATCGCTACCGTAGCAACCGGGATTCCGGACGGCATCTGAACGATAGAATATAAGGAATCAACGCCTCCCAAATCTGATGTCTTCATCGGAATGCCGATCACCGGCATTGGGAATAAAGCGGCGCACATTCCCGGAAGATGAGCTGCCTTTCCTGCTCCCGCAATGATCACTTTCACGCCGCGGTCTTCCGCTCCTTTTGCCCACTCGAAAAATATATCCGGCTCTCTGTGTGCGGAAATGATCGTCATTTCAAAATCAATTCCCATTTCTTCCAGGAACTCTGCCGCCTTTCTCATAACCGGCATATCAGAGTCGCTGCCCATAACAATTGCTACTTTTGCCATATTTCTTTCTCCTTTTTGCTGATTGTATCAAAATCTTCAGATTCTCTTTATCTTTTCATTGTACTAACTTGTCCGATTTCCGTCAATGGTTCATTGAGCGTTTCTGTTCCCGGGAGAACAAACCGTCCATTCTGAATCAGCGGAATTTCTTTTCCACCGAGCTCAATGGCTGTGATAGAATCCAGCTCCTCATACGGTATGGTGATATCCGTATGACACTGGAAGTATTCTCCTTCAATGGAACACTCATTGTGTTTCGCAGAAATTTCTTTTCCATCCGGATTATAAACCTTTGTATCCTCACTGTGACTGTAGCAGGTGTCTCCCACAGCAAAATGAGGTCCCATTTTTTCAACGATCAGAATCGGCAGCTGGTAAAGAATATCATAATTTTTTGCCATGGCATAGGCCGTGGTATTCGTACCGATGGCAAACTCGCCCATCGGCAGTGTATCTCTGTTGTACAAAATGTTTTCTTTGATCAGCGCCTGGTTCTCTTCTTCTTCCTGGAAATTTCCGCAGGTATAAGATTCAATCTTACCGTCTTTAAATACCAGCTTCAGATCGACAAATTTCAGATCCCTCAGATAAACTTCTCCCACATGCAGGACTCCATTGGTTCCTGCAAGTTTCGGTGAAGTAAACACCTCGCCTACCGGGATATTGACATCCGCCAGACAGTTCTCGAAATTGGTCTGTTTCTGCGAATCTTCCATCTCGTGCATTGCCACATAGAGATCGGTCTGATTTTCTCCGGCGCCCCTGATATGCACTTCCACGGCACGGTCCAGCGCGTCAATGAGATGCTGCTGGATTTCGCGGTATTTATCCTTATCCAGGGTATTGACCTTTACAACTTTCTCAAAAATCTCTTCAAACTGATCTCCGATCTCCGGAATCGGATAAGCAATGATCGTAAAACTTCTCTCATCCGGTTTGATATACTCATTTACAATCTCAGATGACTTCTTCTGAAATTCCACAGACAATTCCTGCTGACGGTCAGACAGGCGGAGATTGGCCTCCTTATGTTCCGGCAGGAATGGTTTCTCACCGAATGTCTCCATACATGCCGGTCCGGCGAGCACAGACGCTTCTTCCTTCCATCTCTCATAAGAGTTCCGATAACATTCCAGTTTATGCTGCATAAACCGGTTATCAAAATAAACAGCCTGATCAAAACGGTGGTCATAGTCATACTGAGGATTCGGGCTTGTTGATACATATCCCACTTTTACCACCCCTTTTGTAAGACTGGAATGTCCGCTGCGGTAAATGATCGGTGAAAGTCCGATTTCTCCAAACTGACGGATCGCTTCGCGGATGACCGGTTCAAATCCAATGGTATAACGGATATTTACGGTCCGCTTTCCGCTCATATCGATATTGTTGACGATAAATCCTTCATGAAACCCATCCACATAAGTCTTTGCGATCGCCTGGATTTTTTCCTTCGGCAGACAGTTCAGATATTCCAGTGTTTTTCTTTCATTATCGGATATATATTCCCCATACTGATAAAGAAAATCCGGATCTTTCAGATCGGATTCCATCACAATACGCACCGCGAAATCCAGAGATGGATCCAGCTGCTCCCGGATCCTGTACTCAAACACATCGCTGCTGTAATCCCGCATGTGATCGAAGATAATCTTTCTGAGCTGATCCGGCGTCTGGCTGCCTTCTCTGAACGCCTGATATATTTCCAAAAATAATTCATTCAAAATAACAAGATCAAAAAGCCTTCCCTCCACCGCGTCAATGAATCCGCTTCTCATTTCCGCATAAAGAAAGCTTAAAATCTGTCCATATTCCAGTCCGAATTTCTCCGCACAGTAAGATGGATTTCCATAACTTGAACCGTACGCTTCCGGCCGGATGCCGCAGTACCATTCCTCATTCCATTTCTTAAGCTGCTGCAGTGATTTCTCCGGAACATCATAAATCTCATTCAAATACTGCATCATTTGTGCCGTTTCCCGGAAATATCCGGAAAACTGATTCATCTTTTCACAGTTTTTCAGTATCTGCATCAGGCCGTCTCTGTTTAATTCATGTCTTTCCTGCAAAATTCCACTCACAATGAACTCCTTTGAATTTTTCCTTTTTCTATATTCTTGTCAAAAATCTTCTCTAAATATTCCCAGATTGCCAGAGAACCTTTTTTTACATGCTCATTATGACTTCTCACCTGTTCTTCTGTGATGCCGTGTTCTTCCCAGGCTTTCCCATTGGTGGCGTCATTGAGCATCACCGGCTGAAGCCGGTCCAGAGCCGCCGCGAACCTGGCTTCCGGCGTCTTTCGTTCTTCGAATTCTCTCCAGATGGAATCGAATTCTTCTCCCTGATCCTCCGGCAGCATATGAAATAATCTGTCCGCCGCTTTATTCTCCCGATCTGCCTTGGTCTTAGCACCTTCTTCATCGTAGAGATACGTATCTCCTGCGTCAATTTCCACCAGATCATGAATCAGAGCCATCTTCACAACTTTCATCACATCAACCGGCTCATTGGCATATTCCGCCAGGAGTACCGCCATAATTGCAAAATGCCATGCGTGTTCCGCATCGGTCTCTTTCCTCTCTGCGCTGGAAATATAGGTCTGTCGTACAATCTCTTTTAACTTATCAATTTCAATGATAAAATTCATCTGCTGCTCAAGCCTTGTCATCATTCTCCTCCCAATGCCGTTGAAGGACTGTCTATCCGATCAGTCCAAGAATAAAGATAATCACAGAAAATAACAGCACAATCCCATTGGTAATACATCCTACGATCTTCCATACTGCCATGGCCGCTGTATCATCAAAACTTCTGACCGCAAAATACATCCCTGTGACGGCACAGACAAAAATTCCCCAGCCTCCGAGTCCATACCAGATGCTTCCGTTTCCTGATGCACGGAACGAACCCAGAATCAGTACGATATAACCCAGAACACCGGCAATTCCCAAAATGCTGGATATCGCCGACACTCGGGAAACAACCCTGTCAGACGGGCGGTACGCAAAGTTTTTTTTCCTGTTTCTTTTCATCTTCTGCCTTCTTTCTCCATGCTATTATGGTTCTTTTGTTTTCCTTTCTGCCAGAACCGGTACGCTTTCAAAGCAATCCGGTATACCAGATAACCGATCAGCCCCCCTGTTGTGTTGAGCAGAAGATCATCCACATCAAACACGCCGACTTTTGTGATCAGCTGACAGGTCTCGATCAGCAGACTGAATAAAAATGTAGAAAAAACAGCAGCGATGACTCCTTTTGCTCTTTTAGAAATAATCGGAATCATAAATCCAAACGGGCTGAATGCAAATACATTTCCGAACAAATTTGTAATCACTGCCTCCGGAGACAGCAGCTGCCGGTAATTCCAGAATCTTTGGATTTCTTTAAACAAAACCAAATTAACATGGGAGGTCTGATATCCAGTCTCCCTCCCATATCTTTCACTCAGCAGCACAAAATAGAACATAATAATAATGTAAAGATAAAAAAATATCCTTGCTCCCAAACGAACTGCTTTTTTCTTTTTCACTGTCACAAAAACCCATCCTTAATGTTTTACACCATACTTTTCATAGTATGCATCGATGGCTGCTTTTAATGTGTCATCAATAATAATTTTTCCTTTATACGGCTTATTGTACAAGTGTTCTACGACTTCCTCCATTGTTACGATCGCGGTCGTTTCAAGACCATATTTCTCGTGGATCTCGTCCAGAGCGCTCTTCTCTCCCTGTCCTCTTTCCATCCGGTCCACAGAAACAACCAGTCCGAGAACATCCACGTCTCCCTGGGCTTTTACAATCGGAAGAGTTTCCTGAATGGAAGTTCCTGCTGTGGTCACATCCTCAATGATCACAACTTTATCACCGTCTTCAATCGGACTTCCAAGAAGAATTCCCTTATCTCCATGGTCCTTTACTTCTTTCCGGTTGGCACAGTAACGGATATCTTTGTCATATTTTTCAGAAATCGCAATAGAAGCCGCCACGCTCAGTGGAATTCCCTTGTATGCCGGTCCGAATAAGACGTCAAAGTCAAATCCGAATTTGGATTCAATGGCCTTAGCGTAATATTCTCCCAGCCTGCGAAGCTGTGAGCCTGTTCTGTAAAATCCTGTATTTACGAAAAACGGTGTATTCCTTCCGCTCTTTGTTACGAAATCTCCAAACTTTAATACATTGCAGTCGATCATAAATTCGATAAATTCTTTCTTATATTGTTCCATATCTATAAAACCTCCTGTAATTATGGGCTTTTCATCCCTTATCGTCTTTTTTCCCATTTTAATGATTCACACTCAAATTTCTTTTCAATTCTAACATATGTTCCGTATATTTTCAATTAAGTTATGTGAAGGAAACATGAAAAAAAGACTACTTTTTTCTTACTTTTATTACAAAAGGCTGATCCGCGCCGAAATTCTGCTTTTTTTCATCTTCTGTTTTAAAATTGACTGATTTCTTCCACTGCCTTTCTGACTTCCTCAATCTGTTCTTTCGTTATATGATCCATATGAAATCCGCCGCAGCACACCACTACGGCATTTTCTCTGGCTGCCACCTGCTCTGCCAGCTGCCGGCACAGCATCTCGTCTTTATGTCCGGTGATGTTAATGACAGAGGCTGTACTGCTCCTTTCTCCGTTTCCCTCCAGAGAAGGCCTGGGCACCGCCAGGACGACGCACCCGATGTGGGGCTTTTCGCCGCCCTGAAGGGCAATGTGAATGTCTTCTCCGATTCTGGAAATCTTCACAATCAATGTCGTGTAAGACAATTTCTTTTTAATAATCTGTTCTTCTATATGCCTTCCCATCTTCGATATCCTTTCGCTTCAATCCCAAATGGCTCCAGAAGTTTTGCCGCTGTATGACGCACCATGTCATCGATGGTTTCCGGCCGGTGATAAAAGGTCATCATCGGCGGAATGATCCGGACTCCCGGCATTCCTGACAATTCCGCCAGATTTCTGAGATGAATCGGGCTTAATGGCGTCTCCCTCGCCGCCAGCACCAGAGGGCGCTGTTCTTTAATCGTTACATCCGCCGCCCTGAGAATCAGATTATCTGTATAACCGCTGCATATACCTGCCACCGTCTTCATGCTGCACGGTACGATCAGCATTCCATGGGTTCGATAAGATCCGCTTGCCGGTCCCGCTCCGATCCGATCCGGCGCAAGCACTTCATCAGCAAGTTCTTCTATTTCTTCTCTCCTGTCATCTGTTTCATGTTCCAGCGTCAGTACGGCACTTCGGCTCATAATCAGGGCAGATTCATATTCCTTTTCTGAACGGATCATTTTTAAACACTCTTTCAGAATCGGCATGCCGCTGGCTCCTGTTGCTCCTACGATAATCTTTTTCATTGGTTCCTCCCCTTTTTTACTCCGCGTCTTTCGTCCATTTTCCCGGATCAACATCCATGAATCTCGCTCTCTCAAATCTCTCTTTCTGGTCAAACGGCACCGTACAATCAAAAATCGTCTTGCAGGCAATTCCATGATCACGGATTCCCGGAGAACAGGAAGGGTCATTGGACGGATCCAGAGGATGACATCTGACGCCCGGAATCGTAATGATATCCGCATCTCCCTGGAAGCGTGTGTTCATTGCCCACAATACGTCGTTCAGGTCAAAACAGTCCACATCTTCATCTACCAGAAAAACGTGTTTCAGCTCGCTGAAAGCGGAAAATGCAAGAAGCGCCGCCTGTCTCTGGCGTCCTTCATCACTGGCCGTCAGTTTCTTAAACTGGAGAACTGCCATATATTTTCCTCCGCCCGGTGAAGCGCAGTATACATTCTGAAGTCTTCCAGGCATGGCTTTTTCCACCATTCCATAAATACTTGCTTCAGTAGGAATTCCGGCCATGGATACATGTTCCTCACTCGGTCCGATACAGGTCTGCATGATTGGATTCTTTCTGTGAGTCACTGCCTTTACTTTGATCAGCCAGCACTGGCTGCTTGCAGGTCCTGTATATCCCGGGAATTCCGGCATGGCATATCCCGTATGACTGTTCTGGTCTTCCTGGACTCTGACGTTAGGAATAACCTCTCCTTCAATCACATATTCCGCATTGGCTATGGCTCTTTCTTTCACCGTAATGCAGTCACATAATTCCACCGGTTCTCCCCTGAGAGCTCCTGCAACCGCCAGCTCATCATATCCAAGAGGAGTTGTCGGCGGCTCAAAGCAGGATCCGATCTCAATGGCCGGGTCCACTCCGATGCTGATGGAAATCGGCAGTTTCTGTCCCAGTTCTTCTGCCCGTTCCGCCATTGCCCCGATATGTCTTGCTCCCGGCGTAAAGAAAATAGACAGTTCGTCCTTTCCCTGGATGCACAGCCTGTGTATAGTAACATCGCTGAGTCCCGTGTCCGGATGGGTGGCATAGCACATTCCCAGAGTAATATACGGCCCTGCGTCGTCCGGCGTATTGGTCGGCGCCGGAACCAGACGGTACAGATCAAAATCCGGATCCTCCACTTTATGAACGATTTCCTGACAAGGGGCAGGCTTTTTGCTCAGTACCGGAGCCACCGGGTGATCCACGCTTTCATACAGCATTTTTCCGATATTTTCCGGCTTTGTTCCCAGCAGCGCTGCCACTCGTTTTCTGCTTGCCAGAACACCGATAGCAACCCTGGCTCCCGGGTGCCCTTTTACATTCTGAAAGATCATGGCCGGTCCTTCCTTCGTCGGTCGCTGAACCGTTCCCCAGGCTCCCACATGCCGGTACACGCCGGACAGCTCGGCTTCCGGCTCCACTTCAACATCTGTCTCGATCAGCTGTCCCGGCATGTTTTTCAGCAGTGCCAGGGCGCTTCTTAAATCATTTACTTTCTCTGTCATCTTATTTCCTCCTGCTGTTGTTCTTTCTTTTCTCTTATTTTATCTGTTTTTCCTGTATCGAATCAATTCGATTTATGGTACAATTGATTCCATAATGGAATCATTCAACGACTTAAGGAGGCCATTCATGACATTTGAGCAGTTACAATATTTTATTTCGATTGTTGAACACGATACCTTTTTCGATGCGGCAGAGGATCTTCATATCTCCCAGTCCGCCCTGTCCAAGCAGATCATGCGGCTGGAAAAAGAACTGAATCTCAGACTTTTTGACCGCAGCCGGCGGAAAGCCTCTCTTACAGATCCCGGCCGTGCTTTTTATCAGGAAGCCGTTGTCCTTTATCAGAATTACAAAAATATGCTTTCCCATATGCAGTCTTTCCAGTCCGAGCCTGAATCTCTGCGCATCGGAACCCTGCCGATTCTGACCCAGTATGGGCTGACCTGGCTTTTCCGCCAGTTTGAAACTGAATATCCGGACCTGCAGGTAGCTTTAGAAGAGGTTGAGGAACCTGATCTTCTGCGGGGACTTTCTGACGGCCGGTATGACATGGTTGTCGCACGAGATCACATGATTTCCGGTCATAAATATGAAACCTGTCAGATTGCGGAAGATGAACTTTCTGTTGTTCTTCCTGAGGATCATCCCCTCGCTTTGAAACACTGTCCTGTAACCCTTCAGGATCTTGCCGGAGAACCTCTGATTCTTATGAATCCCTACACCTCAATCTATCAGCTGTGCATACAGCTTTTTGAAAAGGAAAACATCCCGCCCCATATTGTACGTACTGCCAGAACAGAATCCATCCTGAGCGCTGTGTCAATCAGGGAAGGCATCAGCCTGCTGCCAAAAAGCAATTTCAAAATATTCCATTATGAAAATATAGTGCTGCTCCCTCTGAACCCTGCAGTCACTCTTCCTGTGGCGCTGGCAATGGAAAAAGAGAAGAAATCTTCTAAAAGCATTTCCCTGTTTTTATCTTTCTTAAAAAACAGAAAATAGAAAAAGGAGATAATGGGATTATCAAACAACCCATTATCTCCTGCAGTTGTCATACAATTTCTCTGCCTATTTTTTCTCTTCGTTTTTCTTATACTCGTCATAATAAAAACGAATCACATCTTTTCTCGTGATGATGCCGATGAATTTTTCCTGATCGTCAATGACCGGAACAAAGTTCTGATCCGCGATCACATCCACCAGATCATCCATATCCGTACTGATATTTATGGCCTTGTTATCTCTTTTTTTCGGAATATCTGTAATATGAATCTTCTCCGCCTTAAAAATATCCCAGTGGCAGAGAGATTCCATGGCTCTTAAAATATCACCTTCCGTGATCGTTCCGGCATACTTTCCTTCCTTTGTCAGAAGCGGCACGGCCGTATATCCATGATATTTCATCTTCTCCATGGCCTGTCTGAGCGTATCATGTGCCGGAAGACATGCAACTTCTTTTTTGGGAGTCAGAAAAAATAAAATATTCATGCTTTCATCCTCCTGTTCCGGTTATTTCACACAACCGATCAATTCCTGTATATCTTCAATCTGGTGACGTCTCATATAATCTTTGATGCCCTCGATAACATCGATGGTTGCTGCCGGATTCATGAAATTCGCGGTTCCTACAGAAACTGCCGTGGCGCCCGCCATGATAAATTCCAGCGCATCCTCTGCCGTGGAAATTCCTCCCATTCCGATGATCGGCACATCCACTGCGTTTGCCACCTGATAGACCATTCGCAGAGCTACCGGCTTGATCGCAGGCCCTGACATTCCTCCGGTCTTATTTGCCAGAACAAAATCCCTTTTTTCAATATCGATTTTCATTCCGGTGAGGGTATTGATCAGAGACAGACCGTCTGTTCCGGCATCCACTGCTGCCTTTGCCATCTCTGTAATGTCCGTTACGTTCGGACTTAACTTCATAATGATCGGCTGCTTCGCCTTTGCTTTCACTTCTTTTGTAATATGATGCAGCGCTTTCGGGTCCTGTCCAAAGGCAATTCCGCCTTCTTTGACATTCGGGCAGGATACATTGATCTCCAGCAGATCTACCGGCTGATCGGACAGACGCTCTACAACTTCCACATAGTCTTTTTCTGACTTTCCGCACACATTGACGATCACGGCTGCCCCTGCTTTCTGAAGCATCGGAAGATCTCTCTCGATCATCACATCAATTCCGGGATTCTGCAGACCGATGGCATTGAGCATACCGCCGTATACTTCCGCAATCCTCGGAGTCGGATTTCCCGGCCACGGCACATTGGCAACTCCTTTGGTCGTCACAGCTCCCAGAGCGGATAAATCCACAAATTCACTGAACTCTTCTCCGGAGCCAAATGTTCCGGAGCCTGTTGTTACAGGGTTTTTCATTGTGACTCCTGCGATATTCACTGAAAGATTCATTACAATTCCACCTCCCTGGCATCAAAAACAGGTCCATCTTTGCACACACGCTTATTATGTACCTTTGAATGTTCATCCACTTCTTTTGACTGACAGACGCAGGCAAGACATGCGCCGATTCCGCATGCCATCCGCTCTTCCAGTGAAATCTGCGCTTCGATTTCATTTTCCGCGGCATATGCCTGGATTCCCTTCAGCATCGGCGTTGGTCCGCAGGCGTAAATCACATTTCCTTCCACACCCTGGTCTTTTATGGCGTCTATGACATTTCCTTTGGTACCTGCGGAACCATCTTCCGTTGATACAAACACATCGCCGTACGGTTCGAACTCATCTTTCAAAAACATCTGGCTGTCCCGGTATCCGAGAACAATGCTCTTCGGGCAGTCCAGCTGCTTTGCCAGCTCCAGCATCGGAGGAATTCCGATCCCGCCTCCGATCAGGATTGCCTTTTCCTGTTTCATTGTAAATCCATTTCCCAGAGGTCCCAGAATCTTAACAGTATCTCCGGCTTTATAGTCTGACATCTGCTTTGTTCCTTCTCCGGCAATGCGGTATACGATGCGCAGACTGCCTTCCTCCGCGTCAATACCACAGATGCTGATCGGTCTTGGAAGGATTTTACTCTTATCGTTGACATACACAGAAATAAACTGTCCCGGTTTTGCGCAGGCTGCAATTTCTTCTGCCTGAAGTCTCATGTCATAGATTCCGTCTGCCAGTTCTGTCTGACTTATGATCCTTGCTGTTAATTGTTTTTTCCCCATTGCATTCTCCTTTATTTATCGCACAAATGCCTGTTTTAAATCTTCCTTCATGTCAAGTACCGCCTGTCTGGACGCATCCGCATAATGTTCAGCTCCGAAACTGCTGTATTTTTCCTGCTGATAAGCACAAATGATTCCTCTGGAAGAATTGACAATGGCTCCGAGACCATCCTCGTTAAAGAACGGCGCTAAATCTTTTGCCTGTCCGCCCTGTGCTCCATATCCCGGAACAAGAATATAGGACTTCGGCATCACTTTTCTTAAAATCTCTCCCATCTTCGGATAGGTTGCCCCTACAACAGCTCCAACATAGCTGTAGTCGTCTCCCATGACTTCTTCACCCCAGGATGCGACCTTCTCTGCAACCAGCTCATACAGCGGTCTTCCGTTGATTTCCTGATCCTGGAATTCCCCGCTGGAAGGATTGGATGTCTTCACAAGAACAAAGATTCCTTTCTTTTCTTCTTTGCATACTTCCATAAACGGACGAACTCCGTCGCTGCCCAGATATGGATTGACTGTCACAAAATCCTCACAGAATCCGCTGAATTTCCTGTCTCCGATCTGTACCTGTCCCAGATGTCCGACAGCATACGCCTTGGAAGTAGATCCAATATCGCCTCTCTTGATATCACCGATGATGACCAGACCTTTGCTCTTAGCATATTCACATGTCTTCTGGAATGCCGCAAGTCCCGGAACTCCAAACTGCTCGTACATGGCAATCTGCGGTTTTACTGCCGGGATCAGATCATATGTACTGTCAATAATCCCTTTGTTGTATTGCCATATTGCTTCGGCGGCACCTTCCAGAGTCTCTCCATACTCGTCAAATGCTGCCTTCTGGATATGTTCCGGCACATAGGAAAGCATTGGATCCAGTCCTACGACAATCGGAGCATCCAGCTTTTTAATATTCTTTACTAACTGATTTATCATGGCAATTCTCCTTTTTGCTTTTTTTCAATTGAATTTATCACTTTATCTTATCATAAAAAGAGAGTTCCGTCTATGGAACTCTCTTGAAAAACTACATATGCCAATCATCAATTTCTCTGCTTCATTCTTTTTGCTTCCTGTTCAAATTCCTGCTCATCATTTATGAAAACTTCTACACATAAATATAATCTGTCATAACCGGCTGCATTCCGTTTTCCTGAATCATATGATAGATTTCATCTACAGTTCTTCCATCGTCAATCTCGAACTGCTCGTCTCCTTTTTCCTCGCCGGTATGTCCGCCGATTCCAACATTGACGCCTGCTGAAATCTTTGTGGCAGCGATCTGAACGATGTTGTCACGGAATCTTGCGCATTCCCTGCTGGAAATGGTGATGCTGGCAAATGGCATGAAGATTCTGTAGGCGCAGATAATCTGAAGAAGCTGCGGCTCGTGCACATCTTTCGGATTGATCTTATCGTTGTTGATAATCGGACGGAGTCTCGGACATGAAAATGCAATTTCCGCATGAGGATATTTTCTCTGCAGCAGATACGCATGCATTCCCGTTGCAAGGGCATCTTTGCGGAAATCATCCAGCCCAAGAAGCGCCGCAAAGCCTACGCCGCGGATTCCTCCCATAATGGCACGTTCCTGGGCGTTAAAACGATATGGGAAAATTCTTTTTCTTCCTCCCAGATGAAGTGTCTTGTATTTCTCTGAATTGTAAGTTTCCTGAAATACTGTGACAAAATCCGCTCCGCATTCATGAAGATATGCATAATCTTTGGAATCCATCGGATATACTTCCAGACCTACTACTTTGAAATATTTTCTCGCAATCTTACATGCCTCTCCGATATATTTCACATCTGACATATTAGGGCTCTCCCCGGTCAAAATCAGAATCTCTTCCAGACCGCTGTCCGCGATGGTCTTCATTTCTTTCTCAATTTCTTCTGCATTGAGTTTCGCTCTTTTGATCTTATTGTGGCAGTTAAATCCGCAGTAAATGCAGTAATTTTCACAGTAATTGGCAATATAAAGCGGAGTAAAAATCATAACGGAGTTACCGAAATGTTTCCGGGTTTCCATCTGGGCTTTTCTTGCGATTTCTTCCAGAAACGGCATGGCTGCCGGTGAAAGAAGCGCTTTAAAATTTTCAACAGAACAGGTATCTGCATTCAGCGCCGCTCTCACGTCCGCCTCCGTATACTGCTCCGGATCAAAAGCGTTCATTTCCGCAATGACCCGATCCATGATATCGGAATCGATTGCTTCCATGTCTTCTGTATATTTCATATGATCTGTATGTTCATCAATTCTTACGCTCATGCTGCCCTCCTAATCCTGTAAAAATCCTGTCAGTGGTGAAGACGCGCTGCCGCCCTTTTCAATGACTCTTCCCATGCCTGCCAGATAAGCGCTTCTTCCTGCCTCGATGGCCTTCTTGAAGGCCTCGGCCATAGCCGGGATATCTCCTGCTGTAGCGATCGCTGTATTTGCCATCACCGCTGCCGCTCCCATTTCCATGGCTTCACACGCCTGAGACGGTTTTCCGATTCCTGCGTCAACAATGATCGGAAGGTCAATCTCATCAATCAGAATCTGGATAAATTCTCTGGTGCAGATTCCCTTGTTGGAACCAATCGGTGATCCCAGAGGCATAATGGATGCCGCTCCCGCATTGACCAGATCTCTTGCGGCATTCAGGTCCGGATACATGTAAGGCATAACGACAAAACCTTCTTTTGCAAGAATTTCCGTTGCCTTAATGGTTTCATAATTATCCGGAAGCAGATATTTGGAATCATGGATGACTTCAATCTTAATAAAGTCACCGCATCCTACTTCCCTGGCAAGACGTGCGATCCTGACTGCTTCTTCTGCGTTTCTCGCGCCGGAAGTGTTTGGAAGCAGTGTAATGCCTTCCGGTATATAATCCATGATATTGGCTGCGTCTTTTGTATTGGTTCTTCTGAGTGCCAGAGTAATCATCTGAGCTCCCGCGTTTTCTATGGCCGCTTTGATCAGATCCACAGAATATTTTCCGGATCCCAGAATAAATCTGGAATCAAATTCATGTCCGCCGATTACTAATTTGTCCTGTTTCATATTTTGTCTCCTTTTATTTGTTGTAGCTTACTGTCCTTTTTCTCTGTGACGCTGGAACGCATCAGCCTCCGCCCACAAAGGTAACGATTTCCAAAGTATCACTGTCTGTGACAATGACTTTTTCGTATTCGCTTTTCGGAACAATCTCGCCGTTTCTCTCCACTGCGATCCTGTTTTTCTGATACCCTTCTCTTTTCAGAAAAACATCCAGATAAACCGGTTCAAGCAGTGTCTGTTTTTCGCCATTTATAATCACCCTGCAACCTCCTTTTCATTGATTCAGCTGATCCGCATCCTTTCGTCTGCCCGTATCTTTTTCCTTTATTATAATATACAAAAAAGGTCCATGAAGAAACCCACACCCGAGGTGGTGTGCCCCTTCATGGACCTGATACGTTCAGATTCACTCTGTCTATATTTTTATCATAACTGCGTATCTTTGTCAATATAATAAATTACTATTTCAAGACAAAATCCGGTCAAACGGATTTATGACGCCTCACTCATGTTCTGCACGGAATAAAAAACCTTTCCTTCTCTTTCATATTTTATCAAAACAGCTTCTTCATTCTCTATCTCACAATATGCAATCAGGATTTCCGGAATATTTATTTTCCCGTTCTGTATCCTGGTCTCATATGCAGCTGCCATAAGATGCCTCTGCAAAACTCTGATGCGTTTCTCATCTATTGCCTTTTCCTTTAAGAAAAATAATTTCATTTTCTCCCACTGCTGCGGTGAATACAGATTTAAGCCTTTTTCAATTCCTTTTCCTATGATCCATACATCGGAAATTTCAGATAATTCTTCTGCCCAGGACTCAGGAATTTCCATATACCAGGTATCATTTTCATGTTTCCTGATCTGTACGCAGGTTTTATTCACAATATTCTTTTCTTCATCTAATTTATACATATTTCCTCCTTTGTCTCATTCCATAGTCCTGTTAAAACGTCTGTTCTTATATTATAATATAAGAGATGAAATAAGCAAATACGAGGTGAGAAATCTATGAGATTATTTATTGCGATTCCCCTTTCCGATCAAATGAAAAAAGCATTGATTCACTGTATGCACGATTTGAAGAAACAGGGCGTTTCAGGAAATTATGTCCCGGCGCAAAATCTTCATATGACACTTGCTTTTATCGGAGAATACGATGATCCTCAGAAGGTAAAATCCGTGATCGACAGCATTCCTCTGCCAAAATTCAGACTCAGTCTGTCAGATAAAGGAACTTTTGGGAATATTTTATGGGCCGGCATCAAAGGGAATCAGAAGCTGAAAACTTATGCAAAAGAACTGCAGTCTGCCCTGACAGCCAGTGGAATCCCCTGCGGCCGGAAAAAATTTGTTCCTCATATAACATTAATCCGGAAGGTTTACGCAAAGAAACCCTATCAGATCCATATGCCCAAAGCAGACATGACCGTAGAAAAGGTGGCTCTGATGAAATCAGAACGGCGGAATGGGAAAATGGTATATACACAACTTTAAGCCTTCCGCCGTATGATTCCTTTCAACATTATTCCAAATTGGCATGTCGGAGATACATCTGTTCCGATGTTTGATTTAATCTGCCCATTAATTCTAACACCAGCGCATCATATACTAAAAATGAAAGCTGTTCAAACAGACTCCCCATTGGCTGGATTGATTTTTTTAAACCAGCCTCTTGTTTGGAATCTCCGGGAAGCAGAATAAGAAAATCTGCCATCTTCGCCAAAACAGAATCTTTATTTCCTGTTATTACTGCAAGAAGGACATTCGCCTTTTTAGCTTTTTGTGCTATCACCGTCAAAGCTTCTGTTTCCCCGGATCCGGATCCTATGATCAACAAATCTCCATCTTCTGTATGAGGAGTACTGGTTTCCCCAATCACGTAAGCTGCTAATCCCAAATGCATCATTCTGTTCGCCAGTCCCTGTATCGCTATTCCTGATCTCCCTTTCCCCATCACAAAGATTTGTCTGCTGCTGCAGATTTGATTCGCCAAATCCACCATTTGTTTTTCTGAAACTTGTTCTGCCTGTTCTGTCAATTCCTTCAAAATCAATCTTAAATGATTTGTTATTTTCATTTAGCTTCACCTGCCATCCTTAATCTCCACAGCTGTTCTTCTATTTTTCCGTCAAAGATAAAACGTCCTGATACAATAAGATCAGCACCGGCTTTTCTGCAAAAACTAATATTTTCTTCGTTGATACTTCCGTCAGCTTCTATAAGATAGCGATATCCTTTATTTTTTCTGATTTCATTAAGAATCTCTATTTTCTTAGTGACACTGTTTATAAAAGTTTCTCCTGCCATTCCCGGATTTGATGTCATGCACAAAATTAAATCTGCAAATGGAAGAATCTCTTCTATCATAGAAATCGGAGTACCAGGATTTAATGCAACTCCAGCTTTTCTTCCTGCTCCTTGAATTTTTTGCATAACCTTATAAATATGTGCCGTTGCTTCTGCATGAACTGTAATAATATCAGCCCCGGCTTCTATAATTGCAGGAATTTTCTCTTCGGGCTTTTCCACCATCATATGGCAATCCAAAACCAAGTCCGTTTCTTTCTTTAAATCTCTTACGGTGTTTGCGCCAAAAGACATCACCGGTACCAAATGTCCATCCGCGATATCAATATGAAGATGTGTAATATTTCCTTTTTTCAACTGATCTAATTGTTCTTTTATTCGATATGTATTAGCATTTAACAACGATGGATTGATTATCATAGAACCACCTGCTCTCCCATTATCATAACTTGAATTGTTCGGTCTCGTTCCCTGAGCTGATCCCAGTCAACGAAATACACTTTTCCAAGGGAGCCCATCTGGATTTTTTTATCTTTTACGATGAATGTTAATGAAGGACTCCCAAAAATGGAAGATCGAATATGCGCGTCCGTATTTAACATCGTCCATTTTTCCGATGGATATTCTTTTGTACCCAGGCTCAGACCAAATTTTATATGTTCAGGCCCCATACCTGCCAAAAAGCTCAAAAAAATCCAAAAAAGAGCAGAACATCCGGATTTTTTCAGATCCTTATGTTCTGCTCTCTGTTATTGTTCCATGATTATTTGTTCAAACGTGCCAGCTGTTCCTCTACCTGACTTAACATCTGCTGATATTTAGCAAGTTTATCTTTTTCTTCCTGTACTTTCGCAGCAGGAGCTTTGCTCACAAAGCGCTCGTTTCCAAGCATTCCCTCGCATCGTTTGATTTCTCCATGGAGACGTTTTTCTTCTTTGGTCAGACGCTCTTTTTCCTTCTCGATATCTACCAGTTCCGCAAACGGCATATAAATAACTGCATCTGGAATAACGGCAGATACTGCATCCTCTTCAATGCCTGTCTGATCGCTCTGAATGATAACTTCGCTTGCATATCCGAGTGTGCTGAAAAATACTTTGCCCTGCTCGAAGATATCTCTTACTTCCCGGCTTTCTGATACAACATATACCTGGGCCTTTTTCTTCGGAGATACGTTCATTTCCGCACGGATGTTTCGGATTCCGCGGACTGCTTCTTTGATTGTCTCTACTGCTTTTTCATCTGCCTTGAAGTTCCATTCTTCTTTGAATTCCGGCCATTTTGCCAGCATAATGGATTCTTCATCTGTCAGATTGCAGTAGATTTCTTCTGTAATAAACGGCATATATGGATGAAGAAGTTTCAGCGCCTCTGTGAGAACCGTATTCAGTGTCCAGAGCGCTGCTGCCTTGGTAGTGTCATCATCATTGTACAGACGCGGTTTCACCATCTCGATGTACCAGTCACAGAATTCTTCCCACAGGAAGTCATTTAACTTCTGTACGGCAATTCCAAGCTCGAATTTTTCCATATTGTCTGTAACATCCTTCGCCAGTGTGTTGACCTTGGATAAAATCCATTTATCTGCGCTGGTCAGATCATCCAGTGTCACATGGTCAAATTCTGCCTGTTCCATGTTCATCATAATGAATCGGGAAGCATTCCATACTTTGTTGGCAAAGTTACGGCTTGCCTCCACACGCTCCATATAGAAACGCATATCGTTTCCAGGGGCATTTCCTGTTACCAGAGTAAATCTCAGAGCATCGGCGCCATACTGATCGATTACTTCCAGCGGATCGATTCCGTTTCCAAGGGATTTGCTCATCTTGCGTCCCTGGTCATCTCTTACCAAACCATGGATCAGCACCGTGTTAAACGGGCATTTCCCTGTGTGCTCATATCCTGAGAATACCATACGAACTACCCAGAAGAAAATAATATCATATCCGGTTACCAGTGTATTGGTCGGATAGAAATAATCCATCTCCGGCGTCTTTTCCGGCCATCCCAAAGTTGAGAACGGCCAGAGGGCGGAACTGAACCATGTATCCAGTGTATCCTCATCCTGTGTCAGATGCCTGCATCCGCATTTCGGGCATACTTCCGGCATTTCTTCCGCTACTACGATTTCTCCGCATTCGTCACAGTAGTAAGCCGGAATTCTGTGACCCCACCACAGCTGTCTGGAAATACACCAGTCACGGATATTTTCCAGCCAGTGAAGATACGTTTTGGTATAACGTTCCGGAACGAATTTCAGGTCGCCGTTCTTTACTGCTTCGATTGCAGGTTTTGCAAGTTCATCCATCCTAACAAACCACTGCGGTTTGATCATCGGCTCGATCGTTGTTCCGCATCGGTCATGAGTTCCAACATTATGTTCGTGATCTTTGATTTTTACCAGATATCCCTGTTCTTCCAGATCTTTTACAATGGCCTTTCTCGCCTCATAGCGGTCCATTCCCTCGTATTTTCCGCCATTTTTATTAATTGTCGCATCATCGTTTAAGATATTGATTTCTTCCAGATTATGACGTTTTCCAACTTCAAAATCATTCGGATCATGCGCCGGTGTGATCTTAACGGCTCCGGTTCCGAATTCACGGTCAACGTACTCGTCTGCCACTACCGGAATCTGGCGGTCACACAGCGGAAGTTCCAGCATCTTTCCTACCAGATGAGCATAACGCTCATCTTCCGGATGGACTGCCACTGCCGTATCACCGAGCATAGTCTCCGGACGTGTGGTCGCGATTTCAACATACTCATCGCTTCCAACCACTGGATATTTGATATGCCAGAAATGTCCCGCCTGATCTTCATATTCTACTTCTGCATCGGAAATGGATGTCTGGCAGACCGGACACCAGTTGATGATTCTGGATCCTCTGTAAATATATCCTTTGTTGTAAAGGTCGATAAATACCTTCTGAACCGCTTTGGAACAGCCTTCATCCATGGTAAAACGCTCTCTGTCCCAGTCGCATGCGGAACCCAGTTTCTTTAACTGGCTTACGATGGTTCCGCCGTATTCTTCTTTCCATTTCCATGCGCGCTCCAGGAATTTTTCTCTTCCCAGGTCTTCCTTCTCAATTCCTTCCTTCTTCAGGGCATCGATGATCTTTACTTCCGTGGCAATGCTGGCATGGTCTGTTCCAGGCTGCCAGAGAGTGTTATAGCCCTGCATTTTCTTGAAACGGATCAGAATATCCTGCAGAGTCTCATCCAGCGCATGTCCCATATGAAGTTTTCCTGTAATATTTGGAGGCGGGATTACGATCGTATATGGTTTCTTTGTTTCATCTACTTCCGCATGGAAATATTTGTTATCCAGCCATTTCTGGTACAGGCGGTCCTCAATCTCGCCCGGATTATAAGTTTTTTCTAATTCTTTTTTCATGCTGTTAGCTCCCATCTTATATATCTATTTTATTTTTTTGCTTGTCCACTTCCCGCTCATGACGGACCATTGCCTGCTGACAGAAATTCAGACGGTTTTCCAGCCGCTCACGGCATGTGATCCGCTTCGGCACATCAAACAGTGCCTTCGGGTAATAGAGCCACGCCCGGGCTCTCTTCAGATGATATTTCTCCAGTACGCGGACCAGATTTTCCGCGCTTTCCGTAAGATCCTCACAGAATTTTAATCTGGAAGAAATCTGAGTACAAAATTCGAATAAATTCCACTGTTCTTCTGAAATATAGCAGAACAGAACTTCATACTTCTCGTAGTAATATTTCAGTTCATTGGCAATGTCCTGATAATCGGATTCCAGACGGGTTCTGGAACTGGTCTTGTGACCGCTCATCATACGGTACAGCTTCTCTGCTTCCATCGCCTTTTTCTTCATCTGGTGCAGGATGACCAGGAACAAAATAACAACGACCACAACTGCCGCCGTCTGCCACAGATATCTTACCATCTGCAGATCAAAATAGACGACCGCCGCTGCCGCAAGAATCACCGCTGCTGCTGTCATGACCGCAAAGGACTTGAAAATCACCTGTTTGTTCTTCCGCTCCCCGGCGGCCGCCTGCACTTTGGCGTACAATTCCTCTTCTTCTTTTGTGGCGATATCCAGTTCCTTTTCTATTTGTTTCTTTTCTCCTTCCAGAGAATGTATTTTCTGCAGGCCGGTCATAATCTCTTTTTCTCTTTCCCATAATGGGAAAAATTCTTCATCACTGACTCTGCCTTCGGATATATCATAAAAGTTTCTTGCAAACGACCGGTTATACAGCCTGGCTGCTTCTTCCACTTCTTTTGTTTCTTCACTTTCCAAATGTTCTATCGTCTCAAGATCTTCTTTTCTTGCCAGGATGCCCGCGATTTCATCTTCGTATAAAGTTACAAACCGTTGTTCCAAAAGCACATCTTTTGTATTCTCAAGATCTTCAGATAATCTCTTTTTTGTATTCATCCTTCCACTTCTCCAATACTGCTTTTGTCAATCTTCTTGTCAGAACGTCATCCGCTTTTTTCCTATGGTAATCGATTTTCTTCAATTTGACAAATTCATCCTGATCCTTGATTTCTTCCTCCCTCTGCTTTATATTATCATAAATTGTCTTGCAGCGCTCCTCCGAAAAGGAAATTTTCTCTCCGTCTTTTACAAAATCTCCATAATCTCCCTGAAGATAAGATATCATAAAATACGCTTCCTGTACTTCTCTTCTCTCTTTGATGGCAAGTGCCCTGCGGAAAGATTCTTTGGCTTCATCAAAGCAGAACATTTTACTCTGACACAATCCCAGATGATACAGAATCTGCACCTGTTCCCGCGCCTGAAACTGTCCTGAGACATTCTTCAGCGCCTGATATCCTTTCATGGCGCTTAGATACTGATGATGCTCCAGATACATATCGGCAAGCATTTTCTGCTTCTTTGCCATAGAATACAGATACGTCGTACGAAGCCTCTGCTGGAACTGCTGCTTTTCATCGGCCGTAAAATAATTTCTGTAATTGATGATTTCTTTGATCTGCTGGACCGCGTCGTCATTTTCCAGGGGAATCCCCAGCTCCTCTTTCATATAGGATTTCATCCTGAAATCAATTCCTTCCATCAGGAAAAATATCATGTAATGTTCCATGAGATAGCACAGTTCCTCATAGCTGGAAAAAGAACGGTGGATCTTCTCAATCTTATATGGATACGGCGCTTCCTGCGTCTCGCACAGTACGATCTTACTCATTGGATTCACTCCTTTCCAGGCGTATGATCTGCTGCCATACCTGATGACTGGAAGGCCTTATACTTCCGAATCCTTCATCAGATACTTTAATTTTACACCGGTCCGCTGAAAGATATTCTCCCCGCATTTTGAGTTTGTAGACAATATCTCTGTTCCTTTTAAGCCCGGTCAGCGGCATGCAGACCGAAGCCATCTTTCTTCCTTCTTTGTTCCTGAATTCAAAGATGATTTTTGTGATTCCGGATACAAAAATCTCGATTTCACCTTTCGCTTCAAACCACGGTTTCCCTTCCGGCAGCAATGGATAGAAAACATCTCTTCCATGATGATGAAGGACAAGCCCGATCTGGCACACTGTCATCTGATCGGTGATGATAAATGCGTCATCGGAAGTGATTCCCGCTTCCTTTCCGGCCATATAAGCCGCCCCGCAGGCAAAGAGGTGGCTGCTCATAAACACTCTCCTGCCCCGGCATAAAATCCTTGTGGACTGCCGGAACCACTGTCCCTCAAAACCTTCCCCGCATAAATACACAGCCGCTGTTACGCCTCTGCCCAGCGTCTTTCGTATAATCGCAGAAAATGCCAGATCTTTCTCGCCCTTTGTCCTGGCTTTTTCCATTTCCCTGGTATAATTCTGTTTTTCTACCGTAACTTTCCCGGACTCTTCTTTCACTTCGTAGTAAATAAATCCATCGGATCCGTAATCATAGACTGCCGTCCTGCCCCGTTTCAGATCATTTTGCTGAAACCGGACCATTCCAAGGATCGCCTCCTCTTTTGTATACAGCTTCACTGCATTGGAGCCTTCCAGTTTATCGCTGATTTCTTCTGCCTCTTTGATTTCCATCGGCGTCGGATATTCTGTAATGATCCCAAAGGAACAATTTTTGTTCTGATCCTGATCCAGGATCTCTCTCACGTAATCCGCCCATGAGCCTTCATAAGCTGCCGGTTCTTCTTCTGTTGTCTTCTGCCCGCTGATCACATAGGCATAAACTTGTCCATTTTCGAAGTGTAATCCTGTCTGCATCTCTTAATCCCCTGTCATCGGTTTGATAAAGTTTACCATGCTCTTTTTGATCTGATACTGCTCCATGGAAGCAATGATTCCGTCTCTGTATTTCTCACGCGTCATCTCATTGAGCTCATAAAAACGACTTCCTTTGCTCTGATCGATATGACGGATAAAACGAATATCCTTCCGCCTGCGTTTTTCCTCTCCGGGCGCCGTAATGAAATAATCATTCAGCTCATCGGCAAAAATCACAGCGGAAGTCACATAATATCCCGGAAATAGTTCTTTCATCGGCAGTTCCTTCCATTGTTTTCCCCGGGCATACGCATAATGAAATACCATCTGCAGGCCTTCTGCCGCCTGATATTCAATAAACGTTTCTCCATACAGATATTTCGGAAGTTCCAGATATTGGGAGAACCCGAATAATTCCGGAAAAATATCTCCACTCTCAATCTGCATATCCCGGATCTTCTCAATCCTTCTTTTCTGCTTGTCTGTCAGTTCTTTTCCCTTGTAATATCTGAGATATAATCCCTGATAGACCCAGTCTTTCTTGCCGGCGTCGATTTTCCGTCCTACCTGTTCATAGAACAGTTCCGGCAGTTCTTTCTGGCTGCGGCATGCGTAGTCCACATATTCCACCAGAGCGGAATCTGCCAGTTCCTGATCCGGTTCCCCTTCTGTCAGATACTGGGCGAAGACTGGAAATTCCGTTCCGTCGATTCCTTCCCGGATACAGGTTTTCAAAACTTCTTCTACAAAAGAATTCTGATACATTCCGATGTCTTTTCCTGCTTCCCACAGCTTCAGCATCTGCTCTCTGCTTCCCTGGAAATATTTCTGAAGGTATCCGATGATTTCGCTGTTATACTGTCCATGTTCAAACGCCCTGCTGCACATGCCAATCAGCATATCGGACCGCTGTGTGCTCAGGGTCGTCAGAGCATAAACTGTCACCTTTTTCAGAAGTTCCGGTTTCAGAAAATGATACCCGTACTGCTGAATGCCCCGGAGGGCTTCTTCATACAGACCTCCCGCTATAAAATATTCTATCATATGGATCCGGTTTTTCGGCGGGAGTTTTTTCCAGTCCACATACATCAGGGCTTCCTTCAGCTCTTCTTCTTTCTCATTCTTCCAGTAATAATCCAGAATCTTTTCAAAAATTTCCTGTTTGCATCCCTCATCCAGCGCCCCGCATTCTGCAGCTGCCACAACTTCCGGAAAATCCTGTTCTGACAGCTTCTGTTTTCTCAAAAATTCTCTGCTCTTATACAGCAGATAATGTTCATTGGTTCCGCTGCATTTCCGGCAGTACGCCTGAATCTGATCCCGGGTCCAGATCTGATTTAACTGGTAAGCGGCAGATCCTACATACCGGTTCTCTTCCTGGTCAAAAAATACCAGCAGCGCGTTGGAATCCACAATCTCAACATACTCTGTTCTCCCTTTCAGGAATTTAATATCCGGCTGACGCTTCTGCCTCTGAAACACAGCGACTTTCTTCAGGAAATCCTGGGGACAGATCAGTTCCTGGTAAAACAGGACATTGCCCAGATCATCCACCGTCTTCTCGTTTTCCAGCAGTTCTTCGAAATAATAATGATACAGCAGGGAAAGGTGCCGGTTCAAACGCCCTTCCTTCAGTTCTTCCGCCAGAAATGAGACAATCAGTTCTTCATAGTTCTGAAAAATCCTCTGATATCTTCTCCGGTTTTTTATCACATTGGCATAGAGATAACTCTGTTCATACCGGCTCAGCGTATTGCTGTATGAGAAGTATATGAGAATTTCCTGTGGGAGCACCGGATACTGATCTTCCTGAATGGTCCGCAGAAACGCTTCCTGCAGTCCGTTCAGCTGAATTCCCTCCTCCAGCGCTTTCTCATAATAAGGGTGGCAATCTGCTTCCATACAGTTTCCCTGAATCAGAAGCGCACAGATTCCCTGCAGCACATCTGTCAGAGGATATTCCTCATAAATACACACAAGGAGCCACAGCAGACTTTCTGAAAAAGTCTTCTCTCTGGAAATCAGGAAACAAATCCTCTGAATCAGTTTATCGCTTAAGAGTTCTTCTTTCGCCGCAAATTCCAGAACGTCCAGCTCAAATCCATCCAGATGATGGAGAAGTTCCGGCGTTTCCCCAAACAGGCAGCATGCCTCAAACTGAAGAAGCGGCGTCCTGTCTCCCTGCTGATAGACTTCTTTCATCATCATAATCTGAAGCTTTGCATCATAGGCGATCGTCTTGTCCAGATTGATCAGAAGCCAGAGAAGGAATCCATTATCCGGATGTTCTTCAAACAGCTGATTGATTTCATTGACTGCCTTTTGGATGGTTTCCTCATCTTTTGCATATAAAGCATTCAAATAGGCATAATATCCTCTCAGTCCTTCCCTGCTTTCCTCATCCAGGGAATGTCCTGCGTCTTTCAGACGGCTGCCGATTTCTTTTTCCCCGGAAAGAATTCCGATATGAACCCTTGCCAGCTGATACGCTTTGCTGTTGTCAAGCCCCGCCGGCATCTGATTGAGAATCTGATATTCTCTTCTGATAAATTCTTCCTGTTCGATCCTTCCGGTACAGAAATCCACATACGTCTGGAACATTTTTTTGCGTCTGGACTGCTCCTGCTTTATTTTTTCCTCTACATTTTCTTCATAGGTAACTTCCATATCCAGCACATCATGCACGGTTTCAAAAATTACATGGCAGACACTTCCATCCTGAGGGATCGTGTCCAGATACACTGGCAGATGAAAAAATCCATCCTCAAAATCCGCGCTGGTAAACGTCTCCTGCTCGACGGAGAGAAAATCTCCCCGGATGGTGACTCTTCCTTCTATGTATCCCCAGCCTTCTCTCTTGACCGTAATCTTCAGCGGATCATCCAGATTCCACTGAAAAATCTGATATTTCTGCTTTGCAGCTGTCAGACGGACTGGTTTTTTCTGTTTTGCTGTGATCAGGAATTCTTCCAGAATCTGTTCCCGATTCCTGCCCATCAAAAGCTGATGATATACATCCTGATATTCCGGGTCCTGCCCTAAATATTTTTCCTTAAATGACTCTGAAAAAAAGAGGGCCTTTGCTCTGTTCCTGTCTTCTTTCAGCATCTCTGTAAAGGTTTGTAACTGTTCTGACATAATCTGTCTTTCGCTCCTTGCCAATCAAATATATAGCTCGTATAATATAATAGATCTCAATTAAATTTTATTATACCAAATTTCGACACAATAGAAAAGAAGGGTTTGCTATCATGAAAAAAAAACAGACGTTTCACGGAAGTGATTTAGAGAAAATAGAAGAACTCTATGGAATCAAAAAAGAAGATATCATTCCATTCGGCGGAAATGTGAATCCCCTTGGGATTTCTCCCCGCCTGAAAGAAAGTATGGCAGAACATCTGGATGATATCAGCGAGTATCCTGACAGAGATTATAAAGATCTGCGGAACTCCCTGAGCCGTTACCTTGGAATTCCAGCTGAAGACATCATCCCGGGAAACGGAGCCACCGAGCTGATCGGTCTCACATTTCAGCTGCTGTGCCCGAAAAATGCTCTGCTGCTGACTCCTACCTATTCAGAGTATACAAGAGAGATTTCTCTGGCTGGCGGTTCTTACAAAGAATATTTTCTGAGAGAAGAAAATGATTTTCGTCCGGATCTTGAGAATCTGAAGGCACACCTGACGGCGGATGTGGATTTGTTTGCTTTCTGCAATCCGAACAATCCTACCTCCAGCGCTTTGTCTGCGGACGAAATCCGGGAAATTCTCGACCACTGCCGTCAAAATCACATTTTTGTTATGGTCGATGAAACCTACGTGGAATTCGCTCCGGACATTCAGAAAATCTCTGCGGTTTCTCTGGTTCCGGATTATCCGAATCTTATGGTCCTTCGGGGAACCTCCAAATTTTACGCGGCTCCGGGACTTCGTCTGGGATACGGCATCTGTTCGGATTTCCAGTTCCGGGAAAAAATCAACGCAATCAAAAATCCATGGACCATCAATACGCTGGCGGCCGTTTCCGCAGGCGCAATGTTTGAGGACGAAGAATATATCCGGCGCACAAGAGAACTGATTTCAGCGGAACGTACCCGCTGCCTGGATCTGTTATCCGGCTGTCCTCATTTGAAAACCTATCCCGCATATGGAAATTTTCTTTTAATCCGTCTGCTGGACGGCACCACATCTTTTGAAATGTTTGAGAAATGTATCAGACAGGGCATGATGATCAGAGACTGCAGCAGCTTTGAGGGACTGGACGGAGAATACATCCGCTTCTGTATTCAGAAAAAAGAAGAAAACGACAGATTGCTGAAAATGCTGACAGGAAATTAAAAAAGCTTTCTTCCTGGAATCCGGTCAAATCTTATGCCGGATTCCCGCAGAGGAAAGCTTTTCTTTTTCTTCTTTACGATTTTATTTTGCCGCAATAACCTCAATCTCAATCAATGCTCCCTTCGGAAGCGCTCCCACTTCCACACAGGATCTTGCCGGCTTGCTGCCGCTGAAATAGGTCTCATAAATTCCATTGACAACACCGAAGTCATTGACATCATCCAAAAATACAGTTGTCTTGATCACATCATCCAATGTCAGATCTGCTGCTTTCAGCACCTCTGTCAGATTCTCCAGCACCTGTGTTGTCTGTGCCTCGATTCCCTCTGCCAGCTCCTGTGTTTCCGGATTCAGTCCAATCTGTCCTGATGTAAATACCAGATCTCCTGCCTGCACCGCATGACAGTAAGGTCCCACTGCCGCAGGCGCATGTTCCGCGTTGATCATCTTCTTTTCCATGTTTCCACCTTCTATCTTCTTGTGTTATACCAGTCTTTGTTTTTCTTAAGGCAAATACTCCTATTTGATCCAGCCAAACGATGGATAATACCGGAACCATGCCTTGCCCAGGATCTCATCCCCGCTTACGTAGTGGGTATTCCAGTCTCGGGCGTCGTTGGAATTATTTCGGTTATCTCCCATAACAAAATATCCGTCCTCCGGCACCGTATATGGTCCAAAGTCTTCCACCGGTTCTTCTTTGATATATGGCTCATTCAGTGGAGTATCGCTGTTGTTGATATATACTTTTCCGTCTCTCACTTCCACTGTTTCTCCCGGAAGGGCTATGACTCTTTTGATAAACCACTCTTCTTCGTTATCCGGATATTCAAAGATAATAATATCTCCTCTCTGCGGATCACTGAACCAGTAAGCAGTCCGAAGAGCAATTAGTTTATCGCCTGTCATGATCGTGTTTTCCATGGATCCGCTTGGAATATTTGCGTTAATAATCACAAAATTTGTGATGATCCCTGTCAGTCCAAGGGTGATAACAATGCAGAGAATCCAGCTGAACACTTCTCTCCTCCAGGATCTTTCTTTCTTTGCCTTTTTGCTCATGATACCTAGTCCTCAAAACCGCGGTAAATAATCTCGTGTCTTTCCGGTCCGTTGGAAATCAGAGTGATAGGATATCCTATCTTCTCTTCAATAAACTCAACGTATTTGCGGCAGTTTTCTGGGAGATCTTCATATTTTGTAATACCGCGGATATCACATTTCCATCCCGGAAGAACTTCCAAAACCGGTTTTGCTTTCTCTAATTTATTTGTGGTCGGGAAGTCTGTTGTTACTTCACCGTCGATCTCATATCCCACACATACAGGGATTTCATCCAGATATCCCAGTACGTCCAGTACCGTAAATGCTACATCGGTCGTTCCCTGCAGACGGCATCCGTATTTTGTTGCCACTGCGTCAAACCATCCCATTCTTCTTGGGCGTCCTGTGGTCGCTCCGAATTCTCCGCCGTCTCCGCCGCGTTTTCTGAGTTCATCAGCTTCTTCTCCGAAGATCTCGCTTACAAACGCTCCTGCTCCGACAGCACTGGAGTAAGCTTTTACAACAGTTACGATTTTCCTGATCTCATATGGAGGGATTCCTGCTCCGATCGCTCCGTATCCGGCGAGAGTTGATGAGGATGTTACCATCGGATAAATTCCATGATCCGGATCTTTCAGAGAACCAAGCTGGCCTTCCAGAAGAATTTCTTTTCCTTCTTTCAGTGCCTGGTTCAGGAATAAAGAAACGTCACATACATATGGCTCAACCATCTTCCTGTATTCCATCAGTGTCTGGAACAGTTCTTCTTCATCCAGAAGCGGTTTGTGGTACAGGTGTTCCAGAAGTACGTTCTTTGTCTCGCATACTTTGTGGATCTTATGTTTTAATGTCTCTTCATCGAATAATTCACTTACCTGGAATCCGATCTTCGCGTATTTGTCAGAATAAAACGGCGCGATTCCGGATTTGGTAGATCCGAAGGATTCCTTTCCCAGCCGCTCTTCTTCATACTGATCAAACAGTACATGATACGGCATTACCATCTGCGCTCTGTCAGATACAAGGATCTTCGGTCTCGGAACTCCTTTTGACACGATGCTTTCAATCTCATCAAATAAAACGGGAATATTTAATGCTACTCCATTTCCAATAACGCTGGTCGTATGGTTATAGAATACTCCAGATGGCAGGGTATGCAGAGCGAATTTACCATAATCATTAATGATGGTATGTCCTGCGTTTGCCCCTCCCTGGAAACGAACGATAATGTCGGATGTTTCACCTAACATGTCTGTAATCTTTCCTTTTCCTTCGTCTCCCCAATTGGCTCCAACAATTGCTTTTACCATATGTGTATCCTCCTAAAATCAATTTCCTGTGACTTGCATGCTGTCCATTCCGACAGAATGACAGCATTTTCATTCTATATTGTTTTGCACACTCTGTCAAGATAAAGCGCCCCAATGACCACGATTTTCCTTAAAAGTTGCCCAATATTTTAAAATCTGTCGTTTCTTCCCGGATTCCTGCCAGAGAGTTTCTTATGGCAGGATCATTTAAGTTTCCGATCACATCAATATAGAAACCATACTCCCACTGACGTCCCGGCAGAGGCCTGGATTCGATATTGCACATATTCACATCATTAAACATAAAATGCATCAGGATATTGTACAGAGAACCAACTTCATGAGGCGCGCTGAAACTGATGCTGACCTTTCTGGCATCGGTTCTGTACTGTTTCTTCTTTGACATGATCACAAAACGTGTCGTATTATTTCCCTCATAATTGACTTCTCTCTGAAGAATTTTCAGTCCATAAAGTTTTGCTGCCCTCGTACTGCAGATGGCCGCCTTGGTCAGATCTTTATCGTCTGCCACCTTTTTGGCGCTGATTGCCGTATTGGCAACCTTCACCTGATCCCAGTCCCACTGATCCAGGAATTTCTGGCACTGAAGAAGGCCCTGCTGGTGAGAATAAACTTTTTTGATCTGATCGAGGCTGGATCCCGGAAGTGCAGCCAGCACATGATGAATTTCGACAGTTTCTTCTCCCACGACACAGATATCATAGTCCAGGATCATATCATAGATGCCGCTGACTGTGCCCGCAGAGGTATTCTCGATCGGGAGGACTCCATAATCCGCTTCTCCGGCATCCAGTTTTTTTACCACATCCTCAAATTCCGGCACGGAAAAGTTTTTTACATTCTCGCCAAAATATTTCACCATTGCTTCTTCCTGGTAGGCTCCCGGAATTCCCTGATAGACCACCTTTGTATCCTCATTGATATCAAGATGATCTACTTCTTCAAAATTTTTCTGTATATACTGATCTTCCTCAGATAAAATGCTGTACTGATATCTCCTGCTGATGGACATCAGCTGAAGGAAAATCTCTTCCGCTGCTTTCTTCATGAAAGGTTCCTTTTCTTTCCCGGTCAGCACTGCGATTTTTTCTTTTTCTCTTTCGGGATCATAAATTGCTTTTCCTGTCCCCCGTTTATTTTCTGCCACCTCGGCCGCGCATTTCATTCTCTGCTCAAACAGCTTTACCAGCTTATCGTCAATTTCATCAATTTCCTGTCGTATTTGTGTTAACTCTCTCATTTGTTCCTTGTTCCTTTTCCAACATTTCTTTTAATTCCGTCACCGTCTTCCGAAGCAGCGGATGCATCAGATACGGCGCAATCTCTGCCAGCGGCTCCAGAACGAACATCCTTTTATGCATTTCTTTATGCGGAATCGTAAGTTCTCTCTCATTTACCACGCGGTCGTCATACATAAGGATATCCAGATCCAGGGTTCTCGGTCCCCAGTGAATGGTTCGCTTTCGTCCTGCCTGTTTTTCCAGATCCATCAGAAAATCCAGAAGTTCCATCGGTTCTTTCAGAGTGTCGATGGCGATACAGCCATTCAGAAAGTCTTCCTGTACCACGCCTCCATACGGCTTGGTTTCTATCAGATTGGACACATGCACAACCCTTGTATCTTCCTGCTCCTCAATCTGGTCAATGGCGTTGCTGATATATTCCATCCGGTCTCCCATATTGGATCCTGTACCGATATAGGCTCTGTGCCATCCCCGGGAAATTTTTACCGCTACACTGTCCAGCGGAATCCCGATCGGAGCCCACGGTTTTTTTACCTGAATTTCCAGCTTCTTTACAAGAGGAAATTCCAGAAGCAGTGTCTTTGCCAGGGTTTCCGCTACCCGTTCAATCAGGTCAAAGGTATTGTTTTCCATGATCTCCGCGATTCTGTGGCATACTTTTCCGTAATCCACCGAAAAATCAATACAGTCACTGATTCCGGCGCGCTTCGTGTCCGTATCAAGAATCGCTGACACAAGGAATTTCTGTCCCAGGACTTTCTCTTCCTTATAGACTCCATGGTTGCTGTAAATTTCCAAGTTTCGAATGATAATCTGATCTGCCATGTGACCACACTCCTTTTACATAGCACATATTGCTTCTATCATCTTCAGTGCTCTTTTATTTTCCTTCACATCATGAACTCTGAAGAAACGACATCCTTTCATATATCCGCACACTGTCGTAGCAACGGTTCCTTCCACCCTCTGCTCTGACGGCAGATCCAGCGTAAGACCGATCATTGATTTTCTGGAAGTTCCCAGAAGAACCGGAACTCCCCACTGATTCATGATCTCCAGATGGTTCATCAGCTTCAGGTTCTGTTCCAGACTTTTTGCAAATCCGATTCCCGGATCCAGCATGATCCTGTCCCTCTCTATACCGGCTTCCAGCGCAAGATTCATCGTTTCCTGCAGATCATCTGTCACATCTTCCAGATAATCTTTATAATCTGTGTCTCTGCGGTTATGCATGAGACATGCCGCAGCGCCGCTTTCTGCCAGGACTGCAGCCATTGTGCCGTCCCACTTGAGTCCCCAGATGTCATTGATCAAATCTGCTCCTGCAAGGATTCCTGCTTCTGCAACCGCTGATTTGTATGTGTCCAGAGATACCGGAACATCGAATTCTCTTTTCAGCGCCTCAATCACAGGCGCTGTCCGCTCGATCTCTTCCTGATCTGAAATCAGGGTATATCCCGGTCTTGTGGATTCACCGCCCACGTCGATGATATCCGCTCCTTCTGATATCATCTCCTGTGCGTGCTCCAGCGCTGCATCCAGACAGTTGTATTTTCCCCCGTCTGAAAATGAATCCGGCGTCACATTTAATATTCCCATAATGTATCCATGATGTTCTGTCTGAAAATCTCTCTTCCCTATCTTCATACGGCCTCCTAAAATCTGTATCTGTCATTTTTCCTGTCTTCCGGCCAGTAACATTCTTCTCTTACTCTGCAGTGGATGCAGTCTCTCGACAGTTTATCCGCCTGATAAAAAACATCGGCAAAACTGTCCGGATCTTTCTGTCCCTTCCTGCGATGGCCTCTGATGGTGTCTGTAATCTGTTCAATCTCCCACGGCTCATATCCGCACTCCGGGAGAATTTCCTCTGCAAGATCCGCGCCAGCCTCCTCATGAGATTTCCCTGTCTCATATTCCGCTATTCTTCCCAGGTCATGAAGAAAAGCGGTACCATAAATAACATCTTTGGATATCTCCAGCTGTTTTTCCAGAACGATGATATAACAGATTCTTGCTGCCGCTAAGAAATGTTCCATGTTGTGGCGGCAGAATCTCCTGTCCTGTTCCTTCTCTTCCAGTCTCTGATATTCTCTTTGAAATCTTTTATTCCGGACTATTTTCTGATATCGTTCCACATCATTTACCCCTGCAGTTCATTCTGAAAAGACAACGTACCGAATATTACGATCACATCATCTTCCCCGGCTTCTTTCTTTACTTCTCTCAGACAAGGCGCCAGCCGGTCCCTTACATATACTTTATCATAATATGGTTCTGCGGCTTCTCCGAGCTCGCTGCCAGGCAGCGCTCTCGGGCTGTCAGGGGCAACGGTATAAATGCACTCTGCAATTCCCGCTGTCTCCCGCAGCATTACTCTGTAATCCTTATCTGCCAGTACTCCCATTATATAAATTATTCTTCTGTTTGTAAAATTATTTCGAAGAAATTCTGCCAGGCATCTGGCTCCGTCTGGATTGTGAGCGCCGTCACAGAAGATCAGCGGATGCTTTGACAGCAGTTCCAGTCTTCCTCTCCATCTGGTATTCCGGAACCCTTCCTCTGTCTGGAACTCGCTGATACAGTAATAATTTTTTATCACTTCCAGAACTTCCAGCGCCGCTGCGGCATTATAAATCTGATGGGTTCCAAGCAGCGGTATTTCGATTTTTTCATACCAGCGTCCTCTGCTGCTTCTGTAGGAAAAACTCTGTCCTTTCAGTGACTGTGAAATTACCCGGATTCCCTGAGAATTCACGAAAGTCAGCGGGCAGTGCTTTCCTGCAGCCGCGGCTTTGATCACTTCATTTGCTTCTTTCCGGTTGTCATAAGATACGACCGGACATCCTTCTTTTATGATCCCGGCTTTTTCTCCCGCGATCTCCTCAATGGTATTTCCCAGATACTGCATATGGTCAAAACCAATGGATGCTATGACCGTACAAATAGGACGTGAGACAATATTCGTAGCATCCAGTCTCCCTCCCATTCCTGTCTCCAGCAGCACTGCATCTACTTTCTGATCCCGGAAATAAAGAAAACTGAGAGCCGTCTCGATTTCAAACATGGTAGGATGGTCTTTTCCGTCCCTTACCATTTCCTCTGCAGTTTTCTTTACCTTTTCCATATAATGGCACAGGTCTTTTCTGGATATGTTTTCCTCATTGATCCGGAATCTCTCTTCATAGGAAAAGGATGCCGGGGAAACATAACGGCCCGCCCGGTATCCGCTTTCCCGAAACACAGACGCCAGAAACGCGAGGATCGATCCTTTTCCATTGGTTCCCGCAATATGCACGATTTTCAGACTGTCCTGGGGATTTCCCAGCCGCTCCAGCAGCTCCCGGATATGATCCAGTCCCAGGACCGTTCCAAATTTATTTGTATTCTGTATGAAATTCATCGCTTCCTCATAAGTCATTTCCGGCACTCCTTTATTTCTTTTCTGTTTCCATTATCATCGCTTCTTTGATGACCTGATTCATGTCTTTCACATAGACAATTTCCAGACCGTCCGTGATCTCTTCATGAAATTCCCGAACATCTTTGGCGTTAAATTTCGGCACCAGAACCTTTCGGATTCCCAGCCGTTTCGCCGCCAGAAGTTTTTCTTTCAGGCCTCCGATTGGAAGTACTTCGCCCCGGATTGTAACCTCACCGGTCATCGCCAGATCTCCGTGTACTTTTTTCTTCGTAATCGCTGACAGCACCGCTGTCGTCATCGTAATACCCGCAGACGGTCCATCTTTTGGAACCGCTCCTTCCGGAACATGGATATGGATGTCATGTTTTTCAAAAAAGTCGGATTTGATCTTGTATTTCCTGCTCTGGCTCCGAATATAGCTGATGGCTGCCTGAGAAGATTCCTTCATGACATCTCCCAGAGATCCGGTCACCTGTACCCGTCCTTTGCCAGGCATAACATTTACTTCTATTTTCAGGGTTTCCCCGCCGACGGATGTCCAGGCCAGACCGTGAACAATTCCAATTTGATCTTTCAGTGATTCTTTTTCCCATTCATATGGTGGATTTCCGAGATAATCCTGCACTTTCTTCTTTGTGATCGTCACTTTCCTGTGCTTCTTCTGGAAAATATCTTTGGTCACCTTTCTGGAAACCTGTCCGATCTTCCGCTCCAGATCACGGACGCCGGCTTCCCTCGTATAAGAAGAAATCAGAAATCTGAGGGCCTCCTCCCTCCACTGGATCTGCTGTTCACTTAGTCCATTGGCTTCCCTCTGTTTTTTTACAAGGTACCGCCGGGCAATGTGATATTTTTCATTCTCCGAATAGCTGGACACCTCGATGATTTCCATTCGATCCAGCAGCGGTCTCGGAATCGGTGACAGATCATTGGCTGTGGCAATAAACAACACATCACTCAAGTTCAGCGGCACTTCCAGATAATGATCCTGGAAATGTTCATTCTGTTCAGGATCCAGTACTTCCAGCAGTGCGGACGCCGTATCTCCTCTCTGGTCTTTTCCGACTTTATCCACCTCATCCAGAAGCATCAGCGGATTTCTGACCTTGACTCTTCGCAAAGCTTCCACAATACGTCCAGGCATGGCTCCCACATAGGTTTTTCTGTGACCTCGGATTTCAGATTCATCCCGCACTCCGCCCAGTGACAATCTGATATACTCTTTATCTGTCGCCTTGGCAATGGACCTGGCAATGGAGGTTTTTCCGGTGCCCGGAGGTCCCACCAGACACAGGATCGCAGCGTCTTTCTTGCCGCTCATGGCCCGTGCCGCCAGATATTCCAGAATTCTTTCTTTTACTTTTTCCAGTCCGTAGTGATCCTCGTTCAAAATCTCTTCCGCCCGGTCAAGATCCTGGGAATCTCTGGAACGCCGCTCCCACGGCACATCCAGCATTGTCTCAATATAAGTTCTCAGCACAGAACTTTCCGGCGTACTCATTCCGATGGCCTGAAATCTTCCGATTTCTTTCTTGATTTTATCTTTTACTTCTTTGGAAGCCTTCAGTTTCCGCAGCTGGTCCAGGAATTCCTGCGCTTCATCTTCAACGCTTGTCTCCCCCAGTTCCTCCCGAATTACCTTCATTTCTTCCCGGAGCATGTATTCTTTCTGATTTTTATCTACATTCGCCCGAACCTTCTTCTGGATTTCGCTTCGGATCTGCATGACTTCCAGTTCTTCTCCCAGAAGCGCCAGCATGTCTTCGCATCTGGTCTTTAGATCCATTTCTTCCAAAATTCTCTGTTTATCTTCCAGAGAAAATGGAATGTGCGTCGCCAGCTGATCCACCAGCAGTTCCAGATCCTGTTGCATGAGAATATAGCTGACCAGATTCTGATCCATCTGGCTCCACGCTTCCGTATAATATTCGAAGCTTTCTTTGATGGATCGGATCATCGCTTCTCTCTCATATGGGGCGAACGGTTCCTGCTCCACATGGTTGTAGGCGATTTCCACCCGAAACAGAGGCTCTTCATCCACAACGCCGGTCATTTCCGCCCGGAACAGTCCCTCCGCAAAAATTCTTACAATATTCTGCGGCAGCTTCACCATTTGTTTTATTTTTGCCAATGTACCCACATTGTACAAATCAATAATTCCCGGATCTTCCACTGTGGGATCCATCTGATTATTCAGGAAAATAAGCTGGTCCTTCTCCATCGCCTCCTCGATCGCCCGAATCGATTTGCTCCTGGATACATCAAAATGAATCACCGTATTGGGGAATATATACTTTCCACGCAGGGCAAGCATTGGTAATTTTTTTTTCATTTGACTCTCCTCTTCTATCTAAAAGAAAAACTGCTTTTGACACAAGAATTTCTTGTACGAAAGCAGTTTTTGCTTCAGGCCTCCGCCTGATTTCATCTTGTTTATGCAATCTCCGAATTGCTCTTCACCATTCTCTTTTTAGATGCTGATGATTTCATCTTCCGGTCAGAGTATTCAATCTTCGGCTCTGCCCCTTTTTCCACAACATCTTTTGTGATAATGCATCTGGAAACATTTGGTTCAGACGGAATCTGATACATCAGTTCCATAATGACTTCCTCCACGATCGCACGGAGACCTCTGGCTCCGGTCTTGCGGTCCAGGGCCTTGCGGGCAATCGCTTCCAGGGCCTCATCTTCAAAATCAAGATCTACTCCGTCCATTTCAAACAATTTTTTGTACTGTTTTACCAAAGCGCTCTTCGGCTCTTTCAGAATCCGTACCAGAGCATTCTGATCCAGAGGATTCAGGGATACATTCACCGGCACACGTCCGATAAACTCCGGAATCAGTCCGTATTTTACGAAATCTTCCGGCAGCACCTGATGAAGCAGGGCTCCCAGATCCTTCTCTGTCTGTCCGATGACGTCGGCACCGAATCCGATGGATTTCTTTCCGATTCTGGATTCAATGATCTTTTCCAGCCCGTCAAAAGCACCGCCGCAGATGAACAGGATATTCGTCGTATCAATCTGGATGAATTCCTGATGCGGATGCTTTCTTCCGCCCTGAGGAGGCACAGAAGCAACGGTCCCTTCAATGATTTTTAAGAGAGCCTGCTGTACGCCCTCTCCGGACACATCTCTTGTAATGGATGTATTCTCAGATTTTCTGGTAATCTTATCAATCTCATCAATATAGATGATACCGCACTGTGCGCGCTCGATATCATAATCGGCTGCCTGGATAATCTTAAGAAGAATGTTTTCCACATCCTCACCCACATATCCGGCTTCCGTCAGTGCTGTGGCGTCCGCAATAGCGAACGGCACATTCAGCATCTTTGCAAGCGTCTGGGCAAGCAGCGTCTTTCCGGAACCTGTCGGTCCCAGCATCAAGATGTTGCTCTTTTGAAGATCCACATCGGAATCTCCTCCCATTAAAATACGCTTATAATGGTTGTACACGGCCACAGAGAGAACTTTCTTCGCCTCGTCCTGTCCGATGACATACTCATCCAGAAAGGCCTTGATCTCTCTCGGCTTCTTCAGATGGATCTCCGCATCCTCCACATATTGTTCAAACTCTTCCGCAATGATCTCAGAGCAGATATCAATACACTCATCACAAATATATACGCCCTTTGCTTTCGGACCTGCAATCAGCTTGCGCACCTGATCCTGCGTCTTATTGCAGAAAGAGCATCTTAATACTTTTTTATCGTCATTATAATTTGGCACAAGAACACCTCAATTCTTTTCCTTACTGTCTCTTCTCTACGACCCTGTCGATCAGTCCGTAATCAACGGCTTCCTGAGCTGAGAGCCAGTTATCGCGGTCAGTATCTTTGGCGATGGTTTCATATGGCTGTCCGGTATTCTCGCTCAAAATGGTATTTAAACGTTTTTTCGTTTTTAAAATATGTTCCGCAGCGATTTCAATCTCTGTTGCCTGTCCCTGCGCGCCTCCGGATGGCTGATGAATCATGATTTCCGCATTCGGCAGAGCAAACCTCTTGCCTTTTGCTCCTCCTGCCAGAAGAAAAGCTCCCATGCTCGCAGCCATTCCCATGCACATAGTTGAAACATCGCATTTTACATACTGCATTGTGTCGTAAATTGCCATTCCCGCTGTCACAGATCCTCCGGGACTGTTGATATACAGACTGATATCCTTCTCCGGATCTTCAGATTCAAGGAACAGCAGCTGGGAAACAACCAGGCTGGCTGTTGTGTCGTTTACTTCTTCTCCCAAAAAGATGATTCTCTCTTTCAGCAGACGGGAATAAATATCATAGGACCTTTCTCCTCTGCTCGTCTGCTCAATGACATAAGGTACTAAACTCATACCGCATCCTCCTAAAATATGTCTTATTTTGCTTCTGCAACGAGGAAGTCAACGGCTTTCTGCACCGCGATATCATCCATGATCTGATCCTTCTGAGGACCCTGGATAATCTTTTCAAACTGTTCTGCTTCCATCTGATACATTGCAGCCATCTTCTCGATCTCTGCTTTGTAATCTTCCTCACTTGCTTCAATGTTTTCTGCTTTTACAATTGCCTCTAATACCAGGCGTGTCTCGATTCTCTTAACAGCCTGCGGTTTCATATCATCCGCAAATTTCTGTGCGTCCATTCCAGAGAACTGCAGATACTGTTCCATGCTCAGTCCCTGGTAGCTCAATCTCTGTGCAAATTCTTCTGTCATCTGCTGTACCTGTTCTTCTACCATGGCATCCGGAATATCCATCTGCGCATTTTCAACAGCCAGATCTACCAGTTTGTTTTCTCTTTCTGTGTTTGCTTCTTCTTTTTTGCGGCTGCGGATTTTTTCTTTGATATCCGCTTTGTACTCTTCTAATGTTTCGAATTCAGAAACTTCAGACGCAAATTCGTCATCCAGTTCCGGAAGTTCTTTTTCTTTGATTGCTTTGATTTTCACTTCAAATACAGCTTCTTTTCCTGCAAGATCTGACGCATGATATTCTTCCGGGAAGGTTACGTTGATTTCAGTTTCTTCATTTAATTCTTTTCCGATCAGCTGATCTTCGAATCCAGGAATGAATGCGCCGGAACCGATGACCAGAGTCTGATCCTCAGCTGTTCCCCCTTCGAATTTTTCTCCGTCAACAGAACCGGAGTAATCAATAGTCAGAATATCTCCGTCTTTTACCGGACGGTCTTCAATCGTAATTTCTCTTGCGTTCTGCTCCTGTGTTCTCTTGAGTTCTTCCTCAACTTCTTCTTTCTTTACAGTAACTCTTGTCTTAGGAACATCTAATCCTTTGTAGTCTCCTAAAGTTACTTCCGGTTTTACTGCAAGTTCAGCTGTAAAGATGAATGGTTTTCCTTTTTCAAGCTGTACCACATCAATCTCCGGTCTGGAAACAATCTCCAGATCACAGTCTTTCATCTCTGCTTCATAAGCTTCCGGAATCAGAATATTTGCCGCATCTTCATAGAAAATTTCAACGCCATATTCCTTTTCAATCAGCTTCTGAGGCACTTTCCCTTTACGGAATCCAGGAATGTTAAACTGATTTTTCTTTTTATTAAAAGCTTTTGTAATTGCAGCATCTAATTTTGCCGCATCTACCTCGATTGTCACCTTTACCATATTATGCTCTAAGTTTTCCACTTGCAAACTCATCTTTATGAATCCTCCTAAATATTATTATCATTTTGTAAATTCCACAAACATTCAATCATTATAGCATACGCCGTATAAACTGCACAAGCTTCTTTCTTTAATTTCCGCTATTTTTATATAAATATGGCTTCGACGTCCTCAGCACCCTAGGAGCCCTGCTCACAATGCTGACGGTGAATGTGTCCCCGTCCTCCAGAGAATCCTTTGGCACTTCCAGCAGATGTTCATTATGGAACGTCGTATTGAGCTGCACATCGTCCACATAAACCTCCGCATAGTTTGTGAAATTATTGCCGACAATGAAAACGCTGTCATCCGTTTCATATGCTTTCGTCACTTCCAGATCCCGGATGCCGAACGTTATATCTGTAGCTGTAAATGGGTTTTCCTGATCCCATACGTACTGTTTTCCGTAGAGCATATCATATTGAAGATTTTTCATATCTTCCTGATAGTTCTCGGTTCCTTTTCTTGTCTGATGGAAACTGTTCATAACGCCATTGTGAATATTGCATTTCTTCAGGATCTCAGATCCCAGATCATACGCCTCGATTGTTCCATCCTGTTTGCTGAGTCCCATGTTGTCCCAGATAAAATAACTGGTCTCGTATTTATTGCCATAAGTCAGATTTTCGTCTTCGATATTCAGACTCGGCAGATGATCTCCGTACATAACAAGAATCGTCTCTTCATTACGTTTTTCCAGAGAATGTACCAGATCCCCAACAAACTGATCCATCTGATATACCTGATTGGCATAGTAAGTATACTTATTCTTCATTGCCTCGTCCTCAATGCCGCCGGTCACTACGATATCCGGATTCTCGATGACTTCCGTTGTCGGATAGTCTCCGTGTCCCTGTACGGAAATACAGTAAACATAGTCCTGACCCTCTGTTGAATCCAGACTGTCATTGATGCAGCCGGTGAGGATAGCGTCCTTCGCCCATCCGTTTTCCGTCCATTTCTGGACATTCATTGTTTCTTTCGTTGTAAATGTATCGAATCCCAGCTGAGAAAATACCATATCCCTGTCATAAAACGCCGCGCTGTTGTCATGGATAGCATGAGCCGTATATCCCTGTTCTTTCAGCACTGTTGCCATACTTTCCGTGGTGGTATCCTGAAGCACTGTCTTATATGGATACTCAGCCGCACCAAAATGGTCCAGATTCATGCCGGTGATCAGTTCAAACTCTGAGTTCGCCGTTCCTGCTCCATAGGAAGGCATGGAAAGCTGTCCGGAAGAATATTCTTTCATATATTTATGGAAATTCGGCAGCGGATCTTTGTTAAAGGTAACTCCTTTCACCTGGGTAATATCAAAATGAGATTCCAGCTGCACGAATATGATATTCGGCTTCTTTACAGTCTCATTGTTTTCTTTTTCCTTTTCTTCCATGTCTGCAACGGCTTTATCCGTCTGATCTTCTATGCTCTTAATTTTCTCCTGGGAATAATCTGACGGCTTGTCGATTCCATTTTTCAGGGCCGTGATGGCAAAGCAGTAAGAAGTTCCGTAGTCATTGAACGCCAGCAGAATGTTGTGGATCTGATCTGTCAGATCGCCTGTCTTAAATCCCAGCGCCGTAACTCCTGAGAACGCTGCGCAGATCACGATCAGCTGAAGAAATCCTCTTTTCCTTTTCAGCCTCTTCTCCATCGGCAGATACATAAATGCCACGACCAGCAGAACCAGAGCGATCAGAATCAGCGCCCCCATCGATATAATCTCCATCGGCGTAAAATAATTTGACATAACCGGCAGCACAGACTTCAGCAGTGTGACGTCTACGTAGGTAAACGGCGTGTTCCTTGTATTCAGCATCATCCAGTTGACAATTCCGATGACTGACCACAGCAGGGTTACGACAATGTACGTAAACAGCCGCCGTTTTACCACCAGCACAATGGAATATGACAGGAAGATAATGAGTATATTATATAAGAACATTCTCGTTCTCTGGTCCGCGAAATCCAGGATACTGGAAAAGTCAGACCGCTGTCTTCCCAGCGTCTCCAGAATGACACCCATCAGTATAGACAGAACGATATTGCACATGATCGGATGCTTTCTCAGCTTATCCACAATCACAAGTCCTGCTTTTTTTCCTATGGCTCCAATCTTTTTCCCTGCGGCTCCAATTTTTCTTCCCGCTCCTTTTATTTTTTTCAAAAAGGTTCTCATAGTTTTCTCCTTCTATCGTAAAATTTCAAACCACATTGGCCTATTTCCCTTATTTTGACCTTAACCATCGTAATATTATACCATCCCCTCTGCGAAGTATCCAGTTTTAACTTCTTAAAAGTTTATTAAATATTTACCTGCCTGGATGAATTTCCCCAGAATTGTAACCTGAATTTTGCTCATTTTTTACATTTCGCGCAAATATTTCTCTATTTTCCCTGTTTTCTTAAATTTTTATTAAATATTTTTCCAGGTTTGACTTCTGCATACATCTGTGATAACATTCTAGCGTTAGCTATTTTGGGTTTTGAATATCTGACAAAATTGAAAACAGAAAGGAGTTTAGAGAGAATCAAGCGCCATGCACCTTCCTGATACGGACACGGCATTCTGCCATTGGAAGGTTAACGAGGAGGAAAGTGATCGAAAGATTCGGCGGATGCTTTCCCGTAGCCCCGGTCTATGTGATATGCTGTACAAACCCACAGGTGACTGTGGAACAAAATCAGTATAATCCGGGCAAAACCGCATATGATATTAGGAAAAAACGAACTGAATCAAAAGGAAAGCAGAATATTACGCTTTCTTTTCTTTGATTGTGAAAATTAAATAAGGAGATTTTTATTATGTGTGGAATTATTGGATTTACCGGCAAATTACAGGCAGCTGAAATTCTGATCGGAGGTCTTGAACGTCTGGAGTACCGCGGATATGACAGTGCAGGAATCGCGGTCCGCCAGGAGAACGGAACAAAAATCGTCAAGACAACAGGAAAGGTTGCTGAACTCCGCAAGAAAGCTTCTCTTGCAGACGACATCAGCGGAACATGCGGAATCGGACATACCAGATGGGCGACTCACGGAGGAGTTACAGATACGAATGCTCATCCTCATGTTGCCGGAAATGTTACTTTAATCCATAACGGTATCATTGAAAACTACAAGGAACTTGCAGCCGCTCTGAAAGAAAAAGGCTATGAAGCTGTTTCCGAGACAGATACTGAAGTTGCAGCTATGCTGATCGATTCTTTATATGACGGCGATCCTTTCAAAGCATTAAAAGCCGCAGACCAGCAGTTAGACGGCGCCTATGGATTCTGTATTATGTTTAAAGATCGTCCGGGCAAAATTTACTGCATGCGCAACGCAAGCCCGCTGGTAGCAGTTTCTACAGACGACGGCGCTTTCATTGCTTCTGATATGGTGGCTCTGCTTCCATATTCCAAGGACTATTTTGTTGTTCCTGAAGAACACATTGTAGTTATGACAAAAGACGGCATCAAGCTTTATACGATGGATCAGGAAGAAGCTGCTCCAAAAATGCTTCATGTAGACTGGGATACAACAGCTGCACAGAAAGGCGGATACGACTTCTTCATGCAGAAAGAAATTTTCGAACAGCCTGACGCGCTTCAGAACACAGTAATGCCTCGTCTTCACAATGGACGCGCAGATTTCAGTGCGGATAATATTTCTGATGACATTTTCAAAGGCATCAACCGCGTTGTTGTAACTGCCTGCGGAACTGCCATGCACGCAGGATTAGTAGGACGTCATCTGATCGAATCCATGCTCAGAATTCCGGTGACAGTTGAATTATCATCTGAATTCCGTTATATGAATCCGATTCTGGACGATCACACTCTGGTTATCGTGGTAACTCAGTCCGGGGAGACCGCTGACTCTCTTGCAGCTCTCCGTCTGGCAAATGAAAGAGGCGCAAAGACAATCTCTATTGTAAACGTAAAGGGATCCAGCATTGCCCGTGAAAGCGACTATGTTCTTTACACCCATGCAGGTCCTGAGATTGCCGTAGCCAGCACAAAAGCATTCTCTGTACAGTGTGCAGGTATGTATCTGATCGCATTGAAGCTGGCAGAAGTCAACAATATGATGACAGATGAGGAAATGGCAAAATACTGTGACGATTTCCAGGAAGCCATCGCTACCGTAGCGCCGGTTCTTGAAATGGATGAAAAGATCAAGGGCATCGCTGAAAAGATCAAAGACACATTCTCCGCTTTCTATCTCGGAAGAAGTCTTGACTATGCGATCGCCAGCGAAGGATCTCTGAAATTAAAAGAAATTTCTTATGTAAACTCTGAGGCATACTGCGCAGGAGAATTAAAACACGGTACGATCTCACTGGTTACAGAAGGCGTTCCGATCATTGCCATCGCCACCCAGGAAAATGTACTTCCGAAACTGATGGCAAACGTAGAGGAAGTAAAAGCCCGCGGCGCTCATGTTATTATGGTAACAGACAAAGATATGAGCAGCTACGAAGGCATCTATGATGATCTGATTCAGGTTCCGAACGTAGATGACCGTTTTGGTACATTCGGCGTAACCGTTGCTCTCCAGCTTCTGGCATACCATGTGACTGTTTTCCGCGGATATGATGTGGATCAGCCGAGAAACCTGGCAAAATCCGTAACCGTTGAATAAACTTACCATATAAATAAGAGAAGGTGCTGATTTTTTCGGATCAGCACCTTCTCTTTCTCTTATTCTTCTTTATATCCGGTATTTTTGCTCATGCAGCGTCAGAGCCGCCAGACCATGGATATAATTTTCATAAAATTCTGATGTCATTTCTATTTCCGGCACCGCAGCTTCCCCCAGAGTTTCCCTGCAGAGCTCAGCAGCTTCTTTCCATGGAATTCGTTCCGGATCATGACTGATCATCAAAATTCTGGCGGGATTCAGCAGCGCTGTCAGATATATCAGGATTTTACCCAGAAACTCTGCCGGTTCTCCGCTCCCGCCGGACTCCGGTCTCGGAATTCCCTCTGCCCGGTACAGATAAGATAACTCTCCTGCCATTTGTCCGGCGCCACAGAGAAGCTCTCCATTGACGATGCTTCCGCATCCGGCATAATGATTCTGCGGAAAATAAAGCACTGTCAGGTCTTCTTCGCTGTTCTGTCTGTCATAAGCTCCATAGGCAATATAATTCATATCATTGCTCACGCTGACATACACCTGATATTTCTCCCGGATCATCTCTTCCAGATTCACCCGTTCCAAAGCCCCGATATCACAGCTCAGGATTTTCCCGCCGGACACAATTCCCGGAATTCCCACGGAAATCCCACGGACATTCTCATAGGTCTCCATCAAAAGATCCAGTCTCACGAGCATGGCCTCCGGGCTGACTTCTCCTACTTCTTCCCTGCCCTCTTCGATGACTTCTTCCAATGCGTTGTATACAACATATCCCAGATGACCGCATTCATTTCCATTATCCGCGTAAATTCCGATCATACGATAATAATCTTTATTATACTGGTAACACGCTGCCGGACGTCCTCCTCTGGACTTCTGCCGGCTGGTTTCCAAAACTTCTTTTTCCGCCAGCATTTCATTCAGAATTGTCCCGCAGGTGGCCAGAGAAAGTCCGGTCTCTCTGCCGATATCCGCCTTTGTATAAATTTCTCCGCTGCGCAGAACGTCCCGGATCAGCTGCTGATTCAGCTGTTTGATTTCAAATGTGCAGGACATCTCATTCCCCCATTTCTAACTATACCGTAATCTCAATCTGATTTCCTTCCAGGGCAACCACACAGCTTTCATAATATCCGTCACCCGTCGTTCTCGGGCCGCTGACAACTTCATATCCATCTTCCTTCAACTGCTTTGTCAGCGCGTCTACTTTCTCTTTGCTCCCTGTCTGAAAAGCAATATGAATCAGCCCCGTTCTCGCCAGAGATTTCTCAGGATCCTCCATTCCCGGTTTCGTCATGATTTCAAGTCTGGACCCCCGATCAAAGGTCAGAAAATAAGATTTAAAATCCGTGGTCTTATTATGATAGAGCTCATTTGACTGCGCCCCAAAATATTTCTCGAAAAACCTCTTTGCTTCCTCCAAATCTTTTACATACATTGCAACATGCTCAATTCCCATAATATCCTCCATACTCTAAGTAATTATTTCTAACACCACTAACAGAGTACTCTTCTTCCTATATTTTGTCAATACTTTTTAAAACTATTTTAAAAAGTATTTTCGCTCCTGTTCTGCTGCCTGCTTATTCCTATATCGGATTTTCAGCTTCCCAGATGTTTTTTCTCCGTTCCTGACAAAAAGCCCAAAAAAAGCAGAAGAAACTTCCGTCTCTCCTGCTCCATATCCTGTCTGTTTTGTATTATGATTCGCTGTAGTATCTTCCAAGGGCATCGGCTCCCAGAATTGCCTCATAGACATCATCCGCCGTCACTTCAAACGGCATATTGCCCATGGTGTCTTCCGGAGCGCAGGCAAGTTTCGCCACTTCCATGATTTTCTCCGGAACAATTTCTGTTATTCCCAATTCTTTTAATGTAACCGGAAGTCCGACTTCAATACAGAAATCCAGCACTTCCATAATCTCATCTTCTCCCGCATCCTCAAGAACCAGCTGCACCAGTGTCCCAAACGCTACCTTCTCCCCATGGTAGAACGAATGAGTCTCCTCTATGGCAGTCAGTCCATTGTGAATCGCATGGGCTCCAGCCAGTCCGCCGCTTTCGAATCCGATTCCGGAAAGATACGTATTGGCCTCAATAATGTTTTCCACTGCTTTCGTACAGATTCCCTCTCTGACCGCTGTCATCGCCTGGACTCCGCTGCTGATCAGTGTATCATAGCAAAGTTCGGCAAGGCTCATGGCTGCCAGAGTACATTTACCTCCCACACAGTTTACAGCATCAGAACGCCTGCAGGCTCTTGCCTCAAAATAGGTTGCCAGGGCATCGCCCATTCCGGAAATCAGCAGCCTTGCCGGCGCTTTGCTTACAATCTCCGTATCTACGATTACCATGTTCGGACTGCCTGGCAGGAAAAGATATTTTTCAAACACACCGTCATCGCTGTAAATAACAGAAAGGGCGCTGCACGGAGCATCTGTAGAAGCGATCGTCGGTACGATCATAACCGGCTTTTCCATATAATATGCTACGGCTTTCGCTGTATCCAGTATCTTTCCGCCGCCAATACCGACAATTACGTCACACCCAATCTGTCCGGCTGTTTTCCTGATACGGTTGATCTCATTCATGCTGCATTCTCCCTGAAACACCTCATAAATGATTCTGCAGTCTCCCTGCCCTTCCTTGATCGACGGCTCCACCCGCCCTCTTCCGGACGCGCTGGTCAGAACATAAAGTTTCTTTCCGAAATTTCCCGCATAAGAACAGAGATTCTTCATCTCTCCCTTTCCCTGTATATAACGAGTCGGACTTCCTATTATCATTGCCATAATCGCACCTCCATCATGTTTTGTTTTTTGTTTGTTATAATTATATCAAACCTCTTGTACAAAATCTACAAAACCCTGGATTTGGAACTCTACAGCATACTCCCCATTTACCTTTATCATGTTATTTCTGTTCCTGATTCTCTCTGAGTGTTCTCCGCAGGCGACTCAGGGTCACTGGCGTCATTCCAATAAAAGAAGCAATATGTTTATTGCTGACCCGGTCGATCAATCCCGGATATTCCTGCAGAAACCACTGATATCTCTGAATCGCAGTATACTGATTTAATATCTGCTTCAGTCTCCAATGTTCATTCAGCGCCTGGATCAGCAGCCGATTATAAAACATGGTAACCTCAGCATAAGTTTTCTGCAGTCTGATCACGCCGGAAATCGGAACACAGAAAATACTGCCGTCTTCCAGCATTTCAATGGCCATGGGAGATGGAATATCCAATTCCATCTGGCAAAACGGCATAACCGCGGAACCGCCCCGGAAACTAAAGCAGTCTGTTATATCCCTGCCGCTGGCATCCAGCAAATAACCTCTTGAAATCCCTGTTTCCAGAAAGCAGACATCATTCAGCGCCTCTCCAACTCGAACCACAAATTCACCCTTCTTCAGGCATCTCCGTTCCGTTATGTCTGCAATTTCCTGTATAAATTTTTCGTCCTGCAGACCGCAGATATCTTTGTAAAAATCATATGCTTTTATAGACATCCCCCCATTTTATCATATTCATCTGCTTTTCTGATAAAGCGTCAAAATTTACAGAAAATTCAACAAAATTTATTTTATCATTTTCGATTCTGACTCTTAACCCACATATTTCAGCAAAACATAGGATATTTTTTAATTATACCCAAATCATCAAATTTTGTCATTTACCTATGTTAATTTTCAGAATCTTCTACTCCGCCGCGGTACGATTAAGGAGTACACTAAAAGGAGCAGGCAGCCGCAACGATATACGACACTCTGCTCCCAAAAAGTATGATGTATCTGTTTTAACCCGGCAGTTTACTGTTTTTCATTTTTAGCCTTTACGATTGCCTCGGCCATTTCTCTGACCCGCTCTGCCGGCGACGGCGCATTCAGAATTCCGGAAGTGGCTCCCGTTCCATCTGCGCCAAGTTTTACAACATTATAACAATCTTCAGCCGTGCTGACGCCTGATGCGATCATCACCAATACATTTGGATTCACCTCATTCAGCGCTTTTACTGTCTCTGTTGTATAGGAATCATCTGCCACCTGCCCTGTTCCGATCAGATCCGTCGGCTCTGCCAGGACAATATCAGGATCCATGCAGGCTGCCGGCAACTCACGTTTGTCCATCGGCATTGCTGATGGAGTTTACAAAGCAGAAATCATTCATGCTGTTTTGTCTCTTCACCTGATCAATGCATTTTTCACAAACAAAGAAACCGCCTTATCTCTCCTGGCTGAAACCTCCGATATTGTGTAAACCGCCATGCATTAAAAGAATCCTGACGGCAGGGTTCTTTTTATTCCGCCATTTATTTCTTTATTTTTCTATTTTTAGAAAATATTTACAGTAATTTTGTTCAAAAAAGAAAAACTAACCGAAATCATGTTTTTTCTCAATTAGTTTTCTTTTTTCCATGTCTACAGCAATTTCTCGGCACAGGCATTATTTGTGATCAGAATATTGATAAAGCCTCCTTTGATCGCGCCTTTGATTGCTTTTGCGCGCTCCTCTCCGCCGCCGATCCCGATTCTGCTTCTCACTCTTTTGATCATATCCGGAGACATTCCGGCAACTCTTTCATTAAATGCCCTGAATTTTCCCGTATCCCCGTTTTCGTCAAAAAACTGCAGCGCTACGTTTCCTGCCACTCCATTTTCTACCAGAGCTTTCGTTTCTTCACTGGTAATATAACCGCCCTGAATCATGGTAGAATCTGTGCAGGTAGATGTCGCTCCGATTCCCATTACAAGAACATCCAGTTTCTGAAAATCATCGAAGATAAAATTCACTGTCTTTTCTTTCAGGAAATAATCTTTTACCCTTTTTTCTGAAAACAGCGCCGGGGCTAAAAACTGCGTATAGGTTCCGCCAAATTTTTCAGCATATTCCCGGGCGATCTGATTACTCTGTACATCTACATTATTGACTGTGGTCGGACTGATTCCGCCGATGATCGGCACGAACATATAATGATTATCTTTCGGGAATGCTCTTTTGGTTTTCGCCACATTATGCAGCGTCATTCCCATGGATACGCCGATATGGTCGCCGTCTTTAAAAAACTGCGACAGATACAGCGCAGCCCTCTCATACAATTTTGAGATAGATTCCGTATTCGTATCCAGCGAACTGCTTTCCACTACGATCACATCTTTCAGTCCATACTTTCTTTCCAGAGCTTTTTCCAGTTTTCCATAAGAAAATTGTACCGGATTGATTACCTCTACCTTAACGATCCCGCCTTCCTTTCCTCTTTGAAGCATTCTGGATATGGTCGCCCTGGAAATTCCAAGATAATCACTGATTTCCTGCTGTTTCATTCCATCTTCATAATACAGACTGCATACTTTGTAGATCAGGCGCCAGTCGTCTACGATCTTCTTCATCTGGGGCTCCTTTCTATTGATTAAAATTCCTCTTTTGAATTTCCATGCATTTATTCTATCAAATCTGTCGGGGATACCAACGCAAATTCGCTGAACATTTGTCGAAGTGAATTGTTTTGAAATGTATACAATTACATTTTCTCAGAAATTTTGTGAATAAATTAACAGATACTTTTGTACCAAACCATATTTTTCTGAGCAAAAGAAAGAATCTCAGCGGCAGATACTCTGCCCGGCCTGAGATTCCCGTTTGCTTTATATTCTTTCATTATTATCCGATCACATCGCTCATATCGTACATACCGGCTGGTTTTCCTGCCAGATATAATGCCGCACTCACTGCTCCTTTGGCGAAAACAGCTCTTGAATAAGCAGTATGCTTTAACTCGATCACTTCGTCCTGACCTGCGAAGATGACCTCATGTTCTCCCACGATGGTTCCTCCTCTTACAGCTGAAATTCCGATTTCTTTCTTCGGACGCTGCTCTCTTCTCTGGCTGCGGTCAAATACGAATTCATATTCGTTGTCCAGCGGCTCATTGACTGCCTCTGCCAGAGCCAGCGCCGTACCGGACGGAGCATCCAGTTTTCTTCTGTGATGCTTCTCTACGATTTCAATATCAAAGCCGGCGTCCGCCAGAAGTTTTGTCATGGATTTCAATAATTTGAACAATGTATTGATTCCGAGAGACATATTCGCTGAGCGGAGCACCGCTGTCTTCCTGCTGGTTTCTTCTACTTTCTCAAGCTGCTCGTCACTGAGTCCTGTAGTACAGAGCACAACCGGAATCTTTTTCTCCGCTGCATACTCCAGAAGTCCGTCTACCGCCGGCGCCGCTGAGAAATCAATGATTACATCCACATCTTCTCTGCAGTCAGACAGATTTTTGTAAACCGGATAGTCATTATGTCCGTCATCCTGGCGGTCTACTCCCGCAGCCATCACTGCGTCATCTGTCTCTTCTACAATCTTTGTTATTACCTGTCCCATGACTCCATTGCAGCCATGCATCATTATTTTTGTCATCTTTTGCAACTCCTCTTAGAGAATTCCTGTTTCTTTCATTGCTTTTATCAACTGCTGTGCATTGCCTTCTTCCATCTCTGTCAAAGGTCTCCTCAGCAGATCTCTGCAGTATCCCATTTCTGCAACTGCACGTTTTACAGGGATCGGGTTCACTTCACAGAATAATTTATGGATGACTTCCAGATATTTCATCTGGATATCCAGGGCTCCCTTCGTATCTCCTGCCATGAATTTTGCCACCATATCATGTGTTTCCTGAGGCGCTACATTGGATAATACGGAGATGACTCCTTTTCCTCCCAGTGATAATACAGGAAGCACCTGATCGTCATTTCCGGAATAAATATCCAGATCTCCCTGACTTTCATAAGCCACGTCTGCAACCTGAGACAGATCTCCGCTGGCTTCTTTGATCGCAACGACATTTTCTGCGGTTCCTGCGATCTCTGCCGCTGTCTTTGGCTGGATATTGGTTCCTGTACGTCCCGGAACATTATACATGATGATCGGAATATCCACTGCAGCCGCGATCGTTGTATAATATTCTTTCAGTCCGCCCTGTGTCGCTTTGTTGTAATACGGAGTTACCACCAGAAGTCCGTCCGCTCCCACTCCCTGGGCTCTCTTTCCGAGGGAAAGAGCCTCATCTGTACAGTTGGCTCCTGCACCGGCGATGACCGGCACCCTTTTATTTACATGAGAAACACATGCCCCAATTACCTCAATCTGTTCGTCATGGCTCATGGTAGACGCTTCTCCTGTTGTTCCGCAGATAATGATACTGTCTGTTCCATTATCAATCTGGAAATCGATAAATTTTTCCAGCTGGTCATAATCTACGGATAAGTCCTCTTTAAATGGTGTGATCATTGCCACACCTGCACCTGTAAATATTGACATGCTTTCATCCTCCTATCATCTTATGTAAATGCTGTATGCTTTAAGATTCTTTTATTGTTTCGATACAGTAAACGGCATCTACGTAATCGATCAGTTCTTTCGGAAGATCCCTTCCCGTCATGATGACATCCAGATCCTCGCCGCGTTCCTGCAGCAGCTCGATCAGGTTCTCCGGTTCTATGATTCCCAGGTCCATCAGACCCAGCACTTCATCCAGAACCAGAAAATCGCACTGCCGGGTATCGATTACTTTCCGTGCGTACTTCAGCCCATTAAAAATATAATGGTCCTGTTCCTTTTTCTCTTCCTCACTGAGATCCTTATACTGCTTCTCATATTTTTCAAAGCGGAACAGCTGTACTTCCGGTTCCAGCCGTCGGATAAAATCGATCTCCTCTGTGTCTTTTCCTTTCAGGAACTGAACTATAATGACTTGCTTTGCCTGGCCCGCAGCTTTAATGCAGTGTCCTATGGCGCAGGAGGTCTTGCCTTTCCCCTGGCCGCAGTAAACTTCCACTCGTCCTTTCATCTCATCACCTCAAAGAATCTTCCTTTTGTAATATTGGTTTATTATATCATTTTTAATACAAGAAATCCAATTTATTTACGCATCCTTTTCATGAATTTCCAATTTATTTACAGAAACTTCATAGGCTGTACGTTTTATGATCTCATTTTCGCTGATCCGCTTCTGATATTCCCGGCTCTGAATCCTTCCAATCAGTTCAATTCTGGATCCGATCTCCAGATTTCCGGCAAATCTTGCGTTGCGCCCCCAGCAGATACATGGTATGTAGTCTGATTTTCCGTAGGACCGGTTGACTGCCAGCAAGATATCGCAGATTTCCCGGCCGAGAGGCGTCATCCGGTACACCGGCTGCTTGCATATGAATCCGTCCAGCGCAATATGATTCGGCTTTACATCTTCCATAGACTCGAGGAATTCAATGTCTCTGACAAACACAGACAACACCAGATGATTCCTGTTTTCCTCATGTTTGTTGTAAGAACGGAACTGCCCGCATGCTCTTACCAGTCTGCCTCTGTAGTCTTTCGTCACATCCATTAAACGTTCTGATATCAACAGCGGTATCTCATCGGTCGCTTCGCTTAGTCTGTTTACTAAAAGTTTGACTGTATAAAATCCTTCTCCAAAAATCTCGTGGCTGAATTGGAATTCGGACTGAATCCGTCCTGCCACCTCCACTTGATTATGATTGATTCCCTGCTCTGTCATACTCTTTTTCTCCCTTCTTGTGTCAATTGTCATACTTTAAAGCCTATTCCAAAATTGACGCAAATAGAAGAAAAAGCCTTCGACAAAGTTCACCTGCTTTTTATGACCTTTTCTGACATTTATGAAAATTTCGCTCTTTTTCTCAAAGTAGGATCCAGGATTTTCTTTCGAATTCTGATATTTTTCGGCGTGATTTCAAGAAGTTCGTCCGTATCGATAAACTCCAGCGCCTGCTCAAGGCTTAAAATCTTCGGAGGAGATAATTTCAGGGCGTCATCAGAGCCTGAAGCCCTCGTATTCGTAAGTTTCTTCGTCCGGCAGACATTGATTTCGATATCTTCTGTCTTGCCGGTCTGTCCGATGACCATTCCTCCATACACTTTTTCGCCCGGTCCAACAAACAGAGTTCCACGTTCCTGGGCGTTATAAAGTCCGTAGGTAATGGTTTCTCCGGCTTCATAGGCGATCAGGGATCCCTGTTTTCTGTACTGGATATCTCCCTTGTACGGTCCATATCCGTCAAACAGCGTGTTCAGGATTCCATTTCCTTTGGTATCCGTCATAAACTCTCCGCGGTAGCCGATCAGGCCTCTGGACGGAATGGAAAATTCCAGCCGGGTGTATCCTCCATTTGACATGGACATGTTGCGGAGTTCTCCCTTCCTCTGGCTCAGTTTCTCAATGACGGCTCCTGAAAATTCCTCCGGAACATCGACCACTGCGATTTCCATCGGCTCCAGTTTCTTTCCGTTTTCATCGGTATGGTAAAGGACTTCGGCCTTGCTGACCGCAAATTCGTATCCTTCCCTTCTCATATTTTCAATCAGGACAGACAGATGGAGTTCTCCTCTTCCGGATACCTTAAAGCTGTCTGTGCTCTCACTTTCTTCCACCCGGAGACTGACATCCGTATTCAGCTCCCGGAACAGACGGTCTCTTAAATGTCTGGAAGTGACATATTTTCCTTCCTGTCCTGCCAGCGGGCTGTCGTTGACCATAAACTGCATGGAAATGGTCGGCTCTGAAATCTTCTGGAACGGAATCGCCTGTGGATTTTCCAGATCGCAGATCGTATCCCCGATGGTCAGATCCGCAATACCGGAAATGGCAACAATGGATCCCACCCCGGCTTCCTTTACATCTACTTTGTTCAGACCTTCAAACTCATAGAGTTTTGTGATCCGGACTTTTTCTTTCCGGTCAGGGTCATGAAGGTTTACTACCATACATTCTTTATTGACCGCAATAGAACCGTTGTCCACTTTTCCGATTCCGATTCTTCCCACATATTCATTGTAATCAATAGTGCTGATCAGAACCTGCAATGGTTTCTCCGGATCTCCCTCCGGCGCCTCAATATGGTCAATGATAGTTTCAAACAGTGGTTTCATATCCTTCTTCTCATCATCCATATCAAGAACCGCGAATCCTTCTTTCGCGGAAGCGTATACAAACGGACAGTCCAGCTGCTTATCTCCGGCATCCAGTTCCATCAGAAGTTCCAGTGTCTCATCTACCACTTCCTCCGGTCTTGCCTCCGGACGATCCACCTTATTAATGCAGACGATCAGTGATAAATCCAGTTCCAATGCTTTTCTCAGGACAAACTTCGTCTGAGGCATCGGTCCTTCAAAGGCATCCACGACCAGAATAACGCCGTTTACCATTTTAAGGACGCGCTCTACTTCTCCGCCGAAGTCCGCATGTCCCGGTGTGTCTACAATATTGATCTTCACTCCGTCATAAACAACACCTGTATTTTTGGAGAGGATCGTGATTCCTCTCTCTTTTTCTATATCATTGGAATCCATAACTCTCTCGGCCACTTCCTGATTTTCACGAAATGCCCCACTTTGCTTCAATAATTCATCGACAAGTGTCGTTTTTCCATGATCGACATGAGCAATGATCGCAATATTCCTTACGTCTTCTCTCTTCATCTTATCCTTCTTCCTTTTGCTGATAAATCAATAACTTTGTTATTCTATCACAAAGCCGCTTTATAGTAAAGTGTCTGAGGACCTCGAAGATTTCTCCTATTTTGTTCCGAAAATCCTGTCTCCCGCGTCTCCCAGACCCGGCAGAATGTATCCGTGCTCATTCAATTCCCTGTCAACTTCTCCACAGTAAATCTCGATATCCGGGTGTGCCTCGGAGAGATGTTTCACTCCTTCCGGAGCCGCGAGAATGGATACGAATTTGATCTGTTTGGCTCCCTGTTTTTTGACAAAGTCCACTGCGGCATCGGCAGATCCTCCTGTGGCAAGCATCGGATCCACAATGATGACCATACGCTGGTCGATGTCTTCCGGCAGTTTGCAGTAATATTCTTTTGGTTCAAGAGTCTCTTCATCCCGGTACATTCCCACATGTCCTACTTTTGCTGACGGAACCAGTGACAGCATTCCGTCCACCATCCCAAGTCCTGCGCGCAGGATTGGAACGATTGCCAGTTTCTTTCCCCTCAGCATCGGTCCTTTCATGGTTTCCATCGGTGTCTCAATCTCTACCATTTCTGTCTCCAGATCTCTCATGACCTCATATCCCATCAGCATGGAAATCTCTCCCACAACAGTACGGAACTCCCTTGTCCCACAGTTTTTGCTCCGAATCAGTGAAATCTTATGTTTGATCAGCGGATGATCAAAAATTGTTACATTTTCTCTCATATTCCTTTCCTTCCTTTTATTTCTTTTTTCCATTCTATCATATTTTCTCCCCTTTTTCCCAGTGATATGTTATAATACCCCAGTAAAGGAGTATGAAATATGAATCTATGGAATATAATTGACGCTTTATATAAAAATCAGACCCTGGAACGGGAGGAATTCATCTTTCTTCTGAAAAACCGCACAGAGGAATCTGCAGGCCGCCTGGCGGACCTGGCAAGAGAAGAAGCACAGAAAATCTACGGAAAGAAGGTTTTTCCGAGAGGCCTGATCGAGTTTACCAATTACTGCAGAAACAACTGCTATTACTGCGGCATTCAGGCGTCCAATCCGAATATCAGCCGCTACCGCCTGTCTGAGGATCAGATACTGAACGCCTGTCAGAACGGTTATGATCTGGGCTACCGGAGTTTTGTTCTCCAGGGCGGTGAGGATCCTTATTTTTCTGACGACCGGATGGTTCCTGTGGTAGAGGCAGTCCACACCACGTTCCCGGACTGCGCCATTACCCTTTCTCTGGGGGAACGTTCCCTGGAAAGCTACCAGAGACTCCACGCAGCCGGAGGCAGGAGATATCTTCTCCGCCATGAAACCATATCTCCGGTACTATACGGAAGACTTCATCCGGAAAGCATGTCCTTAAAACACCGGGTTCAGTGTCTCTATGACCTGAGAGAGGCCGGATTTCAGATTGGCACCGGATTCATGGTCGGCGCTCCCGGCCAGACCCTGGAAGATCTTGCTGATGATCTTCTCTTTATCAGGGAGCTTCATCCGCAGATGGTGGGAATCGGTCCTTTCGTGCCTCACCACGACACCAGATTCCGGGATTTTCCGTCCGGAACCGCGGAGCTTACCATTTATTTGATCAGCATCCTGCGTCTGATGGATCATCATCTGCTGCTTCCATCTACAACTGCCCTGGGAACGATCGATCCCAACGGCAGGGAAAAGGGAATCCTTGCAGGAGCAAATGTCGTGATGCCGAATCTGTCACCGACAGATGTCCGTAAAGACTATGCCCTCTATGACAACAAAATCTGTACCGGAGAAGAAGCCGCTGAGTGCATCGGCTGCCTGAGCCGGCGGATTGAAAGCATCGGATATCAGCTGGAATTTTCCCAGGGAAATTACCGGCCTTAACACCCTATGAACCCCGAATCCCGGGATACTTTCCGGGATTTGGGTGTGCACCACCAGGATTTTTCCTCCACTTTTGGCTTTTTCTCATTCTCAGATGTCCAAATGCCAAATCCTTCTGGCTTATCCTATATCCCCGGTCTCTGATTTCTCCATACTCGGCAAAGAACCCCAAAAAAGGAAAACCAGGAAGCCTGTATCACAGACTTCCTGGCACTGCTCATATTTTATTCTATTTTCTTCTGCTCTTTAATAAGAATTCAGGAATCACGATCTTGGAATCTTTGTCCTCCACCGTGGCAGCCTGGGAATCTGTGTCATATGTACCAGCTGTATCTTCTGTCTCTACTCTGCCGTTATGGATTGGCTGTCCGGAAAAAGCCGGTCCGGAAGTTGTATGCGGTGTAAAAGGTTTACGCTGTGTATTTCTTCCATCGGTATTCTTGATTCCGGTCGCAATGATCGTAGCGCTGATCTGATCTCCAAAATCTGCATTGACCGTACCGAAAATAACGTTGACTTCCTCTCCTGCTTCGTCTTTCAGATACTCGACTGCCTGCTGAGCCTCCAGCATGCCGACAGCACCTGCAAAGTTGACGATAACATCTGTCGCTCCGGAAACGGTTGTCTCAAGCAGCGGACTTTCCATGGCTGTCTTGATTGCCTCCAGCTCTTCGTCTGCGACTCCCATACCGATATGGGCAATTCCCTTGTCCCTCATAACGGTCTGGATATCCGCGAAATCCACATTAATCAGTCCCGGATTATAGATCATATCTGTAATTCCCTGTACGCCCTGCTGAAGAACCTCATCAGCCTTCTTAAGCGCATCCGGGATTGTTGTCCTCTTGTCACAGATCTGCAGAAGCTTGTCATTCGGGATTACGATCATCGTATCCACCTGATCCTGCAGTCTTGCGATTCCTGACATCGCGTTATTCATTCTAGGCTTTCCTTCAAAGGAAAACGGCTTTGTCACAACTCCTACTGTCAGGATTCCCAGCCCTTTGGCAATCTCAGCAATAATCGGAGCAGCTCCTGTTCCGGTTCCTCCGCCCATACCGCAGGTAACAAACACCATGTCGGCTCCTGTCACAAGTTCTGTGATCTCTTCTCTGTTCTCTTCCACAGCAGCTTCGCCAATCTCAGGCTTGGCTCCTGCTCCGAGTCCTTTTGTCAGTTTCTCACCAATCTGTATCTTCGTTGAAGCTTTACATAATGATAAAGCCTGTCTATCTGTATTTACTCCCACGAGCTCTACGCCCTGGATATTTTCATCTACCATTCGGTTGACGGCGTTATTTCCTGCTCCCCCAACACCTATAACTAAAATCCTGGCTTGTGTATTCTCTACACTAGGCATAATCTCAACCACGTTGCTCCTCCTTCATGTCACTAATGACAACCCACTTTAATTCTATACATTAATCTAATGATACCGTTTTTGCTATGTTTTTTCAACTCTTTTTTGGCTGAAAAATCGTTATTTTCTGGTATTCATCAAAGTATCTCATATCTACAGTTCCGCTTTTTCCTTTTAGTTTTTTCAAAATCCCAGATAATTCGGGAATTTTAATATCTACGTTTTCATTATCATATAAATCAACGGTAATGTCTCCGCTGATCAGCAGAGCCGTCCCGTCATCCTCCATATAAATCTGATCGACCGGGATGCTGTACTTGCTGATCGCTGTTGTCAGCTCCAGAATATATGAAAACACATTTTCCTTTTCCACCGGTATTTTTTCCTGCATGACAAGCTTGTCAAATTTCAGACCGGTGACCAAAGGTACTTCGTCGAATTTCTTCTGGCTGCTCTCGAGAGCATATCCGTTTTTGTCAAAATAAACATATTTTCCATTATATAAAAGGCAGCCTGCCCGTTTCTTTTCATTGACACGGATCGTAATCGTATTCGGTCCGTTGATTTCCACATCATATGATTCAATAAACGGCAGCAGATCCGGCTGACGAATCTTACTCATCAGAAAGTAAGCTACCGTATTTCCAATATATCGTTTTTTCTTAACCGCCTGCGTTACTTCTGCCTTTGTATAGTAATCCAGATCGGCGACTCTGATCGTCTTGATCGGGCAGAAGGCCGCGATGGCCCCCACTGCCAGAATCAGGCACAGGACAATTCCGATCAGAATCCTTTTTATCGGAATGTGGATTTTCTTTTTCCCATCCCTGTGTTTCTTCATCCGGATTACTTTATTATCGTCTTTTTGCTCCATAAGCATCCATCCTTCTATAGTCGTATTCTTTTGGAGATAGACAGCACAATTCCCATTTCCACCAATATCGCCAAAATCGAACTTCCACCGTAACTGATGAACGGCAGCGGAATTCCCGTCGGCGGGATTGTGTTGGTTACTACCGCGATATTAATAAATACCTGCACCGCAATATGTGTCATAAATCCGATCGCAATCAGAGAGCCAAACAGATCCTCCGCATTCATGGCGATCAGAAGAATTCTCCAGATCAGCGCCATAAACACCAGGATCAGACAGACCGCTCCAAACAGTCCCAGTTCCTCGCATATGATAGAAAAAATCATATCGTTATGGGATTCCGGGATAAAGCCCATCTTCTGCATGCTCTGTCCAAGTCCTTTTCCGAATATCCCGCCGGATCCGATGGCATACAGCGCCTGCATGGTCTGAAGTCCCTTTTCGTGGGATTCCGGATGCAGCCAGATCTGCAGTCTTTCGTTTCGGTAGCTGCTGGAAAATGTCAGATAAGCCACCAGCACTCCCACCATTCCGACGGCAATTCCAATCAGCTGCTTTGTCTTCGGACTCACAACAAAGATCATAACCCCTGTGATGGCACAGAGTACCAGTGCCGTACTCAGGTTCTGATAGGCGACCAGCCCGATGATCAGCGCGCATTTTGCCAGCACTTTTACCGCACTGAAAAATGTTTTCATCTTATGAGCATCTCTTGACAATATGTACGCCAGATAAATGACAAGAAAAATCTTGGCAAATTCAGAAGGCTGAAACTGAAATCCCCCGATGGAAATCCAGCGCATGGATCCTTTTCTTGCTGCTCCGATAATCAGTACGGCACCCAGCAGGATAATGCTGAGCCAGTAACAGGTTCTTGCCACAAACAAATGCCTGAACAGCCGGTAGTCCAGCTTGCAGAATACGATCATTCCAACGACTCCGATCGCCGCCGCGATCCCCTGACGGATCAGCCAGTGATACGGGTTTCCATAGTTCATCGTACTTTTATATGAACTTGTGCTGAAAATCATGACCATTCCAAACAACACTAAGAAAATCACCAGAAATAACAAGGGATAATCGAAATATTTTTTTCTGGCCATATACTTTTCTCTAATCCGGTTTGCCACAGCTTACAGCTCCTTTAATTTTTTTACACACTCTTTAAAGATATCGCCCCTCACTTCATAATTCGGGAACATACCCCAGCTTGCGCATGCCGGAGACAGCAGTACCGCATCTCCGTCCTGTGCATGCTCTGCCGCATGCGAAACAGCCTCTTCCATGGAATCCACGAATACAATAGCGTCAAATCCATGAGCTTTCGCCGTATCAGCGATCTTCGGGGCCGTTACTCCCATGAGAATCAGTTCCTTTACTTTTCCATCAAAGGCTTCTATCCATTCATCGTAAGCTGCCTTCTTGTCATATCCGCCGCCGATCAGATAAGTCGGACGATTCATTGCCTGAATGCCTTTGATCGCGGCATCCGGGTTGGTTCCTTTGGAATCGTTATAATAGGCAACTCCGTTTACGGTATCTACATATTCAATTCTGTGAGCGACTCCTTTGAATCTCTGGATTCCTTTTCGGATATACTCCGCCGGAACCCCCATATAATAAGATATGGCGATCGCCGCCAGAATGTTCTCATAATTATGCCCTCCCAGCAGGCAGGTATCCTCCAAAGTACAGACTTCCGTCTTTTCTCCGTTTTCTTCGATGATAAACACATCCCCGTCCATATAGACGCCATCTTTGATTTGATGATGGAGACTGAAGAATACAACCCGGCCTTTTGCCCGTTCTGCCATATTTCTTGTTGTCTCATCTTCATAATTGAGCACCATTACCTGATCCGGGTTCTGATTCTTTCCGATGGATTCCTTTGTTTCTGCGTATACTTCAACGGTTCCGTGACGATCCAGATGGTCCGGCGTAATATTCAGAACCGCGCACACTTCCGGGCAGAAATCCACGATGGTTTCCAGCTGGAAGCTGCTGATTTCCGCAACGATCCTGCTGTCATCCGTGGTATCCAGCGCCACACTGGTATAAGGCGTTCCGATATTCCCCACAACATAGGTACTGTCATAATACCCCTGCATAATTTCTCCTGTGAGAGCGGTTGTCGTGGTCTTTCCATTGGTCCCTGTAATAGCTGCGATTTTTCCTTTTCCGGCCTGATAAGCCAGCTCAATCTCACTCCATACCGGTTTGCCCCGCTCTGAAAACAGACGGGCGATTGGAGCATTCACGGAAATCCCCGGGCTCAGTACCAGCAGATCAAAATCTTTGATCTGTTCTTCCGTCACTTCTCCCAGAATCAGCGGAATCTTTGTTTCCTGATATATTTTCTGATACAGGGCGTCCTGATCCAAATCCTTATTTTCATCGGTTAAAACCACATCCGCGCCTGCTTTTAACAAAAGATTCACGGATCCAATCCCGCTTTTTCCTGCTCCCGCAACTAAAAATTTCTTATCTTTCAATGCCATGTTTTTCTCCTTACTAAATCGCTACCAATCCGATCAGACAGCAGACCGCCGTAATGATCGCAAAAATCGCCACAACTTTCGTTTCCGGCCAGCCGGACAATTCGAAATGATGGTGGATCGGCGCCATTTTAAATAATCTTTTTCCTCCTGTAGCTTTAAAGTAACATACCTGCAGCATAACAGAAATGACTTCAATCATGTAAATAAACGCGACAATCGGTATAAACAGCGGCAGCTTCAGCATCACCGCCGTGGCCGCCACAAAGCCTCCCAGGGCCAGGGACCCGGTGTCTCCCATAAATACTCTTGCCGGGTACACGTTAAACACCAGAAATCCCAGAAGCGATCCCACTGTCGCACAGGAAATGGGCCATATTCCCGGATCATTTCCGGAAGCGCCCATGCCGACAGCCGCCACTGTAAAAAAGGTAGCTATCAGCACTGTCACACTTGATGCCAGCCCATCCAGTCCGTCTGTAAAATTGGCCCCGTTTACGGTGCCCAGCAGAATGAGAAAAATCCCGGGAACAAAAAACATTCCAAGATCCAGGTATTTTCCATGGGTAAACGGGATCAGCATCAAGGTTCCCGTATCTGTATAATTGATTAAATAGTATGCAAAAATTCCCGTCACAAGAATCTGCCCCAGCATTTTCTGCCATGCTTTCAGACCGAGATTCCTTTTCATGACGACTTTAATATAATCATCGATAAAGCCAATAAAGCCAAATCCAAGCGTTACAAACAAAATCGGTATCACGGCAGGATAGTTCTTCACATAAAACAGTGATGCTACCACAATGCCAAGTAAAATGATCAGGCCTCCCATGGTCGGAGTGCCAGACTTCTTCAGGTGTGATTCCGGGCCTTCTCCCCGGATGAACTGGCCGAATTTCAGCTTGTGCAGATACCGTATCATCAGAGGACTCAGCGCCACACTGATGAAAAAGGCTGCCAAAACCGGCTTGACAATCCCATAATTCATATCGCCACCTCATTTGTTTTTTGTCTGCCAGGAAGCTGTTCCTGTTTTCTATTTATGATCTGCTTTCTTTGCTGTCTGTATAATCTTTGGATATTCCAAGATACGGAAGCGCGACCTGGAAAACACTGCGCATGACCGGCGCCGCTATGGTGCCGCCGTAATAGGTTCCCTCCGGCTCATCAATCAGGACAATCCCCATCACTGTTGGATCTTCCGCCTTCGAAAAGCCAAGAAAGGAAGAGATATATTTGCCATTTCCACGGGGCAGCTTCTCACTGGTAGCCGTCTTACCTCCGATTGAAAATCCATCAATTCTACAATTTCTCCCGGATCCTTCTGAAACGACTGCTTTCAGCAGTTCTCTCAAAGTCTCCGATGTTTCTTTCTGAATCACTCCTTTTTTCTCAGAATACTCAAATACCTTCTCTTCTTTTCCATCTGCGGAAACCGCGCGGACTCCAAAGTGAGGCGTTATGAGTTTCCCTCCGTTTACTGCTGCACTGGCAGCCCGGAGCAGCTGGAGCGGTGTAATCTGAATGGACTGTCCAAACGACATCGTTGCCAGTTCCACCGCCTTCACATTCTTTTTCTTATGCATAATAGAATTTGCTTCTCCCGGAAGGTCGATTCCGGTTTTCTCAAACAGCCCGAGTTTCTGGAACATATCGTACATTCCATCGACCCCCACCCGGGCTCCGACTTCCATAAAAACCGGATTGCAGGAGTTCATGACCCCTTCCCGGAAGGTTTCGCTTCCATGTCCTGTGGTCTTGTGGCACCGGATTTTCCGATCCTCCACAATCCGGAATCCCGGACAATTAAAATGATCCGTCACTTTTACCTTACCGGATTCCAGCCCGGCTGCCGCGGTAATGATCTTAAAGACTGATCCGGGCTCATAGGTATCGTTGATGCAGGAATTTCTCCATTTCTGATTCAGATATTCCTGCTGCTTTTTGCTGTCTGCCTGCTGCTGTTTCTTCGTCAGCTCAAACGGTTCATTGAGATTATATTCCGGCACATTTGCCATGGCGTATATCTCTCCGTTCTGCGGATTCATAAGAATCATGGAAACTTGTTTTGCATTCTTTTCTTTTTTTACTTTTTCACAAGCCTGTGTTACATAATTCTGTAGATTCACATCCAGCGAAGTGTACAGATCATCTCCCGCCACAGGCTCATCTCTCTCTTCATAAGCTCCTTCGATTTCTACCCCGCTCCCGTCAGTCAGCGTCAGGATTTTCCCCGGAGTTCCCTGCAGGTACTCATCATATGCGACTTCCAGTCCGACAATTCCCTGATTGTCACCGCCGGTGAAACCAAGAACCTTCGACGCCAGGGAGTCGTAAGGGTATACTCTCTTGTAATCTTCATCTATTTTTACTCCGTCCAGCTTGTAGTTTCGGATCCGGTCCGCCGTTTCCTTTTCCACATTGCTTTTGATCTTTTCCCGGACAGAATTCTTATAGACTTTTTCCTGTATCTCTTTCGTTTCCAGCCCCAGTTCTTCTGAGAGCACCTCCACGACCTTTGCTTTGTCTGTCATTTGCGAATAGATCACAGAAATGGAGTAAACTGCCTTATTGGAAGCAATTTTTACTCCATTGCGGTCGTAAATGTTCCCTCTTGGAGCCTTGATTTCTCTTTCTCTCTGGTGCAGATTTTTCGCCAGCTCCTGATATTTATCTGACTGGGCGATCATCACATAGCCCAGTCGGGACGCTACCAGCAGGAATCCCAGAAATATCACGGCCGCCACGGCCAGGAGCTTCTTTTTATAAATTGTTTTCACCAGCTGTGCCTCGTAATTCCATACTATTATAAACGTATGAAAAAATCCGGCTTATATTACAATTACTTATTACTGCTCTTTGCCACCTTCAGTTCTTCCAGGGATCCCTTGAGTACATCCCTTGCCATTTCCACTGCCAGTCCTGTATTCTGCTGGGATCCTTTCTGAATCTCATCGATCACAACATATACGACAACCTGCGGATCTTCCACCGGGGCAAATCCGCAGAAGGAAACAATGTAGGTTCCCGCGCTTCTCGGAATTTTTTCTGCGGTACCGGTTTTTCCTCCAACCGTATAATCATCCAGCTGCGCTCTCGTTCCGGTTCCTGATTCCACGGTTTCCTGCATATATTCTCTGAGCTTGTCTGACGTATCTTTTGATACAGTCTGTTTTACCAGAGTCGGCTCAATGTTGCTGATCACTTCCCCTTCATCATTCTGCAGCTGTCTGACCACATGTGGCTGATAGTAATTACCTCCGTTGATCAGAGAGGAGAATGCGCTTGCCAGCTGGATCATGGAACAGTTAAAAGATTGTCCGAAAGAACTGGTGGCAAGATCTACATCCTGCATCTCATCTGCGCTGTGAAGCAAAGATGCCGCAGATGCTTCTCCAGGCAGATCAATGCCTGTCAGACTTCCGAAATTAAATTCTCTCTGATATTTGGTAAATGTATCTTTCCCTTCCTTGGATGCGATCTGCATGATCGCATCATTACAGGACAGGGAAATGGACTCGGACAATGTAATGGTTCCGTGTCCTGACCGGTGGGAACAGTGGATCCGGTTAGATCCGATCTGCTCGTATCCGTTACATACAAATGTCTCATCTCCGTCTAATATTCCTTCTTCCAGTCCTGCTGCCACAGTAAACGGCTTGAACGTGGATCCCGGTTCAAAGGTATTGGATACGATCGGATTTCTCCAGATTTCATTGAACGCATCTGCCTTTTCATCTTCGCTCATCTTATCAATCTGACTCTGCGTATATTTCGTCAAGAGATTCTCCTCATTCCTCGGCTCTTCCAGATTAAAAGAAGTGGAAGATGCCATGGCGTACACTTCTCCATTGTTTGGATTCATTACCAGGATGCTGCTTCCCTTGCTTCCGTATTCTTCTTCAAAAGCAGCCAGTCTCTGTTCGGCAATCTTCTGGATATTGGAATCAATGGTTGAAACAACAGTTTTTCCATTTTCCGGATCTACAACAGAAGTATCCTGCTCCAGTTCCTCATTGAGATACGTATACTGCCGTCCATCTACGCCTGAAAGAGTGCTGTTGTAATACTGCTCGATTCCTCCGGTTCCGCTGTTATCGGAAACAAATCCAATCACATGGCCTGCCAGAGACTGATTCGGATATTCTCTCTCATACTTTTCCGCAAATACCACACCTACAATATTTTCTCCCTCGTCGCTGTCCATATATTCTTTCATACCGGAAACCTGATTATATGTTAGATCTTCTTTATATACAGAATAATAGGAGTCTTTATTCTCTTTCAGATACGACATAAGGTCATCTTTGTCAATCTTCATATATTTAGTCAATGCGGCTACGACTTCCTTTCTGGTGTCTTCCGTCCGAAGAATATTCTGCGGCTCCAGCACAAGGTTGTACAATTTCCTGCTGGTAGCTAAAGTATTGCCATTCCGGTCCAAAATATCCCCTCTTTTGTAAGGAATCGTCACACTGTCATAGTTCTGCTGGGACAGGACCTGCTTTTCATAAATTCCATTTTTAAATATACTGAAATAAACAAGTCTTCCTGCCAGAATGATAAAAAGAATTGCTATGAAGGTGACCATTCCGATCGTCCTTACCTTCATAGCATGATTAAGTCGTTTTATTTTCTTCACTCTGCGTCGTCTTCTCAAAGTAATCACCTCTTAGTCGGCATCCGGAATATCTTCATACTGACGGACATAATCAGCGTCCGTGCTGTTATAATAAATAATCTGATCAGAGCCAGGCTCTTTCATTCCATACTGTTTTGCTGTCTTTTCAATCTCATCAAGATTGATGCTCTGCTCAATTTCCAGATTCAGGTTCTCATTTTCCACAAGGAGCGCGTTCAGCTGTTCTTTTTTATCAGAAAGCGCAGACCTCTGTTCCATCAGCTGTGCTCTTTCGGACAGATAGAAAAGACTGACACCTGTAACGATCACAACCGCAGCGATCAGCACACAAATAAATGAAAAGTCAATTTCCATTGCCTTCTGCTGATTCTTTCTGGTTCTTGCAGATGTTTTCGGTCTGGCCTTGCGTCTGACTTTCTTCTTTCTGCGCTCCGGTTCCGGTCTGACCGGCTCCGCTGCCTCCATTTTGCGCGCTGTATTCCCGTAAATCAAATTGTAACGTTCCTGCCTTGTCTTGTCCATAAGCCGATCCCCCTAAATACCTCTTTCAAACACTCTTAATTTAGAGCTTTTTGCTCTTTTGTTATCTTCTAACTCTTCCTCCCCAGGAACAATCGGCTTGCGTGTCACCTGTTTTCCTTTTGAAACTTTCCCACATACACACACCGGGAAATTCGGCGGACAGGTACACGGGTTTTCATTTTTCTTAAATGCACGTTTCACAATTCGATCTTCCAGTGAATGAAATGTAATAATACAAAGCCTTCCCTTCGGATTCAGCAAATCTATCATTGCGTCAATGCTGTCCTTCAGCACATCCAGTTCATGATTGCACTCGATCCGGATGGCCTGAAAGGTCCTCTTTGCCGGATGGCCTCCGACAGCACGTACCTTTTTCGGAATGGCGTTTTTAATGATCTCTGTTAATTCCCCTGTTGTTTCGATTGGCTTTTTCTGTCGTCTGCTGACGATATGTTTTGCAATGTTCTTGGCGAACTTCTCTTCTCCGTAATCCCTTATCACATGGAACAGTTCCATCTCTGAATATTCATTGACAATGTCCCTGGCTGTCAGTTCCTGCCTCTGATCCATCCTCATATCCAGAGGAACATCTTCCCGGTAAGTAAATCCTCTTTCCTTCTCATCCAGCTGAAAAGAAGACACTCCCAGATCCAGCAGTATGCCGTCGACTTTATCGATTCCCTGTTCCCGAAGGATCTTCGGCATATTTACATAATTATCTCTGACAATCGTAACCTTATCTCCGAATTCTTCCAGTCTCCGGCTTCCTGCAGCAATTGCATCCGCATCCTGGTCGATTCCGATATAGCGTCCCTGATCAGACAGCCGCCTGCAGATTGCCCAGGCATGTCCACCGCCTCCCATGGTTCCGTCCACATAGATTCCATCGGGTTTTATATGAAGTTCTCTGATCGTCTCTTCCAGTAATACGGAAATATGTTTAAATTCCATTCGCCCACCTAAAAATTCAGTCCTAAATTCTGCATGCCGGCTGCGATTTCATCCATATCCTCATAAGAATTATTGGCATCCCACCGCTCTTTGCTCCATACTTCAATGCGGTTTAACATTCCCGCCAGCATAACTTCCTTGTCCATGCCCGCAAATTCCCGAAGAGCTCCCGGCACCAGGATCCTGCCCTGCTTATCCAATTCGCAGGCTGTCGCCCCGGCCAGAAAGAATCTTGAAAATTTCCTGGCATTCTTATCAATCAGTGGAAGGTTTCTGAGCTTCTCTTCAAATTCTTTCCATTCATTTTGAGGGAAAATAAACAGACATCCATCCAATCCCCTTGTTATAATAAACTCTTGTCCCAGTTCCTCCCGGAACTTGGACGGGATTATCAGCCTGCCCTTTGCATCGATTGTGTGTTTGTGTTCCCCCATGAACATGGACTCACCTCTTCGCGCCTGCCACTCTAGTCCGTGATATCGGAGAGTTCCCCCACCTTCTACCACTTCTAACCACTTATATGAACATTTTATACGATACCTATTAAAAAAGCAAGGAATAATCCACAACCAAATCTTAGTTTTTTCTTATAAATTCGACATTTTTCGAGTCATTCACAGCGAATTGTTTCTTTGACGCAGAAAGGCGGAGAAGTGCACGGTCCTCCGGCCGGTTCCTCTCCACCTTTCTATTCATCCTTCATTTTCGTCTCTGTGAAAACTTATTTTTCTTCAGAAACTCTTTTTTTCTCTTTCCATATCCTGCTCCTCTTCCACAGGATTACAGCGATTCCGCCGGCAGCCAGAAGTGCTGCCAGCACCTGTGACACCCGGATTCCCGTACTTCCGATCATCAGGGAATCTGTCCTGAGTCCCTCGATCCAGAACCGGCCGATTCCATATCCCACAGCATAGATGGCTGTCAATTCGCCGTCAAATGCCTTTCTTTTTGTGAACCACAAAATGATAAACAGCACCAGCAGGTTCCACACGCTTTCATATAAAAATGTCGGATGTACCTGGATATAAGACGCCACACTGCCTCCGGCGTCTAAAAAAACTGCTTTATCATAAAGTCCTGATTCGATGATTTCGGTCAGTCTCCCATGTTCCAGGAAATAGTCCGTAGGAATCTGCATCGCAAACAGACTGTCCGTAAAACTTCCAAAAGCCTCTCGGTTAAAGAAGTTGCCCCACCGTCCCAGAATCTGTCCCACCAGCAGACCTTTCACTGCGATATCTGTGAACTGAGCCATGGATACTTTACGCACTCTGCAGAAAATAAACAATACCAGCGCAGCGGCAATGATGCCTCCATAAATTGCCAGACCGCCGTTTCGGATTTCGATGATTTCATTCAGATGATTCTTATAATAATCCCAGGAGAAAATCACATAATAGAGTCTTGCTCCGACAATTGCAGGGATTACCATGCAGATCAGATAGTCAAACACCATTTCCGGATCAAATCCTTTGGTACGTTTTGCCGCATAATAAGATAAGGTCAGTCCGAATAAAAATCCAAGGGCGATCATGACTCCATAATATCTTATTTCAAAATTCCCTATATAGAATCCCTCGCCTACCTTTTCCAGTACAATTCCCAGATTTGGGAATCGAATTTCACTTGCCATATCTTTCTTCCTTTCTTTGTAAACACAAAATCCCTCTTTGTTCCTTATTCCTAAGATAAATATCTTATCCTATTTCTCTTTCCTTTTCAAGTTCCTTGTGTTAGACTATTAAATGAAAATTTACGCAAACAGAAAGGAAATGCTTATGAAATTAGGTATCGTCGGACTGCCGAACGTTGGAAAAAGTACATTATTTAATTCTCTGACAAAGGCAGGCGCCGAATCAGCTAACTATCCGTTTTGTACGATTGATCCGAATGTGGGAATCGTTGCCGTTCCGGATTCCAGGGTAGACCGTCTCGCTGAAATGTATCATTCCAAGAAGGTCATTCCGGCTGCCATTGAATTCGTTGATATCGCCGGTCTCGTAAAGGGAGCCTCCAAAGGTGAAGGTCTCGGCAATCAGTTCCTTGCCAATATCCGTGAAGTCGATGCGATCGTACATGTTGTCCGCTGTTTTGATGACAGCAACATTGTACATGTGGACGGTTCTGTCAATCCTCTCCGTGATATCGAAACCATCAACTTTGAGCTGATTTTTTCTGATATTGAAGTATTGGACAGACGAATCGCCAAATCTACCAGAGGCGCACGCAATGACAAGGCTCTGGCTCACGAAGTAGAATTTCTGAAGGAAGTCAAGGCCCATCTGGAAGACGGAAAACTCGCCAAGACATTTGAAGTGGAAGATGAAGAAGATCAGCTGATCTTAAATTCATGCAATCTTCTGACCGTTAAACCAGTTATTTTCGCCGCCAACGTAAACGAAGATGAACTGGCAGATGCAGAAGAGGACAATGAATATGTGGCAGCTGTAAAGAAATACGCAGAAGACGTGGACGCGAAAGTTTTCGTTGTATGCGCTCAGATTGAACAGGAAATTTCTGAACTGGATGATGATGAGAAAAAAGAATTCCTGGAAGATCTCGGCCTGGAAGAATCCGGCCTTGAAAAATTGATCGCAGCCAGCTATTCTCTTCTTGGACTGATCAGTTTCCTTACATCCGGTGAGGATGAGACCCGTGCATGGACCATCAAAAAAGGAACCAAGGCGCCTCAGGCTGCCGGTAAAATCCACTCTGATTTCGAACGCGGCTTTATCTGTGCCGAGGTCGTTTCTTATGATGACCTGATGGAAAACGGAAGTATGCACGCATGCAAAGAAAAAGGACTGGTACGCCAGGAAGGCAAAGAATATGTCGTAAAAGACGGAGATATTATTGTATTCCGGTTTAATGTATAGTTCATAAAAGAAACGGCACCGCCGAATTTATTTTGGCGGTGCCTTTCTTTTACACATTATTTTTTATTTCTTCCAAATCCGCAATCAATGATTTCCATTCATTTTCCATTTCAAAAATATTTTGTTCCGCTTCCGCAATGCTTCGTTCTGCTTTTAACGTATCATTTTCCATACTGTCCAAAGCACAGAACAATTTGAATTCGGCTTCTTCCCGGGTATCAACCCATACATCCCAGTCAATGGAAAGAATCAGCAGTTCACTGCTTTTTATTTTTAAATATTCAAGAGCCTCCTCACTCCAGCCTGCAAACCAGTAATTTGGGATTTCATTTAAATACCGGATCTCTGTCATACATGATTTTTCTGCGTGATGATAATTTCTTATGCAGTCATTGCTTTTTTCCCTGCTGTCACAACCATTCTCTGTTATCAAATCAATATATCGTAAATGTTCCAGTACACATCCGTATATATAAGTACAAAAATTTTGAAATTCTGCGGTTTTTATATTTTTTTCTTTCATATAGCCGGCAAGCGGCTCTTTTATCACAACCGGCGGTACTTTCAGTATTTTTTCCATGGAGCTTCTGTGGCTGTCAATTTTAGATTTTATTTTTTCATCCATGCTGTTTCTTTCCATACTCACCATGGCATATAAGTCATCTAATATATCTTTCTGCATTTTACACATTTGATCCAGCCGTTTAAACTCATCAAAAAATACATCGATTACTGCATGTTCATGGTTTTCAGAATCTGAGCCGCCGATATACCGCATTTTTATGGATGTCACAGATTCAGGAAACACTGTATGTTTCACAAAATCCAAATCATAAAACATTTCAGGAAATGTAACGGCCATATGATGATATTTGATCCTTTTCATAGACAGACAGAACTGCCGCCTTATGGATGTTTCTTCCTTTTTTATATCATATAGATTCATTTCATAATATAGAAAAAAAGAGGGCGTTTCTTCCGGATAAAGCATCATTGCGAATTCCGCCATCTCCTTTATCACATTATACGGCTGTCCATGGCAGGCAGTGACCAGATTCCAGTAGATTACTTTTCGGTACCAGCTGATACATTCTCTGTATTTTTTGCATAGGAATCTTATACTCTCGTAAGCTTCCTCTCCATGGCTGAACACAGAGGAAGCATAATGAAGCATTTGTTTCATCCCATCTTTCCCAAACTCCCGCATATAAAAGGCAGCATTATGAAGAAACGGAATGCTGTCTCCGGCCAGTTGGAACTTATATTTCTCCATTTCTTTTTTCATATCCGTATAGTCCATCATATAGTCCGCTTTATCCATTTCGAATAATTGGAGAGAATAGTACCCCCTGAGAAAATTCATGTTGTGTTCCCGGCTTATGAGATCATAAGCATCATCCCCTGTCTTTATGGAAACAGAAAAGGTCTCTTCTGTTTTTTTCAAAAAATTTTCCTGCGCAAATAACTGCATATTTAAAACAGATAAATTGCTCTGCACCGCTGCGAAAAGATTCTCCATATGATACTTTTGATCATCTGAATATTTCCTGGTGTCTGCCTTTAATAATGTGATTGGGAAATCCTCCCGCAGTAACGCCGCCAGCATTGTCAGGGATAAAATTTCTGCTCTGCTTTCTAAAGAGCCATGGGCTGCAGTATGAATCGACGCTTTGCGCAAAATGTTCTGTAAAATATAGGATACAGTATCATTATTCTCCACTTCTGTCATTTTCTCAAGAAAACCGCGCATTTTATCGTCAAAACCCTTCATCTCCCACTGACTTAAAACTGCTTTGTTTATTTCAATCAAATCCGGAAGACTGAACCACCCCTTCCCTGTTTTGCACATTTCACTGATATTCTTTATAAAACTGACGGTTCCCATCCTGCTTTCTTTTCTTCCGCAGAGTTCCCTTATGAAATCATTTTTTTCTTTTTTCCCCATCCTGCCCAGATATCTTTCTGTCATATAATCAACAAAATCTGAACCGAAATGCGCACTCAAAAAATCTCTGCGGTTTTTGATTCTTTCCGGTTCGTGTCCGGATATACCTCTATTCAGTGCAGGTATTTTATAGAGGGCTTCTTTTTCCCATCCATCATTCGTTCCATAACCATACAGAAAACAGCGGATATTTTCCAGATTCAGCGTGGGCTTTATGATCATTTTAGGCATATTCATCATCTCCTCAAATATTCCTGCCGCAGATACAGCATTTCCTCTGATTTATGTTGCGGGGAAATTCCCCTGCATACATTTCTCATTTTCCAGAGTAAACTAAAATTATATAAAATTTCAGAACCATTCAGTTAAAATTGTATTTCTCCATGATTGTTTTCATTTTATCATTACGCTTTATCCTCAACAAGACAATCTTGAGATATACCTATGATTTATGGGAGGGATTGCCATGAATATAATGAACAGATCAAGTTTATCACAGGATATTGATTCCTTACAGAAAAATGAAATGAGCCCCCAGAATTTTATCAAAAGAAATGGTTATGATTATTTCATCCATTTGATTTTTGCAACAAATTTTCAATCCCTGAATCAAAAGACTTCTACCATTACTGATTTTGTAAATTGCGGAGCCTCTGTATATCAGGATATTGATACGTTTCATACTTTTTTACAGATTCAGCGCGAAACGCCGGTTGATCACTTTTTAATTTATGACATCGCCAAAAAGATAACATCTTTGTTTCATGCAAACCAGAATATATGTATTTTGTCCGCAGAGCTTCTTGCCAAACTGCTGATTGACCGGATCAGCGCTTCTGCCGACGGCGTTTCCACCGGGCAGTATACGTTTGTTAATGGAAAAATTGCAAAAGTTTCCTGCAGTTTTTCCCAGATTGTCAATGATTATATTTACAGAAAGCACATGAGCCACAGGGATTTTGTAAAATCAAGCGGTTTTTCCGACACTCAGGCAGCTGATCTCCGAAACGGTTCCCTGCCGGTCACCCGGGATATTCTTTTTATTACAGCTTATGCTCTTGCCCTGAGCAGCAATGAATTTATTCATATGACTGAAATACTCCCGGAAGCAGACAGACCCGATTTATCCGGCCGTCTTGATAAAATACTAATTCGTGAACTTGATGAAATTACTTTAAAAAGAAAATTTCCTGAACTTTCAAAATTAAATGCATCGGAATATATTGCCTGGTTAGAAGCGTTTTACCGGCTGAAAGGAGGAACAAATGAAAGATAAAACACTCAATATTTTACTCATAGGAGGTCTTGGTTTTATCGGTCAGGCTCTGATCAATTTTCTGGCACATCAAATACCAGAATCCTATGAACAGATTAAAATTATTGTTTTAACCCGGTCACTGATCAATAAACAGCGGATTCCCGAAACAGCAGACAGTTATTATACCGGAAATGCCGCCGACGCTCTGCTGCTGGAAAGAATCCTGTTTGAAAAAAAGATTCACTATATCATCCATTTAGCAGGGGTTTCTACTGTCGCCAAAGCCAGTTTAAATCCCGCAGATGCTTATCTGGATAATGTTAAAATGACAAATGCCATATGTGAAGCCTGTTCCGAATACCGCCGGATCCGCGGAGTTATACTGGCTTCCACTTCACTTGTTTATCAGGGTTCACATAACCAGAGCCAGCATTTTGAGAACGAGCTGATCGACGCGCGGAATCTGAACCCATACATAAAATCCAAATATCTCGCAGAATTCAGAGCATTCGACATTACGGATTTTCCTATTGTCATCCTTCGTTTGTCCAATATCTACGGACCGGGAGACACCCATAAAAGACTCATCCCATTAACGATTCAGCGCCTGCTCAGCGGTGAACAGCCTCAGATTTATGTCGATCAGAAAACAAAATTATCTTCAAAGACAGATTATCTTTTCATATATGATCTGACAGAAGCTGTTTATAAAATAATTCTCAGACTGGAATCAGACAAAAACCATATACCGTCATCCTGTTCCATTCTTAATATCGGATCAGGATGTACATACTATATTGAAGACATTGTCAGGATGTTGATACATGAAATCGACCCTGCCCGGAAACCTGTCATTCTCACTCAATCAAACATTGATTTTCATTATCCTGAAATGAATGTTGAAAAAGCTGAAAAAGAATTCGGTTTTAAAGCCACAACCAGCCTTTCGGAAGGTTTGAAAATTACAGTAAACGCATGGAAGAAAAATTTTAATCACTCCAATGAAAGAAAAGAGGTGCAATCATGAACGTCCATTATCTGAACTGGCGGCCCAACCGCCTGCCCGGAACTAAAGATGAATTTTCTGATTTTAATTTGCTGACAATGATTGTTTCATCTTTGAAAATGCGGTCTTACGGCCATCGTACCAAATTGTACTGTGACTCTTATACCGTTCATAAAATGGAAGAACTTCATTTATCTGATGTCTGGAATATTCTGGACGGAGAAAGTCTGGATCAGCAAATTGACTCCGCGATTTATAATACATCTTCCTTTTTTAATATCGGAAAATTTTTTATTCTGGACATGGAATCAGCTCCCTGCATGCTTATGGATACGGATTTGATTCTATGGGAAAATCCCCATGAATTCCTGGATCAGGCTGCTCTATTCACACACTGGGAAGCTGTCTGGCCATATACAGAATGGTACTGCCAGAAGGAATCTCTTCATCTTCCCGATGGATATTCGTTAAAGAAAACCTGGGATTTCCGGCTTCCGGCAGCTAATACATCCATTATGTATTTTAAATATGACCGTTTGAAAAATTATTATTGCAGAGAAACATTAAAATTCTTAAGGCACAATTTTTTTACTTCTAAATTCATTAATTCAGAACTGCTTTTTGTAGAACAGCGTCTGTTTCTGATGTGCTTACAGGAAATGCAGGCATTAAAATTTACAAAGCCTCTTATAGATATCGTATGGAATCCGGCAAAAGGTTATTTTACCAGCAAACATCCGAATTGTTCATGGTGGAATTTTTATCTGCCTGATCCATCCGAACACATTACCCATACATGGATTTCAAAAAAAGCAATGGAACGAAACCAGAAATATCGGAATTATTACTGCTGCCGGCTATTGGAAGAAATTCAAAAACTCTCTCCAGGCATACTATTGCAATTGGAAAAAATCCAGACTTTTGATTCCTTTTTCAGCCTTTTGCACCGATATGGAGATATTCCTTCCATCATTGAAAGCGGCAGCGCCACAGATATTCTTTATCCTTCTTCTCCATTCAGGACATATTAGAATTGTTTTATAAAATAACAGGAGCAGTAAGAATTATTTTCTCACTGCTCCTGCTTTTGTATGATAAATTTAATCTTCTCTCTCTACTTTATGATCCGCACCGCCTTGCACGGCGTGCGGTAACTGACGCTTGAAATCTTAATTCCGCCCTTCGGGTACGGTGCGGAATTGCTGGCGTGAACCACTTTTCCATTCCCAATATACATGGTCACATGATTGATCCGCCTTCCATTCCGATAGAAAAGCAAATCTCCCGGCTGTATGGTACTTAGCGAAATCTCTCTGCCATTCCCGGCCTGTGCCGCTGAAGTGCGGCTTAACCGATAGCCAAAATGCTCATAGACTCTCATAACAAACCCGGAACAGTCCGTTCCATTGGTAAGGCTGGTTCCGCCGTATACGTAGGGATTACCCACATATTTTACAGCGTAGGCCGCAATCTGACTCCCACGGGATCTGCCAGATACACTGTCCTTCTGCTTTGCAGATGTCTTCGATGCCGAAGACTTTTTACTGCCGGATGAGGCTGTGTTTTCTGTTCCCGCTGCCGGCTCCGCTTCCTTAAGGTCATATCCCAGCTTAATATGTTCTTTGGATATGTATCCCTCTCCATTCTGAATCTTTACTTTTGTCCATTGGGCTTCCCGGCCGTTTACAATTTCGTAACTGCTGCCCTTCTCAGCCACGGTAAGCACATCTGACTTGAGATTCGGTTCTCTCCGAACCTTCAGTGCATCCGCCGTGATCACTGCTGTCTTCGGGTACTGTTTTTGTTCCGCATACGCGTGAATCTCTTCCCCGCAGACCAGATACTGTTCATTCACATATCCTTCCACATCTCCGGACTGGATTCTTGCCCATCCGTCTTTTTGTGACATGACTTTCGCTATGTTTCTGTCTTTCAGTTCTCCAACGACTGTGCTTCCCGATGACGGGCGGCTCCTGACATTGAGATGGCTGTCTACCTTCGGAACTGCGTATCCTTGGTAGGATACATATGCCGGTTTTACCTCTTTCGGAACAGCAGATACGCGGTCCATATACTGCTCGATCGTCCGGCCGACTCCCGCCGACGCAAACTGCTGTCCCTCTGCCGCCGCCGGATCCATCACAAATCCCAGTGTCATAACCCCCGCGCCGACTGCTGCCTGAATCTTCTTTCGGATCATAAAACGCCTCCTTAATGTTAAAACTAAGGCTGCCGCTTATCATTATCCTCTTTACTGATCCCCTTCATCCAATCCGGCTCGGTAAACGATAGTCCCTTTCATAAAATTGCCAAATTGTTACAAATATGTTGTTTCTAATTTAGCACATTTCATAAACAATGTCAATTTATTCATTACTTTTTATTCATATTTAACAATTCCCAATTCTCTAGAAATTCTCTTTAAGAATTCTTTTGAATTTCCAGATGCTCATACCGCAGTTTTTTCCTCCATTTTTGGTGTTTTCCTATACTCAGATGCTTCCCTGCCCCAATCAGCTTTTTAATTCCAGATCCAAATTCCCCAAACCCAAAATCACTAAAGAAAAAACAGTTCCCTGCAGACCGGATTCACACTCCGTTCTGCAGGAGAACTGTTCTCAATTCTTCTTATTCAGATGTATCTCTGTCACACCAGAGTCTGGCTCTAGTGATGGAACAGGCGGATTCCTGTAAAGGCCATTGCCATTCCATATTTGTCACAGCATTCGATGACTGCGTCATCTCTTACGGATCCTCCCGGCTGTGCCACATATTTTACACCGCTCTTATGGGCACGCTCGATGTTGTCTGAGAATGGGAAGAATGCGTCGGATCCAAGCGTTACGTCTGTCAGCTTGTCCAGCCATGCTCTCTTCTCTTCTTTCGTGAATACTTCCGGTTTCTCTGTGAAGATGTTTTCCCATGCTCCGTCTGCCAGAACATCCATGTACTCATCTCCGATGTACAGATCGATCGCATTATCACGGTCTGCACGGCGGATCTTATCCTTAAATGGAAGCTCCATAACTTTCGGGCACTGTCTCAGCCACCAGTTATCTGCCTTCTGGCCTGCCAGTCTTGTACAGTGAACACGGGACTGCTGTCCGGCGCCGATACCGATCGCCTGACCATCTTTTACGAAACATACAGAATTGGACTGTGTATATTTCAGTACGATCAGGGAAATCTTCATGTCTGTCAGCGCTTCCTCCGGAATTTCCTTATTCTCCGTTACGATATTGGATAATAATTCATCATCAATCGGAAGTTCCTGACGCCCCTGCTCAAATGTAACGCCGAACACTTCTTTATGCTCTAACGGAGCCGGCTGATAATCCGGATCAATTTTGATAATATTATAGTTTCCTTTTTTCTTCTGTTTCAAAAGTTCCAGCGCTTCCTCGCTGTAGCCAGGAGCAATGACTCCGTCAGATACCTCCCGTTTGATCAGGCGCGCTGTATCTGCGTCACATTCGTCGGAAAGCGCGATAAAATCACCAAAAGAAGACATTCTGTCAGCGCCTCTTGCTCTTGCGTAAGCGCATGCCAGCGGAGACAGATCACCCATATCGTCTACCCAGTAAATCTTCTTTAAAGTATCGGACATTGGTCTTCCCACGGACGCTCCGGCAGGAGAAACATGCTTAAAAGAAGTCGCCGCAGGAAGTCCCGTCGCTTTCTTCAATTCTCTTACCAGCTGCCATCCATTGAATGCATCCAGGAAGTTGATGTATCCCGGTTTTCCATTGATTACTTCAATCGGAAGATCGCTTCCGTCTGCCATACAGATTTTAGAAGGCTTCTGATTCGGGTTGCAGCCATACTTTAACTCTAATTCTTTCATTTTGCTTTTCTCCTTTTTCCTTTGATTGATTACTGATTCTTATTCACGATTCTTGTCTCATATTTTCCGGTGGCAATATCAATGTAACGCACAAACAGAGAAACCTTATTGTCTTCATTCAGGCTCTCCCAGAGCGCTTTTGTAAACACATCGATATCATCTTCCATCGCTGCCAGCTTTGGCTCTCCCTCAAAACTTGGAAGCGGATCGCCGTCATGCATATAAGTATGAATGAAATGTCCTTCTCCTGGAACCGGATTCTCATAAGTGAAAGTATAACGATTGCAGCTGTCAGGATTTCCATTATTGCTCTTTAAAATGGACATGGCGTAATGGAATGTTCCGTCTTCCACCTGCATGATTCCTGAAATTCTAGGCGTATAGTTCGGTCCGTCCGGTTCAAATTCACGGCTTCTTAAAGACTGTTCAAAGGTAAGTCCCTCTTTGATTCCGTCATATACGGTATCCGTCTGATCTCCGTTGGTCACAATGGTCTTACTGCCAAGTACACGGACCGGCGCGTAAATGATCAGGCTCGGATCTGTCAGTTTTGACTCATCAAAAGCCTGTGTGCGGATTCCTTCTCCTTCTTCCGCAAAAATACGGTTTCTGCTGTTCTCACTTCTTCCCATGATAAAATACGCAGTAACCGCCTTTGTTCCGTCCGGAGATTTCCCGATCACGATTCCTCTTCCCGGATAAGCATTTTCCTGTAATTCCTGTTCCAGATTTAACATTTTCATAGATATGTCTCCTTTTTCACCTCAAACTTTTTAATATTTTATCACATACCAGTGGCTTTCGTATACAGAAAATCACATTTTCTTCTCACCATTGAAAGGAAAAGACGTACCAGTTTTCTTCCGATACGTCTTTTCTGCCTGTTACATATTCTTAATTCTTTCCATTGCGGCTACTGTATTTTCATAGCTTCCGAACGCTGTAAGCCGGAAATATCCTTCTCCGCTCGGACCAAATCCTGATCCTGGTGTTCCTACTACGTTGGCATGCTCCAGCAGATAGTCAAAGAATTCCCATGATGTCATCTGATCCGGAGTCTTTAACCAGATATATGGAGCGTTCACTCCGCCGGATACTGTATATCCCGCATCTTTTAAACCTTCGAAAATAACTTTCGCGTTATTCATATAATATCCGACCTGTTTCTTTAACTGTTCTTTTCCAGCTTCGGAATAAACAGCCTCACCGGCTCTCTGTACGATATACGGAGCTCCGTTGTATTTTGTTCCGTGGCGTCTTGCCCAGAGATCATGCAGTCTTACATCTCCGCATTTCAGATCCTTCGGAACAACGGCGTAGCCAAGGCGCACGCCTGTAAATCCTGCGTTTTTAGAGAAACTCTTTAACTCAATCGCGCAGGTTCTTGCTCCCTCGCACTCATAAATCGTGTGAGCTACATTGTCTTCAGAAATATATGCTTCATATGCAGCGTCATAGATAATGACAGCTCCGTTCTTGTTTGCGTAATCTACCCATCCCTGGAGCTGATCTTTTGTGATCGTAGAACCAGTCGGGTTGTTCGGGAAGCACAGGTAAATGATATCCGGTACTTCTTCAGGGAAATCCGGAGCGAAATTATTCTCTGCTGTACAAGGCATATAGATCACATCACTCCATGTTTCTGTTTTTGGATCATAAGTTCCTGTTCTTCCGGCCATAACATTTGTGTCAACATAAACCGGGTAAACCGGATCACATACAGCGATTTTATTGTCCTGTGCAAAAATTTCCTGAATATTTCCAGAATCACATTTTGCTCCGTCGCTTACAAAAATCTCGTCTGCGGCAATGTCAGCTCCTCTGTCTGCGTAATCATTTTTTGCGATCGCATTGCGCAGGAATTCATATCCGAGATCCGGCGCATAACCATGGAACGTTTCCGCATGAGCCATTTCATCCACCGCGCCGTGGAGCGCGTCGATGATAGCAGGCGCCAGCGGCTGTGTCACGTCCCCGATTCCCAGACGAATGATGTCTTTGTCCGGATTCGCCGCTGAGTACTCATTTACTTTTTTAGCGATTGTGGAAAACAGATAGCTTCCCGGAAGTTTTAAATAATTCTCATTGATTTTAAACATAAGTCCCTCCTAAATACTCTAGTATGTAAGTGATTCTTTGATCATTTTTGCCATTTCGATCAGACTGACCCCGCTGTCCATACTTCGTTTCTGGATATAGCGGTGGGCCTCTTCTTCGCTGATTCTGTTATTTTCCATCAGCAGCCTTTTTACTCCATCCAGCAGTTCCAGTTCTTCCCTGGTTCTTGGTTTCGGTCTGTGTTTTTTCTTACTTGAATTATGAGAGATTCTGCTGACAATCTCCCTCATTGTTTCAACCAGGCTGTGGGCTTTCAGCGGCATGGAAAGATAATGTATATTTTCTCCATCGCATTCTTCTTCCAGGTGTGCCCGAGAGGCGATCAATACCATCTGAATTCCATCGGAAAGGTATTCTCTCAATTCCGTATATACCATATCCGCATATTTATATCCGCAGACTACGATGCCTTCTTCCATCCCTTCCATTCGCTGGATGACCTGTGCCGCAGTCACACAGACTCCGATGACTTCAAAACCGCTGCGCACAAGCAAATTTCTTATATTTCTGGCAATTTCCTGCTTTGGAAATAATACGATGACGCTAACCAAGCCTCTCACCTCCTCGCATCTGCTTACCGTGGGGATTAAAACTTATATAAATATTCATCGATCTCCCACTGTGATACGAATTTCTGGTAAGACTCCCATTCTCTCTTCTTTGCCTTATAATATTTTGTAAAAATATGATCTCCCAGTGTCTTCCTGATAAAGTCACTTTTTTCGAAAATATCCAGGGCTTCCTTCAGATCTCTTGGAAGCATCATGATTCCAGCTTCTTTCTTTTCACCCTCCGCCATTTCATACTGGTTCGTAGAGGATCCTTTTCCAGGCGTCAGTTTGCCGCGGATTCCCTCAAGGCCTGCCGCAAGGCTGACCGCCAGCGCAAGATAAGGGTTTGCCGCCGGATCCGGGCTTCGAAATTCCAGTCTGGTTCCGCTGCCTCTGGCTGCCGGAACACGAATCAGCGGACTGCGGTTCGCCGGAGACCATGTAACATCCACCGGAGCCTCATATCCCGGTACGATCCTCTTATAAGAATTTACCAGCGGATTGGTAATCAGGCTCATCTCACGCGCATGTTTCATCACCCCTGCCATAAAGTAGAAAGCCTCATCGCTGATTCCGATATGATTCTTGGAATCAGCGAAAATATTCCTTCCGTTTTTCCATAATGACATATTGAGATGCATGCCGGATCCATCCACTCCGGTGATCGGTTTCGGCATAAAGCTGGCATATAATCCATGCCTTTTTGCAATATATTTTACCACAAATTTAAAAGTTAAAATGTTATCGGCCGTCCGGAGCGCATTGTCGTATTTAAAATCGATCTCATGCTGTGCCGGCGCTACTTCATGGTGAGATGCTTCAATCTCAAATCCCATCTCTTCCAGATTCAGGATCATATCTCTTCTGGCGCTTTCTCCAAGATCCAGAGGCGCCACGTCAAAATAACCTGCCTTTTCATGGCTCAATGTAGTCGGCTGCCCTTCTTCATCTGTATGGAATAAGAAGAATTCACATTCCGGTCCCACATTAAATTTGTAGCCCATTTTTTTGCATTCCCGCATTACTTTCTTGAGAATGTTCCTCGGATCGCCTTCAAACGGCATTCCGTCCTGTCCGTATACATCACAGATCAGCCGCGCAACCCGTCCTCCGGAGCTCCATGGAAAGATGATAAAGCTGTCCAGATCCGGATACAGATACATATCAGACTCTTCAATCCGGACAAATCCATCCACGGAGGATCCGTCAAATGTGCATTTATTATCCAGTGCCTTCTCAAGCTGGCGCGCTGTAATCGCTACGTTCTTCATGGCGCCAAACAAATCGGAAAACTGCAGTCTTATAAACTGAACATCATTTTCCCTTACCAAATCTATGATATCCTGTTTGGTGTATCGACCCATAACATCACTCCTCTTTTTCGCTAAATTGTCGCTATGTCTACAACAGTCAATTGATCACGATTTCCTGTTTCCAAACTAGTCAGCAGAGCATCCGCTGTGTCAAGACTTGTAAGACAGGTTACGCCTGTCTCGATCGCGTAACGGCGGATCAGGAATCCGTCTTTGCTCCGTCCCACACCCTGGGATGGCGTATCGATGACTAAGTCAATTTTATCATCTAAAATCAAATCCAGCAAGTTCGGAGAAGGTTCTTCCAGCTTATTGATCGGTTTTGCCGGAACTCCCGCTTCATTCAGAACTCTGCAGGTGCTTCTTGTGGAGTAGATTTCATATCCAAGATTGATAAATCTTCTTCCGATGTCAACGGCATCAATCTTATCAGAGTCTTTTACCGTAAGGATCATCTTCTTGTATTTCGGCAGATCGACTCCCGCACCCAGGAAGGCTTTGTAAAGAGCCTCATGATAGTTCTTGGAAATTCCAAGACATTCTCCTGTGGATTTCATTTCAGGTCCAAGGCTTACCTCGGCTCCGCGCAGTTTCTCAAATGAGAATACCGGTTTCTTCACGGCATAATATTCAGATTCCGGCTGCAGGCCAGGTTCGTATCCCAGATCTCTGATCTTGGCTCCTGTAATCACCTGTGCTGCCAGCGCAACGATCGGAATTCCTGTTACCTTGCTGATATAAGGAACCGTACGGCTGGACCGAGGGTTTACTTCGATGACATATACTTCTTCGTTGGCAACGATAAACTGGATGTTGATCAGTCCCACAACATGGAGGGATTTTGCCAGTTTTCTTGTGTATTCCGCAATGACACGTTTTACTTTATCGCTCAGGCTGATGGACGGATATACGGAAATACTGTCACCGGAATGAATTCCCGCACGTTCCACATGTTCCATAATTCCAGGAATGAGGATATCCGTTCCGTCGCATACCGCATCGACTTCCACTTCTTTTCCGAGCAGATATTTATCGATCAGGATCGGATGCTCCTGCTCATAACGGTTGATAATTTCCATAAAGGCTGTGATGTCTTCATCAGAAACCGCGATCTGCATTCCCTGTCCGCCCAGTACATAGGAAGGACGAACCAGCACCGGATATCCCAGTCTGTGGGCAACTTCCAGGGCTTCCTCACATGTGAACACTGTCGTTCCTTTTGGTCTTGGAATACAGCACTCTTCCAGGATTTCGTCAAACAGTTCTCTGTCTTCCGCTGCATCTACATTTTCCGCGCTTGTTCCGAGGATCGGAACTCCCATCTTCATCAGCGCTTCTGTCAGTTTGATCGCTGTCTGTCCGCCGAACTGCACAACCGCGCCGTCCGGTTTTTCCAGATCTACGATGCTTTCCACATCTTCCGCTGTCAGCGGCTCGAAGTACAGTTTATCTGCCACGTCAAAGTCTGTGGAAACTGTTTCAGGGTTATTGTTTACGATGATTGTCTCATAACCTTCTCTGCTCAGCGCCCATACACTGTGTACAGAGCAGTAGTCAAACTCGATTCCCTGTCCGATACGGATCGGTCCGGATCCCAGTACCATGACTTTCTTCTTGCCGGATGTTTCTTCCACCTCATTTTCTCCGTCATAGCAGGAGTAGAAATAAGGAGTTTCTGCCGCGAACTCTGCCGCGCAGGTATCTACAATCTTATAGGAAGCGTGGATATTCATTTCATTTCTCATTTCTTTGATCTCACGCTCTGTTTTTCCAGCCAGCTGTCCGATGACTTTGTCCGGGAATTCCAGACGTTTTGCTTCCAGAAGCAGGTCACGATCCAGTACATCCGCTTCTTTCAGTTTCCTTTCCATTTCGACAAGAACGGCAATCTTATCCAGGAACCAGCGGTCAATCTTCGTAATATTAAAGATCGTATCGTAATCGAATCCTCTGCGGATTGCTTCTGCGATCACATAGATTCTCAGGTCATCAATCTTTTCCAGTTCTTTTAATAATTCTTCGTCTGTCAGTTTATCATAATTTCCGAAAATCAGGCTGTCCACGTGCTGCTCCAGAGAACGGATGGCTTTCATCAGCGCTCCCTCGAAGCTGGTTCCGATACTCATAACTTCTCCGGTCGCTTTCATCTGTGTGGTCAGCGTACGTTTCGCGTGAATGAATTTATCAAACGGAAGACGAGGCATTTTAACGACACAGTAGTCAAGCATCGGCTCGAAACTTGCGTATGTTTTCTTCGTTACCGCATTTTCAATCTCATCCAGTGTATATCCGATGGCAATTTTCGCTGTTACTTTGGCGATCGGGTATCCTGTTGCTTTGGAAGCCAGCGCAGAAGAACGGCTGACACGAGGATTTACCTCGATGACACAATATTCAAAACTGTCCGGATTCAGCGCATACTGAACGTTGCATCCGCCGTGTACATCCAGCTCTGTGATGATATTCAGGGCAGAAGTACGCAGCATCTGATATTCCTTGTCTCCCAGTGTCTGAGAAGGAGCCACAACAATACTGTCTCCCGTATGCACACCTACCGGGTCAATATTTTCCATATTACAAACCGTAATGCATGTTCCATTCTCATCACGCATTACTTCATATTCGATTTCTTTCCATCCGCCGATGTAGCGCTCCACCAGAACTTCTCCCACACGGCTCAGACGAAGTCCGTTTTCCAGGATGGTTTCCAGTTCTTCCTGATTATGAGCGATTCCGCCGCCGCTTCCTCCAAGGGTATAAGCTGGACGCAGAACGGCAGGATATCCGATGACTTTCGCAAACTCAACACCGTCCTCAATGGTTGTTACAACCTGTCCCGCAGCAATCGGCTCCCCGATCTTTTCCATTGTTTTCTGGAATTCCAGACGATCCTCTGCTTTCTTGATCGTGGAAGGAGATGTTCCGATCAGTTTCACCCCTGCTTTTTCCAGGTATCCGCTCTCACACAATTCCATGGCAAGGTTTAAGGCTGCCTGTCCTCCCAGCGTCGGCAGAATGCTGTCCGGTTTTTCTTTTTCAATGATTTTTTCAATAACGGCTGCAGTTAACGGCTCGATGTATACCTTATCCGCAATGTCTTTATCTGTCATGATCGTTGCAGGGTTGGAGTTTACAAGCACAACTTCCACTCCTTCTTCCTGAAGAGCTCTGCAGGCCTGCGTTCCCGCGTAATCAAATTCCGCTGCCTGTCCGATGACGATTGGTCCTGATCCGATGACAAGTACTTTCTTTATATCTTCTCTCTTAGGCATTTTTTGCTCCTTTCATCACATCCAAAAATTCATCAAATAAGTAAGCCGTATCCTGTGGTCCCGGACATGCTTCCGGATGGAACTGTACAGTACGGATTTTTTTATTCTTATAGTTTAATCCTTCGATTGTTCTGTCATTTACATTGATAAAAGAAACTTCCGCAATATCTTCCGGAATAGATTCACTCTTGATCACATATCCATGATTCTGAGAAGAAATATAAACTCTTCCGGTGGCAAGATCCTTCACCGGATGATTTCCTCCTCTGTGTCCCCAGCGCATCTTTTCCGTATCGGCTCCTGTTGCGAGAGCCATCAGCTGATGTCCCAGACAGATGGCAAAAATCGGAACATCACTGTTATAAAGTTTTTTGATCTCTTTGATGATTTCCGTGCACTCTTTCGGATCCCCAGGTCCGTTGGACAGCATGATTCCATCCGGCTGATCTCCGAGAATTTCTTCTGCGGAAGTAAACGCCGGATACACTGTTACGTCGCATCCTCTTTTATTGAGAGATCTCACGATATTTTTCTTTGTGCCCAGATCCAGCAGCGCAACCTTCGGTCCGTCGCCTTTTACATGTGTTTTTTCTTTTCTTGTCACTGTTTTTACCGCATCTGTTACTCTGTATGCTTTCAATTTCGGAAGAATTTCATCTAAATTATAGTCCGGATTTGTTGTGATCATTCCGCCCATGCATCCGTCTTCCCTCAGAATCTTTGTGATAGCACGTGTGTCAACGCCGCAGATTCCCGGAATATCATGCTCTTTCAGATACTCTTCCAGCTCCTCCTCTCTGCGGAAATTGCTGGACATTCTTGAAATCTCCCTTACGATAAAAGCGGAATGCCAGGGTCTATCTGACTCTGCATCCTCCAGGCAGACTCCGTAATTTCCGATCAGCGGGTATGTCATAACCACACCCTGTCCTTGATATGATGGATCTGTCAGCACTTCCAGGTATCCTGTCATAGAAGTATTGAATACCACTTCACAAATGACTTCCTTCTGTGCTCCAAAGCTCCTGCCTTCAAACACATGTCCATCTTCCAGTATCAAAAATGCATTCATGAAAATTTCCTCCTAAATAAAATTCGTAGAAATTGTTTTCCTTCTTTTGCCTTTTTTGAAAAAAGTTCCAATTTCAGCAAAAAAGAGAAATAAAACTAAAATAAAAATCACAAACCCAAGTATTAGAAAAAGCGATAATTCTCCAATACTACCTGTGCTATCATTTTAGAAATATTTCTCTACAAATTGTTAAGATTTTACCACATTCTAAATGATTGCGCAAGTACTTTTCCCGAAATTTTTCGAGCTTTTCTTTTCTTTTTTCTCAACTTTCTTCCGCCGCAGCGTTTTGTTCCGCCAGAATCCGCTGCCTCTTAAGGCTCTCATTCTTCGAAAAAATACACCCGCAGAAATTCTGCCGGTACAGAGAGTACTCTTTTGACAGCTGAATCGACCGCTGGTACCCTCCCTTTTTCTTAAAATCCGACGGAAGAAAAGGAACTCCGTATTTCTCTCCTTCTTCCTGTCCGATTTCATTCAGCCACCGGGCATTCTTCAGCGGACTGATCGTAAGCGTTGTGGTGAAATAATCAAACCTGCCTTCTGCCGCCCTGCGGGCCGTTTCCTGAAGCCTCAGCCGGTAACATTTCCGGCATCTCTCCCCGCCTTCCGGTTCCTTCTCGTATCCCCGGACTGCCCGGTAAAAAACTTCCGGATCGTATCCGCCGTCAATCACACGGATTCCGTCCAGATTCATCTCTCTGATCAGTCTCTGCTGCTCTCCCACTCTTTTTTCGTACTCCTGAGCGGAATCTATATTCGGATTATAATAGAAAACCGTAATCTGAAAATATTCTGACAGATATTCCAGAACATAACTGCTGCACGGCGCACAGCAGCTGTGGAGCAGAAGTTTCGGCCTGCTGTCTCCGATTTCACCGATCACCTGATCCAGTTTCTTCTGATAATTTATTTTATTCATTTCTTTCTTCCTGTTCCAGAACGGACCCGGCAAAATTCCTCTCAAGCTTCTTTATAAAAGAAATATCTCCGGTTCTGCCCGCCTTTCATACATTTCTTCCAGTTCTTTTTTGTGATAAAGATATCCCTCATCATCATAATACCTTGCGTGATGCGGACATTTTTTGATGCAGGCGCCGCATTTCATGCAGATTCCCGTATACTGCCGGACATCCTCACCGGAAATCGATCCCATCGGACAGATTTCCACGCACAATCCGCAGCCGGTACATCTGTCATTCACTTTCGGCTTTACTTTGCGGATGTCAATTTTACTGCCGTACCGGTCTCTCGGCTGATAATAATAGCGGTAAGGAGTTTCTCCTTTTACCGGCACCGGATGTTTTCCGTCCCATGCAGCCAGAGATTCCGCGATCTGCCGGGCAAAGGTTCCGGCCGTTTCCATATCTTTCTGATCCGGCCTTCCCGCCGCCAGAATCTTTGAAAATGTATGTTCTCCGATAAACGCGCCTGCTGCCATGGTGCGAAATCCTCCGTTCTCCAGAAGATCCCTCAGCTCAATCAGAGCATCATCGTAATTGCGGTTTCCATACAGCACCACCGGCACTGCCGCCGCCTGGTTTCCCCGGATTGTCCTCAGATATGGCAGCAAAACATTGGGCACCCTGCCTGCGATCACCGGTGTCCCAAATACTACTATATCATCTTCTGTAAATTCCGGATACCCTTTTCTCGCTGCGGGCAGTGTGAAATCATAGATTCTCTTCTCCCCCTGCAGGTACTGTGAAAGCCGGTCCGCCAGGAATTCCACGATTTTTTTTGTGGTATCCGTACCGCTGAAATACATACCGTAAATTTTTCTCATCTGCAGCCCTCCTTTTCCCTATTGTACCACTAATTTGAAATTTTTTAAATTTCCTCTTTACAAACGGATAGGAAAAGCGCTATAATAGCAAATGCACGGGGCGTGGCTCAGCTTGGTAGAGCGCGTGGTTCGGGACTACGAGGTCGCAGGTTCAAATCCTGTCGCCCCGATTTATCACAGGACATCAGCAATTATGCTGGTGTCCTTATTTTCTGCGTAAAATGGCGGTTTCGCGTGGTTTTTGATGTGCGGGATATGATGTAGAAATGCAGGAAAAAATACAGTTTAGCATTCCGTGCTGCACTGCTGTGCAACACAAAATGCAACACGGAATGATTATAATAATAGAAAAAAAGAAACGTTAAAGGGTGGATGATTCAGGGAAGGAGAAAGAAAGGTACTCCCATAAGATCGCGAAGAACTGGCTGACAGTCGGTTTATACTTCATGGGATATCCGGCAATGTACTGAAGGAGAGAAGGATTTTTTCTCCAGATGACGCCGATCAGAGTACGGATATCACGCTCCACTGTTTTCCAGTTGGTGTGATAATGTTTTGCAATGTCCGGATACAGCCATTTCGTGACAAGCTGCAGCCCCGCTCCGTTATTTTCCGACAGCAGGCTGAGGCCATAAACTACATATTGGAATCCTGCGTAGCTAGGGGTTGTGCCCAGCATGAAAAGTAACCGGCGGATATTGGCAGTGTAAGGCATCAGGCTCACTCCCTTCTAGAATAAATCTTAAATTTTTAAAGAATTTCAGCAGATCTTCCTCTGAAAGAAGGAGGATAAAAAATACCAGAGACATAGCAGAAAAACCATACCGGCCGTGTTCCTGATCAAAATAAGACCTGGGCGACACATGGAGAGCTTCCGCCATGCCTTCCTGTGTCATGTGATTTTGATGACGATAGTCCAGGATCTGATTCCTGAGAAAATCCTGCAGTAAATATTTGTGATCATCCATCCATAATCCTCCTTTATTCGATGAGTACAGGGAAATTTTACCTGTAATTGTGAAAAGCTGCCATGAGGTGCACCTCAGGAAAGAGACGCTTTTTGACATTTTTCTTTCTACTTTGAAAAGTCTTCCGGAGGATAATGAGGGAAGTGAATCTGAGAAATTCCGGACAGAGAGAAAAAGCGGATGCCGCCTGTACGGGACATCCGCTCTTAGGAGAGTTTTATATGTATGAAATTGATCAAGCGATATTTTACGGAACAGTTTCGGAATGTTCAACTGTCCGTTCGCTTTCTTCTATGACATTCAGCACCTGCTCTGTTGTCGTACACTTTTTCAGTTTTTCTAGAAAATCTGTCATACTGATCATACGCATCAGACGCGCAACGGCCGGAATATGTTCTTTTTTATCACGGCTTGCCAGACAGAACATAAGATTGGTTTTCTTATCTCCAAATCTTACAGGTTCCTTTGTGATCAGCAGGCTCATGGCGCTTTCCATGACTCCGGCGTTCGCACTTCCATGCAGAAGAGCAAACTGTCCATCCGTGACAGCGTAAAAGCCCCGGCATTCCATGGTTTCTATCATACTGTTATAGTATTCGCGGGTGATGCTCCCCTGTGCTTCCAGAAGCCTTGCCGCATCAGACACAGCATCTTTCCAATTCGGTATTTCATCTTTAAAGGCTATGGCTTCCGGACGGATCATTTCACTGATATGGTTATACCTTTCGGGAACTTTCACTTCCTGGTAGCCGAACTCTTCTTTTATGATATCCATGACTTTTCTGCGGTTGTCTCTGTCCAGAAAGTCCAGCCGCTTTTCAATGCTGAGGAAATTCCGCAGAGCGTTCTTTCGGCGGAGGCCGGCCCGGCGCAGTCTGCCATAATCATCATCTGTAAACACCACATTAACACGTACCAGTTTCTTTTTCACCGGGAGCTCGGTGCGTACCGTTGTGATGACCAGATCCACATCATCCCAGTCTTTATAATTCATGATCTGGTATGCAGATATACTTTCCTTGATATGAACCTGGAATTTGCTTCGCAGAGTATCTTTGATCAGTGTCGTGGTCCCGTAGCCGTATCCGCAGATCAGGAGAACGGTCATGTAAGGATTCTTCTCAATCCGCCGGATGCTTCCCAGAAAATACATCGTAAGATAGACAATTTCATTTTCCGTCAGAACATTCAAATGCGGATCGGCCTGAATAACATGACGGACCTGCCGGTAAACATCAAAATATTCTTCCGGAATCAGTGATTCCGCTTCTTCGTTCAGCTGAATGTGATCGCGGACACGCTCGATCAGCGGTCCCATATGATTCAAAAGACCTTTCCACAGAATACGGTCAGAGGAAAAGTCGATGTCAAGAACCTGTTCCATCTGCGTGATCAGACGATGGGTTATTTCTTCTGCACCGATCAAATCCAGATTCAGATCCAGAATATCATAACGGCTGGTATAGCGGATAAAGCCGGATAAGATCCTTTTCTGCTCCGGCGTGAGTTTTTGACCGATGCAGGATTCATATGCTTCCATTTCCCATTTTGGGATGTTCGCTTCTTCCTTCGCGCTGATGAAAAGGGGAAGATGGTTTTTGATATACCATGTGAAGGTCAGAACATTTGCCACATACCACTGATAAGATTCATCGCTGAAGGTCCAGTCCATTTCACTGCTCTGGCGGCTGATCCATCTCAGGATTTCCTGCAGATGGATCGGTTCAAAGCATCCGCGCAGTATTTTTATAACATAATTTTCATAAAGGTTATGCCGGTTCTTTTCCAGAATCGGAACATACTTTTTTAACTCCTGACTGCGCGTGCGGTAACTCAGCTCAGATTCACCGCGCAGGGAAAAACCGCGGTTGTATTCCAGAAACAGCTGATATGGCTCCATATCCTTCTGGATCAGATCGATATCATTTTGGATAGACCGTCTGGAAACCTGCATCTTATCGCAGAGTTTCCGGATATTGAGATTTTCTGTGTCAAACAGAATAATCAGACGAATGATGTTCAGACGTTCTTCCGGTGAAAAAACAAAGGCTGCTTTATCTTCCACAATGACTGAAAAGTCCAGATCATCCGGCACAAACAGCATTCCTTTCGGTCTTTTTTCAATCAGCGGCGCATGTAACAGAGAAAGTTCGTCATTGATCCGGTCGATATCATAACGGACGCTTCGTTCCTTTAAATCCAGCGCCTCACTGATTTCTCTGTAACTGGCAATCTTTTCTTTTTCAAGATAACGGATGATTTTCAGCATTCTTGCTTTTACCATATTTTTCCTCCATCGCAGCAATTGGATTCTTACTATCAGTATACCACAGACAGGGCTGTCTGGACATCAGCCGGAACATAATTCCGGCTGATGAAGTTCTGATTTTTTTAAACGTTTCTTTACCGTGTCCAATTCCGGGATTGAGGTATTTCCTCCCAGGGTTTCACATGCTGCGGCAGATGCCATAGAACTTAACTTTAAGATGTCGAGATAAGGCATATCCATGAAAATACCGTAGGCGAATGCACCGTGAAAAATATCGCCGGCACCGGTCGTATCGACCGCTTTTACCGGAAAGGCCGGCAGATGCCGGACTTCCTTTCCGTCTTTATATAACAACCCCTTGTCTCCCAAAGTGATCACAACGTGTCTGCCATTGATTTTTTCGATTTCTGAGAATACTTCCAGGCAGGTGCCCCAGTCATCCGGGTGGATTTTTCTGCCGGTATGCTGACTTGCGAAGTATTCTGAACATACCAGATAATCAGACGCTCTGGCAACAGCCATGGTGCTTTCTCTGTATCCGCCCGCATCTACGATAGAAACCGCGTCCGAATATTTCCGGATGGCCTGCAGGCTCAGTTCCGGCTCATGTCCGTCACTGAGGATGACAGAAACATCGTCGTCCGGAAAATCAAAATCCGTATTCTCTGTCTTTGCCGGGAAGTTGAATAATGTCCGGTCCCCTGTCTGGGAATTTGTAAAAATATAGCTGTATGGTGTCTGCATATCCGCATTTTCTATGATGTAATCCGGCAGGACATTTCCCTCTTCCAGCACTTTTTTCAGGTATTTTCCATTTTCATCCTTTCCAATCTGTGTCAGAAAACCAGTCGGCGCATTCCATTTTCCACAAAGACAGGCGGAATTGAATGCGGGACCTCCGCCGCAGCAGAATTTATTCAGGATATGATATTTCACATTTTGTTCAATTGGTCCGTCTAAAGGTACCGTAATATCCAGAACAGACTGGCCGATACATAGTATTTTGGACATTGTGATCTCTCCTTTTTATGAAAATGTCGTCTGAATCTTCTTCATTAACGGCAGAGCGCTGCTCATAATCTTGCTTGTGCTCATTCTGACAACCTTTTTGCCTTTGAAACGGGATTCTTCACGAATGCTTGTATCAGTTGACAAAACGACACATACAGCCTCTTTGATGTCTTCTTCTGTCAATTTATTTTCGATGCCTGCGGCTCCCTGTGTTTCTACTTTGACGTCAATTCCCAGTTTTTCTCCGGCAACCTGTAATGCCTCCGCGGACATATATGTATGGGCTACACCTGATGGACATGCTGTAACTGCTATTACCTTCATAATTGGTACCTCCTTTATAGGTTTCGTTGTTTCTGTTTATAATTCTTCAAAATCAAAATCGAGTTCCTCTATTTCATCGAGATTTTCTTCTTTCGGTCCCTTCGGAACATAGTCAGGTTTTAAAATTCTCATTAAGACCGCGACGACAATTGCACCGATCAACGCTCCTGCCACATATCCCAGCCGGTTATCCACAACCGGAAGCACGATCAGTCCACCCCATGGCGCGTGGTTCAGACATCCGAATAAAAATCCTGATACACATCCTGCCGCAGAACCGGCCACATAGGCTGGGATAACTCTGAGCGGATCGGCTGTCGCATAAGGGATGGCTCCTTCGGTGATGCCCATGCATCCCATGATAATGGCTGCAATTCCCTGATCTCTCTCTTCCGGAGAGAATTTTTTCTTGAAAAGAATGGTTGCAAGTCCGATTCCCAACGGCGGAACTGCACCGGCGATTCCGACACCACCCATCAGATACGGCAGTGTATCAACCTGAGTCTGTGCAAATGTATAAGCTACCTTATTGATCGGTCCGCCCATGTCGACACCAACCATAGAACCCAGCAGCAGCCCGAGAGGAACTTTTGCCGCGCCGGACAAACTGTTCAATCCATTCGTCATCATTTCCATCAGTGTCGCGATCGGCTGTCCGATCAGGAATACCATGGCTCCGCCGGATACCAGAGTACCGATCAGCGGATAAATAAAGATGGACAGCAGAGTTCTGTATGCCGGCGGCAGTTTGATCGTTTTTCTTAAAAAGCGAATGGTATATCCTGCAATGAATCCGGCGGCAATGCCTCCGATAAAACCGGCGCCGATTTCTCTTGCCAGATAAGCTCCGATCATACCAGGTGCCAGAGCGGCCTTATCCTCGATCGCGTAACCGATATATCCGCCCAGGATTGGAATAAATAAGGCGAGGCCGGCGGAACCGATCTGATTCAACTGTCCCAGGAAACCTTCCGTTGGCTGTGCCGGTGTTCCGAAGAGTGTTCCATTTAACATGACGGATAATGAAAAATAAATACCGCCTGCCACTACGAACGGGATCATCCAGGAAGTACCTGACATCAAAGGTCCCATAATCGCGTCTTTTATTTTCTTTCCATTCATAATTTTCCTCCTTTTCTTTCGCAGTGCTGATCATCAGGACAGTTTTTCCGTCAGGACTGCATGCAGTTCATCTAAATCTCCGTTTTTCAGCTGATCTCTGAAATCTTCATGCATTAACAGGCGGGATAATTTTGATATAACCTGCAGATGAAGATCATTTCCTTCCCCGGCTTTTACTGCGATCATAAGAATCAGATCGACAGATTCTCCGCTGGCTTCATTCCATGTCACAGGATGTTTGAGTTTGGCCACTGCGATTCCTGCGTCCTTTACAGCATCGCTTTTACCGTGAGGGAGACCGATTCCGTAACCAATGTATGTGGAGAAAACTTCTTCTCTGGCAAGAATGTCTTTATGGAAAAGATCTCTGTCATTTAAATATCCCTCTGTGTGAAACACATTTACCATCTTTTCTATGATCTCTGCTTTGTTCAATGGTTCATTTTCGCGGATCATACAATTTCTATTGATCATCGGCAGCATGATGATAGCCTCCTTTCGCTGTTTTTAGCTGATTGCTTTTTTAATTTTAGAAGTAAGTCCCTGCATGTTGAAGCATCTTACATGTTTATCCATTTCTTCTTTTAATTTATCGATAATATAGCGCTGTCCATTGATATTGATTGTTTTCAGATTATCCATTAACTTATTGATCTCTGCCTCGACTTCCGGAGTTGAGAATGTATAATGTCCGCATAATTCTGTGATCTGAAGTTTTGTAGCGTCATCCAGAGCTTCCAGATTAGACATATCCACCTCATCTGTCAGCCATTTCTTCCATTTCATAGAGTAGATGGAAGCATGTGTGATCACTTCGCGGAGGTTGGACAGATCTTTGATTTTGCCTAATTCTGCAAATTTGTCTTCCACATCTAAAAGTTCCAGCAGTGCCATTGTTTCAATTGTACCAAATGCAGGCGCTACGTTCATAGCAGTAATTCCCAGTGGAAGATGAGCCAGCAGTTTTGCTTCACTTAAGTAGTCTCCGTTATGTTCTTTTAATCCAACACCGTATTTTTTTGCAATGCGGCTTAACTCAGCAGAGTTTTCATAATTGAAATGTCCGACATTCTTTGTCAGGCGCGTTAAGGTTCCTGTCTGACCTACGATGAAGACCGGCATTGGGAAATTTTCATGAGTATCGGCATATTCTTTGATTCGTTTGATAAATCCTTCATAGCGGTCCATGGAAGTCAGTCCGCCGGCTGTTTCTTCTGTTCCTACTTCATAAGCGATTTCTTTTTCGATACCGTATTCAGCGCGAACCTGTTCGCAGTATTCGATCAGTTCGATGGTTCTCCGGAATACAACATCAATGTCAACGACTTTAAGCATAACTTCCGGATCTTTTGTAGGATCGATATGCAGCAGATCAAATCCATTTAAAATATCTGCTTTATAGGATTTTTTCGCCAGTTCCATTGCCTCTTCTTCCGGAAGATGATCATTTCTTTCCTTATCTCTCTGCCATGGTCCGCCATGGTCACGGCACAGGAAATATACATTATCATAGTCAATTTCTTTGCAGATTGCCTCGATATGTTCTTTAAACACTTTCTGATCGGCGTTAAATACATATCCTCCGCCGAATTCATAGGAGTCAACCTGATTTCTGCTTGCGATATACATTAACGGATAATCTTTCTCTTTGGAACTTTCCAGAGATGCTCTTAAGAAGTTTTCAGACATAGGTCCGATTCCCAGTAAGGTGCTTCTTTCGTCCGCATTTACTACATATTTTACAACGTCTTTGATATTGATCTGATTTTTCATAACTTTTGTTTCTCCTTTTGATTGGGGTTGCCTGTTTCGTGATAACTGATATAAACCGGTTTCTCTCAGCTTTTTTGTCTCGTTTCTTTTGATGGTTTTATTATAAGATCCGGCTGCTTTTTCAAAAAGATGGAACAAAAGTAAGTTCGTTTTACAAAAAAGTTACGTAAAAAAATTTGAAAAAAATATGACAGAAATTTCATCCTGTCACATCTTCCGGCGCCCTCCGGGCATATTGCAATAAAAATACACCCTGCAATCACTTGAGGATGTATCATACAAATTTCATTATGATTAAATTGGTTTCTGAGTCAGGCAGCGTTTCTGTAGTGCACGATTGCCATATTATATAAAAACGTCTTATGGAAATCAATCACAGGGACTTTCCTGCAAAGGAAAAAGAAGCGGAACTTTCTCCGCTTCCCTTCAAAATTATATTTCTTTTCTATTTCTGTTTTAACTGCCGTTCCAGTTCTTCTTTTTCCTTGAGAAGTACTTCGATCCGCTGGTTTGCGGCTTTTAACATCCCTTCAAGAGCACGACACTGCGCCTGATATTTTTCCGGTGTCATTGATACTTCTTTCTTTGAATATTCCAATTGTTTTTTCACCTCAGTCTTTTTCAATGCGTCCAACAGTTCTCTTTCCTCTGAATAAATGTACAGATAATGGAAGCCCTTAAATCCATTTTCCGTATCTGTCACACAGACCGCTGCCGGCCACAGACATTCCGGCTTTTCAAACATCCATTCCGGAATCTGATTTCTGCCGTCTTCATTCATATATATGACCAGATCTGCTTCCGATTTTTCTCCTCTTTCTGCGGTTACCAGAATCGTCCGGCTGCCGCCTTTAGGAATTGCCGGCGTCATCGCCTGAAACAGTCTCGGGCAGCTGCCCTCATATCGAAGTTCGGCTGCTTCCAAAACTCCCTGGGACAGGATCTGTCCCACAGCGTAGTACCAGTTGATGTTTTCATAATGGTCTTCCAGAGAAGAGTCCAGGCAGACAATTTCCTTCATATAAGGTTCCAGTCCGAAAATGGACGTGGAAGATACCGTAACTCCGGCCGCAAACTTTCCGTCCCTGCTGTAAGGGAGCAGCTCCGACGGCATGAAACGCGGCAGGATAACGGCTTCCGGATACCAGTCTGCATAAAGCCCCTGCCAGTCGCTCGGATGGGGCTTCACATAGAGGGTTCCTTCCGGCGCAAAGTAATCCAGCATCAGATCATACAATTCTTTTTCCTGATTGACTGTCAAAAATCCCATATTGACAAACTGCTGTGTTAACAGCAGAACCGCAGAAGCTTCTTCCCCTGCGGAAACTTCCGGAACCTGGAACACCTTTTTCACCTGTGCCATTTCCTGTTCGCTCATGTCTGCCAGAATATTTTTTACGGAGAAGTCTTCACAATTCTCCCGGTCGAATTCACCTTCCTGAGAAGAGAATTCAATATATTTTTTTATGATCCCCTCATAATCACCCATGCAGCGGCATTTTTCCGCCATATCATACTGAAATGGATTCAGTCTTGCCAGATTTTCCAGCAGAAGATGCTTTCTCGTATAAACCCCGCATCCTTCCTCGAAGAAATTATATGTTTTCTGATGATGGATCAGCCAAATTCCAAGGGAATACTGATCTCCGCAGATGTTATACTCTGTGATTTCATCCGGATCAAACGGAAAATCTTTTTCTGTCTTTCTGCATAAATCCTGAATCAGACGATCCAGTGTTTCTTCTGATTTGTGCTGTCCATATTCTTTCTTGTACGGCAGCATTCTTCCTTTATCCGGGAAAAGTTCCGCCTCAGCGAAGATCCCGCTCTCCCGAATGGACCCGATCAGCCTGTGACATTCCGGATGGGTGTCCGAAAGGTACAGTTCTGCCTGTTCTTCCGGGTGTCTGGTCATCTTATGAAGAATACAGCACAGCATATGATAACTTGTCACTCCATAATATAAGATCATTTATACCCCCTCCTTTCTGCACATATCCAAAAAGGTATCCATATCTCTTTTTCCTTCCAGTCCGCCCACATACTTGTTATAAACATAATTGCCGAAGGCTTTCTTAATGACGGTTTCAAACCGTCTTTCCATGGCGAAACGGATCGGCCAGTAAGCGTCCAGCGCCGGGATTTCCCAGAACAGCGGTGAATCTCCGTGATATTTTCTGTAATCTTTGACAAAATCCAGCACGCCCTGATGAATGTTTTCTGTCATTTCATAATTTTCCTGCTCCGGATACTCAAACCGGATTTCATAATTGCCGTCGGCGCCCTTTACGAAGCTGGTCACAGACGGGTGCGGCGCCGTTGTGATAAATTCAATACAGGTATTGTGGATCAAATTCTTGTTGTAATGGAATCTTGCCAGATGATCGTTGTGCTGCGGAGAAAACAGATAGGTTCGTATGGACCCGTCTCCGATCAGCGGAATGGTATTGTTAAACTTATATTTGCAGGATCCCATCATCATTCCCGTGACTCTGCAGTCTTCCTTCCACTTTTTCTCCACCATATATTTCATGGCAGCCGGGCAGGTTCCGCGCCATCCGGTATCCACAGCGGCCACATGATGGCAGCCTGCGAGGATTGGTTCCATATACTGATGGAAGGCCTCTGCAGAGGATTCATATACCGCAGAAACATGCTCCCAGCAGTCCAGAAGCATTTCTTTTACCTTTTCTGCCTTTTCCTTTGTGTCTACGACATCTTCTGTGCGGATTCCGTCTTTTTCCAGCAGCGGAAGAATGCTTCCAAGCTCCATGGAAATCAGAACATCCCGGATCGTATACGGTTTCTCTGAATCCACTCTTCGTTCTACAAACTGACGGAACAGTTCATAGCGGTTATAATCGCATGTCATTTTCAATGCCGCATTTCTGGACAGATAGACATACTCAGACGGAATATCGTCATACAGGTAATCGTACACCTGCTTCATGATCCATCCGTCTCTGGCAATAAACAGAACTTTGTCCATATTTTCTTCTTTCGCCTGACGGTGGATCCACTGGACATATCCAAGAATCAGGATTCCTCCGTTAATATAGCCGTACTGATAGGCCAGATCTTTTTCCTTCTCTGATTCGAAGGCGCCGGATTGCATTTTGATATTTACGACCGCCCGGTAAGCGCTTCCCACAGAAGAAGACATCAGTGACGGACGGTATTTCTTTCCTCTGGTATGAATATCTTCATAAAAGAAAGATTTCCATCCCTGTTTTTCCGCCATTTCCACATCTACGGTAGGATTATCTCCCACGTGGATCACGCTGCGCCCATTCAGATACTTTTCGGAAACAATCTGATACAATTTTCCGGATCGTTTGCTGAATCCGTGCTCACAGGATATGAACAATTCATCATATCCCTCATATCCACAGGATGACAGGAGTTTCGTCATCCATTTCTTTGAAAAATACATGTCGGATACGATGATAATTGTCTTGCCGTAACTTTTCAGGAGGTTAAAGACTTCTTGCATATACGGATTTGCAATACAGTATTTCAATTCTGCCTGAAATTCCTCCTGCATGCCCAGTTCTGCGTCCACGCCGCAGTATTTTTCCATTTCCTCATAGATTTCTTCAAATGTCACTTCCCTGCTGCCGGTTTCTGCTTCTTTTTCATCTCTCAGCCGGAATTCCATTTCCCGGCGCATGGTCGTGTAATTTAACATTCCCAGTTTCTGTCCCACAGACATAAACACATCGGTCGGTTTTGACAATGTGCGCAGGATCAGCGTATCAAAAATATCGAAAGAAATTACATCATAATCCAGAAGCCTTCTTGCGAGGACCGTGGATTTCACTCTTCCGGATTTCTCCGTGGAAATGATTTCTTTGGACTGCTCCATCCCAAGAATTCTCTTGCCGATTGTTTTTATCTTATTCTTTACTTTATTCTTGAATTTGCTGTACATGATTTCTGCTCCTATCGTACATGGATTCTGTCAGATAATTTACCTGCATATGAGATTCAATTCTCTCCATATATTTTTGAATATGCTTATTAATCTGTCTCAGCTTTTCTCTGTCGGTGTTATTGATCAGATTCTGCGCATAATAATTTCTCTCCACATTTGTGTGGTATCCGTCAAATCCTACGACGTTGATTTCGTCCACTCCCATTTTCATCAGAAGATTAAACAGCATCAGACACGCGTTATCGGAAATCATGGCGTCTGACATGGTCAGCTCTGAATAGTTTACCATGTATTTCACAGATTTTCCTGCGTCAATATTGGAGGTTGCTGCCACAGGACACGGAAGATTCTTGAGTCCGTAATCTTTCTTGATCTGATGGAAACGTTTCTGGTTACTGATAAACAGAAGATCCGGGGTAATATAATCCGGAATGCTGTTGACACAAATAATGAACATATCCACCTGTTCGATCAGGCTCTGGATTCTGTCCTTTTCATCCATCATGCTTTTTCCCGGAGCCGTAATCAGAATCTTCTTGCCTTTCAGCATTTCTTTTAATTCCTCTACGGTCTGAGTATCATCGATTTCATTTTCCTGAAATTTCTGATACAGGGAATCGATCAGTTTCTCATTGTAGAGCGCTCTTTCTTCTTCCGGAATTTCCTTCAGCACCTGATAAATCCTTTTGACATTCAGTGTCTGCTTGTTCAGCAGAAATCCAACATAATTCGGATGACAGTTATTTGTGGCGGCCAGGAAATATCCTGCGCTGTATCCCCAGGGATGAATATAGGAAATCGGACTGATGTATTCATCCATCAGCTCGATCAGCAGTTCCGTATGATAGCGGTATTCCATATTTTCGTTGATGTACTGAGTCAGGATTTCCGTACACAGATTTCCCGCTCCTCTTCCCATTCCGAGAATAGACGCGTCGATCAGGAGATTTCTCTTGCCGCTGCCGGCGATCAGTTCCTGGGCGTTGGAAAATGCCAGCTGAAGATTGTTGTGAGAATGATATCCGATGGCAATATCCTCATCCAGGTTATCATCCACCAGGTAGAATAATTTCAGCAGCTGTTTGGCATAGAGTTTTCCAAGGGTATCTACCAGATAAAACGCAAACGGCTTCATCTCATTGATCCGGTCTACCAGAGCAAGTATTTCCGCGTCGGTGTATGTCGTCGTTCCCACCGGCTGCATAAACACCTCATATCCCTTGTCCATCAGAGCATATCCGAGAGAAAACGCCTCGTCCATTTCCTTTTTGTGGAATGTGATTCGAATTCCATCGATGGTATCCTTTGTTCTCGGAGAAATTTTAGATGCTGAAATGGTCCCGGTGACGATCATCCCCACATACATGGATTTCTTCTTTTTCGGGGTGATAAACGGCGTGATCTGCTCCACCTGGCTGAAAACAGAACGATTTTCATCGTACTCTGTGTCCCTTATGAATCCGCATTCAATGATATCAATATGTGCCTGTCCCAGTTTGTTGATGACTGTTTTGATCGTTCCTTTGGAAAAATTGAAGTCATTGACATATCCCCCGTCCCTCAACGTACAATCCAGCACTGATACTTTATTCATAGACCTTTTCTCCTTTTCTGATGCAATGGTTGTAAATAGCGTCCGCGATCACAAAATCTTCCGGATTATTGATGTCCACCGCTTCTTCCCAGTCTGCTTCCAGAAGCAGCGGCTTCTCTCCGATCCTTCTGTTTTCCTCGATGATCAGACGGCTTTCATAAATATACAACCCTGTTGTCTCCCGGTACAAAGGCTTAAGATCCTGGGTCCTCGGAATTTCTTTTGTATCATAATTCCATGGTTTTCCATCCATCCAGAAGAAATCCTGCTGACGGAATACCGTAAGCGCGGAATCATATTCCCCGGACTGCACTGCTTTCACTCCTCTGGAAATAGTTTCCGCTTTTATGAAAGGCGCCGTGGCGTGAGCCAGCACATAAATGTCCGCCGGCACATCCTTCGCAAAGGCTTTCAGCACCTCATTGATTTTTACCTGGCTTCCATCCAGAGCCGGATCCCTTCTCAGAAATTTGATTTTTTTCGGAAGATAGAGAAGAATGGACGGATCAGAGCAGTACACATAAATCTCATCCACTTCCTTTACTTTTTTAAGGGTATCCAAAATATATTTGCACAAAGGCTTTCCGTGGGTGAACGATTTGGTATTCTTTCCCGGAAGCCTTTCATTATTCAGTTTCATTGGTACGAATGCGATGGTTTTCATCGGTTTCTTCCTCCTTCTTTATGACAGAACATAACTGACGGAGCGCCTCCACATCCTCCCGGGAGACATTTCTCCGGCGGGGCGGGAGACAGAGCCGTCCGTTTTGTTCTGTTTCTTTTTTTCGGCTGATCCACAGGATTTCTGCCATAATCTTTCCATATTCTTTTTCTTCTCTCGTTTCATATCCAACATCCATGACAAGACCTGCTCTGGAAAATTCCTTTTGGAACCGGAACCGTTCCAGCGCTTCCCTGTCTTCTTCTTTTACGGCGTCCGCCAGAACTGCCGTGTCTTTGGCTTTTTCCAGACTGTCTCCGGATATGCTGCGGACGGAAACGCCGATCAGCGCCATTTTCTTAAAAATATCCGGTTTCCTGTCAGCAAATCTGAAATCCTGAGCTGTATTCAGGTACAGGACCACATCCGCCTCCGGAACCGGCCCTGTGATCTCATCGGCTAACACAACTTTATAATGCCGTCCTTCTTCTGCCTGCGGTATGGCAAAGCCCAGCACATCTCTGCAGAGGGGATCCAAAAGTTCTCCAAGACATCCTGCCGCGGCGATTTCTTCTTCTTTCAGTTCCGGATACAGTTCTTTTACCGCCTGAACCGCCGCTGCATATTCAAATACGGAATCTATCTTATGTTCAAATCCCTCTTCCAGTTTGATAATTTCCCTGGTGTCTTCTTCCAGAGCGTCAATGGCTGTAGAGCCGATGGTAATGATTTTATGGAACCTGCCGTCATACAAAAACGGCAGAAGTTCCGACGGAAAATGCTTGTCCAGCACCACTGCGTCCGGAAACAAATCCCGGTATCTTCCGGAAAAATCTCTCGGATGAGGCTTTATGACCACCAGATGATCTCCCGCAAACAGATCCAGGATCATGGCGGAAAGATAATGATGGTTTTGTATCGTCGGTTTCTGCAGATACCTGACATACCGGGTCAGATACAGCACCGGAGCGCCCTTGGCGTCCGGAAGTGTGATTTTTTCTGCGTGAAACATCTTAAGCAGCCTGTCTTTGTCCTTACTCTTCAGTCCCGCAAACAGCGAAATGACATTGAAGTCTTCCATTTTCTCATCATAAAAGCCCGGAACCTGCGCACTGGCATTGGCATACCGCTTCGTTACATAACTGCTGTTTCCCAGAGCGTGCAGCCGTTTCGTCACTGCGTAGGATGCATACTGGGATTTTTTGTGGAATTCCATCTGTACCTGCTCCCTGGAAAGCAGACCGTTTCCGTCCTCAAAATACTGATATGGAATTTTCTTTGACAGCAGATACAGCCCGAAATGTCTGTGATCAATGGCTGTGTTACATTCTGTCATCTGGCTGAGATCCAGTTTGTTCTTCGCCATCCATTGTTCGATCCACTGTTCATTCCAGGCAATATATTTGTCAATCTGCTCTGCGTCAGACGTTTCTGTTAACACATACGGATTATTGTAGGCTCCTTCGATATAATGAAGAATGATGGTCCTTGAAAAAATATCCGCCTCATCAATATCCGCTTTCAATTCCTCCATTCCGCTTTTGGAAAATATATTGTCACAAATGACCAGAACCGCTTTTTCCTCCGGATGAAAGATCAATTTATGGAGACTGAAACATAAAATATGGTAAATGGACGCTCCTATGTATAGAATCATCGTTTTCTTATCCTCCGGTAAATCTTCTTTAACTGCCGCACGCCCCATTTCGCCGCTCTTGACTGGATCAGAGCCTGCGCAGGTTTCATATGGCGCTTCTTTCGCTGCCCTTCATTAAATGCGTATTTTAAAACTCTGCCTATGAAACGCACATCTTCTTTTCCGCAGACCGTTTTTTCCCATCCTGTCTGTTTTCGGAAAGCATCAAATTGTGTAACAAATCCCATCATCCCTCTCTGGATTTCCTGTCCGTTTCTCAGTTTCCGTATACCGGTCTTTTTCTGTCCCCATACCGGGAGTCCATTCTTATACTCCGCTACAAAGAAGTTATTTTCCTGCACCATGGAAACTGCCTGATCGATCACATTTCCATATTTCTTTACATTTTCCGGCTGAAACAGATCCTGAAGATTCACAACCAGAAGTCTCTCTCCCATCTGACTTTCCAGATAAGATTTCCAGTCCTGATCCAGAGAAAAATCACCGATGATTCCCTTCTTTTCTTTTCTGTTTTTCATATACTGTTCCAGCTCACCATCTCTCCGGGTCTGGCTCCAGGCATAGAGAGTCTCCAGCTCATCTTCCGGATAAAGCATGGAATAAGCCTGAAAAGCTGTGCCGGATGCAGCAGTGAAATAAATCCGGGAAGCATTTTCTTCCTTCATCCTTTTCTTCAGAAATTGACAGAACGCATACATAAGAATCCCCTCAAACGCATATCCGAAATGATAGCCCCGGGATTCTTTTACGGTTCCGTTAAATAACTGTTCATTGATAAAGTTTTCAAACGTCCGCTCTTCTTCTCTGGTTTTTCTGCCCAGATAATACCGCTGCGGATAAAGATCAGGTGAGGTATACATAAGGAAATCCACATGTTTCGCCATGGCAAACGGAACGATTGTGTTGGAAATCATTCCATATTTTTTCTTTCCCGGGCTGTACGTTTCAACCGCCGCCTGGAAGAACTTAAACCCGCAGTTCTTCTTTCCAAAAGAGGACGGAATCGCGAACTTTTCGATATAAGGATACCCGCATTGAGAGAGAATGTTCCTGTAGTCATCTTCCCCTCCCAGTTCTCCCTGGTCAAACGCAATGATTTCAATCTGATTATAATGAAGCGAATCTACGGTCTGTTTCATGAAAGGATTCGCCCGGTAATGACCTTTTGCGGTCTCAAAAATCAGAACATTTTTCACGGGGATATACGCCTGGTCGCGCCCCAGAAATGTTCTGATATAATCAACTTCATCATATCTGCCATAGTTCTTTGTTTCCCATAACTGAGCTTCCGGCAGCCATTCTGCTGTAAATTCCACTTCTTTTTTCCTTCTCCTTCTCTGTGATTTCTCTATTATAAAAAAGGCAGGTCAATCGCATATCATATTTACGTTAAATACAGGTAAAACATTTCCGGTTTTTGTAAAATTTTAATATTGTTAGCACTCTTTTTTATTGAGTGCTAATTTTCTCTTGACTTTATGCCAAATTGGTTCTACAATACCTGTTATGGGACGTTGTCCTATATCAGATAGAACACAGAATGAAAAAAATCAATATAAAGGAGTGTAATAACATGGCTGAAAAACGTGGAAATCTTTCTATTAACAGTGAAAATATTTTTCCGATCATAAAGAAATGGCTGTATTCTGATCATGACATTTTCTTTCGTGAAATGATCTCTAATGGATGTGACGCGATCACCAAGCTGAACAAACTGAGCATGATGGGTGAGTATACTTATCCGGAAGGCCATAAAAATAAGGTAGAAGTGATTCTGGATTCTGAGAAGAAGACTTTGAAATTCACAGATACCGGTCTTGGTATGACTGCCGATGAAGTAGAAGAATACATTACACAAATTGCTTTTTCCGGCGCTACCGAATTCCTGGAGAAATACAAAGATAAGACAGAAGGAGATCAGATCATCGGACATTTCGGCCTTGGTTTCTATTCCGCTTTCATGGTAGCCGATGAAGTTCATATTGATACACTTTCTTATAAAGAAGGGGCTGAGCCTGTTCACTGGGAATGTGACGGCGGCACCGAATATACAATGAAAACAGGAAGCAAATCCGATGTAGGTACGGAAATCACCCTGTTCCTGAACGAAGAAAGCACGGAATTCGCCAACGAATACCGCGCCCGCGAAGTCATTGAAAAATACTGCTCTTTCATGCCGACGGAAATCTTCGTATCCATAGAAGGCAAAGAACAGGAATATGAGACCATTCCGGAAGAAGATCTGAAAGAAGATGACGTTGTCGTAGAACACATCCATGAGGATGCCAGAACAGAAGAGCGTGAAAAAGAGGACGGCACCAAAGAAACGGTGGAAATCTCTCCTGCAAGAGAAATGGTCAAGATCAATAAACGTCCGGTTTCTCTGAGCGATACCCATCCACTGTGGATGAAACGCCCGAACGAGTGCACCGACGAAGAATACAGGGAATTCTATCACAAAGTATTCCATGACTTTAAAGATCCTCTGTTCTGGATCCATCTGAACATGGATTATCCGTTTAATCTGAAAGGAATCTTATATTTCCCTCAGATCAATACGGAATATGATTCTATCGAGGGAACCATTAAATTATACAACAATCAGGTGTTTATCGCTGATAATATCAAGGAAGTCATTCCTGAGTTCCTGATGCTGCTGAAAGGTGTAATTGACTGTCCTGATCTCCCTCTGAATGTATCCAGAAGCGCTCTGCAGAATGACGGATTTGTACAGAAAATTTCCAGCTACATCACAAAGAAAGTGGCGGATAAATTAACCGGTATGTGCAAGACCGACCGTGAATCTTACGAAAAATACTGGGATGATATCAGCCCATTCATTAAATACGGCTTTATCCGGGATCAGAAATTTGCTGAAAAAATCAAGGATTACATCCTGTTTAAGAACATGGATCACAAATATGTGACTTTAAGCGATCTGGTGCCTGCGCCGGCAAACGATGATGATGTGACAACGCTTTACTACATTACCGACGAAGTACAGCAGAGCCAGTACATCAACATGTTCAAAGAGCAGGGAATGGACGCTGTTATCCTGAACACTAACATTGATTCTGCCTTCATCACACAGATTGAACAGCAGAACCAGCACATTAAGTTCAAACGAATCGACGCCGACGTGGAAGACGCTCTGAAAGAAGAAACCGACGAGAAGGAACTGGAAGACATTACCAAGGCGCTGACCGATCTGTTCCGCAAGACCCTTGGCAAAGACAATCTGGACGTTCATGTAGAAAAGTTAAAAGACGCAAAGATTTCTTCTATTATTACGCTTTCCGAAGACAGCAGACGTATGCAGGATATGATGAAGATGTACGGAATGCCTGGCATGGATCCAGGTATGTTCGGCGGAAATCAGGAATCCCTGACTTTAAATGCCAATAATACTCTGGTTCAGTATCTGTTTGAACACGGAGATGCTGACAACGCCAAGATCATCTGTGAACAGCTCTATGATCTGGCAATGTTAAGCCACAAACCATTAGAGCCGGAAACCATGACAAAATTCATCGCCCGCAGCAATGAAATTATGGAAATGTTAACAAAATAATTCTTTTATATAATACAACAGAAATCCCGAAAGATTCTCCGCGAATCCTTCGGGATTTTTTACTGCTCCGTCAGCAAACCTCAACCGGCTGCTTTCAGAACCCGGATTTCCGGCATTTTCTCTGCCTGGCGTATAAATTCTTTCATAAATGCCGCGATCTGCGGCCGCTCACTTTCATTTTCTTTAAAAATTCCATAGCAGATTCTTGGATCCGGACCATCTTTCAGCGGCACCCGTTTTACATTCCCTGTTTTTACAAGTTTTGCCGCTACGGTTGCCGGAACAATCGCCCACGCACGATCCAGACACAGGATCTTTTCCAGAAGAGCCATATGATCCATGGAAATCCTTGTATCCGCCGCCGGGCCGAACCAGTAGTCATGCCATCGCAGGAACGTATTCCCCCAGGGAATGTACACTTCATCCGCCGCGTCCAGATCCGAAGAAGACAGCGGTCTCCTGTAATCAGAAGACATTCCGCATACAAAAGAGAGATTTTCTTCGAAGAGAGGCACGGTCCGGATCATTCTGGAAAACCTCGGGTTCATGATGAGTCCGAGATCGATTTCATGATTTTCCGCCGCCGCATAAGCGGCATCTGAACGGAGCGTGGTCACATGAAGCCTGCACTGCTTGTGGTGCATCAGAAAATCACTGCAGGTGTTGGTCATGATTCCCTCGTTCAGACTGTCCACATTGGAGACACGGATCAGACTCCTGACATCGGTCTGGCGGATTTTCTGTGTCTCAAAATAAAGTGCCTCCCATTTCTGCGCAATGGAAACAAACTGCTTTCCTTCTTCTGTCAGCCGGATATTTCTTACCCCTTTTCCTCTCACCATTAATTTTACATTGAGCTCTTTTTCCAGTTTTGATAATCTGTGGCTCAGCGCCGGCTGTGACACAAATAACAGATCCGCCGCTTTTGATAATGATTCACAGGATACAATGGTCAGAAATGTGTGAACATCCATATAATCCATGCCGTTCTCCTTTCCGCATTGATGCTTTTTTATAATATAAATCTTCCTTATATTATATAAGCAAAATATCAATTTTACAATCTTTTATCCTGGTTCTATAATAGCAGAGAAAGAATTTTACGAAAGCAGGGAAAAGAATGAAATTGAAATTACAGCGCTGGATTCATCTGAATATGGCAGTGATCGGAGGTTTTCTGGGAGGTTTTGCAATCCTGAACCATCACGATCTTTTTGGTTCCGCTCAGACATCCAATCTGATCTCCATCGCCATGGACGCCGCAGGACATCCTGACTCAGACTTGTTATTCCGTGTGATCGGCCTTGGTTTCTACATTATGGCTCTGGCCCTCACGGTGATCCTGCCGAAATATACAAAAATCCCTATGAAATCCTTTAGTCTGGCGGTTGACGCGGCTGCCGTTCTGATCATCGGTCTGCTGCCGTCTGACCTGAATGATTTTATCGCTCTGTACCCTCTGTTTTTTGCCATGGCAATCCAGTGGTGCTCTTTTCCGGGAGCGGATGGATTTACCGCATCCAGTATTTTCTCTACCAATAATCTCCGTCAGTTTATTACATCTCTGACAGAATACATTTGCAGCAGAGACCCGAAGGCCCTTCTGAAATGGAAATTTTTCGGCAAGGTTTTGTGTTTCTTCCACATTGGAGTTATCATGTCCTGCCTTTCCTGCCGTCATTTTGGAATCAGCGGTGCCTGGATCTGCTTTCTGCCGATCCTGTCCGGAATCCTTCTCGTCCAGGCAGAAGCACGGCGGGTCGCTCTGAAACATGCTCTGGGCCGTCTTTATATCGCATGCCGCAGAGCCAGTCTTCTTTCCGGATTATCCTGACAGCAAAGAAACAGGGGCTTAAACCGCCCCTAGTCTCTGCAGCCACGGCTCGATGTCCGCGTCATCATTTGCTGTCAGTCCTTCTGCGATATTGGCATCCGGACATATTTCACTGAATATGTGTAAGCTGTTATCAATCTCATCACTGGAACTGGTGCAGAACGGAACGATCGTTTTTCCTGAAAAATCATAAGAATCCAGGAATGTTGAGATCATTGCCGGCGCTTCATCCCACCAGATCGGATATCCCACAAAAATCGTATCATAATCTTCTACATTTTCTACGCTGACTGTAATTTCCGGCCGTATATCCTGATCGATTTCTTCTTTTGCGTCTGTCTGAAGATCCTGATAATCTTCTTTTCTCTGAATCTCCGCAAGATCGCCGCCGGTCAGATCCGCAATTTGTTTGGCCACTGCTTCTGTATTGCCGGTGTAGGAATAATAAGCAACTAAAATGTTTCCATCCGCTTTTGCAGTGTCATCTGCTGCGGTATCTGTTGAAGCGTCAGATGCGCTGGACGCTTCCGTCGTATTTTCACTCTGGGTTCCGGATGAATTGCCTCCTCCGCTGCAGGCAGTGAATAAAAATACCATGGACAATACCATCATCAGAAGCGCAATTATTTTTGCTTCCCCGTAAAATCCATGGCCGGCGCCTGGTATGACGTAATAATCCGCGTCCGGATAGACTTCCGACGCCCTTTCCGAATAACGAATCGGCACAATATCATCTTCATCCCCATGCATCAGCAAAACTTTTTTATCATAATTTTTAATCTCGTCATAAACGTCATAATCCCATATATCCTCTGCGTAAACTCTTCCCAGCGTGATCCACCGGAAGAAAAAGCTGTCCGGGACATCGTCCAGTGAGGCAAATTGTCTGTGGATTTCATCATGCATTAAAAATGCAGGATAGAGGAGGATGGCTCCCGCAATCTCATCTTTATGCCTGGCAGCGGCAATGGCTGAGGCAGCGCCGCCCTGGCTGGTTCCCAGGAGCACGATCTGATCCGGATCCACAAATTCCCATTGGGATGACGCATCCAGAATGGCTTCAATGTCTGAAACTTCTGTCATGATCGACATATCCGTTGTTTCTCCATCGCTCCGGCTTCCGCCTCCTCCGCGGAAATCAAAACAATACGCTGCGATTCCTCTGGATGCCAGAAATACTGCATAATCTTCATTGGTAATATAGGAACCTCCAAGTCCGTGACAGCAGATGACCAGAGATATTCTTCCATTTTTCCCTTCCGGGATATATGCGACTCCATAGATTTTCTGCCCATCATTCATGACTTCTATCTCTCTCCGGCCATAGGAATAAGATGTGTCTGCTGATTTGCTTTTATGATCTCTCCCAGTGATATATGCTCATTCCGGTATCTGGCGTTTGGATTTTCCTCCGGCATATTTAAACAGATTGCTTTTTCCGGACAGTGATGCGCACAGGCAAGACAGGTCTGACAGTTTCCAGGTACATGGACTGCCCTGCCGTTTTCCACATGAATGGAGCCGGACGGACAGACTTTTTCACAAATGCCGCATCCGATACACCGGTCTGTCACACGGATCAGATGCTGCCAGGCGTCTTCCGGAAGCCCTTTCATCCTGGTCAGAAACTCTATATGTGCTGCCCGGTCCTGGTCCGTTACTTCTGAAATCTTATGTTCCCGGTTTTTCAGGTCGCCGAGAATTTTATCCATCTGTCCCTCTACATTTTTATCCATATGCTTCTGTTCTTCCATATCAAAACTCGGAAGCCAGTTATCGACCATCAGAACCACATTGATATAATCCGGCTCAATCCCGCATTCCAGGCATAAATCTCTGGCCAGCTCCGCCGCGCCGCCGTGACGGTTTCCATATGTAAGTATCATATAGAAATAATCCGTATGAAATTCCGCTTTTTTCATAAAATCTTTCACCATCGGCGGCACTTCGTGTCCATATACCGGACAGACAATACCGATGCTGTCATCACTGAAATCCAGTTTATCTTTTTTTATGACCTGCGGTATGCTGATCGGTTCTTCTTCTATTTGCTTTGCTATATAAAGACTGTTTCCTGTCCCAGTAAAATAAAATACCATTGATTATCCCTTGCCTTTCTTTCATTTTTATTTTATAATCTTATTGTAACAACCGGTTGTTACAATCGGTCAAGTATTTTTTTGTTAAGAATTTTTGAAATTTTCAGGAGGACGATCATGTATACAATGATGCAGACATGCAAAGAAACCAATCTTACCTATCAGACGCTGAAATTTTACTGCAATGAAGGACTGGTTCCCAATGTGAAACGGGACAAGAATAACCGGAGAATCTTCGATGAACACGATGTGGCATGGATCAAAAGTCTTTCCTGCCTGAAAAACTGCGGCATGAGCATCAAAGATATGAAAAAATATCTGAATCTCTGCCTTCAGGGTACTTCTACTATCCACGAACGAAAACAAATCCTGAACCAAAAGCGAAAAGAACTGCTAGAACAGATTAAGAATCTGGAAAGTTCTATTCAGTACATCGATCACAAGCAGCAGTTTTATGATGATGTTCTTTCCGGCAAAAAACCTTATGTCAGCAATCTGATTCCATCTCAGGACTAAAAAAGGAAGGCAGCACACAACAAACATGTACTGTCTTCCTTTTATTTTTTATGAATCAAAACCGGTGTATTAGTATACACGGATCACCGCTGAGATTTCTTTTGTAATATCCAGCTTTTTAATATCTGCCAGAGCATCTTTCAGATTCTGTTCTCTTACCTGATGAGTAATAACAACCAGTTCCGCCAGATTGTCAATCTTATTTTTCTGAACCACCTGGGCAATGCTTACATTATTCCGTCCGAGATTATCTGCAATCTTCGAAAGAACTCCCGGTTTGTCTTCTACTACCATTCTCATAAAATATTTGCTTTCAATATCTTCAATCTTCTTGATTGGAAGATTCTTATAGCAAGTACAGTGAATCCTTCCGCAGCAATGATACTGGATATTTCTTGCAACATCAATGATATCACCCATAACAGCGCTGGCTGTCGGCATTTCTCCGGCTCCTCTTCCGTAGAACATAGCGTCGTCTACCGCATCTCCATGAACAAAGACTGCGTTGAATACATCGTTAACGCCTGCCATCGGATGATCGCTCGGAATCAGCATCGGATGTACACGGACTTCGATTCCATCTTCCGTGTTCCTTGCCACTCCCAGCAGTTTAATGTCACATCCCATTTCTTTTGCATATTTGATGTCTTTTGATGTAATGTTGGTAATTCCCTCTGTGTAAACATCGTTGAAAGTCACTCTGGAATTAAATGCAATGGATGCCATGATCGCCATCTTGCGGCCTGCGTCATATCCTTCGATATCCGCCGTCGGATCTGCTTCCGCATATCCCAGTTCCGTTGCCAGTTCCAGCGCTTCCTTAAATTCCATTCCTTCCTCAGCCATCTTGGTAAGAATAAAGTTGGTTGTACCGTTTACAATTCCCATTACTTCTGTCAGGTAGTTTCCTGCCAGACAGTGCTTCAGCGGTCTCAGGATTGGGATGCCTCCTGCCACAGAAGCTTCAAATAACAGATCGCAGCCATTTTCCTCTGCCGCGTCCAGAAGTTCTTTTCCATATTCCGCAATCAGATCTTTATTGGCAGTCACGACATTCTTTCCTGCCTGCAGAGCTTCTTTGATATATGTATGTGCCGGCTCAATTCCGCCCATAACTTCCACAACAATCTGAATCTCATCATCTAATATAATGTCTTCCCATTTGTCCGTCAGCAGAGAAGCATCAATTCCTTCTCTTTTCTTATTCTTATCGCGGACTAAAACTTTCTCTACAACAAGATCCGCTCCGACTTTATAAGGCATTTCTTTTCTCTGCCGTTCGATCAGTTTATAAACGCCTGTTCCTACGGTTCCGGAACCAAGAAGGGCGACCTTTACTTTGTTTAACTCTCCCATGATACACTTCCTTTTCATTTTTTCCTATGCAGGGTTCGCTTTTCGCGATTTTCTTTTTTCAGCATTCATTGTATAGATAAGTCTTAGTATAACATAATTTAAAATTTTCGCCTATTCTTTTTTCAAAAAAGATTGTAAACCCGAATTCATTGAAATAATTTCTCATCACGAAAGCTGCTAAACAATATTCTTTATATATTCCAGAAACCGAATGCTCAGACAATTTCTGATTCCTTCTTCATCCCCTTCTTCTATCATGCGGATCACGTTTGCATCGTCAATGATGGTGTCTGTAATAGTCCCTACAAATTCTCTTTCCAGAGCCTTCAATTTTTTCGGATAAAACAGCGCAACCATGGACCGGACTTTTTCCCCTGTCTGTTCTTCCATCTCCTTATCTTTAAAATGGCACACGAGCAGGGCTGGTTTTTTTATTTTTTCCAGAAAGCATTCAAAATAACTGACTTTGGTGGATGGAATTACAAAATAACATTCCATCATATTTCTGTCATAATAATATTGAAGTAATTTCGTCCCATTCAGATTTAGATTGATTTCTTCTGACCACTTTCCGATTTTCTCATATATCATTTCAATTTTCAAATCCGCACTTAATTCCAATACCGTAAAATCCTGCAGCAGTTGAATCGAATATCTGGTAAATTCATTTAATTGTGACAGCTCCAGCATTCCGTCCATAGACTCCCACTTGCCGGCGTTTCTTTCATGTTTCCCGATTCTTTTTAATGTCTTGTGCTTGTGTTTTCTGATCTTTTCTTTTACCATCTCCAGTTCCTGAGGATTCAGAAGAGGTGAAACTTTCAGATAATCATTGGAATTTAAATACAGGGGAACCGTAGATAAAATCAGGTCATATTCATTGAGATCTTCTTTTCCGAGACCGATCAGAGAAACGATTTTCCGGACATATATTTCCGGAATTTCCCGCTCCAGACGGCTGGCAAGCATCTTGGATGAACCCATACCGCTTGAGCATACCACCAGGATCCGGAACGTTTTTTTCGTAATATTATCCAGAGATACAGCAAAATATAAAACAAGATAGCCAATTTCATCGTCCGGAAAATAGTCTTCCGGAAATACTTTATGAACACTGGATTTTACAATGCTCAATAACTGTTCATAATCCTTTTCTATTTCATGAAGAATCGGATTGGATATACTCATGCCGCTTCTCGTTCTTTTTAATGCCTTATCGATGTGTACAATCAATCCCTCCATTAATTTCTGATCCTGGCTTAAATAAATTCCCATTGCTTCTTCCACCAGCCGGACAAATTCAGATATTTTCCTCCGTATTTTCGGATTGAATTCCAGTGGTGTTTGTTTTTGATGAAGCGCCATACAATTCCGTACAATCCAGGCAAGATACTTCTTCTCTTTTTCTTCAAACACAATCTGAAAATGTTCTCTGATTTCTTCTTCTATATAGATGCTTACTTCTTTTTCATCCTTTCCAATTTCTTTGACCTGATAATTTTCTGCTGTCTCCTGATGTCCATTCCGATGTCGTTCAAGCATACACGCCAGAAAGAAAATCATTTCTACATAGCCTATATCTTCTATGTATAATTTCTTTTTTTCCAGCTTCTCTCCCAGATTTCTGAAAATCCCATGAAGTTCCATAAAAATTTTATCATACTCATATTTTTCCATTTCCTGAAGGAAAAAATTGGATTTCTCAAACTCACCTTCCAGCCAGACATAGAGATCCTGTATCTCAACATTTTCCACCAAAGCATATACCAGAAGATGATCTTTTTCCATCTGCGTTCCCTGCAGCATAATTCCTTCCCCTTTTTTCTGTACAAGCCTGAGATGGAAATCGCTGGCTGCTTTCCCCACTTTTTTTAAATCATTTCTTATGGTCGAAAGAGATGTTCTAAGATCGATTGCCAGAGATTCTGTTTTCAAAAAATCTTCTTTGTGAAGAAGTTTCAGCAAAATCAAATATAAACGTTCTCTTGGATCAACTACCTGAACCCGTACATTATCGTTCAGATTCTGAAATAATCTTTGTATATTTTCTTTCTTTCCAGTCAACCGGATTCCTTTTTTGCTGACTGTCTCCAAAATAATATCATATTCTGCCAGCACCTTCGTCACCTCAGGAATTTCCCGATAAACTGTCCGTTCGGATATCCCCATTCCTGCCGCAATTTCTTTGATCGTAATATAACCCCTTGCCGCAGTCACAATCTGTATAATTTCTTTTGTACGCGCTGACATCACCATGATTTTCTGCTCCTTTAATCTTTATCTTAAAATATGACAACTCAGGGAACTGATGCAGTTCCCTGAGTTTTACTTTCTGCTGTTACATCTCTTTTTATTCCATCATATCTTTGATCTGCTGCACGATCGCCTTATGTTCATCCGCATTCAGGAATTCTTTAATCTCAATAATCGGAATTCCTGCCGGCGCTTCCTTCTTCGCCGCTTCCAGAAGATTCGTATTTGTTACGACTACATCAATATCTTCCGGAATCTGGTGAATGGATACATGGCTGACATCTAAGAACAGACCTGCTTTATTTAACTGCGTCTTCAGCATAGACGCTCCCATTGCTGAAGATCCCATTCCGGCATCACAGGCAAAAGCGATTTTCTCGATTTTTCTCTTCTGTACATTTGATGCTGCGGATGTTTCCTTTTTCTCTTCTCCCGGTGCGCTGTGGCTTTCAACGAACTGGCTCATATCAATGCCTTGTACCTCTTCATCCTCATCGATCGACTTATCTCGTTTCAGGAAAAATGCTACGATCACGAAAGATACTACTGCAGCAATAACATATCCCATAACATTCACAAATAATTTTCCTTTTGGCGACATAATAATCAATGCTATGATAGATCCCGGAGATACTGCTGCAACAGCTCCTCCATCCATGATCTGAAACCAGAACAATGCTGCGATGGATCCGCAGATCGGTCCGAGAAGCGTAATTGGCTTGATCAGTGCATATGGGAAAGATACCTCGCCGATACCGCCGATAATATGGATAATGGCTGCTCCAGGTGCTGATTTCTTTGCCATTCCTTTTCCAAACACACAGAATGCTAATACTAATCCGGCCCAGTTGCCGCCATTTGCTTCTACCAGATACAGGATAGATTTTCCTGTCTGAGCAGCCTGTTCAACTGCTAACGGAGTAAAAATACCGTGGTTGATTGCATTGTTTAAGAACAATACCTGTCCCGGAACTACGAAAATCGGCGCAAACGGCAGTATATTATGATCAATCAGGAAATTGACTCCAACTGTCAATACGTTTGTAATTGCTGCAAACAATGGTGCAATCGCCAAAAAACCGGCAATCATCATAACAGCTCCGATGATACCTAATGAGAAATTGTCTACCAGCATTTCCAGACCTGGTTTTACGTGTCCGTCAAGCGCTTTATCCACCTGTTTGATAATCCATGCACCGAGCGGCCCCATGACCATTCCACCGATCATCATTGTTACGCCGGATCCTACGATAACACCTATCGTTGCGATTGTGCCGGCTACCGCTCCTCGTCTTCCATACACATTGTATCCGCCTGTATATCCGAATAAGATTGGGATCAGATATGTAAGAGTCGGTGTGATTAACTCTGCTAATTTTTCATTCGGGAAATATCCTGTCTCCAGAAATAATGCAGTAACAATACCCCATGCGATCAGGGCACCGATATTCGGCATTACCATACCAGAAAGGAAACCACCCATTTTCTGAACTTTGGCTTTCCAATTACCTGCCATAATGTTCCTCCTTTTTCCTCTGCTTTTTTGCTTTTGTTTTTCTTGATTTTCAAAAGAAAAACAGTGACATAAGGATAAACGTTTATCTTTGACTCTATTATAATTCCCAAACTTACTCTGCGTCCACTAATGGCAGTAGTAAGTTTTTCAAAAATTTTTTTGACAAAACTTTCATTTTATTTGCTGTTTTTTTCACATTAAAATTAAAATCGCATTTTCTGCCATATAAACACACACAATTTACCACACTACATCAGCAGATTAAAACTACAGCAAAAGAAAAAGAGAATACTGATGATAATGTCAGTATTCCCTTTCGCATACAAATACATTCAGACCTTCCTTCTCCAAATCTTTCCGGTCCTGTTCCCTAATCCCTGCATCTGTGATCAGATAAGAAAACTCTTTCAGATCTGCAAACTTACAAAAATTCCGCTTCCCGATCTTAGAACTGTCGCACAAGATATATCCTTCCGAGGCCGTTTGAATCATCGCCTTTTTCATAGCCGCAGTCTCCTCGTTGGGCGTGGTCAAACCTTTTTCAATGGATAATGCATTCGGCGACAAAAATATCTTATCAACAGAAATCTGCTTCAGAAATTCGGTTCCGAATGCTCCGATCGTACATTCAAAACGATTTCTCACGTCTCCTCCGATCAAAACAACCTCTATCGTAAGACTCTTTTGTAATTCCAGGGCTATCGTCAGGTCATTCGTCACAACTTTCAGCTTTTCAAAATTGATCAGCCCGGACGCAAACTCTACCATCGTCGTCCCACTGTCCACAAGGATAATATCTCCTTCATTGACAAACTGTCTCGCCAGATTCCCAATTCGGCGTTTTTCTTCTGAGTAAATACCTCTGCGAAGATGAAGCTGGCTTTCTTTTTCCACTTCACTCTGGTTCAGAATGGCACCGCCGTGAGTCCGAATCAGCAGCCCCTGTCCTTCCAGTTCTCTTAAGTCCGTCCGAATCGTAGCTCCCGTCACATGAAATTCTTCTGAAAGCTCCTGAATGCTCGCCTTTTTATGCTGTCTCATATAAATCAGCAAGGCTTCTTTCCGTTCTCGTGCAAACATAGATCCTAACTTCCTATACTCCAAAATGTTTCAGCAAAATATCTTCTGCTTCTTTGTTCCACAATCCTTTGTGCCTGTCACAGGCATCCGCAAGTTGTGAAAACAAAGGATCCTTTTCTCCTATTTTACGAAAATCTTCAATCGCTGTCAACGGCATATGAATCTGGGTATAAATAAGTTTTTTTCCTCCTGAAATCTCTGGCAGATGAAGTGTAGTGTCCGCATACGCGTCCAGTCCTCCGATATGAGTTATCATTACTGCTGGTTCTACTTTTTTCCTGGAAATCAGATCCAGCGCTTCTAAAAGATCTGCTTTGATTCCTCCCGAAGACCCTAAAATTTTTGTATTTCGATAATGACAATCATACAGGTTCATATCCGCGGAAAAACCACTGTCAGACGGTCCCGCAAATAAGTTCATACATCCGTCAAATGCCATAATTTGATTTCCTGTTTCGGCAATCTGTTTTACAGGAGCATAAACAAATACATCATGATATCCTTCTCCACCAGTCAGTGCTTTTAGTTCTTCCGCCTCATCCTTCATATTGGAGGTGTTGATATAATGGAGTTCCACTCCTTTTTCTCTGGCCTCTTCTTCGGAAATTACTTTTCTCGCCCTCTCAAGACGCTCCGGATCAATATCTGTAACCACTACCATTTTCGGCTTTTTATCCATGGCAAGCGCATAACTTACAGCTCCCAGTCCCATTGGGCCGCATCCGCCGAGAATCGCAATATTTCCTCCTTCTTTTGCCCCGATAAAATGTTCATGTGTCTCTGGTTTTGTATGATAATTAGCCTGATATCCCCCAATGATACAGTACATTGGCTCGGACACGGAAACTTCAAAGAATGAATCCCCGTCATAATGAAGAAGGCAGCCTTTCTCGATCACATCATTTGGAACAATGCAGTAAGTCACTGCTCCTCCAAAATATTCATAAGAATAACCCGGCGCTCCCATCTGTCCCGGAATTCCCGGAAGTACAACGAAACGCTCTCCTTCTTTATATTCTTCTGCCCATTTCTTCCCAACCGCGGCAATCGTTCCAGACAGTTCATGTCCGATAATCACTGGTTTTTCTTTGATATTTTCCGGCACACGAATATGTCCGGATCCTAATTTTACTTCTTTCCAGGTTGACATACAGATGCTGTCACTCATAACTTTCAACAACACCTCGTCTTCCTCTATCTCTGGAAGTTCAAATTTCTCCAGGCGGATATCCTTTGCCCCATACATTCTGACTCCTTCTGCTTTCATCTTTTCTCCTTTCTATTTTTTTCATTTAATTTTTTATTTTTTTCATTTCAAAAACATAGTATCATCTTTCATTGTGATTTTCAATACAAAAAATCACATTTTAGCAAAAAATACCACATATCAATTCTCGTCTGCGGTAAAAAAAGAACATATCACATAGATATTCCCACATGATATGTTCTTTTCAAATCATTTTCTCTTTATTCTCAGATCTCTGTCCCGCTGCAAATGGTGATCTTTACATCTTTTTTTTCCAATATTTCCCGGTCTCTCTGACTCATTCCATCATCGATAAGAATCCTGCCAAAATCCGATAGATCAGCAAATTTGCAAAATGCTTTCTTTCCAATTTTACTGCTGTCGCAAAGCATATAAGATTCTCCTGCCACTTTCATCATCATCTGCTTGACTGCTTTCATCTCCTCATTACTGGTCGCTGCCCCGTCATATACCGATAATGCACCAGGCGATAAAAAAACTTTATGCGCGGAAATTCCTTTCAAGAACTCAATCCCTATGGATCCCTGTGTCATCCGGAATCCATTCCTGACCCGTCCTCCCACCAGATACAGATCGATCCGCGGATTTTCCTGAAGTTCCAGTGCAATCTGGAGATCATTTGTGACAATTTTCAGATTTCTGGCATCTTTCAATTCCCTCGCAAGTTCAAGGATCGTAGATCCGCTGTCCAGAATAATAACATTTCCCTCACAAATATACTTTGCCGCTTCTCTGGCAATCCATCTTTTTTGCTGTCGATTTTCCCGACTCTTGGGCATATCTTCCCTCTGAACTTCTTCTTTTCGATACAGCGCGCCTCCATGGGTCCGCACAAGTCTTCCTGCTTTCTCCAGTTCTCTCAGATCGGTACGCAGCGTTGCCCCGCTGACCTGAAACATTGTTTCCAGATCCCTGATTTCCACCCTTTTTTTCTCTTTCAGATATTCTATGATCTGTTCTCTTCTTTCCTGCGCAAACATTTTCCACCTGCCTTTCGCTTTGGTTAGGTTATTTTACATCGTAATGAGCAAATAACGCCTGTTCTGCTTCAACACTCCACAGCCCGTTATTCCTGTCACAGATATCGGCCAGATTGTTAAAAAACGGATCATCCTGCGCCAGATTTCTTAAATCAGAAATTGCCGTCATCGGCATATCAAACTGAAGATATGTCAGTTTCTTTCCTCCCGGGATATTTGGAAGATTCATCGTTGTATCGACATTGGAATTGATTCCGCCCACATGGGTGATCATAACAGACGGTTTGATTTCTTTTTTCGCTGCCCGGTTTTTTATGGCCTCCTTCATATCATCAATGCTTCCTCCTGTGATTCCGGGAATTCCCGTTGCATTATAATGACAGCCATACAGATTGATTTCCGCTGAAAAATTTGAATCTGTCGGTCCTGCGAATAAATTCATGTCTTTTGCCCCGGATACGGGAGTTCGAATTCTTCCAGACGAATATCATCAGCTCCGTACAGTCTTACGCCTTTAACTTTCATAATATTTTTCCTAAATAAAAATATACCTTTGCTATTTTTGTTTTCTTTTATTTGTTTTTATTTCAAAAATATCGTACCACTAATAATGCAAATTCTCAATCTTTTTCTCCCTTTCACATATTGACTTTTCCGTTCTAACGTAATATATTTAAATTATAAATAATTAAGCAATCTTTTAATTGAAGACTTCCATAGATATAAGAGGAGATTTGGCATATGAAAAAAGTTTATGAATTAGAACATCTGGACTGCGCCCACTGTGCTGCTAAGATGGAAGAGCGGATCAATCGTCTTCCGGAAGTCACCAGCGCTTCTATTTCTTTTCCTATGAAAAGATTATATGTGAATACTATGCGGGAAGATATTCTTCCGTCACTGCAGGAAATCTGTTCCAGGATTGAACCGGACATAAAACTTTATGAAGCAGATTCTGCTTCTGAGCGCAGGAAAAACCGGCGTAAAAATAAGAAACATCAGCCCGAAGAAATACACCATGAACACCATCATAATCACTGCGACTGTGACCACGAACACGATCGCCACCATGATCACTCCGACTGTGACCACGAGCATGAACATCACCATGACCACTGCGGATGCGGCCACGATCACGAGCATGAGCACGAATCTGCCGTCAGGGAAGGCACCGGCACTGCTGTTGTTTTCCTGGTGGAACATCTCGGATGTGCTCACTGCGCTGCTAAAATGGAAGAAAAAATCAATCAGCTGCCCGGCGTAGAGGCCGCAAATCTCACATATGCCACCAAACAGCTGCGGGTATGGGCCGAAGATGCCCCTTCCCTGCTTCCTCAGATCCAGGAAATCTGCTCTTCCATCGAACCTCAGGTGGAAGTATCCCTGAGGTCTTCCAAACCGCAAAAGACGGCACATTCCAGGCAGAAAGAAGGCATGTCAGATGATACAAAATCTCTGATGTGCATTATTCTGGGCATTGGATTGTTTATCGCCGGAAAGGTCCTGGAATCTTCGTTCCTTACCGCCAGCAATGCCTGTTTCATCATTGCCTATATCATTCTCGGTGCGAGAATTGTCCTGACAGCCCTGAAAAACATTTCCAGAGGACAGGTATTTGATGAAAACTTTCTGATGAGCGTCGCCACCATCGGCGCTTTCGGAGTCGGCGATTTTGCTGAAGCAGTCGGTGTTATGCTGTTTTACCGGATTGGAGAATTGTTCGAAAGCATTGCCGTGGAACGGAGCCGTTCACAGATTATGGATGTCATTGATATAAGACCGGAAGTCGTCCATTATGTGGAATCTGACGGTACCGTAACGGATATCGATGCACAGGACGCCGATGTGGGAGATATTCTGCAGGTACGTCCCGGTGACCGGATTCCTCTGGACGGCACGATCATAAGCGGAGAAACTATGGTCGACACTTCTCCTGTCACAGGAGAACCTGTTCCGGTGGCAGCTTCCCCGGGATCTTCTGTTATCTCAGGATGCGTCAATACATCAGGCCTCATTAAAATGAAAATCGAAAAGCCGCTGGAAGAATCCATGGTAACACGGATCATGGATTCTGTGGAAAACGCAGCTGCCAGCAAACCGAAAATGGACCGTTTTATTACCAGGTTTTCAAAAGTATATACTCCTTTCGTCGTATTCCTGGCGCTTGCCACTGCTGTCATCCCGTCGCTGGTTACCGGAAACTGGAATCACTGGATTTATACTGCGCTGACATTTCTTGTTATCAGCTGTCCATGTGCTCTGGTACTCAGCGTTCCGCTGGCATTTTTCTCTGGCATCGGCGCCGGTTCCAAACAGGGCATCCTGTTTAAAGGCGGCGCTGCCTTAGAAACACTGAAACATGTAAAATCTGTTATTATGGATAAAACGGGAACCATTACGGAGGGAAATTTCCAGGTACAGGAAATACACTCTTTTCACGGCACATCCAGGCAGGAACTTCTTGCTCTGGCGGCCGCCTGTGAAGCGGATTCCACCCATCCGATCGGCAAAAGTATTATGGAAGCGGCAAAACAGGAAGGCATCTCTTATCCTTCCGCAGATTCTGTAAAAGAAATCGCCGGACACGGATCCGTCATAACCATAGACGGAAGCCAGATCCTTGCCGGGAATCAAAAACTGATGGAAATGTATCACATCACCGGTAAAAACCCGTCTCCTTCCTCTTACGGAACCGAAGTGCTTCTTGCCAGAGACGGAAAACTAATCGGCTGTATTGTGATATCTGATGCATTGAAAAAGGATGCCAGATCAGCGATCCAGGCACTGAAAGCCCAGGGACTCCATACGGTCATGCTGACTGGTGATTCCGCCGCCAGCGCGGAAGCAATCGCACGGGAAACAGGAATCAACACCGTATATTCCCGTCTCCTTCCGGATGAAAAGCTTCAGAAGCTCAGGGAAGAAAGAGAGAAAAACGGCGCTGTCATGTTTATCGGAGACGGCATCAATGACGCTCCGGTACTTGCGGGAGCTGACTGCGGCGCCGCCATGGGAAGTGGAGCAGACGCCGCCATCGAAGCCGCAGATGTTGTCTTTATGCGTTCCAGTGTAAGTGCAATTCCTGAAGCAATCCGCATCGGCAAAAAATCCTGCCGCATTGCCTGGCAAAATGTGATTTTTGCACTTGCAGTCAAGATTTTTGTTATGATCCTCGGACTCACCGGCTATGCCAATATGTGGATGGCTGTATTCGCAGACACTGGAGTTGCCATGATCTGTATCATCAACTCTATCCGCGCCATGAGAATCTCAAAAAAATAACCAAAGAAGTACTGCCCGTCTTACCGGACAGTACTTCTTTTTATCTTACCGCATATTCTGTCAGCAGAATATCTTCTGCCTCCTTGTTCCAGAACCCTCCGTGCCGGTCACAGGCATCTGCCAGTTTCTCGAATACCTGGTCTTCTTTTCCAAGTTTTCTGAAATCTTCAATGGCTGTCAGAGGCATATTGATCTGGTTATAGACAATCTTTTTCTCTCCCACCATTTTCTTTAAATACAGCGTGGTATCGACAATCGCATCGATTCCTCCAATGTGCGTGATATTTTCCGCCATATTGATCTTCCCGCTTAAAATAAGTTCAATGGCTTCTTCCATATCGGATCTGAGACCGCCGGATGATCCGATTAGTTTTGTCTTCAGATAATGACTGCCGTAAATATTCATCCCTGCCCGGTACTTTTTGTCTGCGGTCGCAGCATAAATATTCATACAGCCATCCATTGCCATAATCCGGTTTCCCAGCTCTGCCACATTTTTAGGCGGAGCATAGACGAAAACATCGTCATATCCCTTTTCATTGGTGATTGCCAGCAGGACAGGAGCCGGATCCGGAAACATTTCCGGATTGATATAATACAAATCAATTCCGTGACGCTCCGCTTCCTGGACAGTGATCATCTTTCTCGCTTTCTCAATTCTTTTGGCATTGGTATCCGTGATCACGAGACGCTTTGGCTTTTTCTCCATCTGCAGCACATACCGGATAGCCATAACGCCCATCGGTCCACAGCCTCCCAGAATGATCGTATTACCGCCTTCTTTGATTCCGGATATATGTTCATGCGATCCCGGCATGCTGTGATAATTGGAATGAAAGCTTCCAACGATGCTGTACAACGCCTGTGCCATGGCCGGTTCGTAAAAAGAATCTCCGTCATAACGAAGCAGACATCCTTTCTCAATAACACTTCCCGGAATGATACAATATGTTGCAGCGCCTCCGAAATACTGATAAGAATATCCCGGCGATTCAATCTGATTCGGCACCTCCGGAACAACAACAAAAGTATCTCCTTCTTTATATTCGTCCTTCCATCTGCTGCCTACCTTCTTAATGACTCCGGAAAATTCATGTCCGATCAGGACAGGTTTCTTCCGTATATTCTTCGGCACCCTTAAATGTCTCTGGGCAAGCGTAATTTCCTTTAAAGTAGACATCGCAATCCCATTGCATATGATTTTTAATAAAATCTCATCTTCTTCTATCTCAGGGAGTTCAAACTCTTCCAGCCTGATATCTTTTACTCCATAGAGTCTTACACCTTTTACCTTTATAACCCGCACCTCCCTTTCTTTTTCTGCCTTTTCTTCTTCATTATAGCACAAAACCTCCGGCACATAGAAAAATGTGCCAAAGGTCTCTGCATTTTCTTTTTTATTTGTCCTGATGTTTCAGCGCGGCTGCAATAAATCCTTTAAAAAGCGGATGCGCTTTGTTTGGTCTGGATTTGAACTCAGGGTGCGCCTGTGTTGCGATAAACCACGGATGAGAAGGAATCTCGATCATCTCGACGATTCTTCCGTCCGGTGAACATCCGGACAGCATCATTCCATTCTCCTGAAGAACATCTCTGTATTCATTGTTTACTTCATATCTGTGACGATGTCTCTCGTGAATTTCCTTTTCTCCGTACAACTCTGCTGCCTTTGATCCTTCTGCCAGCACACATGGATAAGATCCGAGACGAAGCGTTCCACCAAGATCTGTCACGCCGTCCTGATCCGGCATAATATGAATCATCGGATGCGTTGTATCTTTATTAAATTCTTTGCTGTGGGCGTCTGCATACCCAAGGATATTTCTTGCAAATTCTACAATGGTAAGCTGCATTCCAAGACATAATCCCAGATATGGAATCTGTTTTTCTCTTGCATACTGGATAGCGCAGATCATACCTTCGATTCCACGATCACCAAATCCTCCGGGAACCAGGATTCCGTGAACGCCGCCCAGCATTTCTTCTACATTATATGAGCTCACTCTTTCTGAATCTACCCAGCGGATGGAAACGTCAGCAGAATTAGCCACCCCGGCATGCTGGAGAGATTCCACAACGCTGATATAAGCATCATGAAGAGAAACATATTTTCCTACCAGTGCAATTTCCACTTTATGCTGCGGATTCTTCCAGTTCTCGATCATCTTCTTCCACTCATCCAGATCCGGCTCCGGACATGACATATGAAGGCAGGCACATACTTCCTGTGCCAGACGTTCTTTTTCCATCATCAATGGTACTTCATATAAAATTTCCGCATCCAGATTCTGAATGACACGGTCTTTTTCCACGTTACAGAACTGGGCAATCTTTCTCTTGATTCCGTCATCCAGCGGATAATCGGAACGGCAGACCAGGATATCCGGCTGAATTCCCATTCCCTGAAGATCTTTTACACTTGCCTGCGTTGGTTTTGTTTTCAATTCTCCTGAACTCTTCAGATATGGAATCAGAGTCACGTGAATCAAAATACAGTTTTCATGGCCTACCTCATGCTGGAACTGTCTTAATGCTTCCAAAAACGGCTGGCTCTCGATATCTCCCACTGTACCGCCAATCTCGATGATCGCCACTTCCTGACGGCTGGTATCATCACTGCGGTAAAAACGGCTTTTGATTTCATTGGTTACATGAGGAATTACCTGAACTGTATTTCCTCCGTAATCTCCGCGTCTTTCCTTGGATAATATACTCCAGTAAACCTTTCCTGTTGTAACATTTGATTTTTTATTCAGTCCTTCATCAATGAATCTCTCATAGTGCCCCAGGTCCAGGTCAGTTTCCGCTCCATCGTCTGTAACAAATACTTCTCCATGCTGGATTGGATTCATAGTTCCGGGATCCATATTAATGTACGGGTCAAATTTCTGACTCGTTACATAATACCCTCTTGCTTTCAGTAATCGTCCCAGAGAAGCCGCTGTAATCCCCTTTCCAAGTCCGGACACAACTCCACCGGTGACAAATACGTATTTTACTGGCATGATATTTCCTCCTAATATGTGAATCTTTCTATATATTTTTCCTAACTAAAGTACTATCATAACATATTCTTCGGTGTTTGTCATTGACATTTCTGAATAGTTTTTCAGATCCGTGTATTTTATAGAAGAAAGCGCCCATACAGCAGTGAAAAAAGATAGAGGATAAAAGCCTAATGATTGATGATGATTTTTAAGAAATTATTGGGGTATGATTGGCTGAACCGCCAAAAGGAAACCAAGATCTTAAAATAGGGGATTTCAATATTTGTGCTGCCGTACAAGCACTTTCTACCTGTAATCTACCATATTTTTGTCTATTTGTCAATTATTTCCTTTTAGTTTTTTTATCTTACCATTTATTTTTTCGATAAAAAGAGCATCCGGCATTTGATTTCTCCTGCCGGATGCTCCTATCACGAATTGTATGTCTGAGGACTTTAAACAATTGATACATGGCTTTTATAAAAGTCCTTTTGCCCCTTCTCCGATAGTTGTAATGATAAAGTAACAGCTGGTGGCTCCCGCATCCAGCACACCCTTTGATCTCTCTCCAAGGCGGCTTGCGCGTCCAATCTTCGCCACTAGATTCTTTGTTGACTGCCATCCTTTCTCTGCCGCCGCATTCATAGCGTTCAGGCACTCGCTGAAATCTTTTCCTTCTTCTTTAGCCTGTACAAATGCTTCTTTGGCAGGAACCAGCGTATCCAGCAGTGACTTGTCTCCTACTTTCGCAGGGCTGATTTCCTGAATTCCTTCTACCGCGCCGGAAATCATCTCTCCAAACATATCTGCGTCAATATCTTCTGCATCTTCACATGCCATAGACATTTCATCGAATAGCATACCGTAAAGCGGTCCCATGGAACCTCCGATGTCATCCAGAAGAGTCTCTCCCAGAATAGAAAGACCTTCTGAAAGATTGTATGTTTGTCCTTTCAGCTTTTCTTCACACATGGTAAATCCCTTGTTCATATTGATTCCGTGATCTCCATCACCGATTTTCCCATCGATTTCACTGAGATAATCTCTCTGCTCCTGGATTTTATGAATCAGCTGATCTACAATTACGCCCGCATCTGCATTCTTAAAGCTCTCCATTTTCTTCACCTCGTATTTTTATGTTTTCTGTTTCTTAATTTTGATTCTGATATTATTTTATCACAGCATTTTTTCAATCCCAATGAGATTTAAGTACAAATATGGCACAAGAAATGGCGCCACATTTCACTTTGCCCGGCATTGGCACTAAAACTGCTTCAATCCTGCAGAATTGACCGGCATATCAATACATTTTTTTAATTCATCATCCAGTTTCATAACGGTCAGAGTAACCCCCATCATTTCCAGTGAAGTAAAATAATTTCCCACATAAGACCGGTATACTTTGATCCCCTTTTCGTTTAATACATCTTCCACTCTATTGTACACAATATACTGTTCCATAACCGGGGTCGCTCCCAGCCCTGACAGCAGAACAGCGACTTCATCTCCTTCTTCAAATGGAAGATCCGGCAGAATCAGATTCAGCATTTCGTCGGCAATCTCGTCCGCAGTTTTCAGCGGCTGGACGCTGATTCCCGGTTCTCCGTGATGTCCGATTCCTACCTCCATAGTACCGTCCTCTATCTGGAAATTTGGATGCCCTACTGCCGGAATCGTACAAGGAGCTGTTCCAATCCCGACAGACCGGGTATTGTCAATGGCTTTCTGCGCCGCGGCGATCACTTCATCCAGGCTGGCTCCCATTGCCGCTTTGGCTCCGCCGATCTTCCACATAAGGACTTCACCAGCGACTCCTCTACGCTTCTCCAGTTCATCCTTTGACGCTGACGCACAGTCATCATTTGCCACAACCGTTTTTACTTCGATTCCCAGTTTTTTTGCTTTCCGGACTGCCATCTTGACATTCATATTATCACCCGCATAATTGCCATACAGACACGCAACTCCCTTTCCCGCATCTGCTTCTTTGATAGCATCCAGAAAAGCTTTTGCCGTTGGTGATGAGAAAATTTCTCCTACAGCTACCGCATCACAAAGATTTTCGCCAATATATCCGATAAAAGCAGGTTTATGCCCTGAACCGCCTCCTGTCACAATTCCTACCTTACCTTCAACTGGAGCTTTTTTATACTTTAATACTCTGTCATTCTCCGTCTTTTCTACTAAATCATTATGATTTTTTACGAAGCCTTTCAGCATATCTTCTACAACATAATTTGGATCATTTACAATACGATTCATCTATGCTCCCTCCTATATTGTCTCTGCAATAGCCTTCAGATTTTTCAGTCCTTCAATTGCCAACTCTTCTCCTGTATCGGCAAATTTTCTCCAGATTGCACAATTTCCGCTTAGTTCCTCAAAACTTGGATCAAAAGATTCTATCACCAAAGGTCCGTCATATTCTATTTCCTTTAATGCCGTAAAAAATTCTTCAAACGGCACGAGACCAGTTCCCGGAATTCCTCTGTCATTCTCATTCACATGTACATATCCCAGATATTCTTTTCCGCATGTTTTTACTGCTCCTGAAAAACTTTTTTCTTCCCGAATCATATGGAAACAGTCCAGATGCACTTTCATATTCCCTGTTCCTACATCTTTACAGAATTGCACCGCATCTTCCGCAATATTAAGAAAATGCGTTTCAAAACGATTGACACACTCCACGCAAATATTTACACAACCTGTCTCTTTTGCATATTGCGCAGACTTTCTCATACATTCCACGCCATAATTCCATTCTTCCTCTGTCCTCGGTTTCTTTGTCAAATATCCCCATGCCGCATAGTTCACACCGCCTAAGATCGGCGCTCCCAGCTCATTACAGATATCAATACATTTCTTCACAGCATTTACCGCTGCTTCCCGAATTTTCGGATCCGGAGAAATTGGATTTGTTTCATCTGTCAATGTTGTCGTACATACACAGTCTATCCCTGCTCTGTCTAATTCTTCCTTTACCTTCTTTACCGGAAATTTATAAGGATTAGAAATTGCAAAATCAATTACCTCAAATCCCAGCTCTTTCGCTTTTGGAATAATCCAGAGGTCATTTTCTCCATAATTTTCAGACCAGATAAAGGTATCAACTCCAAATTTAAACTTCATATTCCGGCACCTCCTGTTTCCTGCAGAACTGTTTTTCATAATATAGTATACGCTCTACTTTTTCTGTAGACGGGCTGTCTTTGAATGTAAGCCCCATCCACAGATCCAGCAGATATATGGCAAGCTGCGGCGCAACAACCCTTGCTCCCATACACATTACATTGCCATTGTTACTTAAAATCGATCTTTCTGTGGAATAAGGATCATGGCATACCGCCGCCCTGATTCCAGGTACTTTATTTGCCGTCATTGCCATTCCTATACCAGTTCCGCAAACAAGAATTCCCCGGTCACAGTTTCCATCTGTGACTTTTTCACAAGTTTTCACTGCGATATCCGGATACAGCGCAGTCTCTCCCTGCCCGACTCCGTTATCCACTACTTCGTGTCCTGTTTCCAGGAGGTGTTGTTTTATGATTTCTTTTAAATCATATGCTGCTTCATCACATCCCAATGATATTTTCATATGCTTCTCCTTCTGAATCCCGATCCAGAATGAAAGCTGATTTTCACGCTCTGGATCGGATAATGTCCAATATCTCTTCCGGACGATCTACGATATAAACAGCCCCGTTGGTCTCCAATTCTTCTCTGCCGCGGAATCCCCATGTAACTCCAATAGTATCCATTCCGGCGTTTTCTCCGGTTTTCATATCGGTCTTAGAATCTCCAATATACAAAATTTCCTCCGGTTTCCGGTTCATCAGCTGTGCGATTTCCAGCGCAGACGCCGGATCTGGTTTCTTCGGAACACCTTCCCTCTCACCATACACCGCAATAAACGAGAAATCAGAAAAGAACTTATCCACCAGCGCATTCGTATAGTCCGTTCTCTTATTTGAATTCACCGCAAAGTAAATTTCTCTGCTGCTCAGCTCTTTCAGTAATTCAGGAATTCCATCATAAGGCACCGTTCTGTTCTTATATTTTTGATCATAAATCTCTACAAACATTGCCAGTCCTTTTTCTATTATTTCATCATTTCTCTGATCCTCAGGCAGACTTACCTCGATCAGATTGCGGAAACCTTTCCCAATCTTCATCTTATATTCCTCTTCATCATGGCCTGAAAATCCCATCTGCCGCAATACCTCATTGACACTATCCGCAAGATCATATACTGTGTTCAGCAGTGTTCCGTCAAGATCAAAAATAATTCCTTTGTACTTCTTCATAACAGCCTTCCTTTCCTGTTCGTTTTACGAGGGTTCGTTTTTCTTAAATTATACCTTATCCGCTTTCCCCCGTATAGCCCCGGCCAGGCATTCCGCCCGGCCGATTCTTCCTACAGTTTAGTAACAGCAAAGACTACTTTTACCGGTTTGTTTTCGAAATTAACCAGCTGATATTTCGTTCCCGCAGGCAGGAAGAAGGTATCTTCCGGTTCCATTACAAAACTTTCCTGAGCATCCACAAGATTGACGGTAACCGGTCCGTCGATGCAGTATAAAGCTCCGTCTCCCTCATGACTGTCCGGATCAGAACATCTCGGTCCATATCCGCCTGCCGGCAGGATCATTTCTCCAAAATGTCCGTAATCATTGCTTGTGATAAAACGAAGCAGCATCGGATGCGTTGTTCCATGAACATTATTTAATTTCTCAAAATCACGAACTGCATAGACAGCCCCTGTTTCCCTTGCTTCCTCTGCGTCTACCGGCCAGTGTCCGATATCATCCGTACATCCCTGTCTGGAAATGTCTTTGATCGCGCTCCTCATATCCGGAAGATTCTCATTATTCGGTCCCTTATAAAACTTCGTCTCTTCCTCCGTTGGAATGACTGCCGGAGGGATGGACTCACTCCATGCTTTTGGCGTAATAAAATATAAAATTCTGGCCTTCTGATCTGAGAAGTTATGACAGCAGTGCCATGCTCCTTCCGGCATAAACAGTCCCTCTCCTGTTTCCAGATAAGCAAACTGTCCGTTTCCGCTTCTTTGCACTACCGGTCCGTTTAAAATATAATAGGACTCATCTCCCGGATGAATGTCAAGAGGTGCAAATACACCTCCCGGTCCTAATTCATAAATGCCAAGCATAAATGTATCTGTTGTAATCATCGTAAATGTATTGTCAGATGTAAATGCATTATCCGGCGGATACAACGCAGTTGAATAATCCTGTTTGCGGATCAGCATCGGTTTCTTTTCATCTGGTTCAAAAGGAAAATGTCCCATAATATCCATTAATTTTGCCATTTTTTCTCTCCTATCTTTTAATTTGCCGGTAAAATTCCAGCTGTTTCTAGTTATTCTTTTTCAGGTGCTTTCGTTACTAAAACAATAAGGGCTGCAGATACGATGCCGGCAACCAGCAGGGTAATAAAGAACGGAAGTACTTTATTCATCGCAAAAACTACAAACACGCCTCCATGCGGTGCACGAATCGTGATTCCCCATAAATAAGAAATAACTGCTCCTACTGCAGAACCCGCCATAAAACATGGAATATATTTCAGGTTCTTTGCTGCGTATGGGATTGCAAATTCTGTAATCATACAAAGCGCTCCTGCAAAAAATCCAGGTATATTTGCTCTGTCTTCTTCCGTAAACCTTTTCGGCGCAGCCAGCATTGCCAGTGCCAGCGCCAGAGGAGGAGCACAGCTTGCTACAAAGTTTGCGGCCATCGGCGCGTAATTTCCAGTTTCCATACAGGCCAGAGCGAACGCGTAAGCGACTTTATTACACGGACCGCCCATATCAAAGGCAAGCATACATCCCTGTATGATACCCAGAAGCACCAGATTTCCTGTTCCCAGGTTATTCAGCATATTAGTCAGCGCCTGTGTCAGGGCTCCGAGAGGAGTTCCGATCACATAGTGCATAATAAGCCCGATTCCCGCACATCCCAAAACTGGGATCAGAAGGGTTGGAAGAAGAGATCTGAGTGACTTCGGCAGCGGTATCTTCTTTAAAAGATTCACTAAATATCCCGCGATGATTCCCGCAACCAGCGCTCCAAGAAATCCTGATTTATATCCAATCCCCCATGGATCATTGGCAATCCAGCCGCCAAACATACCCACGCATATTCCAGGCTTGTCCGCAATCGAATATGCCACATAGGCTCCCAAAACCGGAACCATCAGATTATCCAGACCTATTTTCCCGATCCAGAAAATTGTAGAGGCAAAAGTTGTTCCCGGATCTACCTCGTTTGGAATATTATATCCTCCGAGCAAGAACCCAAGGGCGACTAAGATGCCACCTGCCACAACGAATGGCAGCATATACGATACGCCGGTTAAAAAAGCTTCTCTGATATCATCTATTACATCTCTCATTTGTTCTCCCATCCTTTCATAAATATTTTTTGTTTTCCTCTTTTTTGAATTGCTTATTTTTCATCAAATATACTATATGGATCTTTTATGACATCGTGAGGCTTCGTCTGAAAGATTTTGTCCTCATATCCTTTAAATCTTTCTGCTTTGCTGATTCCCACGTCATTGGCAAAAACGATCAGGTCTGCTTCTTTAATATCACGATTTCTCAATTTGTCTTCGATTCCAAGAGCCCCCTGCTTTTCTACTTTACATTCATAGCCCTTTTCCCTGCAGACCTTAAGAATAGCTTCTGCTGCCATATAAGTGTGTGCGATTCCTGTTGCGCATGATGTAACTGCTACGATTTTCATGTGTTCCACCTCCTTTTGGTTCTCTTTATTCACAGTGCATTTCTAAGACAAGTCTTTTATGCCCTGAATCAGTTCTTCATAATCCGCTGCATTTTCCAGAAGTTCTAAAAACTCATCGTGTGCCAGCATTCCAGCCAATGTTGCCAGCACTCTTAAATGGTAATCATTCTCTTGATTGTCAGAAATTGCCAATACAAAGGCATATTTTACCTCACCAGACTCCCCGGAAGACTCATATAAAAATGGATGTGAACATCTTACAAACCCAATTCCCGGCTTTATGACTTCCCTGCATTTTCCATGGGGAATTGCCACAAATCTTCCCATATAAGTCGGTCCCAGGGATTCCCGGTATTCCAGTGCTTTTTTATATTTTCCTGCGTCTGATACAAAGCCCGCCTCTTCAAACTTGCGGGTCATTGTATCAAACATGTCTTCTTTGTCTTTAAAAGGATCACAATCAAGAATCACCATTTCCGGAAGCAGGACCTCTGCCAGATTCACGCTTCTCATGAAAGGCCTCCTTTGATTCTATTTTCCGTTTTTAAATGCTTTGATCACATCTTTTGCGTAATCCTTCATAAACTCATAAGCTGCTTCCTGGAGTTCATGGTACGCAATCGTTCCATTGGTTTCTTCTACTTTATCCGCAACAAATTTTGTAGTTGCCTTTGCCATATAAGAATAATAATTAATCTTTGAGCATCCTGCTGAAATCGCTGTCTGTACCTGATCGAACGCTACCCCGGAAGCTCCATGCATTACAATACGACAGCTATCCGGAATTGCCTCACGGAGTGCTTTCACTCTGTCAATATCCAGTACCGGCGGCTCTGCGTAGATTCCATGCATAGTACCAAAACATACAGCCAGTGCATCACATCCTGTCTCTTCTGCAAATTTTTTCGCCTCATCCGGCTCCGTGAAAAATTCTTTGATATCTTCATTTGTAAGAACTCTGCTTTCCGGATCGTCACTGTGAGTATCTTCCTCGGTAGATGCCATGACTCCCAGTTCTGCTTCTACAGTAATTCCAGCCGCATGAGCAAACTGAACGAATTTTTTGACTTTTGCAAGGTTTTCTTCAAATGGAAGAGCGCTGCAGTCATACATAATGGATGGAAAACCTACTTTTACCGCTCTCATTACAAATTCATAATCGCTTCCGTGATCTAAATGAACACATACCGGAACTCTCGCTTCTTTTGCATATTTCAACATTACCGGTCCAATTCTTTCAATCGGAATCAATGAATCATGTACCTGTGCATGATCAATAATAATAGGCGTATTCAATTCCTCTGCCGCACCAATTACTGCACGAACAGTTTCTTCATTTGGTGTATTAATGCACGGAATTGCGTACCCTTCTTCTTCTGCAATTTCTAAGATTTTTTTCATGTTTACAAGCATTTTTCTTCCTCCTGTTCTGTGTGTCATCCAATTTCTCTCATCAGAATCTCATAGATTCTGTCAGGTTCTTCCGTTTCCAGAATTTCTTCCATTACTTCTTCATTGTCAATCAGACTGTACAGCTGCTTAAACAGCAGCAAAATCTCCTTTGAATTTTCATAATTAATTGCCAGGAAAAATACGAGTCTGACCGTCGATGTCTCAGACCACATGGTCGGATATTTCATCCTAAGGATCGCAATCCCGCTTTCCTTTACACTTTCCTTATATACGTGCACCATGGCAATCTGACTTCCGATCGTTGTCGGCCGCTTTTCTTCCAGATCAAAGACTTTATCCGTTACGTCTTCCGACAGACATCCCTGCCGGATCAGAAGACGGCTTGCCTCCTGGATTGCCTCCCGTTTCGTAGAAACTGCCACATTTGCGGCAATCAGTTCTCTCCGGAATGTTTTGCGTACTGTATCGATCACCTGCTGATTCTGCCTTTTCTTTTCATCGTCAGCAATGCGGCTGCTGATTTTATTTAAATCCAGCTGACTGACATGTTTCGTAATCTCAATTTCATTTTCTTTTTTATGTTTCAGTGGAACTGTGGAAATAACAAGCTTTCCTTCCGTTTTCTCTGAATCGTATTCATTAATATGGACGATTTTTACAATTTCCAGATTTTCTGCCTCATTTTCTATCTTCATCGCTTCATATTTTGATGTATACGGATCCGCTGCCGTGACGAAGACTGCCTGTTTGCCGCTCCCGCTCATCACAGCCGCCTGCTGGATCAGCAGTGTGATCCAGGCAATCTCATCCTGGGTCAGAACAAAGCCAAGCTGTTCTTCCAGCCGTATAGCGTAAGCCATACAGACTGCGTAAATACTATGAAGCTGCTGCTGAACATCTTTGTGCAGATCATCCCATTCCACTAACATATAATCATGTTTTATTTTTATTGTTTTCAAAAAAGATGCAATCTGTTCTTCGAGCTTTTTCCAATGGAGTGTATTTTCTTTCTGTATGGCCTGCAGCACAATATGGACATACTCTTCCGCCAGATCCAGAAGTTCTTCATCCTGTACCTTTCGGACTGTCTCGCAGGTCCTTGCCACAAAAATCTTGGCTGCCAGAAACTGTATTTCCAATTCCATATCCTTTTCCTGCGGAAACATCTTATAAAGAATGTCTCCTGCTGCCTTCCGATATCCTTCCTCTAACTTCGTCATCTCTCTGTCCGCAGTATTTTGAATCTTTTTTCCTTCCCGGATTCTGTTCTGCAGCAGAAGCAGATATTCTGTCAGCCGGCAAAACGAAATGTCAACAAACACGACTCCTAACTGCCGTTCACTCCGGATCAGATATTCCTGCACTTTCATAATATCTTTTTCAGAATAATAATCAGAGAAAAAAGTTAATGCTCTTTTACTGATCCTATAATCCAGATTTTCCGGGAGATCGTCAATATACGCATGTTTCCAGTACTTTCTGTTCCGGATATCAACAATCGCCTGGCGGAAATCAAATTCATGTCCACTGACCTCAATCCCTTTGTTCTTGCGTTTCAGTAGTTTCAGATGAAATCTGTCCAGATATTTTCTTATCTCCTCCAGATCTCTTTGGATAATTTTTCTGCTGACGCAAAGTTCTTCTGAAAACAACTGAATCGTATAATTTGCCGGATAATGGAAAAGAATATCCAAAATATAATTCTTCCGGTAAAAAAACGACTCCGGATTGCTGTTGGCATAAGAATCCAGCTTTTCAACGATTTTTTCCCGCTGCTGATCCGTTGCTACCATACAAATGCCCTTTCTCGGAACCCGGAGCAGCTTCGCTCCATAATCCTCGATCTGCCGGGCAATATCACTTAAAGAATGCTTGATACTGCTGACCGATACCTCCGTCATTTCCGAAAGCTCCTCGATCGAATAGAATCCATACATTTCTACCATTGCTCGAATTACTTTTTCTTGCAGGTTATTCATGACAGGCCTCCTCAATGAATAAAAACCAAAAGCAGTTGTTTATTTTTAACTACTTTATACTTATATTATAACCAGTCATTATCACATTTGTACACATGCCATAAAGTCTATTTTTGTACTGATATTGATACAATTAGTGCAAAAAAACAAAAAATTAATCTTTTATCACATTAAAATATCACATATTCCCACATATTTTCTTTCTGTGCGTCAAATATGTATTTGAATTCTTTATTCTGCCATCCACCTCTGTCACCATTCAATCCTGTCATCAATGAATGTCACTATTTAATGATGTCATGATTTAATGTCACTATTTAATAGGGACATTACCACCATATCAATTCCTTGTTTTCGGACCTTTCCACACATATAATATAACTAAAGAAACAAAGAAAAAATTTTTTAAGGAGGACGAAACATGAAAAACGCAGTACAAAGATTCGGAAAGTTCTTAAGTGCGATGGTCATGCCAAATATCGGCGCATTCATTGCATGGGGACTTATCACCGCATTATTTATCGCAGACGGATGGATTCCGAATGAGCAGCTTGCTTCCATTCAGCCTTACATGCTCTATTTCCTCTTACCAGCTCTGATCGCCTTCACCGGCGGAAAAATGGTTGGAGGAGACCGCGGCGGAGTTATGGGTGCCATCGCCGTTATGGGATGTATCGCCGGTGTCGGAGGACTTGACGGACAGCCAATGTTAATGGGCGCCATGGTCATGGGACCTTTCGCAGGATGGGTAATCAAAAAATTTGACAAATTTATGGAAACCCGTATGCCAGCCGGATTTGAAATGCTGATCAACAACTTCTCTGTTGGTATCCTTGGTATGCTGGTTGCAATCATCGGCTATTATCTGATCGGACCGGTTATGAGCGCTATCCTGGCAGTTCTTACAGCTGGTGTAAATGTACTGATCAACGCTAGTTTACTTCCACTGGCAGCAATCTTTATTGAGCCTGCAAAAGTATTGTTCTTAAATAACGCGATCAACCACGGTATTTTCACACCGATCGCAATCGAACAGGCAGCAGAAGCCGGAAAATCTATCATGTACATGTTAGAGCCTAACCCAGGTCCTGGGCTCGGAGTCCTGGTAGCATACTGGATTTTCTGTAAAGACAAAACAACAAAAGATTCCGCTCCTGGAGCCATCATCATTCACTTGTTCGGTGGTATCCATGAAATCTACTTCCCATATGTATTGATGAATCCGCTGGTAATCATCGCTCCGATCGCTGGTAACATCTGTGCAATCTTATGGTTTACAGTTACAGGATGCGGTCTTGTAGGTCCTGCTTCCCCAGGTTCCATCATCACCTACCTGTCCATGTCACCAAAGGATCAGATCCTGTTTACATTGATCGGTGTCGTAATCGCAGCCGGAGTATCCTTCCTCGTTGCATCTCCGATCATTAAGATGTCAAATGGAAAGAGTCTGGAAGAAGCACAGGGCGATATGGCTGCCGCAAAAGCCGAAGCAAAAGGCACTGCCGCTGTTCCTGCAGCAAACGGAGAACCGAAGAAAGCTGACGAAGTGAAAAAAATTATCTTCGCATGTGACGCTGGTATGGGATCATCCGCAATGGGTGCTACAAAATTCCGTAACCGTATCAAGGAACTTCGTCCTGACATTACAGTAGCAAATACTTCTGTAGATAACATTCCGGCTGACTGTGATATCGCAGTTGTACAGGAAATCTTAGTCGATCGTGCCGTAAAAGCAGCACCTCAGGCTCAGATGGTAACCATCGGAAACTTCCTTGCAGATCCGAAATTAGACCAGTTATATAATCAGGTAACATCTGTTGGCGCACAGGCTCCTGCAGCAGAAGCGGAAGCAGCACCGGCCACAGAACCTGAAACAGCATCTGTAAATGAAAAAATTTTAGTAGAAGAAGGTGTCAAAGTAGGATTAAAATCAGTTCCTATGAATGACGCAATCACCGCAGCAGGTAAGCTGTTAAATGAATTAGGATATGTAGATGAAGAGTACATACCTGCAATGATCAAACGTAACGAAGAAGCCTCTGTTTACATGGGCATGGGAATCGCAATTCCTCATGGAACAGTAGATGCCAAGAACAGAGTAAAGAAGAGCGGAATTGTTATTCTCCAGTATCCGGACGGCGTTGATTTCGGTGGTGAGAAAGCTGAATTAGTTATCGGTATCGCCGGAGTAGGTGATGAACATCTGGCAATCTTAGGACGAATCACAGAAGTTCTTGATGATGCTGAACAGTTAGAAATGATGAAGACAACGAAGAACATCGACGAAATTATGAGTTTATTCCGCTAAAAAGTAAACATCAGATAGAGGGTGCATCGGATCAGATGCGGTGTACCCTTTATCGAAACAGGTAAAAATAAATAAGAACAGACGTTTTTTGTCAAAGGAGGAGCAAAATGAAAAAAGCAATTCAGTTTGGAGCTGGAAATATCGGACGCGGATTTATTGGAGGACTGCTCTCCAACGCAGGATATCATGTTGTATTTGCAGATGTAAACATGACCATCATCGACCGCATCAATGCAGATAAGAAATACACAATCTATGTAAAAGACGTGGACAGCAGTGAGCAGGTTATTACAAATATCAGCGGTGTAGATTCCACAAAACCTGAAACAGTGGAAGAAATCAAAGATGCCGAAATCATCACAACAGCTGTTGGATTACGTATTCTCCCGATTATCGCGCCAGCCGTAGCTGACGGAATCAAGGCAAGAATGGAAGCAGGTTCTGAGAAATACTTAAATATCATTGCCTGCGAAAATGCGATCAGAGGAAGTTCTCAGTTAAAAGACGCTGTTTACAGCCACTTAAGCGATGAAGAGAAAGCATACGCAGATAAATACGTAGGCTTCCCGGATTGCTCTGTTGACCGTATCGTTCCTCCTGTCCGCCTTGACAACCCAATCGATGTCGTTGTAGAAAACTACTACGAGTGGAACGTAGAGGAAGCATCCTTCAAGGGAGAAATTCCTAAGATTGAAGGTATGAACTTAGCTGACAATCTGATGGCATACATCGAACGTAAACTGTTTACACTGAACACAGGACACTGCATCACTGCATATCTTGGATATTACAAAGGATATAAGACAATCGATGAAAGCATCAAGGATGAAGAAATCTTCACCATTGTTAAGAAAGCAATGCAGCAGAGCGGAATGGCTTTGGTTAAAAAATATGGTTTCGACAAAGACGCTCATTTCAAATACATTGACAAGATCATCAATCGTTTCAAAAACCCATATCTTGAAGATGATCCGGCTCGTGTAGGAAGAGAGCCTCTCCGTAAACTGAGCGCAACAGACCGTCTTGCTAAACCGGTAACAACTGCTTTAGAATATGATCTGCCGGTAGACGCATTACTGACAGGTATGGCTGCTGCATTGAAATATGACAATCCGGAAGATCCGCAGAGCGTAGAACTGCAGGATAAAATCAAAGCTCTCGGCGTAAAAGACGCGTTAAAAGAGGTTTCCGGAATCGAAGACGACAAAATTCTGGATCAGGTTGTTGACATTTACACCAACATCCTCTAAAAACATTCAGACATACATACTGTTGTAGAAAATCTTTCATTTGATCAATTATGATACACTTCATTTAGCGTTGTTAACAGCGAAGACTGACAGACGAAATGCCTGTCAGTCTTTTGCTGTATAAAAACCTCTCCTTATTGAATTTCTCTGATGCGTTCGATGATGCTTTTTCTCTTATCAATAATATGATAAAAAACCAGCGGCACCAGGGCACATAAAATCAATATGATTCCTGCCATTCCCAGAATCCATGCAGGCGGCACTTCAAATGGTATCTGATTGCTGTTCATCTTCTGATAAATCACATAAGTTACTCCAAGCCCTGCTGTAGCCGTGATCAGCCATGAGACCAGCCCGTACAGAATTCCTTCCCTCATCAGCATCCCTTTCATCTGTCTTCGGGTCATTCCAATGCCCTCAAGAATCGCCAGATCCGTCTGTCTGCTGGAAATATTTCCTGACACCGTATTGATATAATTCATAACGCCGATCCAGGCGATAATCACAGTCAGTCCGATTCCTACTCCCATCATATTTCCCTGCGCTCTCCGTGCTTCTTTCAAATCCTCTATCTTTGAAGTATAGGAAAAATCTTTCTGTCCGGGAGCTTCCTGGATTTTCCGCAGAACTTTTTGTTCTGTTTCCTGATCGTAAGGCTCTTTGTAGCTGACACTCATCCTGAAAACAAGGGAGCCGGATATTTCCTTCATATAATCCTGACTGACCAGGATAACCAGCCCTTTTCCGGGGCCTGCCCCATAATATTCTTCAGAAACCAGATCTCCTATGGTTATCTTCCTTTCGGATGCTCCTTTCTGATCTTCCCAAAATGTCAGTGTCTTCCCGGTAAATGTTTCCTCAGGGAGATTCATGGCCCCATTATATAAAAGACATGTCTTCCCTTCTTTAAAATCCTTCCATTCTGTTTTGATATCTTCGTTTTCTTTCAGATAGTCAAATTCCCGGCGGCTGATACCGTAGCAAAAAGAATCAAATCGTTCCGGATGTTCTTTATATTCGTTCCTGTCCTTTTCGCCAAAAGGCTCTTCCTGCCATTTTTCGTAGAATTTCGTCAGCCATGTTTCGGTGATATTACCGCTCCACGGCACAACGATTTCTGCCCTCTGCAGAGAAGAAACTCTTTCTACTCCGGATAGTTCCCGGACAGAATGAACAAACTCTTCATCCATAATCTGCTTCCAGTTCGATTTTTCTTCTTTCAGCAGGGTATCATTCTGAATGATCAGATCTTCACTCATATAATTGGTGTAAACGGTTCTTGCGCCGTGACTCTGAATCAATGTCGTCAGGCATAAAAATATGCTTAGACTGGCCGCAAGGGACATGATCACAATGGCTGATTTTTTCTTATCCCTTCCAGCCTGCTCCAGCGCCATTTTCCATAAAACCGGACCTTTCCTGGTTTTATGCGGCTTCCGTTTTCCTGAAAGGCCGCGATAGCACAGGGCATCTACCGGAGATACCGAACCCGCAGTTTTTACGGCATTCCGGTTTCCCAGAAAAATGGTCGCCGCCGCAATTCCCACGGCCAGCATAAATACAGCCGGATGAAAGATCACATGAATGTCATCCTGGTGAATCCCAAGGGATGTAACGATAAACGGTATCAGCCGGAAGGACACTATGACCCCAAATCCCATTCCCGCTGCAATGCCTGCCGCGCCCAGCAGCGCCATCTGACGTCTCAGAAATTTTCTGATCTGGCTGCCCGTCATCCCGATGGTCTCCAGAAGACCGTAATATCTGATATTGGCGGATACAGACAGACTGAGGATATTGTAAATCAAAAGATACGCACTCAGACAAATGGCCAGTACCAGCCCGGCTGCACCGGCCATGACCTCCATACGGCTGCTCATCTCCTGACTGAATTCAAAATACTGCTGTTCCCCCAGATTCAGCTGCGCCAGGATGTCCTGTCTCTCCTCTTCGCTTAAATATTCTGCATCGAAATTCAGATACATGATTCCGGATCTGGTCTGATTCAGTGTATAGCCGGAATTCTCAAAAAATTTTCTGGAAACGAAAAATACCTGCCGGTCGCCATATCCGTCCCAGATACCGGATATGGTAAAGTTTTTCGTGTGGGAGCCATTATGATCTGTGTAAGTCATTTCAAAGGAATCTCCGATGCCCAGATCCTCCATCCCGCAGTCTTTCAATGACTTCCTGGTCACCATCAGTTCATTTTCTTTCTGCGGATAAGTTCCCCGGATCATTTCTCTGGCAGGCGCCATCTGCTGCTCCCAAAACACTTCGTCACACCAGATCAGTCCGCTGTGAAGCGTATTATCTTTTCTGGTTTTCTCCGGATATCCACTGTACGCCTGCAGACCCACTGCCGTGATATTTTCTCTTTCCCTGCACCATTTCAGCTGCTCTTTTGTAATCCCTCCGATCAAAACCGCGTCAAATTGAGCACCTTTCTGGCGCATATTCTGTACTTTCTCCATTTCCATATAGGTGCTGCCTACCGTCAAAACTGTAAAAATCAGAAAAACGGAAAGCATAACAGCTGTTAAGAGCATCCGGTTTTTTGTTTTATTCTGTTTCAAAGACCGCACTGCCATTTTCCACAAAATTTTGTTATTATATTTTTTCATGGCCGTCACCTCCTGACAATCTTCCCGTCCCTCATATGAACAATCCGGTCAGCCATCTGTGCGATATCCTGATCATGGGTGATAACGACCATTGTCTGCTGAAACCGCTTTGCCATGACTCTCAGCAGTCCTATGACATCATGACTTGTCTCTGTATCCAGATTCCCTGTAGGCTCGTCTGCCAGCACCAGCAGAGGTTTTAACGCCAGTGCCCGGGCAATCGCTGCTCTCTGCTGCTGTCCTCCGGAAAGGGTATTGGGCATCGCCTCCTTCTTGTCCAAAAGCTGCAGGCTGTCCAACAGTTCATCGACCAGCTCCTCATCGACGGCTGCTCCGTCCAGTTCTGCCGGAAGTATGATATTTTCGTATACATTCAGATCCGGGACCAGATTGTAGCTCTGAAAAATAAATCCTACATTTCTTCTCCGAAAGACTGCCAGTTTTTCCCTGCTGATTCCTGCCAGATTCTTTCCGCCGACAAAAACCTCTCCTTCCGTAGGAATATCCAGGCCGCCGATCATATGAAGAAGAGTGCTCTTTCCGCTGCCTGACTTTCCGATAATAGAAACAAATTCCCCGTCTTCTGCCTGAAAATTAACACCATCCAGGGCTTTTACCGTATGGGTTCCCAGCTTGTAATATTTTTTCAGATTTTTTGTTTCAACCATCCATTGTTTCATTTATCTTTTCCTCCTTCCATATTACAAGCATAACAGGCAATTATCACAAAGCAGTCTCTTTTATGTTTTATCACAATTCTGTTATAATTCCTTCCGCGGCAGATAAACCTGAAATTCTGAGCCTTTCCCCGATTCTGAATGCACCTCAATATATCCGTTCTGCACTGTAATGATTTTTCTTGCCAGATACAAGCCGATTCCGATTCCTTCTTCTTGTGAAACTTCCGGTTCCCGGTAAAACCTCTGGAAAATTTCTGCCTGCCGGCTTTGTTCGATCCCTTTTCCCGTGTCACAAATGCTGATTTTCGTATAGATTTCCTGTTCTTTTGCCAAAATGCAGATCTCACCGCCCGGCTCTGTATATTTCACTGCATTGTCCAGCAGATTAAATACTGCCTCTTCCGTCCACTTACGGTCATGATACAGCATTATCGTTTCGTCACAGTCCACATAAATGCCAATTTTCTTCTTTTCTGCTTTTGGCACAATAGCTGCCACAGCCCCGCCCAGAGTTTCGTAAAAAGGCTGCAGTTCCATGTGAAGTGTCAGAACCCCTGTTTCCAAACGGGACATTTTTACCAGACTTTCCATCAAAAACTCCAGTTTTTCTTCCTGAAGCTGAATTCTCTGGAGGAACTGCTGTCTTTCTTCTTCTGTCAGATCTTTCCGGGCAAGAATTTCCAGATATAGTTTCATATTGGCCGCCGGTGTTCTGGTCTGATGTGAAATATCAGAAATCAGTTCTTTCATTTGCTTCTTCTCTTCCATATTTTTTTGATTCTGTTTTTTCCATATATAATCCATTTTCTTCAGTTTGTCATAAGTCCTTCCCCACATGGATTCCTCCGATTCATCCATCTGCCGCATTTCTTTTCCCGCGATCATTTGATCCAGACATTCATCTAAATATGTTCCAAAATCATAAATATCCCGTTTCAGCCGGAGATATTTTATACCGAGCGCTGCAAGCCCCGTGAAAAGAGCTGCCATTATCATTATTTCAGCCATTGATACCCCATCCCATATACATTGGATATATACTTATGTTCCTCATCTTCTATCTTTTTTCTCAGACGATTAATATTAACTGCCAGAGCATGCTTATCCACAAACTGTCCGTTGCTGTCCCACAGCCGGTCCAGCAGCAGGGAATATGTAAGCAGCCGTCCTCTGTTCTCAATCAGGATGCGGAGCAGTTTGAACTCTGTGGGCGTTATCAGACAATCTTCTTCCTGCTTTGTCACCTTCATCTGATGAAAATCTACGGACAAAAAACCATCATAAAAGCCTTTGGTTTCCCGTTTCTGATTTCGTTTCAGGATCACATCAATCTTTTTGGTCAATACCCTAAGAGAAAATGGTTTTATAATATAATCTTCTGCTCCTGATTCGTATCCTTTCAGTGCATCTTCTTCCAAATCCCTTGCCGTAATGAAGAGAATGGGAATTCCTTCTTTTTCCCTGATCTGCCGGCAGAACGAAAAGCCATCTCCATCCGGCAGTCCCACATCCAGCAGGATCAGTTCCGGTCTGTGGTTCCTGTACATGATTTCCGCAGTTTTCAAATCCCAAGCCTGTACCGGCTCATATCCGGCCTTTTTTATATGAAACGCAATCCCGTTATTCAATTCTCTGTCATCTTCCACGATCATTATTTTCCTCATATGGTACCTCCATATAATTGTAAAATTTTCGTCTGGTATTATTATACCGAAAAATGAAAAAAGCAGAAATAAATGTCACAAGATTGTGATAATTATTTCTGCCTGATCTCAGCTATTATTTTATATGAAAATTTTTACTTGTAATCACTCTGAACGCTTACTTCTTTCGGTGTATTGCCATAGACCATATTCCAGTATCTGGATGATACGATCGGCATTTCCGCATAAGATAGATATTTATTAAACTGATCCAGTGTCGCCGTTGTTCCCGCCCTGCGCGCTGTCGAAATGACTGCGCCCGGCTTTAAGTAAAAGGAATCATGTCCTGACAGCCGGTCGGAATAGAAGACACGGTCCATAAATGCTCCCATGGAAGCGGCCAGGGATGCAAAATGAACTGATGCTCCGAAAACGAAACCGTCATATTTTCCGGCAATATGCACAAACTCATTTACTTTGTCATCATAGTGACAACGTCCGTTTTTCGCACAATAACCACATCCTTTTATGATATGAAAAAAGGACCTGCTTCTGCAAGTCCTTTTAACGTGGGCGAGAAGATTCGAACTCCCGGCCTTCTGGTCCGTAGCCAGACGCTCTATCCAGCTGAGCTACGCCCACATATGATTGAGTTGTCATTACTGACAACATTAAGTATATTATCACAAATCAACTGTGATGTCAATACCTAAAATGCCGCAGACCGGAATCGAACCGGTACTCGATTTAACTCGAACGGGATTTTAAGTCCCGCGCGTCTGCCAGTTCCGCCACTGCGGCCCATGTCAAAATAAATCCTGACATGTAAATGGGACCAACAGGGCTCGAACCTGTGACCCTCTGCTTGTAAGGCAGATGCTCTCCCAGCTGAGCTATGATCCCATAAAAAATATACTATATAAATAGTAAAAACGACCCGGATGGGAATCGAACCCACGACCTCCGCCGTGACAGGGCGGCGCTCTAACCGGCTGAGCCACCGGGCCAGATATTTTATTATATTGTCACAATGGACCCTCGGGGACTCGAACCCCGGACCGATCGGTTATGAGCCGATTGCTCTAACCAACTGAGCTAAAGGTCCCCGCTAAGCCGTTGACCGGACTTGAACCGGTAACCTGCTGATTACAAATCAGCTGCTCTGCCAATTGAGCCACAACGGCATATTTGAGATAACACTCTATTAACAATCTGTCTGTTATGACTCCAACGGGATTTGAACCCGTGTTACCGCCGTGAAAGGGCGGTGTCTTAACCACTTGACCATGGAGCCTTCTGTTTGTTGACTAATGAAGCTCTCGGCTCCACTATACGCCCGTCAACTAACCTCAAACTTCGCCTCTCGGCTTGTTCTCGCTAAGGTTCCGTGCGGGTCTCACACTAAACTCAGACTTCGTTCTCTCTCGTCTTCGTTAAGTGTTTTCAACCTCCCCGAGCCGGGCTCGAACCAGCGACAGCACGGTTAACAGCCGTGTGCTCTACCAACTGAGCTATCGAGGATCATTGAGATACTTCATGTACCTTCAAAACATCATACAAAACCTTCTCCCTTCCATCTCTCCACTCTGGCCTTCTTAGGTCAAAGCCTCGACCGATTAGTGACAGTCAGCTCCATGTGTTGCCACACTTCCACCCCTGCCCTATCTACCTCGTCGTCTTCAAGGGGTCTTACTACCT
>DWWD01000041.1 GCA_019119895.1 Candidatus Anaerostipes avistercoris | reverse complement strand
AGAAAAGGCGGTACGCTACCCCTCCACGGGGCGCATACCGCCTTTTCTTGTTATCCAGCCCTCCGGCTGTATCGGTTGAGCAAAAGTCAGCGTGGGATTGATGTGGTATCTTTATCTAAGTGAACCCCCGGACTCCCATTTGCTGACGGACTGTCTGGTGATTCCTATCTTTGCCGCCAGCTGTTCCTGGGACATTCCATTCTTTCTCCTGAGTCTGATCAGTTTTTCTCCAAACTTCATGTTGTCTTATCCTCCTTTTATGGTATAGACGAAACATAGCATTATCATACCATAAAAACAAGAAAACAGCAGGTGGAACATTGTCAACCACAGGTTGCGGCAGGAAAAAGCACCGTAATCCGCAGTTTCCCTGCCTTCCGGTCATAAACTGCCGATACTTTTCCATTCATCTCCTCTGCCAGAACTTTTACAATATGCAGCCCCAGTCCGGAGGACCGTTCTCCATTCTCCACCGTATAGAAGCGTTCCATCAGAGATCCTACCTGCATCGGATCCATAAAGGGCGCGCGGTTAGAAAAGCTGATGCTTCCGTCTTCCTTCAAAACGACCTCCAGATCCCCCCGACTGTACTTCACTCCATTCGAAAACAGATTGGCCAAAATCCGCTTTACAGACTGAGGATTCCCATAACAAAATACCTGCTGTTCCGGTTCAATGGATGCCTGTGTCAGCACTCCGTAGAAATCCGCAGCCGTTTCCTCCAGCATCCGGTTCAACCTGATTTTCTCATATTCCTGTGTCCGGCTGCCAATTTTCGAATACTGAAACATCTCTTCTGTTAACTCCTTCATCGCCTGAATCCTCTCAGAAATAATTTGAAGGTATTCCCCGGCTTCGTCTGACATCTCTTCCTGCTTTAATAAATCAAGATATCCCCATGCCGCTGTCATCGGTGTCCTCAGATCATGAGAGAGATTGGCAGCCGCATCTTTCAGTTCCTGATTTCCCTGCAGATACCTGCGCTGTTCTTCCCGGAATATCCGGATCTGCCGGTCCATTCCCAGCGCCAGCTGCCTCATTTTTGAATCACGGGATGAAATCTCAATCCCTACATTCGTATCTTCTTTTATCCTTTTTTCAAACTGAACTGTCAATTCTTCCGCAGATTTCCGCATCACACGGATTTTCCACAGACACCCTGCAGTAATTCCTGACAGAATGACGCAGAGACAGCCAAACAATACCGTCATGTTTTCTCCTTTATTTTATATTCCTGCGCCGGAAACAGCAGATTCCCACGCAGCTGCAAACAACTGCAGTTCCAAGAGAGCATGCCATCATGCGAAGCCATCTGTGGGCGGAAGATGTCACCTGCATTGCCTGTCCCGTCGGGATCACATCCAGCAGCCATTCATATATCTCCCGCTTCGTTCCGTCCACATAGGCCGGATTTTTCACCCACTCGGTTATGCCTCCCCCTGATGTCTGCACATACTGCTGGATCATTTCCGGCTGTGCCAATTCTGAAAAAATATAAATCGACAGAAATAAGAATCCAAATCCAAGTCTCTGCCTCATGCCCAGCGAGAAATCTTTTGCTTTCTTCTTCCCGGTTCCGCCCAGACCCACCAGTTCCAGCAGGTCATCCATTCCATCACAGGACGGACGTCCCAGAAGCATTGACTGCTGCACAAGATTGTCGCGTGCCGTCATATCCAGATATAATGATGGTGTTTCCACGACTGCGCCCATTCTGCGCCTGCTTTCATAAATATCTTTCTCCCTGCTCTCTCTGCCATACAGATAATACTGCCCGCTGTCCGGATTCTGGAGTCCGCAGATCAGACGAATCAGCGTTGTTTTTCCTGCTCCGTTTTCGCCGATCAGCCCGTAAATGGATCCTTTGGGCACATGCATATCCAGACCGCAGAGCGCCGAATGTCCTTTGTATTTTTTCGTCAGCGCTCTTGTTTCCAGTACATTGTCCATAACCTTACCTCCTTCTGTCATCTTATGACATCCTCATTTTATTCTGCCGGAAAAAAGAATCGGTAAAGATAATGGTAAAGAAATCGTAAAGATTACTCTTCTCTCAGTTTAAAGCCAATTCCCCAGACTGCCTCGATATAATCTTTCTGACCGACTTCTCTTAATTTCTTCCTCAGATTGCTGACATGCACCTTCAGAGAGCTTTCCACGCAGTCCGGCGTCTCCTGCTGAATTCTGTCCAGTATCACTGACTTGGTCAGCACCTGTCTGGGATTTTGCAGAAAAAGTTTTAAAATCGCATACTCTGTCTTCGTCAGCCGGACTTTCTGATCTTTTACACAGGCCTGATGTTCTTCTCTGACAATCTTCAGATCACCGAACACAAGATTCCGGCTGTGATATCCTTCCCGGACATTTCTGAGCTGCACCGCGATTCTGGCCAGAAGCTCTTGATTATCAAAAGGTTTGGTCATATAATCCGCCGCTCCCTCCATTAACATTTCCACTTTATCCCGGACATCTGTTTTGGCGCTGATTATGATAACAGGAAATTCCTTCAGTCTGCGCAGCAGTTCTTCACCGGAAAGCCCCGGAAGCATAAGATCCAGCAAAATCACGTCCGGTTTTGTCCCAGACAGCATCATTTCTGCCTCTGTTCCCGAATATGCCCTGATAACCTGATATCCGTTTTTTGTAAGAAGTCTCTCCAGCATGTCTCCGATATACACATCATCATCAATCACTGCGATCAGACTCATAATTTCCTCCTTTTTCTTCTGCTGTTTAAAAATACCTGTTTCTTACTTTATATAATAAAATCTCCTGGTTTTACTTTCCAGGAGATTTTATCTTTTTACAGTATATGACGCTTCGTCATGTTTATCTTATTATTTTACAACCAGGTTGACGATTCTTCCAGGCACATAGATTTCTTTTACGACATTTCCTGTAATCTTGTCGCTGAGAGCTTCTTTTGCCTTTGCTAATACAGAATCTTTGTCTTCATCAGCGCCGATCACAATCTTGCCTCTTGCCTTTCCGTTGATCTGTACGGCAATCTCAATTTCGTCTTCTTTCATGGCTTCTTCATCGTATTTTGGCCATGTTTGATCGAAGACGCTTTCTTCATGACCGAGCATCTCCCAGAGTTCTTCTGACAGATGAGGCGCAAACGGAGCTAACAGCACAACGGCTGTCTCCAGCGTTTCTTTATCCACTCCGTCTTTCTTCGCCATAGCAGTCAGCTTGTTGGTGTGCTCCATAAATCCGCTGACAACCGTATTCAGGCTGAAATTATCCAGACGGGTTGTGATATCATAAATCAGTTTATGACGCTCTTTCAGCAGTTCTTTTTCTGCTTTTACGCCGCTGTCTTTCTGATCCATCACTAATTTGTAGAACTTCGTCAGGAAACGGTATACGCCGTCGATTCCGCTTTCATCCCACTCTGCATCCAGCTCAGGCGGTCCTACGAAGAGTTCGTACATTCTCAGGGAATCACATCCGTAATCTCTTACCAGATCATCCGGAGATACTACGTTCCCTTTGGATTTACTCATCTTAATTCCGTTCTTTCCGGTAATCATACCCTGATTGAACAGTTTGTGGAACGGTTCATCAAAATCAACCACCCCGATATCATACAGGAATTTTGTATAGAATCTGGAGTAAAGCAGATGCAGTACCGCATGTTCCACTCCTCCGATATACATATCGACCGGAAGATATTTGTCTGCTTTTTCTCTGGAAACCAGTTCTTTATCATTCTTGTTGTCAATATATCTTAAGAAATACCAGGATGATCCTGCCCACTGAGGCATGGTATTTGTCTCTCTCTTAGCAGGTTTTCCGCAGACCGGACACTTGCAGTTTACCCATTCTTCGATGTCTGCCAGAGGAGATTCTCCTGTTCCTGTCGGCTCATAGCGGTCTACATCCGGCAGAGTTAACGGAAGCTCTTCTTCCGGCACCGGAACAGCTCCGCAGTCCGGACAGTGAACGATTGGGATCGGTTCACCCCAGTAACGCTGACGGCTGAATACCCAGTCACGGAGTTTATAGTTAGTTGTTTTCTTTCCGACTCCCATTTTCTCAATAATTTCCGGTGCTTCTTCTTTCAGTTCCGCAGATTCTCTTCCATTCCAGTCTCCGGAATTGATCATAATCCCAGAAGCCTCTGTATAAGCTTCCTCCATGTTTTCGATTTCTTTTCCGTCTTTTGCGATAACCTGGATAATCGGAATATCGAATTTCTTCGCGAATTCAAAGTCTCGGTCGTCATGAGCAGGTACACACATGATCGCTCCTGTACCATAATCTGCCAGTACATAATCAGACAGCCAGATTGGAACTTTCTTTCCGTTGATCGGATTGATCGCATAGCTTCCTGTGAAGACACCTGTCTTTTCTTTATCCTGCATACGGTCTACAGAAGATTTCAGTGATGCCTGGTAGATATATTCTTCCACTGCTTCTCTTGTCTCATCTGTCGCAAGGCTCTTTGCCAGCTCATGCTCCGGAGCAAGCACCATGAAAGTTGCTCCATGAAGTGTATCCGGACGAGTTGTATAGACCGTGATTTTCTCCTCTCTTCCGTCTACCTGGAAATCAACTTCCGCACCGTGGCTCTTGCCGATCCATTCTGTCTGCATCTTCTTAACTTTCTCCGGCCAGTCAAGTTTGTCCAGATCTTCAAGCAGACGGTCTGCGTATGCGGTGATCTTTAACATCCACTGCCGCAGATTCTTCTTGGTGACATCAGCGCCGCAGCGTTCACATTTTCCGTTTACGACCTCTTCGTTGGCAAGTCCTGTCTTACAGGAAGGACACCAGTTGATCGGCATTTCTTTTTCATAAGCCAGGCCTGCTTTAAACATTTTTACAAAAATCCACTGTGTCCATTTATAAAAATCAGGGTCTGTGGTGTTTACTTCCATATCCCAGTCATAAATCGCCGAAATCTCATTGATCTGGCGCTTGATATTCTTGATATTCTGCTCTGTGGAAATTCTCGGATGAGTTCCCATTTTGATCGCATAGTTTTCCGCCGGCAATCCGAAAGCGTCCCATCCCATCGGATGAATCACATAATATCCGTTGAGCATCTTATAACGGCTCCATACATCGCTGATGACATATCCTCTCCAGTGTCCTACATGAAGACCGCTTCCTGATGGATAAGGGAACATATCCAGGCAGTAATATTTCGGCTTCTTTCCGTCATTTACATTCACCGGATGGCTTTCCCAGTGTTTTCTCCATTTTTGTTCAATTGCCTTATGATTATAAGGTGTTGCCATATTTTTCTCCTCCTGCCGTATTCAAGTCTCACTCCTGCGGATTTCTGCAGTATCCGCGGAGTCTGTATCGTTCTTTTCATGAATTCTTCTAACTAATTTATTTTATCATATTAAGCAGAAGTGTCAACTGTCCAAAATACTGTTTCTGCACTGTATTCTCTATTTTTCTCTTGTAAAATGGGTGCAGTATGATATGATTAACTCATAAATCAGCAAAAGGAGGATATTATGATTACATTTAATCATTTTAATTTTAATGTCCTGGATCTGGACAAGAGTGTGGAATTTTACAAAAAAGCCCTGGATCTGGATGTGGTGCGGGAAAAGAACGCATCTGATGGAAGTTTCAAATTAGTTTATCTGGGAGACGGCAAAACGTCCTTTACGCTTGAGCTTACCTGGCTCAGAGACCGCTCCGAACCTTACAATCTCGGTGACGAAGAATTCCATCTGGCTATGGCATCTGATGACTTTGACGCCCTGCACCAGCGTCATAAAGAAATGGGATGCATCTGTTTCGAGAATCCGGACATGGGAATCTATTTTATCAATGACCCGGACGGCTACTGGATTGAAATCGTGCCGGCAAAATAGAATCTGAATCGAAAAACGGGAACCTGGCTTTTGCGCCGGATTCCCGTTTTTTCTATAACTTTGATTTTCTTTTTATCTCCATGGTTCCTTTTTCTCTTTTACAAGAAATACTGCGATCAGCAGCAGCAGTGCCGTTGCAAAAGACATGGCAAGGAACGCGATATTCAGTCCGTGCATTGGAGCCTCATTTCCATAAGCAGCCACAGAACTTGCTCCGACTGCTGTCATAATTCCTGAGAATACCGCAGATCCAACAGCTCCGGCGATGGTCCGGAGAGATGTAAGGAGGGCTGTTCCATGAGCTGTCTTATAACTGTCAAATCCGCTGACACCCCAGGTAACCAGCGGCATCATCAGACATCCAATGGCCACACAGCGGACTACATTGTAAAAGGCCGCAACCCAGATGGATGTCTGCATAGAGATCAAAAACATTCCCAGATTACTGAACAGCATACAAGCCGCGCCTGCCACAAACAGTTTTTTCATTCCAAGCTTGTCGTAAATTTTTCCCGCAAATGGACTGACAACTGCCATGGCCAGAGATCCCGGAAGGGTCACCAGACCGGAAACCGTTGCGGAATATCCCATGACAGTCTGCACATACAGCGGCATAATGATGGATGATCCCATCATGACCAGATAAAGCAGCATGCTCCCCGCAAGACTCAGTGTAAATTTAAAGTCTTTCACAATCCGCATTTCCAGAAACGGTTCTTCCAGATGTAACTGACGTTTTACAAAAACCACAAATACAATCACTCCCACAGCTAAAATGATCCAATTGACCATATTTGTGATTCCCTGTCCGCTGAGATTTCCGATTCCAAGAGTAACGCCCCCAAAAGCTGCCGCACTCATTCCAAAAGAAGACACATCGAATTTCTGATGTTTTGTCTCAAGGACATTCTGAAATACAATCATCGCAAACACAAAAGATACTGCCATGATCGCCGCGTCCACATAAAATATCATACGCCATCCAAAAGAGTCTACCAAAACTCCTGCCAGGGTAGGTGCGACAACCGGAGCTGCTCCCACAGATAATCCATACCATCCCATGATCGTGCCTCTCTTATCCTCCGGAAAAACAGTCAGCAGGATAACCTGTGCCATGGATGTAAGAATTCCATTTCCAGATGCCTGAAGGATTCTTCCAGCCATCATAATCGGAAAAGAAGGCGCCAGAACACAGATCAGCAGTCCGGCGATAAACAATCCGATCGCTGTCACATACAGTCTCTTTGTCGGAAACCGGGTGATCAGAAAAGCCGTCAGAGGCATCATGATTCCCATTGCCAGCGAATATCCGCTGGTCAGCCACTGCCCGGTCGCAATGGTGATTCCAAAATCTTCCATGATCGGAGGCAGTGCCGTTGTCAGAGCCGTCGCCAGCATGGAGGAAGCGATACAGGTGATCACAATATTAATGAAAATCAGCATTTTTTGTCGATTGGTCATGATCTTTCCTCCTCTCATGATACTCTTTTACTTTCCATAACAATTCATACAGTGTTTCTTTCTCCTCTTCGCTCAGAGGTTCAAAAATAAGGCTGTGAAAACGGCTCTGTCCGGCTCTCCCGTGCCGTGCCGTCATCATACCTTCCCTCGTCAGAGAAACCATCATGATTCTCCTGTCCTTCGGAGAAGGTTCTTTTTTCACCAATCCCTTCTGTTCTAATTTTGAAATCAGTTCACTCAGAGAAGCCGGCCGGATTCCCAATTCCTCCGCCATTTCTTTTTGTTTCACGCTTCCATGCTCTTCCAGATAAAAAAGGCATCTGTACTGTCCCATATGCAAAAAAGACAGTCCCTTTTTTTCTGAAGACAAATACTGGCTGATTCTTGCCGCTGAAAAAAACAACTCCGCTAATTCATCATCCGTATGTTTCATTCTTTTATTCCTTTCCACACAATAAAATAAGGTACCTAATCAACGAATTATAATTAGGTACCTATCTTTTGTCAAGATTCAATTTTACTGCTCTGCGTGTTTATCTGCAGTTTTTCAGAAATGCTTCATAGCCCTTTTCCACTTCATAAATATCAGATTTGCTCGTAATTTCCCATGGCGCATGCATGCTCAGCACTGCCACGCCGCAGTCAATGACATTCATTCCATAAGATGCCGGAATATAGGCGATGGTTCCTCCGCCTCCCTGGTCGACTTTGCCAAGTTCCGCTGTCTGGAATGCTACATTTTCATCATCAAAAATCCTGCGCAGTTTGGCAATAAATTCCGGATTAGCGTCATTGGAACCGGATTTTCCTCTGGAACCGGTATATTTATTGAGAACCAGTCCTTTTCCAAAATAAGCCGCATTTTTCTTTTCCATAACGCCCGGATAATTCGGATCAAAAGCGGCGCTGACATCGGAAGACAGCATATAGGAATTCTGCAGAACACGGCGCAGCACCAGATCATCATAGGTTCTGGTGAGAGCAAGCACTTCCGCCACTGTATTTTCAAAGAATTTGGAGTGCATGCCTGTGGCGCCGACACTTCCGATTTCCTCCTTATCCACTAAAATGCAGCAGGCAGTCTTTTCCGGTTCCTCTACCTTTAACATGGCTGCCAGAGATGTAAACGCGCACACTCTGTCATCCTGTCCGTAGGACATTATCATGCTGCGGTCCAGACCGAAATCTCTTGCCTTTCCGGCAGGAACAACTTCAATTTCGGCTGACAGGAAATCTTCTTCCTCGATGTTGTATTCTTCCTTCAGAAGTTCCGTCATTTGTTTCTTCACAGCATCCTTCTCTTCTCCCTTCAGAGGGCGGCTGCCGATCAGCACATTCAGATCTTCTCCTTCCACAACGACACTGGCTTTCTTTTCCATCTGCTTTCCGGAAAGATGGATCAGCAGGTCTGTCACACCTACGACCGGTTCATCTTCTTTTTCTCCGATGCAGATATCAATCTTCGTTCCATCTTTTTTCACTACTACGCCATGGAGAGCCATTGGAAGCGTCACCCACTGATATTTCTTAACGCCGCCGTAATAATGGGTATCCAGAAGCACCATCTCGGTATCTTCATACAGCGGATTCTGTTTCAGATCCAGACGCGGAGAATCGATGTGAGCTCCCAGAATGTTCAGTCCTGCCTCCAGAGGTTCTTTTCCTATCTGGAATAAAACAATGGCTTTATCCATCCATGTCCGGTATACTTTATCTCCCGGTTTTAATACTTCTCTGCTGTGGATCAGTTCCTCCAGGTCCTGATATCCTGCTTTCTGAGCCATCTTGATGGATTGTTTTACACATTCTCTCTCTGTTTTACCATTTGACAGAAAATCCTTATAATCTTCTGTCAAAGCTGTCAGTTCAATCAGATCTCTGCCTTCATAGGTCGTCCATGCATTTTTTCTTTCCATTATAATGTCTCCTTCCATTGTTGTTCTTTAAATCCGATTAAAACAAAGTCATCTCCGATCAGCAGCGGCCGTTTTACGAGCATTCCGTCTGTTGCCAGAAGGCTGATCTGTTCCTCCTCTGTCATATCCGGAAGTTTATCCTTCAGTTTCAGCTCTCTGTATTTCATTCCGCTGGTGTTAAAAAACCGTTTCAGCGGAAGTCCGCTTTTTTCATACCACTTCCTGAGTTCTTTTTCTGTAGGATTATCTTCGATGATATGCCGGTCTTCATAGGAAACTCCATTTTCGTCCAGCCATTTTTTTGCTTTCCTGCAGGTGCTGCATTTTGGATATTCTAAAAATAACATAGCGATCTCCTTTCGTTTCTCTGTTTCGTGTTTATCTTATCACAGAAACAAAAAAAAATACAGACAGGGACTGCCCTGCCTGTATCAAAGGGAATATTTTTCAATGGCATTCCCCAAATACCACCAGTAATTTTTCGCTCTGACATTCTCCTCCGCCGTTATTTTTGTCCTGGCAGCACATGTATTTCCTGTCATATAGCGTATTTCTCCGATGACATCTCCCTGATCCACCGGCGCTCTGACTTTTTTTGGAAGACTGCATTGAATCTTTACATCCTGAGATTTTTTCAAAAGGATCTTTACTTTCTTCTTTTCCACATTTAATTTCACATACGCCCGGATCCCTCCTGTAACCGGGATCTTTGTGATCGCACTGGTGTCCGGCTGAATTTCCCGATACTCATAATGCTCGGTCCCATAGGCAGCCAGCGCTCTCACATCGGACCATTTATAGGTCTTATTGGGCGGCCATCCGCTGGCCAGGACAACAGCGATCATGCGAATTCCTCCCTGCTCAAAGGAGCCCACGTAACAATAACCCGCTTTGGACGTATAGCCTGTTTTCCCTGAAATGGCTCCTTCCATCGAAGATAAAAGGGCATTGTGATTGGTACAGGTAAAACTGCGCTTACCGGATCCATCATGAAAAGAATAGGACGGCGTTCTCGTAATCTTAAGAAACTGCTCGTTTTCAATGCACTTTCGCATGATCATTCCCAAATCGTATGCCGTTGTTCCGTGACTGCCTCCGTCGTCCGATCCGTCCAGACCGTTAGGCGTGACAAAATGAGTGTGTTCCGCTCCTGCTTTTTTGGCTTCCTCATTCATTTTCTCCGCAAATTTCTCCACAGATCCCGCCGCGTGCTCTGCCAGAACAACAGCACAGTCATTGTAAGATTCCAGCATCAGACCGTAAAGGAGGTCTTTTACTTTGTATGTTTCTCCTTTGCGGACCCCCAGCCGGACCTGGGGCTGGGAAGCTGCGTTCTGTGAAACCTCCGCTTTCTCCTCCAGATCACAGTGTTCTATAATATACAGACAGGTCAGAATCTTTGTTGTACTGGCATTTGGCATTACTTTTTCCTCTGATTTTCCATATAAAACTGTCCCGCTCTCCGCATCCATCAGAACTGCCGCTTTTGCGTGCAGGCTCAGATCATCTGCCTGTACCCGGACACTGGTGCAGATCCATAAGATTCCTATAAAAAAAGAAATAATTCTCTTCATATTTTCTGTCCTTCCCATTCCAAGACATTATATGAATCAAATTATTTCTTTATGTCTATAACTTTATGATGAAAACCGGCATCGGCGGGTCATGTTTCTTATTGATAAAATCCTGACGCACGATAAAATATTTCCGGTCATCCAGCTGTTTCAGAAATTCCAGAACCCGGTCCCGCTCTTCAAAACCGCTGTCTCCACCGCTGTAAATACAGATGCTCATAATGCCGCCCGGCTTCAGTAGTTCGAGACCGGCTCTTACCGCAGCTGTTGTAACCTCGGGTTTCGTAGCAATACTGTGATCACCGCCCGGCAAATATCCCAAGTTAAACATAATACACTGCACCGTCTCCGGCTCAAAGTAATCCTTCATGCATGCGTGGCTCTGAAGGATCAGCCTTGCGCTGCATCCGTTTTTTTCCAGCTTTTCCTTTGTAAGCTCCAGGGCCTCGGGCTGAATATCAAAGGCTGTCACATTTCCCCGGTTTCCTGCCATGCGGCACAGAAAAAGGGTATCGCTCCCTTTTCCCATGGTCGCATCAATACAGCAGTCGCCTTCTCTGATATGACCTTTCAGAACATTATGAATCCAGTCTGTCATTGTAATTCGCATATCATCATCCTTTTAATAATATGTTACAACCGGATCGCCTTTTTCTACCAGGCTGTACAGCTGTTTGGCTGAAGCTTCAGAAAGATTGACACATCCGTGAGATCCGTTATTGATATAAATACTTCCTCCAAAAGAATCTCTCCAGGATGCGGAATGGAATCCCACATTTCCGACAAACGGCATCCAGTATTTTACCGGTGAAGTGTAATTCTCCCCTACCAGCGTAGCGCTCCGCTCCTTATACATAATATAGGCGACACATTCCGGCGTCTTACGGTCCTCCGTCATCATTCCGGTTACACACGGAGCAGAGAATTTCTGTTTTCCATCTTTGTAATAATACACCATCTGGGCTCCCATATCGACTTCCACATAAGTATCTCCGATATCTCCGTTGACTCCATCGTATACCTTGCCCTTTTGACGCCAGTACGGCTCTCTGGTCTCTGTCGTTCCTTCTTTCAGCATCTTTCTGACAGAATCCATTTCTTTATCCTTGCTGATCCGCCACCCATATGGTCCGCCGAAAATCCTTTTCGTGCGTCCGTCATGGGTTTTGAATGTATGCCATCCATACTGCGTGTTGTATTTATAGATGAACTCGAGAATCCAGTTCTCCATTTCGTTCTCATCGATTTCATAGTCGGTTCCGTCATCCGTAACCTTCATCCACTGCGAATATACATCTTTGTCCAGCACAACTTTCTGTTTGCCGAATTCATATGTAATGCTGCCTTTCAGCGCATTGTTCATCTTCCCGGCAAGTTCTGTGATCTCTTCACTGGTGCTTGTATACTTCGGATTTTTATAGCAGTTCTCATCTTCCAGATCCAGCGTGCTGATGCCGCTGGCCACATATTCTTCTGCCGTTTTCTTTGTCCGGTCCAGATTAAGCTCGGTTCCCTTTACTTCTTTCTGCACCGTAAATTTCCCGTCTTTATAAACCGGCTTTGCATTAGCGCATTTGACCATATTATCTTCATCAATGCACTTCAGCTGGCTGTAGGCCTTTTCAAATGATTCTCTGTCGTAGGAAAACATTGTGACATCTTCGTAGGTTTCCCCTCCGAATAATCCTTTGATCCACAGCAGCGGGCTTTGCCCGTCCGCAATTTCCCGGATTTCATCTGCACCTTCAAATTTCGCCTGGATCTGACTTTCTTTGATGACCTCTTCTTCGTCTCCCCGTTCTTTGATTGTCAGCGAATAATCCTTCGCTTTTTTCTCAAAAATCTCAATGACTTCGTCTGCTGTCATCCCCGCAACGTCAATGCCGTTGATCTTTGTCCCACAGACAAATCCCTTACTGTAGTAAAAAGCAACGCAGCAGTAAACCAGGATGACAATTCCGATACCGATTCCGGTATAATGTTTCCATGTTAACTTCTTTGCTTTCATGATTCGTTACCTCCTAGACACAACAACCGTATTATAATACACTCAATTTAAAATAACCATACTTTTCACAAAGTTATCGTTAAAAATACAATCTTCCAGCTGCCTGAACCCTCTGTTTTACGGTCTTTCGCTCTTTAAGATTGATAATTTTTTCACATTCTTGCCTTCAAATGCTTGTCTTTTAACTTTCGTAATGGTAAAATATACTCAGCGCAACGTATGAACATGAGAAAAATAATTATATTTATTAAGGAGGACTCTTGATTATGTCATTCGCTGAAGAATATCAGAAGAAATTAACGACTGCTGACGAAGCAGTAAAAGTCATTAAGTCCGGAGACCGTCTGGAGTATGGATGGTGTGTAACCACTCCTGACGCACTGGACGTGGCTCTGGCAAAACGCATGCCGGATCTTGAAAATATTCAGATCCATGGCGGCATCGTTATGAAACCACTTGCCATTACACAGATTGAAAATCCAGCCGATCATTTTACATGGAATTCCTGGCACATGTCCGGTCTGGAAAGAAAATGGATCAATGAAGGTTTTTCCTTCTATGCCCCAATCCGTTACTCTGAACTTCCAGGCTACTACCGTGATTATCTGCCAAGAACTAATGTTGCTATGATGCAGGTCGCTCCGATGGATGAGCACGGCTATTTCAGCCTTGGACCAAGTGCTTCCCATCTGTGCGCTATGATGGAGAAGGCTGACTGCATCATCGTTGAAGTAAATGAAAATATGCCTCGCTGTCTTGGAGGATTTGAAGAATCCGTACATATTTCTAAAGTTGATATGATCGTTGAAGGCGAGAACAACCCAGTTCCTGAATTGGGCGGAGGCGGAGCCGCAACCGATGTGGATAAAGCGGTAGCTAAACTGATCGTTGACCAGATTCCAGACGGCGCATGTCTCCAGCTTGGAATCGGCGGAATGCCAAACGCTGTAGGTTCTCTGATCGCAGAATCTGATCTGAAAGATCTTGGAGTTCATACAGAAATGTATGTTGACGCTTTCGTAGATATTGCCAAAGCAGGAAAAATTACCGGAGCCAACAAATCCATTGACCGTTATCGTCAGACATACGCTTTTGCAGCAGGAACAAAGAAATTGTACGATTACCTTGACAACAACCCTGAGTGCATGAGCGCACCGGTTAATTATACAAATAATATCGCTACAATTTCTTCTCTGGACAATTTTATTTCCATTAATAATGCAGTTGATGTAGATTTATATGGTCAGATCAGTTCTGAATCTTCAGGAACAAGACAGATCAGCGGTGCCGGCGGACAGCTTGACTTCGTTATGGGCGCTTATCTGTCCAAAGGCGGTAAGAGTTTTGTATGCTTATCTTCCACTTTCACAGATAAGAAAGGCGTAACACATTCAAGAATCCTTCCAACCCTTCATCCGGGATCTGTTGTTACTGACACCCGTGCCAATGCTCACTACATTGTAACAGAATACGGTATGGTGAATATGAAAGGATTATCTACATGGGAGCGCGCCGAGGCTCTGATCAGCATTGCACATCCTGATTTCAGAGATCAGCTGATCAAAGATGCTGAAGCTGCTAAGATCTGGAGAAAATCCAACAAATAATAAATATCATTTATGCATAAAAAAACCTCCTTTCCCGAACACTAATCGGGAAAGGAGGAATTTTTTTATGGTAAATATGCGAAAAGCCGCTGTGATCGGCTGTGGTTTCGTGGGAGCCACTACAGCTTTCAGCCTGATGCACCAGGGCCTTTTCACAGAACTGGTACTGATCGACACAAATTGTAAGAAAGCCCAGGGCGAAGCCATGGATCTTAGTCACGGACGTCCCTATGTGGACACTGCCCGCATTTACGCAGGTACTTATGATGATATCGTCGACTGCTCCCTGATCATCATCACTGCCGGCGCAAACCAGAAGCCCAGCGAAACACGGCTGCATCTGGTCCACAAAAATGTCAGCATTCTGAAAAGCATTATTCCAGAAATCACCAGAAGAGGCTGCGAAGGCCTGCTTCTGATCGTTTCCAATCCCGTGGATATCCTTACCTACGCTGCTTACCGGATCTCCGGATTCCCCAGCAGCCGTGTCTTCGGTTCCGGCACTGTCCTGGATTCTGCCCGGTTCCGCTATCTTCTGAGCGAACATCTTTCCGTTGATACAGAGAGCATCCACGCTTTTATCATTGGCGAGCACGGGGACAGTGAGCTTGCTGTATGGAGCGGTACTAATGTGGCAGGCATACCGATTCATGATTTCTGTGAGTTCCGGGGCCATTACCGTCATACTGACGCCATGGAAGCTATCTACAGCCAGGTGAAAAACAGCGCCTACGATATCATTGACCGGAAGGGAGCCACTTATTACGGCATTGCCATGGCCATTGGCCATATTACAGAAAGCATTATCCGCAATAAAAACTCAATCCTTCCTGTATCCAGTCTTCTGACCGGACAATACGGGCTTAAAGATCTGTATCTGAGCATTCCGACCATTGTCAACCGCAACGGAGCCCAGCAGCCTCTGGAAATCCCCCTGAGCGGACAGGAGCACCTGGCTCTGCAGAAATCTGCAAGGACACTGAAAGAAATCATCCAGTCTCTGGATTTCTCTGTATAAAAAGAAGAAGACAGATTCTGTCCGTCTGTCTTCTACTTGATTTTTACCTGTTCAATATTCTTTATAATGATCGTACTGCCTCCACCAGGCTCTTCAATGATCTCCACGTTTTGTTTCCGGTCATATTCTTCCATCGGAATTTTAATTTCAATCCCGGTATCCGTCTCAATCATCTGATAGCCCAGTTTCCGGACCGTATTTTCCTTTGCCACTGTAAAAGTGTCATACTGCATATCATAGCGTTCAATCTTCTCATCAAACTCTCTTTTCTTATCCTGATGATCCCCAAAGAGCCTGTCTCCTATCTCACTGACTTTAAATGCTTGATTTTCCTCAAATTCTTCTCTCAGTCGGCTTTTTGCTTCCAGTCTTTTATCGACTCCTTCTTCCGGATATCTGTTATTAATATCAGTGATCACTTTATTGAGAATCTGAAATTTCTTCTTCGGCGCCATGTCCGCATAGCATTGGAGAAAACGTTCTGACAGATAATTTATTTTATCACCATTTAGCATCTCATACTTCTTCTCTACCAGCTGCACTTTATACTCTGTCAGATCCACAATGACCGCTTCTGTAAGCTTCGCTGAATCTGTCGGCATAACCCTCTGTCTCACAATATCGTTAGCCTCGTTTTCATCCTGCCGGTGAACATATGTCATTTTGTAATTCATCTTCAGCAGGGCCAGATAAATGATACTGTTCATCTGAAATGTCACACACAGCAGATCCGCCGCCGGAATTGCCACACTGTCGCACATGATATCAAATAAATTTTCAGCCAGTACTCTGGTTGCTTCTATAAAGCTCTCGTCATCCCCTTCTTCCATCGTTTCCAGCAGGCTCAAAACAGGAGATACACTGCCGTCAAACTGACATTTCTTTGTATCATCACTTTCTAATATTTTAAAAATATGCCCGCGGACGAATTCCATCAAGTCCGGTCCCATATCCAGCAGAGTGCCGGATAATCCGAGATAACCATTGTTGCTGTCAAGAATATGTAAAATCCCTTTGCGAATTATAATATCATCTCTCTGTATTTTCATCATTTCTTTTCATTCCTTTGCCACAATTATTTTTCCTGATTTTTAAGATAGGAAATCACATCCCGCAGCGATTCCAGCAGACAAACCGCTGTCTCTTCATACTTTTTCTGCGGCTGCTTCATGTCCGGAATACAGATGACCGGAATTCCCGCAAATGCTGCCGCCTGAATTCCCGCTTCACTGTCCTCCAGTACAAGACAATCTCCCGGTTTCTTTCCCAGTCTTTTCGCCGCTGCCAGGAACATTTCAGGATGAGGCTTTCCCTCCTTCACCTCATTTCCAAAGACAAACACATCAAAGAACTCCTGCAGATTATGCTGACAAAGAATCTTCAGAGCGCGGTCCTTCATGCTGGAAGTTGCCAAAGCTGTCTTATACTGATAAAGCTTCAGAAAATCTAATAATTCCTCCGCTCCATCTTTCAGTTCAATGCCTGCTTCCACATAGTCTTTTTCCATATCACGGTATATCTCCAAACCTTCTTCCGGCGTAAAAGGCAGCGCATATTTCTCCGCCAGTGTTGTCATATTGCCAATCGCTGTTTTGCCACAATAGTTCTGAACATAATCATCTAATGAAAACTCAATGTCTCCATACTTCTTCAATAGTTTTTTATATACCTGATAAGTTAATGTCTCGCTGTCGATCAGAAGTCCATCCATATCAAAAATTACCGCTTTTATCACAAATTTTCTCCTTATAAATATATTTCTTTTGACTGCCTCCTGCATAAAGTCATCATACCATTGAATTCATTTCGTTTCAACCATCTATCTTCTGACAGCAAAAATGGAAGAGGAACCTCTCCGTTTCTCAATAAACCTCAAGATTCCTCTCCCAAAAAGGATTAAATTCGTAAAAAGTTGATTATTTCACAATCGCTTTTAATTTTTCTGTTAAAGCCGGAACGATTTTGTTCAGGTCTCCAACGATACCATAATCAGCTACATCAAAGATTGGAGCTGTCTCATCTTTGTTGATCGCAATGATGATATCAGATTCTTCCATACCTGCAACGTGCTGGATTGCTCCAGAGATACCGATCGCAAAGTATACATTAGGACGTACAGTTTTTCCTGTCTGTCCTACCTGAAGATCTTTTGGCTGCCATCCGTTATCTACAACGGCACGAGAGCAGCTTACTTCTCCTCCAAGAACATCTGCTAATTCTCTTAACATAGCGAATCCTTCTTCTCCGACACCACGTCCGCCGGATACAAGAATCTTAGCATCCATAATGTCAACGACATCGGATACAGATTTTACAACATCAAGGATTTCTACATATTTGTCATTTGGTGTAAATCCAGGATTGAATTCGATCACTTCCGCTGTTGCTCCTTCAATCGGATCAATCTTCTGCATAACACCAGGACGTACTGTTGCCATCTGTGGACGGTTGTCCGGGCATGCGATTGTTGCGATTGTATTTCCACCGAATGCAGGACGTGTCATAAGCAGCTGATTATGTTTCTGCTCTTTTCCCGGAATCGGATTTAATGGGAAATCACCAATCTCAAGTACTGTACAGTCAGCTGTCAGACCTGTTGCAACCCTTGCAGATACACGAGGACCTAAGTCACGTCCGATTGCTGTAGCACCAACCAGCATAATTTCCGGTTTATATTCATTGATAACAGATGCGAGTGCATGTGTATATGGCTCTGTTCTGTAGTCTTTCAGTTCAGGATCATCTACAACGATAACTTTGTCTGCACCGTATTTTGCAAGATCATCTACTAATCCTTTGATATCAGAACCAACAAGAACTGCTGTTACATCTGTGTCTAAGTCTTTTGCTAAGTCTTTTGCTTTGCCGAGCAGTTCGAAAGCAATTCCGCTTAATTCGTTATCTACCTGCTGTGCAAAGACAAATACGCCTTTATATTCTTCTAAACCCATTTTCTTCTCCTTTATTTCCTTTCAAGTGCGCCGCGACGTACTTGTGACCGGGATTCTGATTAAATGCACAGAATCCACGGCATCCGCCGAAGGCTAAGAAATCTTGTTTCGAAAATTCCTTAAATTACATGTTTTTCAGTTAATTTATCAACGATATAATTGACTGCTTCTTCTGGATCAAGAGTAACCTTCTCGCCAGCACCTTTTCTTACTTTGTCAGATGCTTTTGCGATTTTTGTAGGAGATCCTGCAAGACCAAGATTAGAATCATCTACATCTTTGAGGTCTTTTCTTCCCCATGTTGTCACTTCTGCGTCATAAGCGTCAAAAATTCCGCCTGGTGTCATGTAACGTGGCTCGTTCAATTCAGATAATGCAGTGATCAGGCAAGGCATTTTTGCTTTTACTACATGATATCTGTCGTCATACTGACGCTGAACAACTACGCTGTCTCCTTCGATTTTGATATCCTGTGCATAAGAAATAACAGGAATATCCAGATGTTCGGAAATCTGAGGACCTACCTGAGCTGTATCACCGTCGATTGCCTGACGTCCTGTGATAATCAGATCATAATCCAGGTTCCTGATCGCTCCTGCGATTGTTGTGGAGGTTGCCCATGTATCTGCTCCTCCAAGAACTCTATCTGTTACAAGAATTCCTTTATCTGCTCCCATAGCCATAGCTTCACGGAGAACTTCATCAGCTTTTGGAAGTCCCATTGTAAGAACAGTAACTTCTGCTCCATATTCGTCTTTAATTCTAAGTGCAGCTTCCAGACCAGCTTTGTCATCTGGGTTCATGATTGTAAGCATCGCACCTCTGTCTAATGTACCATCCGGATTGAATTTAACTCCGCCTTTTGTATCTGGTACCTGTTTTATACAAACAACTATCTTCACGGTATTACCTCCCTTATTTCAATAAGCTTCCAGAAATTACCATACGCTGAACTTCTGATGTTCCTTCGTAGATTTCTGTGATCTTAGCATCGCGCATCATACGTTCTACATCGTATTCTCTGATGTATCCGTAACCACCATGTAACTGAACAGCTTTTGTTGTTACTTCCATAGCAACTTCTGCTGCGTATAACTTAGCCATAGCAGCTTCCACACTATATACCTTCTGTGTAGCTTTTGCCATAGCAGCTTTGTACACCAGATTCTTAGCAGCTTCTACTTTTGTAGCCATATCTGCTAACTGGAACTGTGTATTCTGGAACTGTCCGATTGTACGTCCGAACTGTTTTCTTTCTTTTACATACTCGATCGTACGCTCTAATGCGCCTTCTGCAAGACCAAGTGCCTGGGAAGCAATACCAATACGTCCACCGTCAAGAGTATGCATTGCGATACCAAATCCTTTTCCTTTCTTTCCTAAAAGGTTCTCTTTTGGAATTCGGCAGTCTTCAAAAATCAGCTCATATGTAGCTGAACCACGGATACCCATCTTCTTCTCTTTTGTTCCGAAGGAGAATCCCGGAGTTCCTTTTTCTACGATGAAAGAAGAAATCTCTTTCTGTTTTCTTCCACGTTTTTCAACAGTTCCTGTTACAGCGATGATGATATAAACATCAGCGTATTTACCGTTTGTGATGAAGCATTTAGATCCGTTTAATACCCACTCGTCTCCATCTAATACAGCTTTTGTCTGCTGTCCCTGAGCGTCTGTACCAGCTCCCGGCTCTGTCAGACCAAAAGCTCCTAATTTCTTACCGGAAGCCAGATCCGGAAGATATTTTTTCTTCTGCTCTTCTGTACCGAAAGTTAAGATCGGATCCATGCATAATGATGTATGAGCAGATACGATAACACCGGTTGTACCGCAAACTTTAGATAATTCTTCTACACACATAATGTATGTAAGAGGGTCGCATCCCTGTCCGCCGTATTCTTTCGGAATCGGAATACCAAGGAATCCGCTTTTCGCCATTTTTGCAACAGTTTCTTCCGGGAACTGTTCATTTTCATCCACGTCCTGTGCAAGAGGCTTTACTTCGTTCTCGGCAAACTCTTTAAAAAGAGTTCTAGCCATCTCATGTTTCTTACTTAATGTGAAATCCATTCTTTATTCCTCCATAATTGATTCTATAAAGTTCATCTTCCGCATCAGTTCCTCCCTGAAAAAACCAATGCGGAAGAAAAGCTCTCAATCTTATTTGCTGTAATCGTAGAATCCTTTACCAGTCTTACGTCCTAATAATCCTCCACGAACCATTTTTCTTAATAATGGATGCGGACGATATTTAGAATCACCGAATTCATTGTAAAGTACTTCCATGATTGCAAGGCAAACATCAAGACCTACTAAGTCACCAAGCGCTAAAGGTCCCATTGGATGGTTTGCTCCTAATTTCATTGCAGTATCGATTCCTTCTACAGAAGCGATGCCGTCTGCATAGATTCCGATTGCTTCGTTGATCATTGGGATTAAGATTCTGTTAACAACAAATCCCGCTCCCTCTTCTACCTGTACAGGAGTCTTTCCGATTTCCTCAGAAATCGCAACAATCTTGTCAACTGTTTCTTTAGGTGTATTGATTCCGGCAATTACTTCGATCAGTTTCATAACTGGAGCCGGGTTGAAGAAATGCATTCCGATCAGCGGACGATCAAGACCTGCACCGATTTCCGTGATGGATAAAGAAGATGTATTTGTTGCAAAAACAGCATCTGCTTTGCAGATATCCTGCAGTTCTTTGAAAGTCTGTTTTTTGATTTCCATGTTTTCGATTGCAGCTTCAACGATCAGATCACAATCTGTGCAGATTTCTTTTGTACCTGTTGTAATCTTGGCAAGGATAGCATCAGCTTTTTCCTGATCCATCTTTCCTTTTGCAACACGTTTCTCAAACCCTTTTGCAATCTTTGCTTTTCCATTTGCCGCAAATTCATCATTAATGTCGCAAAGGCAAACCTCATAACCTTCTGTCTGGGCAAATGCCTGTGCAATTCCGCTGCCCATTGTTCCAGCACCGATAACTCCAACTTTCATTCTCATTTCCTCCTAAAATATAATTCATGCAGAATCCGGCTGCCGGTTCCGATACCGGCAGCGTGATCCAAAATTAACTATTTGTTCTTAAATCCGTCTACTTTCGTTTTGTTTAAGAATGCTTCCATTCCTGCTTTCTGATCTTCTGTCTCGAAACAGCTTCCGAATGCTTTTTCTTCCACAACGATTGCCTGATCCATATCTACGTCAAGACCTTCGTTGATTGCTTTCTTGCATGCGCGGACTGCGATCGGAGCGTTCTTTGCAATCTTTGCTGCCATTTTCTTTGCTGCATCCATCAGCTCAGCCTGTGGATATACAGCGTTTACAAGACCGATTCTGTAAGCTTCATCTGCTTTGATATTGAAGGCTGTGTAAATCATTTCTTTCGCTTTTCCAGCGCCTACAAGACGAGCCAGTCTCTGTGTTCCGCCGAATCCAGGAGTAATGCCCAGACCAACCTCAGGCTGTCCGAAAACTGCGTTGTCAGAGCAGAGTCTGATATCACAGCTCATGGAAATCTCGCATCCTCCGCCGAGAGCAAATCCGTTTACTGCAGCAATGACAGGGATCGGGAATGTTTCAATCTTACGGAATACATCGTTTCCTGTCTTACCGAATGCTTCTCCTTCTTCTTTTGTCAGCGTGCTCATTTCTCCTATATCAGCACCTGCAACAAAGGATTTTTCTCCTGCTCCTGTCAGGATAACAGCTCTTGTTGCTTCTAAATCGATTGCGTCAAAAGCTGCTTCGATTTCTTTTAACACTTCACTATTCAGTGCGTTTAACGCTTTTGGACGGTTGATCGTTACGATTCCTACAAAACCGTCCTGTTCATATGTAACGAATTCCATTTTAGAATTCTCCTTTCCTGTGGTTTCAGCAAAATCTCCGGGTTTTATTCGTATTTTTCAACGATTGTTGAGCAGCCCATTCCGCCGCCGATGCAGAGAGTTGCAAGACCTTTCTTCACGTCATCTCTCTTCTGCATTTCATGAAGCAGTGTAACGAGGATACGGCATCCTGAAGCTCCTACCGGATGTCCGAGAGCGATTGCTCCACCATTTACATTTACTTTGTCCATATTGAAGTTTAATTCTTTTGCTACTGCTACAGACTGAGCTGCGAAAGCTTCGTTTGCTTCTACTAAGTCCATATCGTCGATTGTAAGTCCGGATTTAGCGAATGCTTTCTTTGTAGATGCAACCGGTCCGACACCCATGATCTTAGGATCTACTCCTCCAAGAGCTCCTGTGATGTAAGTAGCCATTGGTGTAACACCTAATTCTTTTGCTTTTTCTTCGCTCATAACAACAACTGCAGCTGCTCCGTCATTGATTCCGGAAGCGTTACCAGCTGTTACCATTCCATCAGCTTTTCCTGAGCAGCATCTTAATCCTGCCAGTGTTTCTTCTGTTGTTCCCGCTCTTGGTCCTTCATCAGTGTCAACAATGACTGTTTTCTTTCTCTGTTTTACTTCTACAGGAACGATCTCATCTTTGAATTTTCCTGCTTCCTGTGCTGCAACAGCTTTCTGCTGGGATTTTGCTGCGAAAGCGTCTAATTCTTCACGAGTTAAGTTCCACTGCTCTGCTACGTTTTCCGCTGTAATCATCATGTGATAGTGATTGAACGCATCTGTTAACGCATCGTTTACCATTGTATCAACAAGTACTCCATTGTTCATACGATATCCGAAACGAGCTTTCTGTAATGCGAATGGAGCCATTGACATGTTTTCCATACCACCTGCAACAACGATGTCAGCATCTCCTGCCTGAATCATCTGTGCTGCCATATTTACACAGTTAAGACCAGATCCACAAACTACGTTTACTGTAACTGCCGGTACTTCGATTGGAAGGCCTGCATTGATGGAAGCCTGACGTGCAACGTTCTGTCCTAAACCAGCCTGGATTACACATCCCATATATACGTGGTCTACTTTGTCAGCCGGTACTCCAGCTCTGTTTAATGCTTCTTTGATGACGATTGAGCCAAGGTCAGCTGCCGGAGTTGTGCTCAATCCTCCACCCATTTTACCGATTGCTGTACGGCATGCTCCTGCGATAACTACTTTCTTTGCCATATCAATTCTCCTCCATAAAATTTAATTTTCAAGTGCTGATGATGAATATCACCGTTGTGTTAATAGTATCACAATCTTTATTTCTTTTCAATTCATATTTTTCAAAAAGAATTTCATTAAATATTTCAAAACCCCGGAAACCGCATAAATACGTGGTTTTTTCATGTATACAATCCGTGTCGGAAATTGTATTTTTTTTAACACAATCTTTACAATTTTGATGAAACTCTTTTCGTTACCTACGGAAAATGGCGGATTCATGAGGGTTTTTTTTGAAATTTTCGTCAAAAAAATAACAATTTTCTATTCATTTTCCACAATTTTTATCTTTAAAGAGATATTTTTATGTGCATTATGGCCAAAGAACCGGTCCCGGAATTTTCAGAAAAAATCGAGCAAAATAGTCTATTGTGAGTTTTATCTCACTGCATCCCGAAAACTTCCCTCAATCCATCGGACAGAGCGGAAATTTTGCGGGCTGTCATAAGAAAGAATCCTGCTTTGCAGGATTCTCCGCCTGCGGCGGGCGCTTGGGCGCTATCTTCATCTCCGTCGCAGTGCGATCCGTGCGGAGCATTTTTTATGTCATAGGAACGCAGTTTCCTATGACATAAGAAAAAAATCCCTCAGATCAGATTCGACCTGAGGGGTTTGTCATTTTTATAATACTTTGCTTAGGAATGTCTTTGTTCGCTCTTCTTTCGGATGATCAAAGATCTGCTCCGGTGTTCCTTCTTCTAAGATGACACCGCCGTCCATAAATAAGACACGATCTGCCACTTCTTTTGCGAATCCCATCTCATGGGTTACAACTACCATGGTCATTCCTTCCTGAGCCAGCTGTTTCATAACTTCCAGAACTTCTCCTACCATTTCCGGATCCAGCGCGGAAGTTGGTTCATCAAACAGCATAACTTCCGGTGACAGCGCCAAAGATCTGGCAATGGCCACACGCTGCT
>DWWD01000040.1 GCA_019119895.1 Candidatus Anaerostipes avistercoris | reverse complement strand
CTCTTACCGTTACGTGTCTGCAGGAAATATAATTTACCTTCCTGAATTGTAAATTCCATATCCTGCATATCACGATAGTGATTTTCCAGTTTCATAGCCAGTTCCATGAACTGTTTGTAGCATTTTGGCATATCTTCTGCCAGTTTACTGATCGGCTGAGGTGTACGAACACCGGCAACAACGTCTTCACCCTGAGCATTGATCAGATATTCACCATAAATACCTTTTTCACCTGTAGACGGGTTACGTGTAAATGCAACACCTGTACCTGATGTATCACCCATGTTACCAAATACCATTGCCTGTACGTTTACAGCGGTACCCCAGTCACCTGGAATATCGTTCATACGGCGGTATACGATAGCACGCGGGTTGTCCCAGGAACGGAATACAGCTTTTACTGCACCTAATAACTGTTCCTTAGGATCCTGTGGGAATTCTTCGCCGTTCATCTCTTCTGAGTAAACAGCTTTAAATCTTTTAACTAATTCTTTTAAGTCATCAACAGTTAATTCCGTATCGTAATGAACGCCTTTTGCTTCTTTTACTTCATCAATGATCTTTTCGAAGAAGGACTTAGGAACTTCCATTACAACGTCAGAATACATCTGAATAAAACGTCTGTAAGAATCATATGCGAATCTTGGATTGCCTGTCTTTTTAGCGAAACCTTCAACAGCAACATCATTCAGACCCAGGTTCAGGATAGTATCCATCATACCAGGCATAGATGCTCTTGCTCCGGAACGAACAGAAACCAGCAACGGATCTTCTGTATCACCGAATTTTTTACCCTGGATTTTTTCCAGTTCTGCTAATGCGTCAAAAATCTGTCCCTGAATTTCTTCAGAAATCTTTTTGCCGTTATTGTAGTAATCTGTACAAGCTTCTGTTGTTACTGTGAATCCCTGAGGAATCGGCATGCCTAAATTGGTCATTTCTGCCAGGTTGGCACCTTTTCCACCCAGGAGTTCTCTCATGTTGGCGTTTCCTTCACTGAATAAGTAAACCCATTTTGCCATTTGAACATTCCTCCTAAAAGTAGATACTAGAAAATAAATTGTTCAATATTCATTTTCCCCGGTGCACGCGAAAAAAGCCGCCTGCACACCATATATTTTATCATAAGAAGAAAGATAGTCAAGCAGGAGTTGTTAATTTTTTTGCAATTTTTTTCAAGTAATTTACTGAAAATGAAACGGACTGACCCCTACTTCTCAGCCCGTTTCTTAATATGAAACTGCATTTCATATTATGGAAGCCGTTTTCCTGCAGCCATATACAGAGAATACCACTCATTCCTTGTTAATTTTATATCAGATGCTTTGCAGATCTGGGCAAGTCGTTCTTTCTTTGTAGTTCCCACAATCGTCTGGATCCGTGCCGGATGGCGGAGAATCCAGGCAACCGCAATCGCATTGTTGGATACACTGTACTTTTCCGCCAGCTCATCAATCTGTCTGTTCAATTCCGGAAATTTTTCATTGTTCAAAAAGACACCCTCAAACATTCCATATTGGAAAGGAGACCATGCCTGGATCGTAATATCCTTTAAGCGGCAGTACTCCAGTACGCTTCCGTCCCGGTTGGCTCCGGCATCATTATGTACATTGACATTGATCCCTGAATCTATGATATCACAGTGGGCAATGCTGAACTGAAGCTGATCTGCCATGATCCTGCCGCCGCAGTATTTATTCAGCAGCTCTATCTGCATGGAATTCTGGTTGCTGACACCGAAGTAACGAACCTTTCCTGCTTTCTCCAGCTCTTCAAAAGCTTCTGCAACTTCCTCTGGTTCCATCAGGCTGTCCGGACGGTGAAGAAGGAGAATATCAATATAATCTGTTTGTAATCTCTTCAGGCTGCCGTCCACGGATTTTAAAATATGCTCCTTTGAGAAGTCATAGGAAACACCGGGATGAATCGCACATTTTGTCTGAAGGATCATTTTTTCTCTCATGGATGGATCCACTGCCGCTCCGAAAATACCCTCTGCTTCTCCTCCTGCATAAATGTCTGCATGGTCAAAAAAATTTACTCCATTTTCCATGGCAGTATCCACCAATTCTCTGACTGCGTCCTTTGACTCAAGTCCTGTGATCCTCATACACCCAAGTCCGATTTCCGGTACTTCCAGATTTGAATGTCCAAATTTCATTGTCTTCATAAATTCAGCCCCTTTCTTTTTGGCACTGCACGGGCACTGCAAAACGCCAGTTTTTTCCTGATAGGCGGTACGCTGTGCCGTCTGCCTGCTGTCATAAAGAACAGGGGAAGTCTCTCGGCTGTTCCCCTGTTCTCCATCTCTTTATTTCTTTTTCATTTTCAAAACCAGATGTCTCGGAAGACCGTTCACCATGATCGGCTGATAATCGCCCTGGATCAGCGGTTTGATATAATCAACAAAATCCTTGGTCACATAGTTTGCTTCTTTATTCATCCAGTTTCTCGGAACCAGTTTTTCCTCATTGGCAATCCTATGTACGTCGTAGATACCTGTGGCAGCCATATACGGATCGTCGGATACACGGTCGATGACGATCATCTTTCCGGTGTCTCCCTCATCCGCAGCTTTGACCGCTGCTCCGCCTACCATAAATGCTTCGTCGATATCCACTCTGGAAGCCATGTGGGATGCGCTTCTCTGAAGGGTGGAAAGCTCTACTGCTCTGGTCTTGCAGCCGCACTCAGCCGCAAGGAAGTTTGCTAGGTATGTAGCAGTACCCTGAAGCTGTTTGTGTCCGAATGCGTCCACATAATCTCCCACGCTTCCCAGTTCGCAGACATAGCGCCCGTCCGCCAGCTTGATTCCTTCAGAAACCGCGATAACGATAGATTCTTTCTTTTTCAGCAGTTCTTTTACTTTTTTCAGGAATTTATCAACATCGAAAGGTACCTCCGGCAGATAGATCAAATCCGGTCCGTCACAGTCTTCTGTCTTTGCCAAAGCTGTGGCACCAGTGAGCCATCCTGCGTTTCTCCCCATGATTTCCATAATGGTGATCATATTCTTCTTATAGGTAAGTCCCTGGGCATCGCGGATCACTTCTTTTGTGGAAGCTCCGATATACTTGGCTGCACTTCCGAATCCCGGTGTATGGTCAGTCAGTGCCAGGTCATTGTCAATAGTCTTTGGAACTCCCAGGAATTTCTGTGACTGCCCTGTGAGAATAGCATAATCAGACAACTTTTTAATGGTATCCATGGAATCATTTCCGCCGATATAGATAAAAGCATCAATGTCAAGTTTATTTAAAATCTCAAAAATCTTTTCATAAATTTCCTTGTCTTCATGAATCTCCGGCAGTTTAAAACGACAGGAACCTAAAAATGCAGAGGGAGTTCTCTTTAAAAGTTCAATATCCAGTTCAGAATGGATCTGCGTGGACAGATCCACATACTGTTCATCTAAAAGTCCCTGGATCCCATGAAGCATGCCATACACCTTGTCAAATCCACGTTCGATTGCATTTTTATACACACCTGCCAGACTTGAGTTGATAACCGCTGTGGGACCGCCTGACTGTCCTACGATAATATTTCTTTTTTTCGCCATATTGCCTGCTCCTCCTTAATGTTCGTATCACTGACGAATATTATAACAGACTTTTATCCATAGAGCAAGCATAGTATTGTTGTTTCTGCATATTTATTCTATATTTTTCTTAATTTTTTATACTTTCTGCACAATTAGAACATTTTCTCTGTGCAAAAAAACAGACTCCGGACTTTTCCGAAGTCTGTTTTTTCCTTAGAACGTAAACTTATCCTCAAAGTACGCTTTCAGATCTTCAATTTTAACTCTTTCCTGTTCCATAGTGTCACGGTCACGGACAGTAACTGCCCCATCATTTTCAGACTCAAAGTCATAGGTTACACAGAACGGTGTACCGATCTCATCCTGACGGCGGTAACGTTTTCCAATGTTTCCTCTGTCATCGAATTCGCAGTTGTATTTCTTTGATAACTGTTCAAATACCTTTAATGCGCCCTCATTTAACTTCTTAGACAGAGGCAGAACCCCAATCTTTACAGGAGCCAGCACCGGATGGAAATGAAGGACAGTACGCACATCATTCTTTTCTGCATCCAGAACTTCTTCGTCATAAGCGCTGCACAGGAATGCCAGTACCATACGGTCAGCGCCCAGAGAAGGCTCAATGACATAAGGAATGTATTTTTCATTTGTCTCATCATCAAAATAAGTCAGATCCTGTCCGGAAGTTTCCTGGTGGCGTGTCAGGTCATAATCTGTTCTGTCTGCGATTCCCCACAGTTCGCCCCAGCCAAAGGGGAACAGAAATTCTACGTCTGTAGTTGCCTTGCTGTAGAAGCTCAGCTCTTCTTTGTCATGATCACGGTAACGCACTTCGTCATCTTTTAATCCCAGGCTGTGCAGCCAGTCAAGACAGAACTGTTTCCAGTATGCAAACCACTCCAGGTCTGTGTCCGGTTTGCAGAAAAATTCCAGCTCCATCTGCTCAAATTCACGGGTACGGAAAGTGAAGTTTCCAGGTGTGATCTCATTGCGGAAAGATTTTCCGATCTGAGCAATACCAAAAGGAAGTTTCTTTCTGGATGTTCTCTGTACATTCTTAAAGTTTACGAAAATACCCTGTGCCGTTTCCGGTCTTAAATATACGGTGTTCTTGGCATCTTCTGTAACACCCTGGAAGGTCTTAAACATCAGATTAAACTGACGGATATCTGTAAAATTATGTTTTCCGCAGGTAGGACAGGGAATCTGATGCTGGTCAATAAAGCTCTTCATCTGTTCCTGACTCCAGGCATCTACACTGCCTTCCAGCTCAATACCTTTTTCTGCACAGTAATCTTCAATCAGTTTATCTGCACGGAAACGCTCGTGGCATTCCTTACAGTCCATCAGAGGGTCAGAGAAACCGCCCAGATGTCCGGAAGCTACCCATGTCTGAGGATTCATGAGAATCGCACAGTCAACCCCTACATTATAAGGGCTTTCCATAACAAACTTCTGCCACCATGCTTTCTTTACATTGTTCTTCAGCTCCACGCCCAGATTGCCGTAATCCCAGGTATTCGCCAGACCTCCGTAGATTTCAGAACCCGGATATACAAATCCTCTGGATTTGGCAAGCGCCACAATCTTTTCCATTGTCTTTTCCATCGTAACAATCTCCTCTATACTTTATTTTCATAACCTTGCATAATTTATGTCCTCGGGACTGACGTGCTGCGCACGATAAGGTATATTATAACGGTTACTGCTGCTGTTTTCAACCTTTCGGCAGCAGTTTTTTCAGAATCTCCAGGCTTTTAAACTCCTTATCTATGTATCTTCTGGTGTAGGCGCGCATCACCCGCCCCACTTCCTCCAATACTTCTTTATCCAGAGTAAAGCTGTAAAGCTTCTCCAGCTTTGCCGCAATAATAAACTGGAGGGTATACACTGCTGCCGGGCTGATGTGGATCAGTCCCTTTTCCGTATTTCCGCAGTCTGCACAGAACACACAGGATTTCTCCGGGGAAAACCACTGTATTTTCTCTGTGCTCCGGCATTTTGCACAGGAAAATACAGAAGGATATTCTCCGTTAATGGTCATGGTCTTTAGTTCAAACACATACCGTATGAGCTCATTGTCCATCCTCTGGCTGATCAGTGCCTTCACAGTTACATAGAGCAGGTTCAGCATCTGTTTCTCATCCATATTTTCACTGGAATAATAATCTGCCAGCTCCAGGAAATAAAAGCCATAGTACACCCCCGGCAGGACAGCAGAAAGTTCCGAGAAATACTGGAGCACAGAGACTGAACGAAGCTGATAGGAAGTACGTCCCTCATAGAGAAAAAAAGAACCGAACACAAAGGGATTTGCCGCGGCAAGGAGAGGGCTGTTCTGCCGCCTTGCCCCCTTTGCGAACGCGGTAATCTTTCCTCTTTCTTTTGTGAGAAGCACAAGTCTTTTGTCATAGTCACCTACAGGCATTGCAGACAGCACCATACCGGTGACTGTAATCAAATCTCCCATCAGATTTCCTTCTTATCATATCCAAAGTTTTTGATCAGATAATCACTGTCCCGCCAGTCTTTTTTTACCTTCACCCAAAGCTTTAAATTTACTTTCATCTCCAGCATTCTCTCAATTTCATATCTGGCGGCACTGCCGATTTTCTTCAGCATTGCCCCCTGTTTTCCGATAATGATCCCTTTGTGGGAATCTCTCTCGCAGATAATGGTGGCGTCGATATCCACAATTTTTCCATCTGGTCTTTCTTTCATCTGGTCAATGGTCACAGCAATCCCGTGAGGAATTTCCTCATCCAAAGTCCGCAGCGCCTTCTCCCGGATCATTTCTGCCACGATCTGCCTCTGAGGCTGATCTGTGACCGTATCCTCGTCATAAAATTGGGGACCGTAAGGCAGATATTTGAAAATGCATTCCAGCAGAGTATCCAGATTCTGGGAGCGCAGGGCAGAAACAGGCACGATTTCTGCAAAGTCATACAGTTTTCTGTAGGCATCAATAAATCCTGCCACTTCATCCTTTTTCACAGTATCCACCTTATTGATCACCAGGATCACCGGAAGCCTGCAGTTTTTCAGCTGTTCTGCGATATGTCTTTCTCCCGCTCCAATGTAAGAGGTGGGCTCCACCAGCCACAAGATCACATCTGCATCTTTAAAGGTACGCTGGGCCACATTGACCATATACTCTCCCAGCTTATTCTTCGCCTTGTGGATCCCCGGCGTATCCAGAAATACCACCTGACCCTGGTCACAGGTATAGACTGTCTGTATCTTGTTCCTGGTGGTCTGAGGCTTTCTGGATGTAATCGCAATCTTCTGCCCGATCAAATGGTTCATCAGTGTTGACTTGCCCACATTGGGTCTTCCTATGATCGCCGCGAACCCTGATTTAAAATCTGCCTTCATAAAATCTCCTTTTGCATATTATAGTTAAATAAGATGTCCGGTCGTCCCGAATACATCCTTTTCCTGTCCTATTTTCTCTTCACTGCCGATGACGCAGATCCTGTTCTGCCCCATCACACAGTCTACAATGTCTGCCAGCGCCCGGATATCCTGTGTCTGCGCGTTTAAAATTTCCAGACGCTCCTTCTTCAGATCTTCTTCTGTGATTCCTGTAAACCAGGCATTTAAAGACATGCTGCCCTTGGCAGAAGGCGTCATAGGCGTATCCAGCTCGCTGATCGTCCCGATAATATATTTTGTCATCTCTCTTTCATCTGCGTCAAAAGAACGGATAAATTTTCCTGTATTCTTAAACACTTCCAGGGTCTTTTTAAGATTGGGATCCCTGTAGGAAACCAGAAAACTGTCTCCGTTTCTCCGGAAGCCGCTCATACAGCCGTAAGCGCCGCCCTTTACCCGGATATTGGTCCACAGATACTCATAGCTGAGAATCACCTTTAAGATCCGCAGAGCTCCTGTGTATTGATATCCTGCCTCCGCAAAATTTCCTGCCGCAGCCACATACTGTACCTGCCCGGAAGTCATAAATCCTTCGTTCTTTACCTCAAAATCCGGTACCATGCTGCCTTCTTTCACTTCTTCTGTATAGAGAACTTTTTTGAGCTCTTCCACTTGTTCTTCCATACAGCGGCAGCCTTCCTCCTCCGCAGTGTAGCTGACAATGAGATTTTCCGGCCGGAATACCATCTTGATCAGTTGATCCAGATTTTCTCTGATCTCCTGTTTTTTCTCCTGGAAGTTCCGTTCCAGCTCATCGATCAGTTTATAAAAATCAATGCCTCCGATCATTTCCTGGAAATAAGAATTCTCAGAGAAATAGGACAGAGCTCTGTTCACAGCCGTAGTATGCCCGGAGGAAGCAAGTCCCATCTGCAGGCGGGATTTCATCTTGGCAATGATCTCATACAGCCGTCTGTCATCGTCCAGCTTTGAAGTACATAAGATCTCTTTTATCATCTCAAACACAAAAGGTATATCCTTATACAGAGCCTTTGCTTTTACTCCCATCACATGAACAGGAGGCCTGTCGTCCTTTCCTTTGCCGAAAACCTGGATGCCGAAATAAATACCGCCGCTTCTGGCATTGATCTCATTAAAAAGCTGACCGTAGGTGTAGTGTTCTGTATCCACATAGCCAAGGACGGATTTTAAAATTCCCATATACGGTACCAAGTCCCTGGGCACTTTTTTTACATCGAAGAGCAGGTCCAGATAACCGATGCCGTTGGTATACACATCATGATGGAGAAACAGGGTATCGCCCATATACTTTTCTGTATTATAAATCCGGGCGGTTTCCCTGCTGATGTCACTGCGCTTTAAAAGGGGAATGCATTTGAGTGCTTCCGGATCTTCCGGCGCATCCTGATATTCTTTTAAGTGCTTGGTGTCCGCAGCCAGTTTTTCCAGTTCTTCCATGGAAAGCGAATTCTTATAGGCAGCCAGTTTTTCTTCCAGCGCCTTATCTCTCTTGGCAGTCAGTCCCTTTCTGGGATTGACCACTACCACGGAACCATGGGTGTTTCTGATCAGATATTTTTCAATCAATTCCTCAAAATATCCCTGTCCTGCTTTTTTCTTTAAGGCATCAAAAACCTCCAGCCGCATCAGCTGGTCAAAAGGCTTGCCGTCATCATAAAGCCAGCTGTCAAACACATCAATGCCGTACATCAGACCTTTGGGAAAAGAAGAAAAATCTGCTTCCCGGAAACGGAATTCCATATAATGAATCCCCGCGGCAATGGCTTTCTGATCCACACCCTTTTCCACAATTTCCTTTAAGGTGTCCTGGATCAGGGCAACAAAACGCTCTTTATCCTCCGGCTTTGCATTCTTTGCCACAATGGAGAAAAAAGGCTGGTAAATCCCGTCTTCATAAGAACCCAGGATATCCTTTCCTATGCCCGCGTCTAAAAGAGCCTGTTTCAGCGGTGCTCCGGGAGCACTCAGCAGGGTATAATCCAGTACTTCAAAGGCTGTGCACATCTCCACGTCAAGGCTGTCACCCACCACCACATTATAAGACAGATAAGAGTTTCCCTCTTCTGTCTCATTGTCGGATACCGGATATTCCATCTCCAGTTCTTTTACCTGCTTAAAAGGCTGCTGTCTGGGAATCTTGGAATCCACAGGGATCTCATCGTATTTGGAAAGATATTCTCTGTCCAGCCAGTCAAGCCGTTCTTCCATATCCATATCTCCATACAGGTAAATATAGCTGTTGGCAGGATGGTAATAACGGCTGTGGAAAGAAAGGAATTCTGAATATTTCAGATCCGGTATGCATGCAGGATCTCCTCCGGATTCCACGCCATACGGAGTATCCGGGAAAAGAGAATTAAAAATCTCCCGGTCCAGCACATCTTCCGGAGAAGAAAAAGCTCCCTTCATCTCATTATAGACAACACCATTTAAAGTCAGGGGACCATTTACATCCTCCAGCTCATAGTGCCATCCTTCCTGGCGGAAAATCTCTTCCTTCTCATAAATATTGGGAAAAAACACTGCATCCAGATACACATGCATGAGATTTTTGAAATCCTGGTCATTACAGCTTGCCACCGGATACATGGTCTTATCCGGGTAGGTCATGGCATTTAAAAAAGTATTTAATGATCCTTTTACCAATTCTACAAAAGGATCCTTCAGGGGAAAATTTTTTGATCCGCACAAAACACTGTGCTCCAGAATATGGGCAACTCCCGTACTGTCAGCCGGCGGTGTACGGAAGGCAATATTAAACACTTTATTGTTATCATCATTTTCCAGCAGCATCACTCTTGCGCCGCTTTTCTTATGTCTCAGCAGATATCCTGTGGAATGAACATCCGGGATGTCCTGGCACAGGATCAGTTCGTAAGCCTGTACATTCTCTATATTCATGGCATTTCCTCCGTATGTTTTTATGTTTTTGCTTTGTAAACTGCACATTGTGCAATTAGTATACCACAAAACTTCCAAACAAAGCCATTAATTTTATAAATCTTCGAGACAGACGAATCGCCGGCACAGAAAAAGAGTCCCGCATGCGAAACTCTTCTTGTGCCCTGCAGTCTCCCGGGTTTTGGAAATCTCTCCGGCAAAACCGGAGCTCCCTGCCCAATACAGGTCCTTTTTCTATTCTGTTTTGTCCAGAAGCATAGCCCTTAAGATATTGGCATGCGGAAAGTCTTTATTTCCCGCTCCAATACCGATTTTTGCAATTCTGAAGTTTCCTTCCAGCTTTTTTCCCGAAAACAGTTCCGCCGCAATAGCGGCCCCTGTTGGGGTGATCATTTCCCCCTCTGTCTGTGTAAACCGTATGGGAAGTGCATATTCCCTGGCTATATTTGCCACTGCCGGAACCGGCACAGGAATCACGCCATGCTGGCATTTCACACTTCCCCGCCCTTCTGTCAGGGGGGAAATAATCACTTCGTCCGCCTGGATATCCTCCATACATAGGGCAAAACCGGCAATATCAATGATCGAATCCACTGCGCCTACTTCATGAAAATGCACTTCTTCCACCGGAATCCCGTGCGCTTTTGCCTCCGCCTGTGCTACGATTTCAAACACCCTTTCCGCCCGGGCTCTGGCATTCTCTCCCATGGGAATCTTCTGCAGAATCTCTTTTACATCATTTATATTTCTGTGAACATGTCCGTGCCGATGTTCCTCATGCGCCTCAAGTCCCTGCTCTTTCTCGTGTACATGTCCGTCTTCATGTCCGCTACAATGTCTGTGTCCCCGGCTTTCCTCAGCATACTCTTCTTCCAGATGCACATCAAAATCATATGCATCGATCCCGCATTTTTTCGTCCTGCCGAAATGCAGATGAAAGCCTCCTATTTGGGAAGCATCCAGAGCCCGGACCAGTTTTTCTTTATCTGCTCCCAGATCCAGCAGAGCACCTACCGCCATATCCCCGCTGATTCCGGAATTACATTCTAAATATAAAATTCTCTTCATACTTTTCTTTCCGCCAATCTGTTAATCTGAGATGCCAGATATCCGGCACCGTATCCGTTGTCAATATTTACTACAGAAATCCCATTTGCGCAGGAATTCAGCATCGTAAGAAGTGCCGACAATCCTTGAAAACTGGCACCGTATCCTACGGAAGTAGGCACAGCGATCACCGGATTTTCCACCAGACCTGCCACTACTGTGCCAAGGGCACCTTCCATTCCTGCCGCCGCCACCACACAGTTGGCATGGGCGATTTTTTCTCTCTGCCCCAAAAGCCTGTGGATTCCTGCAACTCCCACATCATAGATCCTCTCTACCCGGTTGCCGAAAAATTCTGCAGTCTGTGCTGCCTCCTCTGCTATGGGAATATCCGCTGTTCCTCCTGTACATACTGCAATACAGCCAATGTGTTTCTTATCTTCCTTCTCAATCTTTAAAATTCTTGATATCTCATCATACTGCACCTGGGGCAGCTCCGCCTTCACCAGAGCGTATTGTTCCTTTGTTGCCCTGGTTCCTAACACTTCCCCATTCTGCTGATACAGATGCCTGTAGATCTGAACCAGAAATTTGTCCGGCTTGCCCTGACAGAAAACGGTCTCCGGATAGCCGGAACGAAGTTTTCTGTGGTAATCAAGCTTTGCATAACCCAGATCCTCATAGGGAAGTTCCTTCAAGATCTCCTTTGCCTCTTCCTGAGAAATTTCTCTGTCCTGTATTTTTTGAATCAATGTATCAATGTCCATCATTTCTCATCCTTTCTTCTCTGTTATTATAAAGGCAGGAGTGTACTCCAGGTCAACAAAAACTTTTCGCTGGCACCGTTTTCAGAATGCAAAAAGACAGAAGGCAGCAGGCACCTCCCGAAATTTTCTCGGCGCATCTGCTGCCTTCCCGCTTTCTTTTCGCTTTTTACAGCTTTGAATATCCAAATCCATTTACAATAGCATCAATTTTTTCTTTTCTTTTACACATAGGGCAGTCTGCCGCACTGTAAGATTCATAATCCGGAATATCCTGCCTGTGGTACACTGCATTAATCTCCAGCCCTGCTGCTTTCGTAACAGCACTGAAAATAGCCGAAACCCCCTGAATCTTTCCGCCATAATACAGTACGCTGTCCATACACTGACGAAGAGTCTCTCCTGTAGTAATAGATCCCATAAGGATCACCACATTCCTGTTCCGGATCATATGCTGGGTATTATCTCTGAAGATCACCTGCCCGTTTGGGTTGAACTCCGGAGTAACGATATATATGGTCTTGTGGGCATTCATAGATAAAACCCCTGCCTTTGCCAGCTCCTCTGCCAGAAAAGCGCCGATTACCTCCAGCCCGTCCATGCAGACAATCGTATCTACTGGTGTAGTGGTCTCATATCTTGTGGAAAGAAATTTTGCAATCCTTGCCGCCTCTGCACATCTGGTTTTCATGGTAGTCATTTCCAGATAGTGAGTAATATGCGACTGTGAAGTTGCAAAATGTCCCGGGATCACCTTCAGCTGGATTTTTTCATCACCCTTTGCGTATACTTTAAACATTCTGGCTTCCATTTCCATAACCATACCTCCCTTGCTTTTTTATTTCCCGCACAAATTTTCTGATAATTCAATTATATCACTCTCATGAGTTAAAATAAAGAATAAACTGCTATAATTTCTGTTTTTCTTGACAGTCTGTACAAGATATGATATTTTTATTGTCAAATACAGAAAGGAAGTGTAAAAATACATGGACGATGATCCTGCCAACGATTCTTTTATTACTTTGACAGCTAACCAATACAAGCCCATGTGGAATTATGAATAGATAACGGAGTAGCCGCACTATCGGTCTGGTTTTTTCTGCCGACAAGTGAGGCTGCTCCTTTTTGCATATTTCACATATACTATTTTTCTACATGATGGAGGTAATTATGATTGGTTCTATTCTTTTACTGGCAATACTGATCCTGCTGAATGCAGTCTTTGCCAGTGCAGAAATCGCTGTGATTTCCATGAATGAAGCAAAATTGAAAAAACTTACGGAAGAAGGCAACAAAAAAGCCATAAAACTATCCCGCCTGACGGAACAGCCGGCACGCTTTCTTGCCACCATACAGGTCGCTATTACTCTGGCCGGATTTTTAAGCAGTGCTTTTGCGGCAGATTACTTTGCAGAACCTCTGGTAAAGGCTCTGACAGACGCAGGAGTGCCGATACCGATAAATGTACTGAATACCCTTTCCGTGGTACTGATCACTGTGATCCTGTCTTATTTCAGTCTGATTTTCGGTGAACTGGTACCCAAACGAATCGCCATGAAAAAGACCGAATCTCTGGCACTTGCCCTCTCTGGGCTTTTATATACAGTTTCCCGTCTCTTTTCCCCTCTGGTAGGACTGCTGACAGTCTCTACCAATGGCGTACTGAGGCTTATGGGAATCGATCCGGAGGAAGCAGATGAACAGGTAACAGAAGAGGAAATCCGCATGATGCTCTCAGAAGGAAGTGAACAGGGCAATATTGACCAGACAGATTCTGAAATGATCCAGAATATCTTCGACTTTGATGATATCTGCGCAGAGCAGGTCTGCACCCACAGAATCGATGTTACATCTTTGAACATAGATGATTCCATGAAAGAATGGGAGAAAACGATTTTTGAAAGCCGCCATACTTATTATCCTGTATATAAGGAAAACACTGACAACATTGTCGGGATCCTGGACACCAAGGATTATTTCCGCACAAACAGCAGAACGCGTGAGAATGTACTGAAAACTTCCCTTGACGAGCCCTGGTTTGTTCCGGAAAATATTAAGGCAAACGTGTTATTCCAAAATATGAAAGCCACCCGAAAATATTTTGCCGTGCTCATTGATGAGTACGGCGGTATGTCAGGGATTATCACTCTTCATGATTTAATTGAGACTCTGGTGGGTGATCTATACGATCTGGAGGACAATATCGAAGGACCTGAAATTCAAAAAACCGGTGAGGATACCTGGAAAATCCTTGGTTCAGCCCCTCTTGACGATGTGGCTGAGGCTCTGGAAATCGATCTTCCAGCAAATACTTTTGATACCTTCAGCGGCTATCTTTGCGATCAAATCGGAAGAGTGCCTGCAAATGATGAGTCCTTTGTCTGTGAAACGGACACTCTGAAAATCCAGGTACACACTGTGGTAAACCACAGGATTGGTGAAACCACAGTAACAAAAAAAGACTCTCTCCTTTCCAATAAGGACAGCAAAGAGTCATAACCAGCCTTCCATTGCATTTAATCGTAAAAATGGCGGAAGATCCAACAAAGTATCCTGTTCATATAAAGGGCGCCCGCCGCAGTTTCCTGCGGCAGGCGCCCTCTTTCTCGTTTGGACACATATTTATAATTTTTCAGCTTCAGAAATTACTCTTCTGTTTTTGCATACAGAGCAGTCAGTTTGTTCAGGTATGCATATCTTTCTTTCGCTTCAGATTCGTTCTTAGCAAACAGTCTTGCTGCTTTTTCCGGATTGGAGCGTTTCAGAGAGTTGTAACGAACTTCGCCGTCCAGGAATTCCTGATATCCTTCTTCAGCCGGTGCTTTGGAGTCAAGTGTGAACTTGTTCTCTGCTGCCGGGTTGAAGCGGAAGTTGTGCCAGTATCCGCACTTAACAGCTAATTCTTCTTCTGTCTGAGCTTTGCTCATACCCTTCTTGATACCATGGTTGATACATGGAGCGTAAGCAATGATCAGGGATGGTCCCGGATAAGCTTCTGCTTCTGCAATTGCTTTTACAGTCTGGTTGAAGTCAGCACCCATAGCGATCTGTGCAACGTATACATAGCCGTAGCTCATAGCGATGGAAGCCATATCTTTCTTCTTCACTTCTTTACCGCCTGCAGCGAACTGAGCGATCGCACCAGTTGGTGTAGCTTTGGAGGACTGTCCGCCTGTGTTGGAGTAAACTTCTGTATCGAATACCATAACGTTGATATCCTGTCCGGAAGCTAATACATGGTCAACACCGCCGAATCCGATATCGTAAGCCCATCCGTCACCACCAAATACCCACTGGGATTTCTTAGCGAGGAAGTCTTTGTTGTTCACGATGTCTCTGCAAACGTCGCAGTCAACACCTTCTAATGCTGCTACTAATTTGTCTGTAGCTGCACCGTTTGTAACACCGCTGTTGAAGGTATCCAGCCATTCCTGGCAAGCTGCTTTCACTTCTTCAGATGCGTTTTCATTTGCCATTACAGATTCAACTTTTGTTTTTAATCCGCCGCGGATCGCTTTCTGTGCTAACAGCATACCATATCCGAATTCAGCGTTATCTTCAAACAGAGAGTTGGACCATGCAGGACCCTGTCCCTTAGCGTTTACAGTGTATGGTGTGGACGGTGAAGAGTTACCCCAGATAGAGGAGCATCCTGTTGCATTTGCAATATACATTCTGTCACCGAATAACTGAGTGATCAGTTTTGCGTATGGTGTCTCACCGCAGCCTGCACAAGCGCCTGAGAACTCAAGCAGAGGCTGTTTGAACTGAGAACCTTTTACTGTATTTTCTTTGAATTTAGCGATAACATCTTCTTTTACAGGTAATGTTACACCATAGTCAAAGTATTTCTGTAAGCCTGCATTTGCTTCCATGTTTTCCATAACAAGGGCTTTAGCACCTTTCTTGCCTGGGCAGACATTTGCACAGGAACCGCATCCTGTACAGTCATAAGCAGATACAGTCATAGCAAATTTATATTCTTTCATACCAGTCAGAGGCAGTGTCTGCATTCCTTCCGGAGCTGCTGCTGCTTCTTCTTCTGTCAGTGCTACCGGACGGATAACTGCATGCGGACATACATATGCACAGCGGTTACACTGGATACAGTTTTCTGGCTGCCATACCGGAATGTCTACTGCGATACCACGTTTTTCGAATGCAGAAGAACCAGATGGTGTTGTACCGTCTACATATTCTGTAAATGCGGATACAGGCAGGGAGTTACCTTCCTGAGCATTTACTTTAGACTGGATGTTGTTTACAAAGTCAACAACGTCTTTGCGTCCGCCTTCAGCATGAGCCATAGCCAGGCCTTCGTCTGCACAGTTCTTCCAGCTTTCCGGAACCTGTACTTCTACAACCTGCTTAGCACCTGCATCGATAGCGTCATAGTTCATCTGAACGATCGCATCACCTTTTCTTCCGTAAGTAGCTTTTGCAGCTGCCTTCATTAATTCGATGGCATGTTCTTCCGGAATGATGTTTGCAAGTTTGAAGAATGCAGACTGCAGTACTGTATTGATACGTCCGCCAAGTCCGATTTCTTTACCGATCTTAATACCATCAATGATGTAGAATTTGATGTTGTGTTTTGCAAGGTAAGCTTTTACCTGTCCTGGAAGGTGATCGCCTACTTCTTCCGGAGACCAGCTGCAGTTAAGCAGGAATGTTCCGCCGTCTTTCAAATCCTGAACCATGTTGTATTTTGTTACATATGGTGCGCAGTGGCATGCAACAAAGTCAGCCTTGTTGATCAGATATGTAGATTTGATCGGGTCATCTCCGAAACGTAAGTGGGACATTGTAACACCACCGGATTTCTTGGAGTCATAATCAAAATATGCCTGAGCGTATTTGTCTGTATGGTCACCAATGATCTTGATAGAGTTCTTGTTAGCACCAACAGTACCGTCTGCTCCAAGTCCCCAGAACTTGCAGGATACAATGCTGTCCGGAGCTGTTACAGGCGCTTCTCCTCTTTCAAGAGACAGATTTGTGATATCATCCACGATACCAATTGTGAATTCGTTCTTGTCAACATTTTCGAATGTTGCAATGATATCAGCAGGAGTTGTATCGTTGGAACCTAATCCGTAACGTCCTCCGTTGATTGTGCAGCCTTCGAATTTTGTTCCTCTTAATGCGTTAACAACATCAAGATATAATGGCTCTCTTGCGCCAGGCTCTTTGGATCTGTCTAATACGTTGATTACTTTTGCAGTCTCAGGGATTGCTTCTACTAATTTTTCAGCAACGAATGGTCTGTAAAGACGAACTTTAACAACACCGACTTTCTTGCCCTGTTTCATTAAGTAATCGATTGTTTCGTCAATTGTTTCACAAACAGATCCCATAGCGATGATGATGCTTTCTGCATCTTCAGCACCATAGTAGTTAAACAGTTTGTAGTCTGTACCGATCTTAGCGTTTACCTGGTTCATGTAATCTTCAACGATTGCCGGGAATGCGTTGTAAGCTGAGTTACAAGCTTCTCTTGCCTGGAAGAAGATATCTGGGTTCTGTGCGGAACCACGGAGAACCGGATGTTCTGGATTTAATGCTTCTGCTCTGAATTTCTCAACAGCGTCGAAATCAACCATATCTGCAAGATCTTCATTATCCCACATTTCGATCTTCTGGATTTCGTGAGAAGTTCTGAAACCATCAAAGAAATGAAGTACAGGAACTCTTCCTTTGATCGTTGCCAAATGAGCAACTGCTCCTAAGTCCATAACTTCCTGAACACTGGAGCTGCAAAGCATTGCAAAACCTGTCTGGCGACAAGCATAAACGTCGGAATGATCTCCGAAGATATTCAGTGCATGAGATGCAAGTGCACGAGCAGATACATCAAATACACACGGCATCATTTCACCAGCAATCTTGTACATGTTAGGGATCATAAGCAGCAGACCCTGAGATGCTGTGTAAGTAGTTGTTAACGCACCGGCTGCCAGAGCACCGTGAACCGTTCCGGCTGCACCTGCTTCAGACTGCATTTCAACTAATTTTACAGGATGTCCGAAAATGTTCTTCTTACCCTGTGTTGCCCACTGGTCAGTAACTTCTGCCATTGGTGAGGATGGTGTGATCGGATAGATCGCAGCTGTTTCCGTAAACGCATAGGATACGTGAGCAGCGGCTGTGTTACCATCCATGGTTTTCATTTTTCTTGCCATGTTTCTCTTCCTCCTAAAAAATCTCGTATGACGTTCATCACACATTGGTTACTTCTGCTTCGATACCTCACATATTTCCGCAGAAAATATTATAACAACTATGCAAGTTGCATAAAACATAAACAAAGCTGTATACTAATTACTGTATACAGCTTTTATTTTACAATATTTGCACAACTTTTTAAAGGTGTTTTTCATATTTTTAGGTATTTTTTTTAGTACGTTATAAAAATAACAATCTCTGGAAACCGCCGGATTTAAGACTCTTCGTCCGTTATAATCCTTGTGTCCTGATGTTCCTGATATGTTTTGGTAAAGATATGGGTTTTCTTGTTGCCGTCCGTATGATAATACAGATAATCATGTTTCTCCGGATTCATAGCTGCCTCAAGGGACGCGCTTCCCGGATTACAGATGGCTCCCACCGGAAGTCCGTCATTCCGGTACGTATTGTACGGAGAACTTACGTCCAAATCACTGTAATACAATCGATTGGCATCATACATCCCTTTTGTCGTTACATAAAGCACCGTCGGACACATCTGCAGACGCATCTTTTTCGCCAGACGGTTCTCAACAACTCCCGCTATGGTCGGCCGCTCACTTGCTACCGCCGCTTCCCTTTCTACAATGGACGCGATCGTCACAAGATCATACATGGAACGTTTCCCCTTATAGTTTTTCGCCAGATCCTGATACTTCTGCTCAAAGTTGTCCAGCATCTTCTGGATCAGATCCTCCGGATCAGCGCTGCGGTAAATTTCATAAGTATCCGGATACAGGAATCCTTCCAGCTGATATTTGACTCCGTCCTTCTTCGGCAGATCCTTGATCCAGCTGTTGGTATACTTGCCGGTATCCTTCACAGCAGCGATGAAATCATCCGCTTTGAAAATATTTTCATCTTCCAGATGCTTCGCCATCATATCGATGGAGTAACCTTCCGGAAATGTTACATCCACAACCTGCTTCGCAAGTGCCCGCTGTCTTGCCTCTTCTTCCTTCTGCGCTTTATAGCGCAGAGCAAAATGGATTCCTGCAGCAGCGGCTGCGATCACGATCACAAGAATGATCAGTCCGATGATCAGCGTTTTTTTAGAACCCCTTCTGTGATCCTTTTTCCAGCCTTTTCTTCCCCTCTTCGAGTTTTTATTGAAATCTAAATATAGGTCACTCATTCTCTTCCTCCAGTTTTCGACAAAATTCGTTTATTGCCATTATACTAGTATTTTGTAAAAAAAACACCCTTTTTATTAAATTTTGTTCACATTCTTAACAATATTGTAACTATGTTTATAATTCCGGCATGTCCCGCAGTGGTTTATAAACGTCATTTATATCTGAAATATCTGTTTTCCTGTCGAAGCTGTTCTCTGTACTTTTTCCCCGCTTTCGATTATAATCAAATCATGGCCGGGATCTGCCCGGCAGACGATAAATCTGTAAAAGAAAGGAAAAAATATCATGGCAAATCCAATCGTTACGATTACAATGGAAAATGGCGATATAATGAAAGCGGAATTATATCCGGATATCGCCCCGATCACAGTAGAAAATTTCGTAAATCTTGTAAAGGACGGTTTTTATGACGGACTGACATTCCATCGTGTGATCGAAGGCTTTATGATCCAGGGCGGATGCCCAAAAGGTGACGGAACCGGCGGTCCGGGTCACACGATCAAAGGTGAGTTTACAGGAAACGGCGTTCCAAATCATCTGAAACACACAGCCGGAGTTTTATCCATGGCTCGTTCCATGATGCCTGACTCCGCCGGGTCTCAGTTCTTTATCATGCACAAAACATCTCCGCATCTTGACGGACAGTATGCCGCATTCGGAAAGATTATTGAGGGAATGGATGTTGTAAACAAGATCGCTGAAACACCAACCGATTATTCTGACAAACCGCTGACGCCTCAGGTTATGAAAAGCATCACCGTGGAAGAATAATCCCCTGTTTTTACAAAGGAAAATAGATATATGAGTGTAAAATTGATTTTTGTTGATGTAGATGACACCCTGTACAGCAAGCGGACCCGGCATGTGCCGGACTCTGCCCGGAAGGCGCTTCAGGAAGCTCAGAAAAACGGTCACAAAATTTTCGTCAATACCGGACGTCCCCTGGCGTATTTCGAGCAGGAAATCCTGGATATCGGATTTGACGGGATGATCTGTTCCAACGGCGTCTATATTCTGATTGAGGGCAGCCTGGTCTATCATAAAACAGTTCCAAAAGATGTCCAGAAAGCCGTTATGGACGCCTGCGTCCGCCATCATATTTTCGGAACCCTGGAAGGGGAAAAGTGCTCCTATTTTCGGAATCATGATGTGGATTTCCATCCGCACTATGGTTTTATGATCCAGGCCTTTGATCTGGCGCCGGAGATGCCCCATGAATTTTCCTGGAATCATGCAGATTCCTGTGAAAAAATGATCGTTTTCAGCGGAGAAGGCAGCGACATGCCCGGCTTTCTGAAAGAACTGGATCAGTTAAGCGATGTGGTGGACTATATTCGTATTACGGACGACCAGTACGAGATTCTTTTGAAAGGACACAGCAAGGGCACCGGTCTTTTGAAAGCCTCTCAGTATTATCATACCTCCACAGACAACTGCTATGCCTTCGGAGACAGCAACAATGATACTGAGATGATCAAGGCAGCCGGTCACGGCATTGCCATGGGAAATGCCTGCGATGAGCTGAAAAGTATTGCAGACTATGTCACCACAGACGTTGACGAAGATGGCATTATGAATGCATTGAAACATTTTAAATTAATTTAACAGCAAGACCCGGAAACTTCATCAATTTCCGGGTCTTCTTACTTTTTACAGCGCTTCTGCTTAGACAATTTCTAATGTTCCTCCGATCCTCTTTTTCATACGGAACCGGTAAAGGAGAATCGTCAAAACCGTAAAGACAATCAAAATTCCGGCAAACACAGCCACATCCTGGCCGATCGCCCCATCCATGGACAGCGTATGCCGGAAGGCATGGACTGCATAAGTAAATGGCATAAAGCCGTGCAGGACTTTATAAAATTCCGGCGCCATGTCCAGCGGATATGTTCCGGCTGCCGCTCCCAGCTGAAGCACCATGAAAACCAGCACCAGATAACTTCCGATTCGGTTGATCAGCATTTCAAAGAAGCAGATCATCGCCATAAATGCCATGGACACAAGAACCGCCATTCCAAAGGTTCTGCCTGTGTAATTCGGATGCATTCCGTTGATTCCCATTAATACACCTACCATAACAACTGCCTGCAGAATGGCGATCACCGTCATCACCCCGGCTTTGCTGAGCCACCACTGAAGGCCATTCTTGACTTCTTCATTTTTCTCCATAAGAGGGTACATCACCGTAAACGCAATACATGCCACAAAAAGTCCAACAGACATCATATACGGCGCCATGGCATGACCATTGTTCTGTACATGAGAATATTCTACATTCTCGGTTTTGACCGGTGATGCCATCATCTGATCTGTCTTTTGACTGGTCTTCGTCTGATTGATCTGATCCGCACCATCCTTCAGGCTGTCGCTAAGTGTCATACTTCCGTCTGTAAGTTTATCAATTCCCGTTCCAAGCGTTTTGGAACCCGCTGCTAATTGTCCGGCTCCGCTGCCGATCTGGCCGGCTCCGGCAGATAACTGTGCCGCGCCGCTATTCAGAGTCTGATTATTGGAAACCAGAGTCTGCAGACCGCTTCCCAGATCCTTCGTTCCCTGATACATCTGATCCATACCGGAGACAAAGACCGGAAGACTTCCTCTGACACGGGAAATGCCCTGATTCAGCTGCGCCGCACCGCTGTTTAAGGCACCGGAACGACTCTGCAGTGTTCCTAAGCCCTCATTTACCTGTGAAACCGCTGAGGTATACGTTTTTATTCCTTTTTTCAACCCGCTTGTTCCATCAATACCATTCTGAAGACTTTCGATTCCTTTCTCCATAGTCTCAAGTCCCTGAATCAATCCCATATCAGAGGCTTCAGTTCCTGTCCGGCCGAGTCCGTTTTGTATTTTCTGCAGACCGGAATACATCTGACGAACGGCCGTCCCACTCTGCGGAAGCAGCTGCGCAGAAGACTGAGCCAGCGCTGCCGTCTGCTGCTTCAGCTGGGAAATCAATGCTCCAGAAGACGCACTGCCGCTGCTGTCCCCCGCCTGTTCTGCAGAAGAGTACACAGCATCCACATCATCTCTTACATCAGAGGCTGCTGTCTCAACTTCTCCGATTTCTGACATCAGCTGATCCTGCTCTTCCTGGGAAAGGCTCTTAAAAACAGAGGACTGTTTCAGCTGACGAATCTTTTCCTGAAGCTGCTTTGTATCTGTTCTGGCAGAAGCTGCCTTCTGCGCCGTCTCCTCACTGCGGCTGCCTCCATCCGCGCTGCTGCCCGCAGAATCTGCCTGCGAAACCGCCTGGTTCAGCGCCTGTATTCCCTGATTCAGCTTCTCCATTCCTTTGGTCATCTGATCAATCTGTCCCTGTGACGGCATCGTCTGATCCAGCTGGGAAGACATTTCCCGGGCTCCATCCAGTACCTGTCCTGCCGCTTTTTTCAATTCCTGTGTTCCGGAAGAAAGCTCCTGAACTCCTTGATTCAGCTGACTGCCGCCGGCTGCGATTGTGCCTGTTCCTGCCGCTGCCTGGCTGACTCCTCCAGTATACTGGGAGATTCCGGAAACCAGAGACTGAGAACCGCTCTGCAGCTGTCCTGCCCCGTCCTGCAGAGAAGCTGCTCCATTTTGCAGCTGTCCTGCGCCTGCTTCCAGGGCGTCCGCTCCTGATGCCGCTGTTTCTACTCCATCTGTGTATTGCTTTAATCCGACTTTTAAAGTATCTGCGCCATTTTGAAATACCAGAGAGCTGGATGCCAGTTTTTCAAGATTCTTCTCAATTTTCGTATTTCCATCACTCAAAGCCCTGGCTCCGTCTTTGACTTGTGCCGCACCGTCTGCCGCCTGAGCCATACCGCTTCCGGCTTTTTTTATCTGCGCAAAGATTGTCTCTGCATAAGTCTCTGTCACCTGCTCTGAAACAGACTTTTCAATTTTTGCCATAGCACTGTCATCCATTTTTGAAGCAATATAATTGGTTCCCGGATTGGTCTTATATGTCAGTTTCATCTGTTTCGGATTCTCATCCATCAGTGTTGCCGCATTCTTTGAAAAATTTTCCGGGATAGAAATGATCATATAATAACTTCCATCTTTCAGTCCTTTTTCTGCTTTCTCATCACTGACAAAATGAAAATCCAGAGAACCGGATTTTTTCAAATTGTCTGCCAGGGCATCTCCCACGGCCAGTTCCTGTCCCTCATAGGTAATCTTCCTGTCATGATTCACCACTGCTACCGGAAGTTCATCCATATCTCCATAGGGATCCCACATAGATCCCAGAAAGACCGACGTATAAACTGCCGGAATCGTAATAATCGCCAGCAGAATCACGATCATCCACTTGTTCTTAAAAATTTTCTGCCATTCCCGTTTCAGCATAACAATGTTCCTTTCTTTTTTTATTATAGATATTAAATATCCACTTTTTGAATTTATGGATATTAAATATCCACGATTAAGGTTATTATAATCTTTTTTTATCAAATGTCAATGACGTCTCCTGAATTTTAGCGCTTCCATATTGAATCCTATGAAACATTTAACGTATAATATACTTAAATTCAACAGAAACGGAGAAATCATATGAAAAGCAAAAAGAGTCTGGAACAGGGAATCTGCATCCTTCTGATCATCGCACACGCACCGGATGATCAGTGCATTACCAGCGAACACCTAAGCCGCCGTCTGGGTGTATCCGATTCCTATTTAAAAAAAATCACCCGCCGTCTCGTGCTGGCAGGACTGATCCAGTCCAATTTTGGAAAAAAAGGCGGTTTTACCATGAATCGAAAACCTGAGAAAATATCTCTTCTGGATATTTTCAATGCCATCGAAGGAGAAGAGCCATTTGTCACTGCCACCGGGCTGGTGGAAAAAGTCTTTTACCACAACCCGCCGCTGGCTCAAAAAAGAGAAAAAGAAGTCCTGGACATTTTTAAAAATGCAGAACTTCTTTATAAAAATCATTTAAAACAATATACACTGGATCAGTTTCTGGAGGACATTAAAACTAATTATCCTCTCTGATCCCTCTTTAAAATTTATAAGCACACTTTCAGCATCGCTTCTACTTTTTCCGGAGAGACATGTCCATAAGACAGATTCTCTCCTCCATCAGCAGCAAAAGATACCTTCTCTCCCGCTGTCGTTGGATCTTCTGAAATTCCTTTGCAGGAACTGTGCACCTGGCTGACGCCGGCTTCCTGCATGATGCGCACAGCGTTTTCCTCGTTAATCCCGGATCCCGGCAGAATCTCAATTCTTCCTCCATACCGGCTCTGGAGTTCCCGAAGCAGCGGAAGTCCTTCTTCCGCGGTCTTTTCCATTCCGCTGGTCAGCACCCGGTCCACACCAAGATCGATCAGCGTTTCCATTGCCTGATATGGATCCTTTACACAATCAAATGCCCGGTGAAAGACTGCCTTTGCACCTTCATCATGAATAATCTGGACAAATTCTTTTGTCCGCTGCTCATCAATTTCTCTGTCTTCCGTCAGAAATCCAAAAACTGCTCCATCGGTTCCGTATGCCAGAAGAAGTTTCAGATCTTCCAGCATCTGTTCATACTGATACGGACGGTAGCAGAATCCTGCCTCTCTGGCCCGCACCATAGATACCACTTCCAGATCCGTGTACTGTTTTACCAGGATCAGGCTTCCAAGAGACGGCGTCAGCCCGCCCAGAGGCAGGGCGCTGTTCAATTCGATTCTTTTGCCGCCGCATTCGTGAACAATCAGAGCATCTTCAAAACTTCCGCAACATACTTCCAGCATATGCTTATCCTCCTGTTAGAAATTAAATCCTCTTAATGTAGCGAAATAATCTTCCGGTGTCTCTGCACGGCGGATCATCTCTGTGGTTCCGTCTTCTTTCAGAAGAATCTCGGCAGATTTCAGTTTTCCGTTATAGTTATATCCCATTGCGAATCCATGAGCTCCTGTATCGTGGATTACAAGCAGGTCTCCCATATCAATCTTCGGAAGCTTACGGTCAATGGCGAATTTATCATTGTTCTCACACAGAGATCCTGTAACATCATATACATGATCTGCCGGCTCATTTTCTTTTCCCATCACGGTGATATGATGATATGCTCCGTACATTGCAGGACGCATTAAGTTCACTGCGCAGGCATCTACACCAATGTATTCTTTATAGGTATGTTTTTCATGGATTGCTTTTGTTACAAGATGTCCATTTGGAGCCAGCATGTAGCGTCCCAGCTCTGTATAAATGCTGACATCACCCATTCCTGCCGGAACTAAGACTTCATCAAAGACTTTGTGAACGCCTTCTCCGATCACTGCAATGTCATTTCCTTCCTGATCTGGAAGATAAGGAACTCCAATTCCTCCAGACAAGTTGATAAATCCGATATGAACTCCTGTCTTTTCTTTCAATTCAACAGCCAGTTCAAACAGCTGTTTTGCCAGTGTAGGATAGTACTCATTGGTTACTGTGTTGCTTGCCAGGAATGCATGGATTCCAAATTCTTTTACACCAAGCTCCTTCAGAATTTTAAAGGCTTCAAAAATCTGCTCTGTTGTCATTCCATATTTGGCGTCACCTGGGTTATCCATGATATCTGTTCCAAGAGCAAACACTCCGCCCGGATTATAACGACAGGAAATCTTCTCCGGAATCCCTGCGGTTTCTTTCAAAAATTCAATATGTGTAATATCATCCAGATTGATGGTTGCCCCAAGTTCTTTTGCCATAATAAACTCTTCCGCTGGTGTGTCATTGGAAGAGAACATGATCTCATCTCCGGAAAATCCACATCTTTCAGACATCATCAGCTCTGTCTTGGAAGAGCAGTCTGTTCCGCATCCCTCTTCTTTTAAAATCTTAAGAATCGTCGGGTTTGGGGTTGCCTTTACTGCAAAATATTCTTTAAATCCTTTGTTCCATGAAAATGCTTTGTATAATCCTCTTGCAGTCTCACGGATTCCTTTTTCATCGTACAGATGAAACGGTGTCGGATATTTCTTTACAATCTCATCTAATTGTTCCTTCGTTACAAATGGTACCTTTGCCATATCACTTAATTCCTTTCTTCATATTTAATAGTTGTATCTCATTTGCCAGGGCATCTTTAAATACCTCGACAAGATTACTGTTGCTTGAATACAGGCATGTGGCCTCATATCGATTTGTGATCTCTCCGGTCAGAACATCATTGGAGTCCGTGATCAGACGAATCTGCTCCTTCCGGCATTCCGTCAGATATACCGTTGCCCCCGGAAGATCAAAGGGTTCATTGGTAATGATCACAACCTTCTTTCCTTCCGAAACCATCTGTTCTAAGTATTCCCGAAATGTTTCCAGCCTTTCATTATATATAGAAACATAAGCCCGCTCTCTGGCATGGGTCAGCATCTCTATGATCTTATCACAGATATGCTCTTCCCCTTTGATGGTGAGATATCCGCCTTCATTCTTTCTCTTGGCAGGCAGCTGCTCCATCAATTCCTTCTTCTTCTTTTCCATATGGCGGATCTTATTACTGCAAAATTCTTCCACGGGAACCGGCGTATATCTTACAGTATCTTCTTCCTGCATATAAGCCGCCCCTTTCTCCGCCAGTCCGGCCAGAGCATTATACGCATTGGATCTGGATATACCGCTTTGTTTGGCTGCTTCGTAGCCATTTAAGCTGCCTTCCAGCACCAGCAGAACATAAAGGCTGGCTTCATGCCTGGTCAGGCCGAATTCCATCAGCCGCTCTACATTGTCCATTCCATCACCTCGTGTTCCTATCTAGGAATACTATAGTTTAGAAAAAAAAGAATGTCAAGATGATCTTGACATTCTTCATGAGAAAAAATCTCTTTGCTGGCTTAAACACTCATTAAGTTAAAAATATGCCGGCAAAATATATCATTGTTTCAAATCCTTCCCACTGATCACGTTCTATGATATTACAATCTCTACCCCTATTGCCTTTGCCGGCACATTTTTATTCTGTTTTTACTGCACTACAAATACCATTATATCAAAGAGATTTTTTTCTTTCCTATCATTGCCATTACTTTTCTGTTACAAAAGCAAAAACTTTTTTCCCATTTTCTTTCAAATTATCTGAATTATGACAAAATTTTAACATTTTGTTTTCTTTTCACCTTTTCTTTGCACCACGATCCCTCCAATCCATAAGGCAAGCGCCAGCGGACCAAGGATCATCCCTGCCTCAAACTGATTGATCAGCAAAAGTAAAATCCAGCATAAGAATCCTGCCGTATAAAGACACAATCCCGCATTCTTTTCCCGAATATAGAGAATAAACGCCCATAAAAAACTGCATGCTGAGAATATCAGAAGCCCTCTTATCTGTATCTGCTGATAAAGAAGCAGAGCTGCCGCAAAACTAATCGTACCGGCTGTATAAATCATCTGTTTCATACTATGTATCTCCTTTTATAAATCCCATCTTTAAATTCTGATTCTGCTGCCATTAATCTGGATCATCTCATTGGACAGCCACTTCATCCGAACGTCCAGATTCTTCTGTTCTGCCAGATAGATATTTTTCTCTTTATGGATGCTCTGCATTTTTATGAAAAAAGAATACTGTCAGTATCCCCGGTATCCACCCGGCTGTCAGCTGTATAATTTTTTCTTTTGTTATCTTCATTTCCCTTTCCCCTTTATCTGCTCTGTTTCTCCTGTTTCTCTTTTGCTCCCTCCTTTGTTTTTGTCCGCTGTATGAATTTCCACTGTTTCCTTTTTGATGCTCCCACAACATATCCGCGGTGAATTCGGTACTGCCGGTTCTGATCCACATTTCCCGCGGTAAAAGAATACAATGTTCCTGCGGATATCATCAGCATGACTCCAATTAAAAGTTCTGCTATGTATATTTTCTTCATTTCCCTTTCCCCTTTCTCAGCATACGCTGACTCCTTATTGTTTTTATCTCTTCACTTATATATCCTTAAACCACCCCCTAAAGTAACGCGGCCTTTTCAATTTTTTCATTTTTGTTAGTATTGTACAAAATAAGGCAGTTTTTTTGGCCATTTTGTCCATTCATCCATTTGCAGATACATTTTATATAGTGATTCATCCGTTGATTCTTCCTCCCGATCAAAAATATCTTCACAAAGGCTGCCTACCCACCTCAATGGATCAATTCCAAATATGAAGGTTTCTGCTTCCTGCTCCAGATTTTCAGTATCATGAAATCCGTATAATTGAAAGAGATTTGCTTCGATATCATTTTTTGGAACTTCCGCCGTCTTCCATTGAATCCCGGGATGATGCTTCAATACCTCTCGCGCCAAACAGAAACTAATATCAATCGCTATCGCCTCCGATGTTTCCGTCAGTGTATAACGCACAGCATTCACTGCATCTTCATCCACTGAGAACCCATCCTTCCACATGCTGATTTTTTTCAGAAGAACGTATGCTTTATTTCTTTCCTTCACTCGAAGATTCTCTCGAAACCATTTCCAGATTGTCAAAAAAATTTCTGGTCTGTTTTCATTTTTCCGAATCTCCTCTTCCCATCCATGATTCTTTAAATACTGCATCATATATTCCGCCCGAATCTCATAATTTTCTAAAATCCATTCTCTGTACTCTCGTGTTTCTTTTTTTGTCCACTTCATATTATCTTTTGTCAGAATGAATTTAGGTATTGAGAGCTTTTTATAGCCTTCAAATTCCTCTGTTCCATCTTGTCTGTTTTTCACTTCTTCTATATATTCTGCCGTCAATGATGCTTGTGATTTTGACTTATCTGAAATTTGTTCCGATACTTCTTTTGCCTGTGCACTGATATCCAGATACATCTGATACAATGATTCGTCCGTCGGCTCAGCCTCCTGATCAAAAAATTCTCTCCAAAGGCTTTCGATATATCCAAATGGATTCACATCAAATGCAAATGGTTCTTTTCCTTCTCCCCTCTCCTCACAGTCATAAAATCCATTCAGCTGAAACAGATTCGCTTCTATGTCATCTTTTGGGACATCCGCCATTCTCCATTGAATGTTTGGATGATGTTTCAATATTTCCCAAGCCATATAAAATCCAATATCAAAAGCTACAGCTTCCGATTTTTCAGTCAATGTATACCGAATGGAATCTGCATATGCTGAATCAACAGAAAACCCTTTCCTCTTCATGTCAATTTGCTCCATCAGAACAGAAGATTTTTTTCTTTCCCGCTTCTTATAATTCCTCCGATACCATTTCCATATTGTCAGAAAAATTTCCGGCTTATTTTCATTTTCCTCCACTTCTTTTGCCCATTCGCTGTGTTTCAGATACTGTATTAAATATTTGGCTCGCTTTTCCTGATTCTCAAGAATCCAATGTCTGTAACACTCTGCTTCTGCTTTTGACCAGCTGGTATTATGTTTTTCCCGAATAAACCCTGGTACGGTAATCGTATCATATCCTTTGAATTCTTCCATTTACCATACTCCCTGCTTCGCAAAGCAGCTGCAAATCCTGTAAGTCCGCATTGTCAAACGCTATGGCAGAAACATCTTTTTCTTCTGCATATGCCATACCATCCGGCTCTCCATATTCGTCTATCTTCTTAATCACAATCATGCCGTCACGATACTGTATTCTTCCAGTCAGCGTGCATGCGTCATCCTGCATGATTTCTATCGTAGTCAGACATTTTTCTTTCTCGCATTTATTGATAATCTCATGAAACAGCGTGATATCTTTTGTTCTGTCAATGGCCGGATGCGGTTTCTGATTCTTTAGAGAATACAACAGCTCCATTTTTGCTTCATATTTGCCCTGACTCTCTATATGTATAATATCGTCAATCGCTTTTAAGATATATCCATCATATTCTCCCCGCGGTGTAATATGTCCGATCAATACCCAGTCCTCATCACAGTCCATAATGTAACCTGACAAAAATGTATCCTGATCATTTTCATCACAAAATAGACTGACAATCGTATGTTTATTCTTCCAGTCAGTTAATAATTGTCTCATCTTATCTTCCCTCCTTAAAGTTTCTGCTTATTCTTTTATTGTTTCTGTTATCCTTTTCATTTAAACACCCGGTTTCTTTACAGAAATTGATCTTGCAATCGTTATCAGAACCAGCACTCCCAGAATTCCTATATTTATTATGACTGCCGGTAATTCCTGCCTGTTCCACGCATATTGGGATAGAATATATGCCCAATAGAAAATCAGTAAAACCGTCAGAATCCAGCATCCCGTTTTCCTTTTCCAGCACTGATATAGGATATTTTCTATGCAGAAAAATACAAGCGGCATTACTATCGTATCTGTCACTGCATAAACAATATAGTCTGCCGGCTGCTCTCCTAATTGAAAGAACAATCCAAGGTTCCGTATCCAAGAACTTCCAATTGAGAATCCCAGTCCCGCTGTGATGCTGCATATTTTTATCTTCTGTTTCCCTGCCGCAGCAGCAATCATCATCATAAAAAATATAATTAAAGTTCCATCATTCAGAACACACAGCGCTGTATATGGAAATTCCATCCTAAAAGCCGTAACGTATCCCAGAAAAATTGCACATAAGAAGATAACGACTGCCTTTTTGTAATTCTTTGTTTCCTTCATATTAAATTTTCCTTTTTCTCTGCCTTTCTGCATTTTTACCGTTTCTTTTAACATCTAAAGTAAGTTAACATTAATGATTGCTGCTTCTCTCTTTTAAATATTCTGCCTCTTTATCCATTCCTTTTTTCTGACAGTATTCGACGAGAGTCAAATTTGTTCCCCCATTTTCTTCGAACCCGTTATACTCTGCATCAAAATTCCTGATTGTAATATCAGGTGAAGCTCCTTTTTCCATATAGAACTCTAAAATCTTATGATTGTCCTCACTGCTTCTGGTCTCGTACTCATGATAAACGGTATAAAACAAAACATTGGCTCCATGTGAATCTTCCTGCTTTGCATCTGCACCATATTTCAATAATAATTTTGACATTTTCATAACATCCTCATATTCCGGAAGTGTTGCCGCCAGCATTAACGACGTCTTTTGAGATTCTTTCAGCAGCTGGTTGACATCTGTCTTCTTATCTAAGTATTCCTGGACTTTGTTATAGTCACACGTCATAACTGCATACTCGAATGTATCCTCTTCCCCTCCATAACTCACCATTTCCAGACTCGCCTTATCATTATCAAGATAATCATCCGTATCCTTCAGCAAAACATGAAGGCATATAAATATTAAGATGCCATATAATAAAACAAACAATCCTATTACCGTTATTAATAATTTTTTCACTTTCTTCTCCTCCTGTACCTCTCATCTTCTTGGTTTTATTTTTTCTCTCCTTATCTGTCTTCCTTCATAATCATATACGAACAAATACCGTTCTTCTTTATCTGCTGCCAATGTTGTAATATCAACCGTCAGATAATCTCTGCAGTAATATACATCCGCATTGTATTCTCCTGAAAACGAATTCCCTGTCTCCGCTTCCTGCCCGAAAGAAAGATAACATTCCATGACCTTAGTTTTTAAATCAATCCAATAGAAATTCATCTTCATATCATTGCAGTACAATCTTTCTGTTTCTTTGTCATATTTTGCTGTACAGGAAAATTCTCTTCCTTCTGCTATGTACTCTTTTTCTTTTTTCTCTTTGTCATAGCAAATGACTTTGTCTGTTTTAATGATCAGATAATGCTCAGAGTCTTTATATCCGATCCAGACTGGATCTTCAATCTCCGGGCATCTTGTGATACTGCTTCCATCTTTCATCATCTCTATTGCTTCTTTTGAACGATTGTCCCATGTATACAGTCTGTCATGATCCAGACGAAGGATTTCTTCCATGCTGCCTTCCAACAGTATCTCCGGCTCTATATCTTTTTGTTCCTTTAAGTGATCATCCCCCGTATACAGTCTGCCATGATCCCAAAAAAGGATTTCTTTCAGCGACATCTCCGGCTCTGCATTTTTTCGTTCTTTCTGATACAGGATTCCACCATCATCCAAAGTCATCCGGCATGTCAGATAGTATATTTTCCCAGCATCCACTGTATAGCTTTCAGCCCGTTTCAGAATTCTCTTTCGTTTTACTGCATCTCCTATTTCTTTTTCATAAATCTGACTTTCTCCATCCGCCCTTTCCTCGCAGTAATAAATCCTGTCTCCTGCCAGCGTCAATGTTGTTCCAAAATCATCATATACACCGATCCGTTTATTGATCAGATATTTTATCTGTTTTTCCAGATCATACAAATAGAGTTTTTCACCCAAAATGAAAGGGAAGTCCCATATTCCATTCGGAACACAGATCAGAATCTGATTGCCATTTATATATTCATTTCTGTTAAATTCCTGTACTATCCTTCCAGCCGGATTTCTGCCTCTCCTGAGCTGGATGATAGTAAGAAGTGCCTGTATCCCTGTTATAAAACTCAGCGCAAGTACAACAACTCTGATTCCATCTGCCAGTCTTTCGTCTATGATCATCTGATTTTTCAGATTCCACACCGCTCCTTCTTCTCTCGCAACCGCTTCTCCATCGGCTCCGTCTGAATCCATTTTGGACGGATCTCCTCCATTTTCTTCCAAATAGTCCAGAATTTCTGTACTTTCCCCTGCATATGCGGCGTGCATGGCTGTTCTTTTACTGTCAGATGCATCGTCTTTTACATATCCGTTCATATCGGTCCCTTTTTTCACAAGGTATTGAACCATGGGGAAATCGCCTGTTTCAACAGCCGACTGAAGCAGCACTTCCTTTCGAATACGCCCTCGTGTCATCTTTCCTTCCAATGCTTTTCGAACCACGCTGCTTTTTCCATCACAGATTAAATCATCCAGTTCCTGCTCCCGGGGCCGGTATCCTGATTCTATCAGAAACTGCAGCGCTTTTTCATCGCCGTATGACGCAACAAATTCCCAGACAGTATCCTCTCCTTTTGATTGGCTGCTTTCGTTATCTGTATGCTCTTTCATCAGAAGTTTCAATGTATCCACATCACAATATGCAGCTGCAAAAGCCAGTATCTGCTCTTTCTCATTGTTCTTTACTTTTCCGGCTGACAGCTGCTTCTGAAGTTCTGTATCATCTCCCATTATCGCCGCATACAGTGCAGGCGATACTGCCTCTGCCGTCTCAGTGTCCGATGCTTCTTTCAGAATCTGAGGAATAAAACAGTATTGTGTTCCACAATTTCCTTCTTTCTTTTTTAAAAGTTCAGAAATTAAATCGGCATCTGGCTGCAATCCGGCTTCTACCAGTTTTTCCGCTAAATACAGCCTGTCATTTTCAACTGCCCAGTTTAAAATAGTTCCCTGCTTTCTCCCGAAATCATTGATATCTGCTCCGGCGTTCAACAATATAGAGCATATCTCCGCCTGAATCTGTTCACTCTCAATTTCCTGGACTGCAAGTTCCAGCGGCTTTCTCTGTTCAAAAAGCCCGGTTCTTTCATTTACGATTGAACTGTCCCGCTTCACCGCTTCTGTGACTCCCTGAATGTTTGAATTGCAGATTGCCGCGTACAGCTGTTTCTTCGCAATCGAAGTTTTTGTATTCAGTCTGGGGACAACAAGTAATGCTGCACATGTCATGATAAAAATGAAAGAATACCATGATACGATTATGATATTTTTGCGTTTTTCTCTGCTTCTTCTCATATCCCACTTAAACTTTCTTTAAAATCATCATCCTGCAGATAAACCGGAAAAAACTGTGCATCTGGAACGTACTTTTTTACAATCTCATAAAACTTTTTATTCACCATCATTTGCCGCTGACAATCATAGTATTCTTTTGTTTCATTCAATGCCTGCAGCTCCTCATATGCTTCTTTGGTTATCATTTTTTCCGTATAATGATAAATTCCTCTTTGCTCTTCATAATGAATGGAACCGCACATCGGACACTGAAATCTCCGGCGATAAAGTTCATCAATATAAGCATTTTTTGGAAGAATATTCCCATTTACCAGCTCATAAGCCAGTATTTTTTTATTTTTTGAATACGCAGGCTGGAAATACTGCTCCGGTATTCCTTCCATTATCAGTGCCTCAAATAATTTCGGCATTATCATATAGCGGTCATATCCATCATCCACTTTCAGCACACCGTATTCTCCGGCTTTTTTCTTTACGAACCCTTTTGGACGAATATAAATTTTTTTATTTTCTCTCTTTATATTTGCATTACAATAATGGCACCAATGATAATCAAATGATACATCCTCATATTCCTCACACCAGTGATTGATAAAATTTGGAATGTATGCGACCGCCTGTCTGTCCTCTTCCTTCTCCCACTGGGCGGTCTGGGAATAAATTTTTAGTTCTATTTCATCTGGAAAAGATTTTGCAAAGTCCGAAATAGAAAAATATAATGGATCATTTTCATCCATTCGATAAAAATCCTCTGATAGTATTGTTTCACCAGTCCTATATTTCTTTATTTTTCGTCTCCAATCATATAGTTCCCTGGCTGTTTCATTTCTTATTTTTTTATTTGACTCTCTGTTAAATCCGAAAGTAAATTCCTGTGTGACTTTCATCGTTTCCTCCTGCCTCTCTTCGATTTTTCCATTTAGGAAGCAATATGACTGTTATCTATATTGATATTTCCTCTTTATAAATTCTTTCGTTTTATCTATTTCAGATGCAGCACAGAATAGACATTTCTGTTATCTCTCGAAACATACAGATAATTACCATCTATAACCAGACCTTCACAGTCAAAATTATTCAGCACTCCCTCTTCCTCTGTCTTCCCTGTATCCAAATCGATACTTCTTAATCTGCACGTATTATCCGAATCAGAGTAATAATAAACATATATTTTTTGCAAAGAATCCGTTACAATTCCCTGCAGGATATCGCCTGGTATGTCATCTTCAAATTTCACTTCATCCTCTCCATTTTCAGAGTACTGATACAATTTTGCTTTCTCACCTTCCTGATCACAGATATAATAAAGCTGATCTCCAATCATAAAAATCTGACGACACCTTTCTGATATTTCTGAATCTTTTTGTGATAATTCCTGCCCTCTCACTACCTGTGTCTTCAAAGTCTGTAAATCCTGTCTGTAAATCCTGCAATACCGAACTTCACATTTTGAATTGGCATACAGCCGCTTTCGGATTTCTTCCAGATGTTTCCTCTCCAGCACCCGGGGTTCTAACATACCGTCTATGACATACATGGCATGGTATCTCATTTCATGATTTTTATGTTCTATCCCGTCCAGAATCTTTGTAAAATATGTTTCGTCTTCTGAAACAAGAAACATCCAGCGATAACTATAGAACGGTACATACCCTGATTCCTGACTGCTTTTCACCAGATATTCCATACGCTCCATGAAAATTTCATTCCTGATATCTCTTGTCCATCCTATATGACCCGTTATCATGACAATCCAGGACTTTACAAATCCATTGGCGTCTGCCGCCTCCTCAAACATCCTCTGAAAATCCACTTCTCTTTGAAATACCGCAATGGTATCCACGGCCTTCTCTGCCACTTTTTCATCCGGATCATGAATCAATGATTTTAAAATACGATAGCTCCAATTTTCCCTTTCCAGGGCAAGAATATCTATCAATCTGCTCTTATACAGGCTGCTGGAACATTTGCTGATGATTTCTGCCATGTTCCTTTCTTCTTCCCGGAAAACAATTCCTTTTCGCTGCTTTTCTTTCAGCACATTGATTTGAGATAATAATTTCATACATCCTCCCACCTCAAGACAATTTCATTTTTCTATATTATCAGCAGCGATTTCTCTGATCTTCCGCGCAATTTCTTCTTTATCTTGTACATTCGTCATAATCTCATTAATAGAATCCTCCACCTGCAGTCTTACATTTTCATCTTCATCCTGTCTGTGCCGGCATATGGCTTTCAGATAGCGGTCCTCTTCAGTATCCAGAAACAATTTTGCATCTATGACCAAATGGACATATACAAGAGAATCCGGCACTTTCTCTTTAATCTCCAGCAGTCTTCGGATTCTGATTCCCTGATCTATTTCCTTTTCAATTCCTATGTAATCCACTGCGGTGGCCGCCGCCGCAGTCACAAATGGAGTATCGTCAGAGAACTCTTCGTACAACGTCCAAAAATCCTGTGTTTTCAGAAACTGCGATAATTTGGTGATCGCATGGACACGTACCGTTTCATTGGAATCTTTCGACAACATCCTCAAAATCTCATAACTCCAGTCTTCGATGTATTCCTCCAGTAAAAAAATCAAATCTATCTTTCCAGATGGACTGCCGCTCACCGCAATCTGCTTTACCAATGCGATATCTTCTTCCATAAACGGCACCGCCCTGTTCTTTTTATCGTATAATACCTTTATCATTTTGTTCATGCTTATCCTCCCTCTTTGAGGTTTTCCCGAAGCCTATTTTCCAAAATCTTTAAAATTATTTCTTCACTACATATATCCGTAAAAACCCCCTGAAAGTAACGCTGGCAGATAAAATTTTTTCATTTTGTGAAACATTAACAAATACATCGTCATTTTTTGTTTATAATTACTATAGAAAAAACGCTACCAGCTTATAAATTTCTGCTGATAACGTTTTCTATTATTGTAATCTATATTGATTTAACAGATCTTTGCAGTATTGCTCATCTGCACAGACTCGTTCAATGTCGCCGGTTCTGCCTTGCTGAAGCAGCATCCCAATCAATCGAGTGACCAAGTCGATTCCATCCTGGCGGCCTCTTTCTTCCACCTGGTCCAGTATCTTGTCAGTCCGGGCTCTCTCTTCTTCTCTTCCTATCCTGATTCCATCCTGGCGCCCTCTTTCTTCCACCCGATCCAGTATCACACACATATTGACCTCCTCCTTTTCATCCAGTTTTATTTTTAAAAACCGCTGGTCTTTCGCAAATACTGCCATAAACTT
>DWWD01000004.1 GCA_019119895.1 Candidatus Anaerostipes avistercoris | reverse complement strand
GCCCAGGACCTTATCCCCCTGACGCACGGGCGTGTTGCCGTGGCGCGAGGCGATCATCACCTGGCCGGCCGCGTTGACCCCAGGCGGAGGAAATTTGATAGGAGCTGTCCTTAGTACGAGAGGACCGGGATGGACGGACCGCTGGTGTATCTGTTGTACTGCCAAGTGCATAGCAGAGTAGCCAAGTCTGGAAGGGATAAACGCTGAAGGCATCTAAGCGTGAAGCCCCCCTAAAGATGAGATTTCCCATACCGAAAGGTAGTAAGACCCCTTGAAGACGACGAGGTAGATAGGGCAGGGGTGGAAGTGTGGCAACACATGGAGCTGACTGTCACTAATCGGTCGAGGCTTTGACCTAAGAAGGCCAGAGTGAGAGATGGAAGGAGAAAGGTTTTGTATGATGTTTTGAAGGTACACAGAGTATCTTAATAAAATAGGGGCATAGTTCAGTTGGTAGAATAACGGTCTCCAAAACCGCAGGTCGAGGGTTCGAGTCCTTCTGCCCCTGCTGAAAAGTCTAAGAAATAAGCCATTTCTTAGACTTTTTTCTTTTACAGAAATATATGTAAATTGAAATTTCCATCAAAGTTTTTTCTGTTTTTTTTATGAGAAAACCTTCAAGACTTCAAACACCAAAATACTGAATCCGACGTATTTTATTATGACCCCATTGAATTGAGGAAAACAAAAATATAGCAAAGGAAGGGTTAAAATATGTCAAAATATAATGTACACGGTGGACATAACAAAATAGTGCCGGGAGCATCCGGGTATCTGGATGAAGTAACAGAAGACCGAAAGGTAAAAAATCAGCTGATTCTGTATCTGAGATCTATGGGACATACAGTTTATGACTGCACAGATGACAGAGGGAAAACCCAGTCAAAGAATTTAGCGAATATTACAGCAAAATGCAATCAGCATGATGTGACGCTGGATATTTCCATTCATTTAAACGCAGGAGGAGGAACAGGAACAGAAGTATTATATGTTTCATCCTCAGGAAAAACGTATGCAGAGAAAGTAAGCAGGGCAGTATCTTCTGCTCTTGGCATTACAAACAGAGGAGCAAAGAAAAGGACAGACTTGTATGTTTTGAACCATACAAAATCTGCGGCGATTCTTGTAGAATGCTGTTTTGTTGATTCGAAAATAGACAAGGGGAAATGGAATGCAGAGGTGTGTGCGAAAGCGATTGCAGAGGCAGTGACCGGGAAGAAAATTCAGGGAACCACTACAGATGGGAAAAATAATTTTACAATTAAGGTAAACGGGGTGAAAAAAGGAGATGTGCTGAATATTCGGGCATCTGCCTCAGCTTCCTCTAAGATAACCGGCACACTGGCATATAATGATCCAAATACGTATACGATTACAGGAACCAGTGTGAATGGAACTGATACATGGGGCCGGTTAAAAAGCGGAATCGGATGGATTAATTTAAAGTATACAAAAAGGGCATAAAAAACGGAGCTGCGCACGAAATAAAAATTAATGCGGCAGTATTTTTTTGAAAAGAATAAGAGCCAGGTCTGTGTAAGGCCTGGCTCCTGGTGTAAAATTTATGTATGTTGTCAAATGAATTTTTACAGAAAGATGATACCCTGTATTCTTTATTCCCAATCACTGTAGTAGTCATACATATCATCATATATGTCATAATTTGCCGTAAACTCTTCCAGATTGTAAATGCACACAGAATAAAGACGATTGTCACGGATTGTTAATCCCAGAGCATAGGAAGAAGAATCTATAACATCTTTATAATCTTCTCCGGAAGTCCCACGATAAAAATCACAGAAATATTCATAGGCGTTTCCGGCGAAAGACAACACCTGACTGTCAGACTCATTCAGCTGTTCAATAATTTTATTATTCTGATCAAAAAACAGAAGATTGAGCGAGGATACCTCTTCAGAATCATAAACAATACTGGATTTGTCAATTTGAAGGGCATCAGCAGTTTCTTTTACAGACATATTTAATTTGAGCTGATTTATGCTTGCTGTTTCGCTTTCCAGAGCTATGCGGAAAATATTATCATTCACAAAATCAAGAGAAATTCCATCTGAACCTGCATCTGAAATCATAACATCAGTTGGATGATAAGCTTTATCTACAAAGAACTCATAAACTTCAGGATCACTGTAGTCGTTTGTGATTTCATATGCGGTTCCGTACTTCTCTTCTAAGGTCGAAAATGTATCTGCAAATGAGATTTCATAACCTTCAAATTCGACAACAGCGTCAACGTCAGCGCCGGGGCGTTTTGTTTCATTTTTTTTCCTGTTTTGACATCCGCCCAGTATAACGGATGCAGCCGTGATTACGGTACCAAAAAATATCCAGACTTTCTTTTTCATAACATTTCCCCCAGAGGTTACCATATTTTTATCATACATCTGCCATAATTTTATCATACATCCGGGAGGAAGTATAGCTTGTTATGGACTCTTAAAAAGGGGAAGATCCGGCGGCATATAAGAGAAAACAAAAAAACATGCAGTCAGAATAAAAATAAGTATCCAGAGAAAAATGGAACGCTGGGAATAACGGTATTTTCTGGAACAGCGGCCAAGAATCCGAAATCCCTGTCCAATGCTGTGACCAAAAGTAAGCAGATCCAGAATAAAATAATTTTTCCCTAAAATACCGGTATACGTATAAAAAATGACAGGAATCAGAGCAGTACTCCCAAGGATGCTCTGAGGAATTGCGTACAGGATACAGGGAAGACTGGAAGAAAACCGGATATAAAGAAAAACGGAATACAAAAGTATTGGAAAGAAAGCCAGTTTCATGTGTTCCCATGTTGATTCATTGACAGGACAGAATAATCCTATGATGAAATTACCATTGGACCATTGATAGAAAAAATGTGAAAGGGATCCCAAAATCAAAACAAAGAAAAATCCCCGGATTAAATATCGCTGAAAGCGTTTCATCATAATCACCCCGTATCAGTATATGCGTATTTTTAGGACAGTATACAAAAAACAATACAAGAAAGAGCAGATTCTCTGGTATAATGATAAAAAATATGGAAAGGAAATTTAAAAATATGAAATATGAAGGAATTGTATACCGGCCTCCCAGTGAGGCTTACAGTCTGATTGTCCAGGTAACCATTGGATGCAGTCAGAACCACTGCGCTTTTTGCAGCATGTATAAAAACAAAACATTCAGAATCAGGCGGATTGATGAAATTACAGCAGATTTCATGGAAGCAAGGAAAATGTATCCCAGAGTAGAAAAAATATTTCTGGCAGATGGAGATGCGCTGATCTGTCCAATGAAACATCTGGAAACTATTTTAGATCTAATCAGAGAAGAGTTCCCGGAATGCCGTCAGGTGACATGTTATGCTTCGCCGAAAAGTATATTGTTGAAAACTCCGGATGAATTGAAACGATTGAAAGAGTCTGGCATGTCTATGGTTTATATGGGGCTGGAATCCGGCAGTGAAAAGGTACTGAATTATATGAAAAAGGGAGCGGATCCGAAAGAGATGACAGAGGCTGCAGAGAAAATCCACAATGCCGGAATACGGCTGTCTGTCACTGCAATTTCAGGCCTCGGCGGAAGAAAATGGTGGAAAGAACATGCGGTGGAAACGGGAAAAGTTTTGTCGCAGATGAAACCGGAATATGTAGGGCTCCTGACACTTATGGTGGAAGAAGGAGTACCGCTGGAACAGGAAATCCAAAATGGCAATTTTCAGCTGATGAATCCATATGATATTTTAATAGAAACAAAGTACAGTTTACAAGGGACTACACAGGGTAACGGTCTGACGGGAGGATTACCGCCCGTCAGATTTTCCATGTAATGTTCAAGCTGTCGCTTGTGGCGGCAACGGTGGTAATCATCAAATCCACCACCCGCCGCTTGTCGTCAAAGGATACATCGTCCCATGTGTCGAGGTAGCCGGAAATCTGGTTGACCTGTCCCGGGCTGATGGTTTCCACCGTCAGCTCGGCTATCTGCTTCACAAGTTCCTGCTTGCGCCCGTCCAGTTCCGCTATCTTCACATTCACATAGGAGAGCAGGACATTGTTCGCGCCCGTCAGACTGTCCACCAGCTTTTCAATCTCGCTGTCCACATGGAGAAGCTCTACTTGCAGGGCGGCGATTTTGGGATTGGCCTTTGCCGCTTTCTTCCTGCCCGTCAGCGTCTTGTGCTTTTCCAGCTTCTTCACCATCTGCTGGTAAACCACCGCTTCCAGTTCGGAAGTGATGATTTTCCCACAGCCCGGACAGCTTTTATTGTCCAGCCGTTTCGTACAGCGGAGATATTGCCTGCCGGACGGATTGAAGATACTCATAAGCGCATATCCGCAGTTCCCGCACTTGATTTTCCCCGCCAGCCATGTGTGGGTGGCTTTTCGGGCGGACTGGATTTTCATGTTGTTCATCAGCTTCTTGCGGCAAGCCAGCCATATATCCGCCGGAACAATGCCCTCATGGGGAGCCAGCACCAGCATTTGGTCTTTCAAGTCGTTTTTCTTGCTGGGCTTCACATCCCGCCCCTGATACAGATAACAGCCGTTTGTCCCCGTAAAGTCGGCGGCGTCATTGACGATAACCGTACCCTGGCTTTTGAAAAATTCGTACACATCCAAGTCCGCCTGCACATAGACGGGATTGCGTAACATCTGCGCCAGTGTGGGGCGTATCAGTTCCTTGCCGTAGAACAAAATCCCCTGTTCGGCAAAGTACCGGGTAATGTCCCCGTAAGAGGTTGTGGGCTGGGCGTACATCTCAAATATCAGCCGGATATTGGCCGCTTCGTCCGGGTTTACCACCAGCTTCTTTGTGTTGATACCGTCCATTTTGATAGGCTCGGTGTGGAAGCCGTAAGGGGCTTTCCCGCCCATCTTGAAGCCCCGCTGACTGCGGGAGTAGTAAGCGTCTGTCACCCGCTTCTGTATCGTTTCCCGTTCAAGCTGGGCGAACACGATACAGATATTCAGCATAGCCCGCCCCATCGGGGTGGAGGTATCAAACTTCTCCGTAGAGGACACAAACTCCACATCGTACTGCTGGAACAGTTCCATCATGTTGGCAAAGTCCAGAATGGAACGGCTGATACGGTCAAGTTTG
>DWWD01000003.1 GCA_019119895.1 Candidatus Anaerostipes avistercoris | reverse complement strand
ATCCCACAGTTCCAGAAAGGATTGATGGAACAGCAGGTGAGCGTAGAGAAACTGACAGTAGAAGCATGGATCGAGGGAAGCTATCAGAAGTTATGGCAGGCACTGACACTGTCCAAGACAGTACCGAGCGCAAAGGTAGCGAAACAGATCTTAGATGACCTGATCGAGGCAAACAAAGATTACTGGCCGGAATTAAAATAAGAAACCCAAAGCATGTGCATTAGATGAAAGGTGAGAAATATGTTTTTTAAGAGAAAAAAGAAGAATGAAGTAGTAGAAGTGAAAGCTTACTTTGAAGGAACAGCTCTTCCGCTGGAACAGGTAAATGATCCGATGTTTGCGGATAAAATCATGGGAGACGGAGTTGCCATCGAACCTGCTGACGGCAGTCTGTATGCGCCGGTTGACGGAAAAGTAGCTACGATTTTTGACACGAAGCATGCAATCGGATTTACCCTCGGAAACGGAGCTGAGGTACTGATGCACATCGGAATGGACACAGTGGAACTTCAGGGTGAGGGATTTGATCTGGATATCTCTGTGGGAGATGAAGTGAAAGCGGGTCAGTTTATGGGCAGAATTGACATTGACTTTATCAAATCCAAAGGAAAAGAAGTAACGACACCGGTTCTGCTGACAACAATGGACGATCATAAGATTGAATTCGTAAAGACAGAAGGTCCAGTCAATATAGGGGATGTTTTATACAAGATTTCCAAAAAATAAGTTATGATCTAATGAGGAAGGGACACCGGCCGGTATTTCCGGCCGGTGCTCTTTCAATAAGGAGGCGCACTATGCAGGAAATGAGAAGAAAAGACAGAGAAATCAAAGATTTTGACAAGATAATTGAGATTATGAATCAGTGCGATGTGTGCAGGATCGCACTGAATGATGAGGACAAATTCAGAGCTTTAAAAATTTTGATGCGTCAGTATCATTCAGAAGATTTTAAATTTAATACGGAAATGATAAAAGTAACAACTGTATTGAAAATGACAGTGACCGATATGGTTGGAAAGAGAAGAGATAATATTCATAAGAATGAAAAAGGAAAAAATATAAATGAAACAATTTATGGTGGTGTTTGGCGTAATACTGATAGGGTTTAGCGTTACCCTGCTGAATCTGTCCGGATTCGGAGTCGATCCATTTAACTGTATGAATATGGCAGTCAGCAGCCACCTTCCTGTCAGTTATGGAATCTGGCAGCTTTTTGTGAACTGCGTTTTATTCGCAGGAATGGCGCTGTATCGGAAAATCCGGAACAGAACAGGACACAAGCTGTTCGGCTTCGGAACTGTGGTCAATATGGTGTTTGTGGGAATCCTGGTTGACTGGTTTACGGCGGCGTACCACGGACTGGGTGGTGGAGAACTGCCGTTTGTTCAGCGCTGTCTGCTGCTGGTTCCGGCCATCGCAGGGCTGTGTCTGGGATGCTCTCTTTATATGACAGCCAATCTTGGAAGTGCCCCGTATGATTCTCTGGGGCAGGAAATTGCAAGAGAGACCAGGACGCCGTTTCGTGCGTGCAGAATTGCGACGGATCTGACCTGTGTCATCATTGCAGTGATATTTGGAGGAAGAGTCGGAGTCGGATCCGTGATTTCTGCCTGCGGAACCGGTCCGTTTATCCAGTTTTTTAACAAGCATGTTTCAAGGCCGCTGCTCCTGACTATGCACAGCAGAAGAAAGAAAAGACGTATAAAAATGATAATGGAAAAAGAATCCTGCTAGGCAGGGTTCTTTTTAGTGTGTTATAATAGCCATAATATGGGAGGTTGACATGCGTTTAGAAGAATTGATGAACCAGTACAGTGATCGTCTGAGTGAGACGGATCTTTATATTTGGGATTATGTGGAGAAACATAAAAAACAATGTGAAAATATGACCATTGAACAATTGGCGGCGAAATGCAGTGTATCCAGGACGACGATCCTGCGCTTTACAAAGAAGCTGTCCCTCAAAGGATTTGGAGAGTTCAAGGTTCATCTGAAAATGGAAAATGATGATGGAAAACAACAAGTCAGCAAAGCGGTCCAGGTCTGTATGTCCTATGAAGCTATGATGCAGGATATGATCCAGCAGGATTTTCGGGAGATCATAGAAGCCATTTATCAGGCAGAGAGAGTTTTCGTCTACGGCACCGGAATGGTGCAGCGGACCGTTGCAAAAGAAATGAAACGTCTGTTTTATCACGGACGAAAAAACTTCTTTGATTTTAACGGCGGGGATGAGTTTAAAGCCATATTAAAGGAGTTAAACGGCAGAGATCTTTTGATCATCATATCCGTTTCCGGTGAGAGGCCATCGATGCTGGATTTTGTAAAGAGGGCAAAGATAAAGAATGTACCGGTCATTTCCATGACAGAACGGCTGAAGAATCCGCTGGCGGAGTTAAGTGATTATAATCTCTACATTTCCACCACGCTGGTGGAACAAAAACTCAGCCATGTGGAGTATAAATCCATGACGTCTTATTTTATGCTGATTGAAATGCTGATTCTCAGATATCTGGAATATTTAGAAGGGAAAGAAGGAATATGAAGGCCAGAAATATGGAAGAGCTGATCCGGAGAAAATATGATGAGCTCAATGAAAATGATTTGGAAATTTGGAAATATATCATCTCAAATAAAGAAATCTGCAAGAAGATTTCCATCCAGCAGCTGGCAGTATTCTGCCATGTCTCTCATACGACAATCCTGCGTTTTGCCAAGAAACTGGGATTTTCCGGATACAGCGAGATGCGGTCGTTCCTGAAGTGGGAAGAACAGGCGGAGATTCTTTATGAAGAGAAAGACATGGAGAGAAATGCCAATAATTTCGTTTCTGCGATCCGAACCCTGGAAGACATGAATATGGATGACATCTGCCAGATGATTTATGAGGCAAAAAATATTTATGTCAACGGATCCGGAGATGTGCAGAAAGAAGCGGCAAGGGTGCTGAAAGGGAAATTCCTTCACCAGAGGCTTTTTATGAATACGGTGGAAGGAGGTGCGGAATTTGAACTGATAGAGGAAATGCTGACGCCGGAGGATCTGGTGATTTTCATTTCTTATTCAGGAAATAATCAGACACAGCTTAAGAAGGCCAGGGAAGTGAGAGAAAAAGGAGCCAGAATTCTTTTGATCGCCATGGAGGGAAGAGGAGAATTCTGGAATCTGGCAGACGGAGTCATTGAATTCCATCCGGAGGAAATTCACACGGTGGGATATGATTACACTTATTTTCCGACGCTGCATTTCTTTATCGTGATTGAATTTCTGGCTCTGAAATATATGGAATTTACAACAAAGAAGAAAGAGGCTTAAATAGTTTCTTTCTTTTTCCTTTCTGCGGTAAAATTGAAATTTCCGGCGTGAAAATTCACGGAAATTGTGAAAAGTTACAACATCAATGAGACCTCCCGGAATGGTCCGAATCTATTGTGTAAAAATGCCTGCGAGAGTATGATGAAGACAACAAAGAAAAAAAGTTTTTAGGAGGACATAGAGATGGCAAAGAAGAAATATTCAATCACTGTCGCAGGCGGTGGAAGCACTTTCACACCAGGTATCGTACTGATGTTATTAGACCATATGGACAGATTCCCGATCCGCTCCATCAAGTTTTATGACAATGACGCAGAGAGACAGGAGATCGTGGCAAAAGCATGTGAGATCTATCTGAAAGAAAACGCTCCGGAAGTGGAATTCGCATATACAACAGATCCGGAAACAGCGTTCACAGA
>DWWD01000002.1 GCA_019119895.1 Candidatus Anaerostipes avistercoris | reverse complement strand
ATGATGACGACGATGACGAAGACGATGATGATGACGATTAAAAAGTGAACAAGAAGACGAAAAAAAGCAGAGAAGCCGGTTCTCTGCTTTTTTTGTAGTTTGTCCGAATCAACTGCCTAGGATAATGAGGAGAGAAGAATTTCAAAAACCGCGGCGGCACCGGATGCGTCATTGCTGCTGGTCTGATATTCGCAGATTTCCTTAATTTCATCAATGGCGTTTCCCATGGCGACACTTTTAATGTAAGGGAGGCCCAGCATAGAATAGTCTTCATGACCGTCTCCTATGATAAGGGTATTCTTGAGGGAAAGCCGGTGGTCTCTCATATATGCCAGAAGGGCGGCTCCCTTTTGAGCCTCAATGGCAGTAACCTGGATACAATATGCTGAATCTTCAGAGACAGCCAGTTCATGGATGCTGTGACGCATTTCATTGCGGAGCTGGTCAAGCTTCCAGGTATCATTGGACCGGGAAATAATCCGCAGAATCTGTGGATTATCTTCCAAAAGCAGGTCGCCGGTATCATAAAAATGTGTTTCTGACAGGATTTGATCGTAGTTTTCCTGCGTCATGGAAAAATTCTTATCCTCTTCCAGCAGGGATGGGAAATATTCTCCGGTCAGATATGTTTCATAGGCCTCCTGCGTTCCCAGGATACAGCGGCCTTTTGTACTGTAAATTTCAAAAAATACGTGATATTTACCAAATAAAGAAAGCATCTGGTCAATCATATGCCGGGAAATGTAAGCAGCATGGCTGCTGTCCCCGTTTTCACAAATGGTGTAAGCTCCGCCGGAACAGATCATATCACAACAGATTCCCGCAGAATCCAGTACGGATTTTGCGTCGAAATATTCCCGTTCCGTATTTAAAAGGAAACGAATCCCTTTCTGCTGAAGTTGTTTGATTGCATCGGCTGTCCGTGGTGTCATCTGCTTGTTTTCGTTCAGCAGGGTTCCGTCCAGGTCAGAGACGATCAATTGAATCATTTCTTCCTTCCTCCTTTTACTTTCGTTCAGAATGCCAGAGGCATTTTATTTTGCTATCTCCATCGTATCATAAAAGATACAAAAAATATAGTGGAAAGTCTCTTGAGAGGGAGGCTTCGTTTGTGTATAATGGATAGATACCGTAACAGGCTGAAAAAGCGGCCGTTATGGGCTTCGAAAAAGAAAGGAAGTAAAGAGATGAAACGGGCATCGAAGCGGATTACAAAAGAGAGAGTACATAGGATCTGCGAGATTTTGAACGAGACATACTCTATGGAATATAAATGTTATCTGAATTATGAGACACCATGGCAGCTGCTGTTTGCTACCATCCTCAGCGCTCAGTGCACGGATGAGAGAGTCAATCAGGTGACGGAGAAGTTATTCGTCAAATATCCGTCTCTGGAGGCGTTTGCCAATGCCGATATCAGAGAGATGGAGAAAGACATTTACTCGACCGGGTTTTATAAAAATAAGGCCAAAAACCTGATTTTATGTGCCAGACAGCTGCTGGAGCGGCACCAGGGGGAAGTTCCTTCCAGACTGGAAGATCTGGTACAGCTGGCGGGTGTGGGAAGGAAGACGGCAAATGTGATCCGGGGGAATATTTTCCACGAGCCCAGCATCGTTGTGGATACCCATGTGAAGAGGATATCCAGGCTTCTTTATCTTACGAAGAATGAGGATCCTGTGAAAATCGAACAGGATCTTATGAAAGTACTGCCCAGAGAACAGTGGATTCTGTATAATATCCAGATCATAACTCATGGACGCAGTATTTGTATTGCGAGAAGGCCAAAATGCGGAGAGTGTCCGCTGCAGCCGGTATGTCCGTCATGCGAGGTGTGAACGAATGAGAAGATATGTGGCATTTGACCTGGAGACCACCGGTCTGTCGCCGGAGACCGATCAGATGATCGAAATCGGAGCGGTGAAGATCCAGGATCAGAAGATCATAGGAAAATATAACTGTATCATACGCCCGGAAGTGCCGGTAAGTGATTTTATCATTCAGCTGACCGGAATTACCCGGAAGATGCTTCAAAATGGAATTCCCCTGAGGACAGGAGTGGAAGGATTTCTTGCTTTCAGTGAAGGATTTCCGGTTCTGGGGCATAATCTTATGTTTGACTACAGTTTCATGAAGACCGCGGCAAATGCGCTGAAGAAGCCATTTGAGAAGGACGGGGTCGACACGCTGGCAGCGGCAAGAAAACTGCTGCGGGGGCTTGAAAACAAAAAGCTTGAGACACTGTGCGCGCATTATCACTATGTGAACGAATCCGCCCACAGGGCATATGACGACGCTCTGGCGACGGCAGTGGTCTTTGAACAAATGAAGAAGGAATTCCCTCAGGAAGAGGAGGTTTTCGCGCCGAGACAGCTTCAGTACCGGGTAAAGAAAAGACGGCCGATCACGGAAAAGCAGGAACGATACTTGAAGGAATTGATGAAATATCATACAATAAAGGATAGCGTAAATGTAGAACAGATGTCTCAGAGCGAGGCATCCAGAGAAATTGACCGCATAATTTCAAAATATGGAGTGATGAGAAAATGAAGAAACAGCGGATCCTTGTGACGATTATGGCGCTGGTCCTGATCATCGTTATGGTCGTTACTATGGTAGCAGGATATTTATTGTAGACAAAGAGAAGAATCAAGCAGAAATGAAGGTAATTGACATGAAGAAGAGAATTGGAATTGCAGCTGGCATTGTGGTTGTTCTGGCTCTTTTAGCTGCAGGAGTCTATATGTATTTGAACAGCGTGGTAAATGATAAACTGACAGAAGGAAAGATCTTAGAAGGTGTTGAGTGTGACGGAGTAGATCTTGGAGGAATGACAAAAGACGAGGCGGCAAAAGCCCTGGAAGAGCATATTTCCGCTCTCCATAAAGAAAATATGACGTTCACGGCAGACGGAGAAGAAGTGAAAGTGTCTCTGGAGACGCTGGGAGCGGCGCCGGATGCGGAAAAAACCGCGGATGAGGCTTATGATATAGGAAGAACCGGAAATATTTTTACAAGATATTCCGATGTAAACGAAGATAAACACGACGTGGCGATTTACCGTAAATATGATAAGTCTGTGTTCAAAAAACAGATGACGGAAGCGACAGAAGATATTATAACAGCTCCGGAAAATGCTTCTGTCAAACGTGAGAACGGTGAATTTGTCGTGACAAAAGAAAAATCAGGATACACTTTGAACATCAATGATTCTTTTGACAACTTTAAGAAAGCAGTGGATGCCGGAAAGACGGAGTGTGAATTAGTTGTTTCTGAGAAAGAAGCAGAATACACAACCAAAGATGTGGAAAAGATCAAAGATGTCATGGGAACTTATACGACCAACTACAGTTCATCTGCCTATGGACGTAAGATGAATGTGGCAAATGGAGCAAATAAGATCAACGGCACGGTTGTTTATCCGGGAGAGACATTTTCTGTTTACGAAAATGTAGCGCCGTTCACAAAGGAAAATGGATATGAGCTGGCAGGATCTTATGAAAACGGACAGACGGTTCAGACTTACGGCGGTGGAATCTGCCAGGTTTCCACAACCTTATATAACGCGGTCATTCGTGCGGAACTTGAAATCAAAGAACGTTATCCGCATTCCATGACGGTGGCATATGTGCCAAGGTCCGCAGATGCGGCCATTGCCGGAACATCCAAAGACCTGAAGTTTGAGAATCAGAACGACTTCCCAATCTACATTGAAGGAACGGCCAACGGATCAACGATTACATTTACCATATACGGCGTCAAAGAAGATCCGGACAGGACAGTGGAATTTGAATCAGAGACGACTTCTGTGAAACAGAGCAGCGGAGAAAAAATTATCAAAGATCCGACACTGGCGGAAGGGAAAAAAATCCTGGAACAGTCCGGACATACCGGATATACGGCCAGACTCTGGAAGATTGTAAAGATCAATGGAGAAGAGACGGAAAGAACGGTTTTCAATAATTCTACCTATATGGCAACTTCCCCAACCTACAGAGTAGGCACGAAGAAAGAAGAAGCGACTACAGAGGAAGAAGATAAAGACAAGACAACAGAGAAGACAACAGCAAAAGACGAAAAAGCGACCAAGAAAACAACGACGGAAGGAAAGACAACACAGCAGACAACGGCGGCAACTACAGCAAGAGCAACTCAAAAAGCAACAAGAAGCACGCAGGGTGCGAACCAATCATAACAGCAGAAGGCGGGGATAAAGAATGAAGACAGGAAAATTGCCGGAGACAATGCTCCGAACCATAGCGGGGAAAGCCAGAACTCCGTCAGCAGAGAGAAAAGAAGTGCTGGATGGTTTTGGAATCGCAGAGGACTGCGCAGCCCTGAAATTAAATCAGGGGGAAGCTTTTGTTATCGTACATGATCTGATTCAGGGAATCCCACAGCAGTATATGGGCCGGCTGGCGGCACACATCTCTGCCAGCCACATGGCAGCTGAGGGAGGAGAACCAATCGGCATTGCAATGACGGCGTTATTTCCGCCAGACACGAAAAAATACCAGATTGAGCAGGTGATCGGAGAAATCCAGGAGACATGTGCCAGGCTGTCCATGGTCATTCTTGAAGGACATACGGAGGTGACAGAAGCGGTGAATACACCGCTTCTGTCTATTCATGGAGCAGGAAAAATCCGGAAAGATCAGAAGATTCCGGGAAAGGCAAAGCCCGGACAGGATTTGATCCTGACGAAATATATTGGACTTTCCGGTACCGGAATGGCAGCAGATTTCTGCCGGGAAGAACTGAGCAGGCGTTTCCCGTCAATGTTCCTGAAAGAGGCGAGGGAATGTATGAAGCAGCTTTCCGTGGAAAAGGAAGCAGAAATTCTGGCAGATTCTGAATGTTACCGGAAAGCGCTGGGAGAGACAGGAATTTACGGGGCTCTCTGGGAGATGTCCAGAACATCCGGGGTCGGCCTTCAGGCGGACATCGAGAAAATACCGGTAAAACAGCATACGATTGAAATTTGTGAATATTATAACCTGAATCCGTATCAGCTGAGATCCGAAGGATCCATGCTGATTGCGGCAGACTGTGGTCAGCAGCTGATCAGAGAATTGGAGGCAGAAGGAATTCACGGGACTATCATCGGACAGACAACAGATTCCAGGGAAAAATTGATTTACAGGCAGGGAAGGGCAGCAAATCTGGAAATTACGAAGCAGGATGAATTCCAGAAGATATTCATGAAAACAATATAAAAAATAGAAGAATGGAGGATGAGGCATGAATACGGAACTAAGAGAATTGATTTTGAAGCTGATTGAAAAAAACAGCCGTCTGGAGATACATGACCTGGCGGTCATGCTGGATGTGAAGGAAGAAGAAGTCGCCAGTGAGATTGCGGAAATGGAAAAAGAGAATATCATCTGCGGTTATCATACGGTGATCAACTGGGAGAATACCAGCAAAGATCAGCTGACTGCCATGATCGAAGTAAAAGTTACCCCTCAGAGCGGCCAGGGCTTCGATAAGATTGCGGAACGTATTTATAATTTTCCGGAAGTTAAAGCGGTTTATCTGATGTCCGGAGGGTATGACTTTATGGTCATGCTGGAAGGAAAGACGATGAAAGAGATTTCACTGTTTACATCTTCCAAACTGGCCCCGCTTGAATCTGTAGTCAGCACAGTCACGCATTTTGTCTTGAAGAAATACAAAGATCACGGAACGATTTTGGAAGCTAAAAAGCTGGATGAGAGACAGGCGGTGACTCCATAATGAGAAATTTTTTATCTGACAGGGTCGCAGCTCTGGAACCATCCGGAATCCGCAAATTTTTTGATATCGTAAGCGAAATGCCGGATGCTATTTCTCTGGGCGTAGGAGAGCCTGATTTTGATACCCCGTGGAGAGTCAGAGAGGCGGGAATCACATCCCTGGAAAAAGGCAAGACATTTTACACTTCCAATGCGGGATTAAAAGAACTGCGTTATGAAATCAGCAGATATCTGGAGAGAAAGTACCAGATGGTATACCATCCGGATCATGAGATTCTTGTGACAGTCGGCGGAAGCGAAGGAATTGACGCGGCTATGCGTTCTATTCTGAATCCGGGGGATGAGGTTATCGTTGCGCAGCCGTGTTTTGTATCCTATCTGCCTTGTATCATTATGGCTGACGGGAAACCGGTCATTGTAAATCTAAGGGAAGAAGATAAGTTTAAATTAAAGAGAGAACAGCTGGAAGAAAAACTGACGGATAAAACAAAAGCTGTTTTTATCTCATATCCGAACAATCCGACCGGAGCTGTTATGACGAGAGAAGATCTGGAGCCGATTGCAGAATTTGTACAGGAACATGATCTTATAGTGATTTCCGATGAGATTTATTCAGAGCTTACTTATGGAAGAGACCATGTGAGTATAGGATCTCTTCCGGGAATGAAGGACCGGACACTGATCATCAACGGATTTTCTAAGGCGTTTGCCATGACCGGATGGCGTCTGGGTTATGTAGCGGGTCCGAGGGTTATCATGGAGCAGATGACCAAGGTACATCAGTTTTGTATTATGGCAGCACCAACCACCAGCCAGTACGCTGCAATCGAAGCCATGCGTTCATGTGATGACGAGGTGGAGGAAATGCGCAATGCATACAATCAGCGGCGCAGATATCTTGTCCATGCATTCAAAGAAATGGGGCTGGAATGTTTCGAGCCGGAAGGGGCATTTTATATTTTCCCTTCTATTAAGAAATTTGGCATGTCTTCAGAGGAATTTGCGACAAAACTGCTGAATGAAGAAAAAATTGCGATTGTTCCGGGCTCTGCATTCGGAGAGTGTGGAGAAGGATACCTGAGAGTATCTTATGCTTATTCTATCGAGGAATTAAAGGAAGCTCTGGGCCGTCTGGAAAGATTTATTAAGAGATTGGAGAAATAAATGCTGCATATCGTACTGCATGAGCCGGAGATGCCGGCAAACACCGGAAATATTGGCAGAACCTGCGTTGCCTGCGGCGCGGTGCTGCATCTGATCGAACCGCTGGGATTTCGGCTGAATGAGAAAATGATCAAGCGTGCGGGACTGGATTACTGGAAACATCTGGATGTACGCACATATCTGAATTTTGAGGATTTTCTGGAGAAGAATCATAATCCGAAAATCTATATGGCAACCACTAAGGCGCGGCATATGTATTCAGAGCCGGCCTATGAAAATGAGGAAGACGTTTATGTGATGTTTGGAAAAGAGAGCGCGGGAATTCCGGAAGAAATCCTTCTGGATTATGAAGAAACCTGCATCAGAATTCCAATGCTTCCGAAAATACGATCTTTAAATCTGTCAAACTCAGTCGCCATTGTGGCGTATGAAGTACTGAGACATCAGGGATTCAAAGAATTTCAGACAGAAGGACAACTGCATAAGTACCACTGGTGATTCAAAAACCATCCTACGGCAACGGCTTCGGCTCTGACGAGCCTGCAGAATGCTTGCCCGCAGGATGGTTTTTTCATTGATGGGAGAAGGGTCTGGAGGCTGCTGCATACGGGAGGGTTTTGCACTTTAAGAGGGGAAGACAGAAAGGAGTAGAATGCTTGCCCGCAGGATGGTTTCTTCATTTAGGGGGATCTCCTCCCGAGATGTAAAAAAGTCAATAAGGGAGGAGACAGCCTTGGAAAGAAGCATCTGGATTTTAAAAATGCCAATAGTAGAGGAAGTTTCCCGGGTGTGAAGACATCTGAGAAAACAGAAATCTCAATATGAGAGGAAGTTGCCTTCTCCCAATATAAATCTTTTTTATTTCCCATCGCACATTTCGCCGTTCTCAGGTGTTCTTTTAATGAAGGCCTTTATTCAAGAGGGGAAAGAGAGGCTCCTGCCCTGAGGGGATGAGTCTGAACTTGCGCGATAAGTCTGGTAAATGTCTGCTGTGGTATACGAACGGGCATTTGCCGGGCAGCGGACAGGGAACAGCAGTGTGCTGTATGAGCTGGCTGCATGATCGCAGGATAAAAATACACTGGGAAGGGGGATCCTCGATTGGACAGTAAGGAGTACGAAGGAATTATCGCGAAATATATAGATACTGTTTACAGAATCGCCCTGAGTTCTACAAAATCGCCGGCAGATGCGGATGATATCGTACAGCAGACGTTTTTAAAGCTGCTGACGAAAGATGTGGATTTCCAGAATGAAGAACATATACGGCGGTGGCTGATTCGCGTGTGTATCAACGAATGCAACCGGATGTTCTCATCCTTTTGGCATAAAAAGGTCGATTCCCTTGAGATGACGGAAGAACCGGTCTTCCAGACAGAGAAAAACACAGAATTGTATGAAGCGGTCATGGGACTTCCCGGCAAATGCAGAATTGTTGTTTATCTGTTTTATTATGAAGGATATTCTTCGAAAGAAATTGCGAAACTGTTACATATCAGGGATGCCACCGTGAGAACGAGGCTTACCCGGGCAAGGAAGTTATTGAGGGAGGCATGGGCAAGTGAAGAGTGAGAAGCGCATAAAAGAAATGTTCGAAGAGATTCACGCTCCGGATGAATTAAGGGAAAAGGTCATAAGTCTGGAAAAAAAGAAAAAGCCGTCAAAATGGAATAAGGGAATGCATCGTGCGGCCGGAATAGCGGTGATGCTGGCGGCGGTTTTTACATTGTCAAACGGTATTTGTTATGCGGCAACGGGGAAAACATGGGTCAGACAATCGGTGATTCGTTTCACAGATGAAAATGGAGAAGAACTGGACATTACAGTAAATATGAATGGTGAGGAAGCCGGAAGAGAAGCAGAACTGGTGGAAGAAGATGGAAAAGTTTACTTGATGATTGATGGAGAACAGGCTGCGGATATTACGGAAGATTTTGCAGACGGCAAAGCCGTCGGCACCATTCATCTGAACATCGGAGACAAAACGCCTGAAGAAGATACCGGAGGAAAAACATTTTACACGATCACCGGAGATATGGATGACTATGACATCGCACTGGAAGGTGATGACGAGGCAGCATCTCAGGTACAAAGCACAGAGGAATAAGGATTTGAAACAAAAAAATAAAAGTTTCGGGTAAAAGAAAAGATCGGTCTGTATGGGCAGGGACCGGTCTTTTCTCTCTATGCAGCCTCAAATGGCGGAAGTATAATCGTGGGGATAGAAGAAACCAGGAAACAAAACCCACCTGCGGGCAATCAATCTGCAGGCCCGCAGGGCCGAAGCCGTTGCCAAAGGCGGGTTTTGTTGGATACATCTTGAAATATTCCCGGTTTTACAGTAATATTAGAAATAGTATGGCTGTACAGGATGCAGACCATGGAAGATAGAAGAAGGAGATATATTTTCATGGCAAAAGAGAAAAAATTAGTTGAAGCGATCACCGCTATGGAAGACGACTTTGCCCAGTGGTATACCGATGTCGTTAAGAAAGCAGAATTAGTAGAATATTCCAGCGTGAGGGGATGTATGATCCTGCGCCCCAACGGATATGCCATTTGGGAAAATATCCAGAAAGTGCTGGACGCGAAATTTAAGGAAACAGGCGTAGAGAATGTAGCAATGCCGATGTTCATTCCGGAAAGCCTTTTACAGAAAGAAAAAGATCATGTGGAAGGATTTGCTCCTGAGGTTGCATGGGTAACTCATGGAGGAAATAAGAAACTTCAGGAACGTCTCTGTGTGAGACCGACTTCTGAGACACTGTTTTGTGATTTTTATTCCAAGATTATCCATTCCCACAGAGATCTGCCGAAATTATATAATCAGTGGGTATCTGTCTGCAGATGGGAGAAGACTACAAGACCGTTCCTGAGAACATCTGAGTTTTACTGGCAGGAAGGACATACAGCTCATGCCACGGCAGAAGAAGCAGAAGAGCGCACCATTCAGATGCTGAACATTTATGCGGACTTCTGTGCCGATTATCTGGCAATCCCGGTCATCAAAGGACAGAAGACAGACAAAGAAAAATTTGCCGGAGCCAACTCTACTTACACCATTGAAGCGCTGATGCATGACGGCAAGGCTCTTCAGTCCGGAACCAGCCATAACTTTGGCGATGGATTTGCGAAGGCATTTGATATTCAGTATACAGATAAAGACAACAAACTGCAGTATGTGCATCAGACATCCTGGGGAATGTCCACAAGAATCATCGGTGCGATCATCATGGTGCACGGCGATGATTCCGGACTGGTGCTTCCGCCGAAAATCGCGCCGGTACAGACGATGATCATTCCGATCATGCAGAAGAAGGCAGGCGTTCTTGAGAAAGCAGAAGAAATCCGTCAGAAACTGGCAGATGCAGGATTTAAAGTAAAAGTAGACGACTCCGATAAGAGCCCGGGATGGAAATTCAGCGAGCAGGAAGTTCAGGGAATTCCGACCAGAGTCGAGATCGGACCGAAAGATATCGAAAAGAATCAGGCAGTCATCGTAAGAAGAGACACAAGAGAAAAGATTTTCGTTTCTCTGGATGAACTGGATGTGAAACTGAAAGAAGTGCTGGAACAGATGCAGCAGGATATGTACGACAGAGCAAAGAAACATCTGGAAGAACATATCGTAGAAGCGACTACATGGGATGAGTTCAAAGAACATATTGAAAAACAGGACGGATTCGTCAAAGCCATGTGGTGTGGAGAGACCGAATGTGAAGAAGCCATCAAAGATGAGACAACAGCAACGACTCGATGCATGCCATTCCATCAGGAAAAAATCAGCGATGTGTGTATCCACTGCGGAAAACCGGCCAAAAAATTAGTTTACTTTGGAAAAGCATATTAGAAAGAAGCACCGGCACTTTCAATCATTTGAAAGTGCCGTCTTCAAATGGTTTCAAAGTGTCTGGTTTGGATAGAATCATAATAAAAAAGGAGAAGCAAGCCTATGATGCAGATAAAGATGCCGGTTCAGGCACAAAAGATTATAAAACGGCTGGAGAACGCCGGCTATGAGGCCTATATTGTAGGCGGATGCGTGAGAGACTCTATTTTGGGCAAAGACCCTGCGGACTGGGATATTACCACATCTGCGTCTCCTGCGGAGATAAAGGAATTATTTTCCTATACGATCGATACAGGAATCGAGCATGGCACTGTCACAGTGATGGAGGATCACAGGCCGTTTGAGGTAACCACTTACCGGGTGGATGGAAAATATGAAGACCATCGCAGACCGAAAGAAGTCTATTTTACAAAATCCCTGAAAGAAGATCTTCTGCGCAGAGATTTTACCATCAATGCCATGGCGTACAGTGATACGAAAGGACTGGTGGATCTCTATGGTGGAAGAGAAGATCTGAAAAATGGAATCATTCGGTGTGTGGGAAATGCCGCCCAGAGATTTGATGAGGATGCCCTCAGAATTTTGCGGGCTCTTCGTTTTCAGGCTCAGCTTGGATTTCAGATTGAAGAGGAAACTAAGGCGGCGATCCGGCGGCAGGCATGCTTTCTGAAAGATATCAGCGCGGAACGGATTCAGGTGGAACTGGACAAACTGCTGGTGTCAGACCATCCGGAAGTGCTGGTGGATGCGTACAAACTAGGCGTTACGGAAGTCATCCTGCCGGAATTCGATGTGATGATGGAAACGCCGCAGAATAATCCTCACCATAAATACAGCGTGGGAATGCATACAGTGGAGAGTATGAAACAGATTGAGCCGGAGCATATCCTCCGGTGGACCATGCTTCTGCATGATGTGGGGAAACCGGAAGCCAGAGAGGAAGGAAAAGACAAAGACCACTTTAAGATGCATCCGGTGATCGGAGAAAAGATTGCGGAAACAATCATTCGCAGACTGAAATTTGATAATCAGACATTAAAACAGGTGAAGACACTGGTGCTGTGGCACGACCGGAGATTTGGTTCCCTGAAAGAAGCCAGTCTGAAGACCGTACGCCGCTGGGTGTCTCAGATCGGACCGGATATGTTTGCGAAGCTGATGAAGATTCAGGCAGCGGACATTGCGGCTCAGAGCGAATATCAGAGAGAGGAAAAAGAGGCTGTTCTGGCAAAGACAAAAGAGCTGTTTCAGGAAATTCTGGAAACCGGAGATTGTCTGACTGTCAGAGATCTTGCCGTAAGCGGAACAGATATGATCGAAGCAGGAGTGCCTCAGGGCAGGGAAGTGGGACAGATGCTTTCCTGGCTGCTGGATCAGGTGCTGGAAACGCCGGATTTAAATAAAAAAGAAACACTGATGAGACTGGTAGAAGGAAAGAGGGAAAACGGACAATGAAAAAAGCAGCCATTGCGATGATTCCCCTGTTATATGCAGCGATGATATATCCGGGGAAGAGAAGAAAAGATCCGGTTCTTCATGTAAAACACTATGCCCACAGAGGATTCCACGGAGAACCTGGAATTCCGGAGAATTCCATGGCGGCATTCCGCCGGGCGAAAGAACTGGGGTATGGAATTGAGCTGGATGTGCAGCTTACAAAAGATTCGGTCATGGTAGTTCATCATGATTATGATCTGGAGCGGACCTGCGGAGTCAGAAAATATATCAGGGACCTGACGTATGAAGAACTGCGCCGGTACCGCCTGATGGAAACCGGGGAGAGAATACCGAGATTTGTAGATGTCCTGCGTGAAATAAACGGCAGTGTGCCGCTGCTGGTGGAATTGAAAATGGAAACCTTCCATACCAGACTCTGCAGACTGACGGCAGAAGCCCTGGATCATTATAAGGGACTTTATTGTATCGAAAGTTTTCATCCGTACGCCCTTTACTGGTTTAAAAAACACCGGCCAAATGTTATCCGGGGACAGTTAAGCGAACAGTTTTTTAAAGAAAAAGAATGGAAAAATATTCCGGCGTATTTTGTTGTAAAAAATCTTCTGACGAATTTTGTGACAAAACCGGATTTTATTGCTTATCATTATAAATATAAAGATTGTCTTCCGCTCAAAATCTGCCGGAAAATCTATCGGATTCCGATTTACGGATGGACCTTCCGGAACAGAGAAGCATATGAAGAAAATCAAAAATACTTTCATGGATTTATTTTTGAAAAATTTATGATATAATGACCCTATGGCACGCCCGGCTCCATGGATTGGAGAGAGCTGCCAGACGATAAACGAGAAAGCAGATCCACTTAAGGAGATGAGATAATGATGAAGAAGAATGTAGTTGTTATTTTTGGAGGGGATTCCTCAGAACATGATATTTCCTGCCTTTCAGCGCAGACGGTCATCAACAACATGGACCGGGAGAAGTACAACGTAATCAAAGTCGGAATTACAAAAGAGGGCAAATGGTTGTTGGTGGATCATGTAGAAGACATTGCAGACGGAAGCTGGAGAGAAGGCGAAGTAAGAGCGCTGATCTCACCGGATACCGCTTCCAGGGCACTGATCATTCTTGCGGAAGGAACCTACAAAGTACAGAAGGTGGACATTATTTTCCCAGTACTTCACGGAATGAATGGAGAAGACGGAACCATCCAGGGATTATTTGAAATGTCCAAGATTCCATATGTAGGCTGCGGAGTTTTGGCGTCCGCAGTGTCAATGGATAAAGTATACACAAAGATTATCGTAGAGCGCCTCGGAATCGACCAGGCGAAGTTTGTACATGTAAAAGAAAGCGACTTTAAGAATGACGATCTCACCGACGCCATGGACAGAGTGGAGGCAGCCCTGTCTTATCCGGTGTTTGTGAAACCTTCCTGTGCCGGATCCTCCAAAGGAGTGTCAAAGGCAAATAACAGAAAAGAACTGGAAGAGGCATTGTTTGAGGCAATCAAACATGACAGGAACATTCTGGTAGAGGAGACAATCATCGGACGAGAGATCGAATGCGCTGTTCTGGGAGACCGAAGCGAAGCCGAGGCAACCTGTGTGGGTGAGATTCTTGCGGCAGCGGATTTCTATGACTTTGACGCGAAATATAACAATCAGGAATCTAAAACGGTGATTGATCCGGATATGCCGGAGAAATCCAAAGAGCAGATCCGCAAAGATGCTTTGGAGATTTTCCACGCAGTGGACGGATTCGGATGTGCGAGAGTCGATTTCTTCCTGGAAGAATCCGGAAGAGTCGTGTTCAATGAAATCAATACCATGCCGGGATTTACATCTATCAGCATGTATCCGATGCTTTGGAAAGCATGCGGACTGGATACGCCGCAGCTGATCGACCGGCTGCTGGATCTGGCAATGACCAGATACCGCTAGGAGGGAACATATGGACGCACCAATTGGAGTATTTGATTCCGGAGTCGGCGGACTTACAGTTGCCAGGGAAATCATGCGCCAGCTTCCGGAAGAAAGCATGATTTATTTTGGAGACACGGCGAGAGTTCCCTATGGAAGCAAGTCAAAAGATACGATCATCCGCTATTCCAGGCAGATTGTGAATTTTCTGCTGAGCAAAGGAGTCAAGGCGGTGGTGGTTGCCTGCAATACGGCCAGTGCGCTCGCCCTGACAGAGCTTCAGAGAGAATACATTGTGCCGATTATCGGGATGGTGCAGCCGGGGGCTGAGGCGGCTATGAAGGCAACGAAGAATAAGAATATCGGAATCATCGGGACCAACGCCACGATTAAGAGCGGTCAGTACGGAACGTATCTGCGGAAGATGGATCCGAAGGTGACGGTAGTGACCAAAGCCTGTCCTTTGTTTGTACCGCTTGTGGAGGAAGGGTTGATTGAAGACAGAATCACCGAAGACATGGTATCCAGATATCTGAGAGAATTCCGTCAGTATGATATCGATTCCCTGATTCTCGGATGCACTCATTATCCGCTGCTGATCAATCCAATCCAGCGGTTCATGGGAGACGGCGTGACTCTGGTCAATCCTGCCTTTGAAGTGGCGAAATGCCTGAAGCAGCTTCTTAAGGAAGAAGGCCTTCGGGCAGACAAAGATCATGTGGCGGAATATGAGTATTACGTCAGTGACCTTGCGGATCAGTTCCATACCTTTGCGGATCAGGTGCTCCCATGCCGGGTAGACTGTGTACAGACGGTAGAAATAGAAAAATACTAGGAGCAGCATATGACGAAAGATATATTAATCCATATTTCCGGGCTCCAGATGGAGCTGGATGAGAAGGAACCGGTGGAAATGATGACCACGGGCGCCTATTATTGGAAGAACGGAAAACATTATATTTTATATAACGAAATTGAAGACAACCATCAGGTCGTCAGAAATCTTTTGAAAATCGGACCGAAAACGGTCGAAATTTCAAAAAAAGGAGGCAGTAATTCCCATATGATATTCGAAAAAGGGAAGGAAAATCTGTCTTACTATGACACACCCGCAGGAAGTCTGCTGCTGGGAGTCAGCACAAGTGACATCCGTTGGATGGAGAAGGAAGATCATATGAAGCTGCAGGTGGATTATGATCTGTCAATCAATGCAGATCATATATCAAAGTGCAAGATTGACGTGAATATCAAATCAAATGAAGCATAAGAACAAAGCGGGCGCGGTCCTTGTATTTCCGAAAATATGAGGGCCATGTTCCGCTTTGCGCTTTGTTTTATGGAGGGTTTTCTATGAAATACTGGAAAGATTTAGGAATATCGGCCGGGCTGCTGGCGGCAGCTACCATTGTATCACACATATTTTTTTATCAAAATGTGCATTCAGGAAATAATATTCCGATGATTTATGTGCTGGCAACATTTCTCATTTCCAGATTCACCAGAGGGTACTGGTGGGGCATTATATCGTCGGTGATCAGCGTCCTTTTGATCAACTGGCGGTTTACTTATCCGTATTTTCGGATTAACTTTCTGATAGACGGCTATCCGCTGACGTTTATCAGCATCCTGATGATTGCGATCATTACCAATATGACCACCACCAGTCTAAATGTCCAGCGCCAGGAAGCCATTGAGAGGGAAAAGGAACTGGAGAAACTCAATGAATATAACCAGCAGATTAATAAGCTGACCATCGAGCGGGAAAAAGAAGCTATGAGATCCAATCTGCTCCGGGCGATCTCCCATGATCTGCGGACGCCGCTGACCGGAATGATCGGAGCCAGCGCCACTTATCTGGAAGCCAAAGATTATCTGGATGAAGAAGCCAAAGACCAGCTGATCATGGGCATTCAGGAAGATGCTCACTGGCTGCTCAATATGGTGGAAAATCTTTTGAGTATTACGAGGATCCAGAATGACAACGACGGGGAAACGGCTTACGTAAAGAAAACGCCGGAACCGTTGGAGGAAGTGGTATCGGCAGCAGTGATCCGTTTTCAAAAACGATATCCGGAGGGAAAAGTAAACGTAAAGGTGCCTCAGGATTTCCTTATGGTTCCGATGGATCCGACCCTGATTGAGCAGGTGATCATGAATCTTCTGGAAAATGCGTGGATACATTCCGGAAAACGTGATACAATCGACTTTTTCGCTCGACAGGAAGGGGAAAATGTAGTATTTTATGTAAGAGATTACGGTGATGGCATTGAGCAGGAACGGATGGAGCATCTGTTTGACGGCTGCGCGGGATCTAAGGATCATGAGAGCCGCAAAGGCATGGGGATTGGTCTGACAATCTGTAAGACAATCATTCAGGCGCATCAGGGAGAAATCCATGCGCGGAATCATGAAAATGGCGCGGAATTTTATTTCAGCCTCCCGCTGGAAGAAGAAAATGGAGGAGTAAAAGATGGTGGAGTTTAAAAGAACCGCATTGATCATCGAAGATGAAGAAAATATCGGGAATTTCATGTCTGCGATTTTAGAGGCAAACGGCTATAAGACCATTCTCTGCGGGACAGGAGAACAGGGCGTGCAGTGTGCGGAATCTTATTGTCCGGATGTGATTCTTCTGGATCTGGGACTTCCGGATATTGACGGGATGAAGGTCCTGGAGAAAATCAGGCAGTGGACTGTAACGCCGATCATCATTATTTCCGCCAGAAATAACGAAGAGGAGAAAGTCCGGGCTCTGGACAGCGGCGCAGATGACTATATTACGAAACCGTTTGGAAATCAGGAAATGCTGGCAAGGATCCGCACTGCGTTAAGGCACCGGAGACAGCCGATGGAATCTTCCACCGGAGTTCCCGTCTATAAAGCCGGGGATCTGAAAATCGATTTTGACAAAAGGAGAGTTTTTCTGGCAGGAAAGGAAATCCGCCTGACCCAGATTGAGTACAAACTGGTTTCCATGCTGGCGGAAAATGCCGGAAGAGTTATCACTTACGAAGCCATTATCCGGGATATCTGGGGTCCTCACGCGGATACCAATAATCAGATCCTTCGGGTCAATATGGCAAATATCCGCCGCAAAATTGAGGAAAATCCGGCGGTTCCCCAGTATATTTTCACGGAAGTGGGCGTGGGATACCGGATGCTGGAAAATGAATTGTCCTGCTAAAAATACAAAAAAATTAAAAAAAAGCTCTTGCATAAATAAAAATAGTCTGTTATTATAAATACCGACAAAGAGGTCTAAAGCATATCGGAAAATGTGCTTTGGACCTCTTTTTTTTCTCTCGAGAGGCTTGCCGCGGCAGCGGCGTCAAATGAAAAGAATGAATGGAGGAATAGATTATGAACGCAGGAGATACTGGATTTATTTTGCTCTGTGCAGCGTTTGTGTTTTTCATGACACCTGGGCTTGCATTCTTCTATGGAGGCCTTGTACGGAGAAAAAACGTAGGAAATACAATGATGCAATGTGTATTCATTATGGGAGTATCCATTGTTATGTGGGTCCTGTTTGGATATGCGCTGGCGTTTGGAGGTAATCACGGTGGAATCATCGGAGGAAGCGAAGGATTTTTATTCCAGGGAATTGGCATGGATCCGGGACCATATGCAGATACGATTCCAAGTTTAGCATTTGCAGCATTCCAGATGATGTTTGCCATGATCACACCGGCACTGATCACAGGATCAGTTGTTGGAAGAATGAGATTTAAATCTCTCGTTATCTTTATTATTTTATGGTCACTGATCGTGTACTACCCGATGGCTCATATGGTATGGGGTCAGGACGGATTCCTTGCAGGCATCGGTTCTGTTGACTTCGCAGGAGGAAACGTTGTACATATCACATCAGGTGTCAGCGGACTTGTACTTGCGATCATGTTAGGCAAGAGAAGAGGTTACGACCAGGGAGCTTATCATGTACACAATACGCCGTTTGTATTCTTGGGAGCAGGCTTGTTATGGTTCGGATGGTATGGATTTAACGCAGGAAGCGCATTAGCAGCAAATGGACTGGCAGCACACGCATTTATGACAACATCTATTTCCGCAGCAGCAGCGCTTGTTTCCTGGATGCTGATTGAAACAATCACATCAGGAAAACCGACCCTGACCGGAGCGTCCACAGGACTGGTTGTCGGACTGGTCGCAATCACACCTGGAGCAGGTTTTGTACCAATCTGGGCATCCATTATCATTGGACTGCTGGTAAGCCCGATCTGCTTCTTCGGAGTTAAACTGGTCAAAGGAAAATTGGGAATTGATGATGCACTGGATGCATTCGGATGTCATGGCATCGGAGGAATCTGGGGAGGAATCGCAACTGGATTATTCGGCCTCAGCTCCATTAATGATGTAGCACAGTGGGATGGACTCGTATTTGGTGACTCAAGATTATTCGTGGCACAGATCATCGGAATTGTTGTTTCTATCGCAGTCGCAGTCGTTGGAACATTGATCTGCGCAAATATCGCGAAACTCTTCGGACCGCTTCGCGTAAGTGATAAGGAAGAAAGAATCGGACTTGATGTTTCAGAACACGGTGAAAATGCATATCCGTCCTTTAATGGTCTGGATTAAGAATAATGGAGGGATTCAGATATGATGATGAAAGTAGAGGCCTTTGTAAGGGAAGAAAAATTCGAAGATGTCAAAGATGCTCTGAACAAAGTAGGCGTGAATGGAATGACTGTTTCCCAGGTCATGGGATGCGGAGCGCAGAAAGGGTTTACTGAGGTTGTCAGAGGAACCAAAGTTGATATGATGATGCGTTCAAAGATTAAATTTGAAGTTGTGGTATCATCTGAAGAATGGGCAGAAAAGACAATCAAGGCAATCCAGGAAGCAGCCTTTACAGGAGAAGTAGGAGACGGAAAAATCTTCAGTTATGAAGTAAAGAATGTCATTAAGATCAGAACAGGCGAGATGGGAATTGATGCCTTACAAGACTAAATAGAAAACAATCAGAAGAACGGGAACCCCGCCGGGAATCATAAAATTTCATGGCGGGGTTCCCGTTTTTGTAAAATATTCTAAAAAATTCTATTAAAACGGAAGATATCGTGATATAATACTTCTCGTTTCTAAAAAAAGAATGGTAAAGGAAGATGATATATGACATGGCTACAGTGACATTAATATCAAATCATATGGGAGTAGATACGTATCTGGAATTGAGAAAGGCGGTGGGATTCAAGCCCCTTTCCAGAACACAGGCAAAAAAAGCCCTGGACCGCAGTCTCTATGTTGTCTGTGCCTACATTGATGCGCAGATCGTGGGCATGGGAAGACTTGTAGGAGACGGCGCGGTCATCTGCTATATCCAGGATCTTATGATACATCCGGATTTCCAGAGATACGGAATTGGAGGAGCTATCATCGAAGACCTGATCAGTAAGGTAGAAAGCATGTGTGAAGAAGGAACCGAGATCATGCTGGATCTTATGTGCGCAGCAGGACGGGAACCTTTTTACAAGAAACACGGCTTTATATCCAGACCGACAGAGAGTCTGGGACCTGGAATGATCCGGTATATCAGACGGGAGAAGAGTCCCGGATCGAAGGAAAAATAAGGAGGAAATTGATGTATGGACGAAAAACGCTATGATCCATATACAGGATACGAGATACAGGGAGAATCTCAGAAACAGCATAACGAAAATCAGAATCCGCAGCAGGACGAACAGCCGGAACAGAGCCACGGTCTTACAGTGGCGGCGCTGGTTGTGGGAATTATATCCGTTGTACTGATGCTTACATGCTGCTGTTCTCCATTTGCGATTTTCACAGGAATCGCCGCGATTGTACTGTTTGCGGTGGCGCCAAAGAAAAACGGCAAAAAAGAAAGCAAGGCAGTAGCAGGACTTATATGCGGCATTGTTTCGATCATAGGAACCTGTATTCTGATCCTGATCTTTATCTTCAACATTGTACTGAGCGATGAATTTCAGACGCTTCTCGATGAAAATCTGCAGGGTATTGACCGGCAGGAGTATCAGTATGACGAATATGATGAGGACTTTGATGAGATATTTTAGCCTTTTCTGGAAAATGCCTTGTTTTTTCAAAGAAATCACTCATCTTTACTGTCCCGCCTGCGGGGGAACCAGAGCGGTCCGGGCACTGCTGCACCTGGATCTGGCACGGTCTTTTCTGTGCAATCCCATTGTTTTATATGGGATTTTCATGGTGCTGTGGTGTGTTGTGGGATTTCTGGCAGGGAAAATTTCTCACAGAACCATCAAAATCTGCAGACCGGGATTGTGGATGCTGTATCTGGGAATCATTATATTCTTCGGGCATGCAGTCATCCGAAACATTGCGGTTTATCAATTTGGATATGACTATCTGGGAGATTTGCTCCCATAAAAAAGCTCCGTTGTGGATGCCGGAAATGAAATCCGGCAGACCATGACGGAGCTTTTTTAATCATAGAAAATAAATTCGGTCCGGAATTTCTTGAACATATTGACAAATGTGGGGAAATACATATAATTGCAATATAAACAAAAATAAATAAACGCTAAACGGAAATAAAACAACAAAAAAGAGGTGCTCAATGAAACATTGGAAAAAGTATTGCTTTGTCGTCAACGGATTTGAAATGGAAGCAGCTTACTGTGAAAAGACCATAGAAAATATTTTTCTGCCTCTGCTCCGCCGGCTGACAAAAGCACAGAAAGAGCAGGGAGGAAGACTGCTGGTCTTCGCAGCGGCACCGCCGGCTGTGGGGAAAACAACTTTATGCCAGTTCCTGGAACATTTATCCAGGGAAGAAGATGACCTGACGGAGATTCAGGCAGTCGGGCTGGATGGCTTTCATTATCATTCGGATTATATCAATTCTCATGATGCTGTCGTTCAGGGGAAGAAAGTTCCGATGAAAAGTGTAAAAGGCTGTCCGGAAACATATGACACACAGAAGCTGGGCGAGAAACTTCGGCAGATAAAAGAAGGAGACGCCCTGTGGCCGGTTTATGACAGAAATATCCATGATGTAGTGGAAGATGTCATAAAAGTAGAAAAAGATATTGTGCTCCTGGAGGGCAACTGGCTGCTTCTGGACGAAGAACCGTGGACGTCTCTCAGACAATGGGCCGATGACACGATTCTGATTCTGGGAGAAGAAGAAACTCTGAAAGAACGCCTGATCGGGCGGAAAGAAAAGGGGGGACTGACAAGAGAGGAAGCGGAAGCATGGTATGAAAACAGCGACAGCGTCAATGTCAGAAGAGTTCTTGCATCTTCCGTTAAAGGAAATCTCATCATGAAAGTAGAAAAAGACAACGATTATCAGATTGTGCAGGATACCGGAAAGTAACTCCGGGCACTGGATTCAGGAGGGAAAAAGATGAAATCAACAGCTGCGGTACTGGCCGGAAAAAACCAGGTATATATAAAAGAAATTGATTTGCCGGAAATTAGAGAAGAGGAACTTTTAGTCAAAGTCGTATCCAACAGCGTATGCCTTTCTACTTATAAGGCAGCCATCCGGGGCGGAGAACACAAAAGAGTGCCGGACGACGTCAGCCCGGAACATCCGACGATCACCGGACATGAATTCGGCGGCTACATCGTACAGGTAGGTGAGAAATTAAAAGATAAATTCCACGAAGGCGAAAAGTTTGTCCTGCAGCCGGCCATGGGACTTCCAAGCGGCTATTCTGCAGGCTACAGCTACGAATATTATGGAGGAAACGCAACCTACTGCATTATTCCGAAAGTATCCATTGACCTGGGATGTGTTCTCCCTTATAAAGGAGAATATTTTGCCAATGCGTCTCTGGCAGAACCGATGTCCTGCATCATCGGGGCTTTCCACGCCATCTATCACACCACATCGTATGTGTATGAGCACCAGATGGGTCTGAAAGACGGCGGAAGCGTGGCTCTTCTCGGATGTGCCGGGCCTATGGGACTGGGAGCCATCGATTACGCAGTCAACGGTCCTTATAAATCCAAGAGAATCGTAGTGACAGATATTAATGAAGAAAGACTGCAGCGGGCACAGTCACTGATTACGCCGGGAGATGCGGCAGCCAAAGGAAAAGAGCTGATTTATGTCAATACAGACGGAATGGAACATACAGCGGAGAAACTGAAAGAATTAAATGAAGGAAAAGGATATGACGAGTCCTTCGTATTTGCTCCGGTAGCTTCTCTGATCGAACTTGGAGATGACATTCTGGGCAATGACGGATGTTTAAACTTCTTCGCCGGTCCGACAGACAACAATTTCAAGGCGAAATACAATTTCTATAATGTACATTACGAAGGAACCCATATCTGCGGAACCTCAGGCGGAGCGCCGGCAGATATGATAGAATCTCTGGAATTATCCGCTGCCGGCAAGATCAATCCGTCTTACATGATCACCCACATCGGCGGGATCAACGCCGCACCGGAAACCATTCTGAACCTTCCGGAGATTCCGGGAGGAAAGAAACTCATCTATCCTCATATCCAGCTGGAACTGACAGCCATTGAGGATTTTGAGGAGCTGGGCAGAGAAAATGAAATGTTTGCGAAACTTGCCGAAATCTGCAAGGCAAACAATAACGTATGGTGCGAAGAAGCAGAGAAATATCTGCTGAATACGATGGCTTCCAACTCTTGCAACGGAGAAGGGAATAGAGTATAATAAACTTGATGTGAAAAAGTTAACGAATTATATGGAGGACAAACTATGTTAGTATCAGCAAAAGAAATGTTAAACAAGGCGAAAGCCGGACATTACGCAGTTGGACAGTTCAACATCAACAACCTTGAGTGGACAAAGGCAATCCTGTTAGCAGCAGAAGAAACAAGATCTCCAGTTATCTTAGGTGTATCTGAAGGTGCCGGAAAATACATGACAGGATACAAAACGGTTGTTGGAATGGTAAACGGAATGTTAGACGAGATGAACATCTCCGTACCAGTTGCACTGCACTTAGACCATGGTTCTTATGAAGGATGCTACAAATGCATCGAAGCAGGATTCTCTTCTGTAATGTTTGACGGATCCCACTATCCGATTGAAGAAAACGTTGAGAAAACAAAAGAGCTGGTAGCAGTAACAAAAGGAAAAGGAATGTCTATCGAAGCTGAAGTAGGATCTATCGGCGGAGAAGAAGACGGTGTCATCGGTAAAGGCGAATGCGCTGACCCTGAAGAATGCAAAGCTGTTGCAGACTTAGGAGTAACAATGCTTGCAGCAGGAATCGGAAATATCCATGGAAAATATCCGGATAACTGGGAAGGATTAAGCTTTGAGACATTAGACGCAATCCAGCAGTTAACAGGAGATATGCCGTTAGTATTACACGGAGGAACAGGTATTCCGGATGATATGATCAAGAAAGCAATCTCTCTTGGAGTAGCTAAGATCAACGTTAACACAGAATGCCAGATTGCATTTGCTGAAGCTACACGTAAGTATATCGAAGAAGGAAAAGACCAGCAGGGTAAAGGATTTGACCCTCGTAAATTACTGGCTCCTGGAGCAGAAGCAATCAAAGATATGGTTATTACAAAGATCAAATTATTCGGATCTGACGGAAAAGCAGACGAGTAAGATCTTCCAATTCAAAATTTCATATCAAACATGGAAACCTGCGGGCGGCTGCCTGCAGGTTTTTTGCGCGATACGCCCGAAAACGGCCTGAAAAGACGCATGGCGGTAAAGACTTGCTGATTGTCTTATGATACAATGGGGTTAAGATCAAAGGAGAACAGTATGGGGAAGAAGAAGGAAGAGTATTTTCAAAAATTATATGAAGCAACTTATGATGAGCTTCTTCGCTATGTCAGCAAGCTTTATTGGTATGATGCGGCTATGGTGGAAGATATTCTGCAGGAGACATATCTGATTCTGTATCGGAAGATTGCGGAGGTCATGCGGCACGAGAATCCTGTGGGGTGGGTCAAAACAACTGCAAAATATGTCACGTACCGGGTGCTGGATAAGAACCATGCTGTGGAAGAAATTTTGTCTCAGTACCAGGTGGACACGGCGGTCAGTCCGGAGAAACTGCTGGACGAATATGAAGATCTTCGGAAGTTTTTATCAGAGGAAGAATTAAAACTCATACGCAGATATTATGAAGAGGGGTATTCTCTGGAAGAACTGGCGCAGGAATATGAAATCAGCAAATCTGCGTTGAAAATGAGAATTCACCGGGTGGTAAAGAAAATCAGAAAAGGAGTCGTAGTATGTCTGATTTTTGGCTGATACAGGGAAAATAAGGAGAAGGATATGGACAAATTAGCGGAAAGTCTGGAAAAGGAATATATACGGGAATTTTTGCGGCCGGGTGGAAGCGATGAGGAGAAACTGGCACAGCTGGACGAGTGGATTGAACGTATTCGCCCGATTCGTCTCCCGGAGCAGTTTCAAAAAGATAAGTTTTACAAAAATCTGCTGGAAAAAATCCATGCGGAAGAAAACCGCGGACGAAAAGAGATGCTGGTGAAAGCAGCAATGGCAGCAGTCGTAGTGGGAATCGGCAGCAATGGAGTCTGTGAGGCGGCCACCGGGAATTCAATTCTGCATTACATAAAGGAAGCAGGGCAGCAGGTACAGGAATTCCGGATTGAAATTCAGGACAGAATCAATCCGACAGATACAGAGAAAGAGATCGAAGAAGGAGGTGTTACACAATATCAGGAGGAGGAAGCATCTTCATGGAACGAGATTGAGGAAAAATGTTCCTGGGATCTTCGTTATCCGAAAGAAGAAAACCTTGGAATCACACGCAGTCAGCTGTATGCTGTCACAGATGAAGGGAAGGTCATTTCCGTCACTGCCGAATATGAAAAAGAAGACGGATCCTATTATATCTTCACTGTGGACCACTATGAAAATGAACAGGGAACTGCAGATTACAGCATACCGGATGATGCGGAAGAGATAAAAACCGAGAGAATTGCAAAAATGAAGGTTGTTTATTATCGGACAGAAGGGGAAATTATTGCGATAGGAACAGGGGAAAAAGAAGTTTACGAAATTACGAGCAGCGATCATTTTGAAAACGTCAGAAAATTTGTAAATACAATGGAGGAATGACAGCGGTTTTCAATATTGAATGGAACTGGAGGAAATGATAAGATGAAAAAAGTTATCATAGGCATTTTATGCCTGTTTTTGGCGCTGGGATTCAGTGCAGATCCTGTTTTGGCAAAAGGAAAAGCATATCGTCCTCAGAAAAAGGAACAGATCAGAGCCTTGTCTCAGAAGGAAATCGATCAGGTATTCCGTGAATCTGCCGGTGATGTATCAGTAGCTGTTATGCGAAGCGCCAGTTTGGGAAATGGTCTCACTACATGCAAGCTTGCCGTCACATCAGGCGGAGGATATCTGAAAGTTGCATTTCAGACGACTGCGGGAGGAACCGCAAGCAGGATCGGAATCAGAGATTTAAAACTGCAGACATATGAAAAATCATCCTGGAAGACAATTTATCCGGCAAAAGGGACTTACAGCTATAGTAAGTCAAAAACAGGAATCTGCAAAGGCGGATTCAAAATTTCAAAAAAAGCAGCCAGAAAGAAATACCGGGTGACAGCAAAACATTATGCAGTCATCAAAGGCAAAACATACACAAAGAACAAAACAACATCAGTAATTGTATATTAGGAAAAAATCCTGTTGAGACTCAGCACATGGACTCGACAGGATTTTTTATATTAATAAGTTGACATACGAAAATAAAATGATATAATAAATATATGGTAAAAATAGTAAAAACAGCATTGTACTAAATCATACGGTATGGTAAACTATACTTATCCGTTATTCTATCTGCATGTCTTATGCATTTATGCGGCGTTTCTGCCGGAGTTTCAAGAAGGTAACAGATAAGTACAGAATTACCTGCACTCCTGGTGATTCTGTATGGAAGAATCACAAAGGAGGTAACACGA
>DWWD01000039.1 GCA_019119895.1 Candidatus Anaerostipes avistercoris | reverse complement strand
GAGAGGACAGAATGAATGTCATTTGAGTACGTCCGTTCTCGGAAACATATCCACTTCGCTTTTGGCACTATCGGTATACGGGAACATATCCAATCTCTCTCTGGAATGTATACCATACTTTTAAAAGGCAGAATAGCATTTTAACTTATGCTACCCTACCTATAACTAAACATTTACAGTTGCATGTGGCCTATTGTTTTTAGCCGTTAAATATTTTATAACTATTAAATAGCGATACAAATTGTTCGAAACTAATATTGTTTATATCATATATTCTCGCATGTTTTAAAGCTTTATTAAATTGATTTTTTGTAAACAGTTTTTCATACTCTTTGTTAACCCATTTCATTACAAAAGTTTCATATTTTTTTCTCTCTTTAAATGCCATTTTTGCTGGCTTTCTTTTTAATACAATTAATGCGCTATCCACTTTAGGTTTTGGATGGAAATAATACCTAGGAATTTTTGCTAATATAGAAATATCTACCTCTGCCATTAACAGCAATGCTAGTGATCTGTTTGTATCTAATAACCTTTTAGCAAAACCATATTCCACTATTAAATAACTTATTGTGGCTGAACTTTCAAAAACAATTTTTCGAATTATATTTGTGCTTATGTTGTAAGGTATGCTGCCAAATATTTTATATGGATTGTGGCTAGGAAATGTAAATTTCAGTATATCATCATTTACTATTTGATAGTTAGGATAATTTAAGAGCTTATTACGAGTTACCTCACATAATTTAGAATCAATTTCTATCGCCGTAACAAAATTACATCTCTTTACCAATTCAGCAGTAAAATGACCTTTCCCTGCACCTATTTCAAAGATGTTATCTTTTTCATCTAAACTTATGCAATTCATTATTTTTTCTATGTGATATTTTGAAGTAATAAAATTTTGACTATCTTTTATATTTACTTTGTTCATTATAACCTCTCCTTAAAGGTAAGCGCCTAATATAAGGGTATCTGTTCGCTTGGTCATATATTTGCCATAATAGTAGTAATCACATATGCCAGCATTTTACTCTATGATCCGGCGCTAGGATCTAGCAGTAAGCAAGCATTTTACTACAATTATGGAGGTTACATTTATGCAGACAGAAAGACGAACTGCCGATGAGCAATACCGGCTCATCATGGAATGTCGCAGCAGCGGACTAAGCGATTTTCAGTGGTGCAACGAGCACGGGATCAAACCCGGTACATTCTACAACTGGGTCAAGCGGCTTCGCAAAAAATCCTGCTATGATATTCCGCCGGCAACAGGCCGGGGAGGCTATAAGCCTTCGGAACAACAGGATGTTGTCAAACTTGAAATCGTTGACCAGCCTGTTCTGCACGAAGAGACACCACAGCTTTTAAGCGTGCTTCCGGATCATACGGATACAAACTGTATGGAAGCAACTGCTGAGATCAAACTCGGCTCCGCCCTGATCAGGATTTCAAATGATATAGATCCGGCACTTTTAGCACAGATCATCCGGTCTGTGGGAGGTGCATCATGCTAGGCGACATTACAGCTGCAACAGATATTTATATCATTTGTGGCTACACCGATATGAGAAAATCAATCGATGGTCTGTGCGCCATCATCAGAGACCAGCTTCACTTTGAACCGGAGCATACCACCGCGCTCTACCTTTTCTGCGGCAGACGCAATGACAGGATAAAGGCACTCCTTCATGAGAATGACGGTTTTGTGCTTTTATATAAACGCCTCGATCATAACACCGGAAAATACCGGTGGCCACGTAACCGTGACGAGGTGAAAACCATTACATGGAGGCAGTTTGACTGGCTCATGTCCGGTCTTGAGATCGAGCAGCCAAAGGCAATAAAAAGTGCCTGAAACGCTTGATTTTTCTAGGCTTTTGCACCTGTTTATGGTACAATAGAAGTATCAAAAAACGGAGCAGAAGACCATGCCTTCAGGAGTAAAAGATATCCAGCTCTTAGAGCTTAAGGATACAATCTCACAACTGAATAAAACAATCAGCACTCAGAACGAACTCATAAGTTCATTGCAGAAGATGCTGGAAGAACGCAATGCGAAGGACAGTGAAAAAGACCTTCTGATCGCGAATCTCCAGTCTCAGCTTGCGTATCTTAAGAACAAGGTCTTTGGCTCAACCAGTGAAATACGCCATGACCAGCTGGACGGACAGCTGAATCTGTTCGGTACACCCGTCGGTGATGAAAAGCCTGCGGAAGTGATCGAACCGGAAGTGATCAGCGTCAAGGGGTATACCAAAGAGCGGAAACCCAAGGCAACCTATGATGACAAGTATAACTCTGTGCGCTCCATTTGTAAACATTTTTTTACGGATATAGTAGGACTGTCTATCAAATTTTTCTGTGTTTCTTTACGACACATGAGCATTTGCGCCCGGATTATCATTTCCATATCCCTCAAGCAGATTGATGACGCCCCATACACCCACGCCTGCGCCGATTGCTGTTACGACTGTCTTTAATCCTGTTACTGCTGTTGTAAAAAATGCCATTTTGATTACCTCTTTCTTTCCTGAAATTTGATTTTTTGATAAAGAAAGAGCTTTGATATGTAAATTCCCTGCCCTGTATGTTAAAATAAGGGCAGGGAAATCCTTTGGGTGAACCCTGCGGGCATCCGGTACATTCTGTTTGGCGATAGGCTGTGCCGGGTGTCTTGTTTTGCCCATTCCAAAGCACATACAAAACTCCGTTTTTTAACTTCTGGACTTTTTGTCCAAAAGTTCTGCTGCTTGTTTACAGGTTCCATATTCAGTTGTATTGTTTTTGAAGCTATGCTTCAATCACGCCCGCATCCTCCACCTCATCAACGGTGTCATTGTCCCTGACTTT
>DWWD01000038.1 GCA_019119895.1 Candidatus Anaerostipes avistercoris | reverse complement strand
AAAACAAATAAGAAATTCAATGGCCATGAATGACTTAATGTGACAGCATGATAAGGAATAAGATTTAACATGAAAGAAGGAGGAAGCATGTATACAACATTAAAGGAAGTACTGAAAGAAGCAGAAGACCTTAATATGGCTATTGGAGCATTTAATACACACAATTTGGAAATGTTACCATCGATTATTAAGGCGGCAGTGAATCAGAGAACGCCAGTGATCATTCAGACGAGTTGTGGAACAGCAAATTATATCGGACATAAAAATCTGGTCAGTGTTTGTAAATCTATGGCAGATCAATATGGGATCGACGTAGTTCTTCATTTAGATCATGCAAAAGATTATGATGAGATCAGAAAAGCAATTGATGCCGGATATAGTTCGGTCATGTTTGATGGATCATCTTTGCCATTAAAAGATAACATCCTTGGAACAAAACGGGTTGTTGAATATGCGAGGAAGAATGGAGTCAGCGTAGAAGCCGAATTAGGAACTGTTGGTGGAACAGAAGATGGAGTAGTGGTAGAACAAAAAGATGTTTGTTATACAAATCCAGAAGACGCTGTAGAATTTGTTAAGCAGACAGGAATTGATGCATTGGCAGTAGCGATTGGTACAAATCATGGGCAGTATAAATCAAAAACAAATATTAATTTTGAAAGATTAAAGCAGATTAAAGAGGTTGTTGATATTCCACTTGTTATTCATGGAGGTACAGGAGTAAAAGAAGAAGATGTCAAGAAAGTCATTAGTCTTGGAATCCGTAAATTTAATGTAGGAACGGAACTTCTGGTCGGCTGGAACAGGCAGGCAAAAGAATGCTATGACAAAAATAAAGAAAATATTTCTAACAGAGAAAATGTCGTACCGTGTTTAAATACAATTGATGAAATTGTTGAGAGAAAGATCAGTTTATTTAAGAATATACAATGATGAAGGGGTGCAATATAAATGAGAGCTGGATTTTATTTAGGAAATCATACTTATAAAGTGAAGGAAATTCCAGATCGTAAACCAAAAGATCATGAAGTTAAGATTGAAGTTGCATGGTGTGGACTTTGTGGAACAGATATTCATAAGTTTGAAGGAAAAAATGGAGCAAGTGTTGTTGTACCGCCTGTTATTTTGGGACATGAATGTTCAGGAATTGTCACAGAAGTAGGAGAGAATTGTGAGCACTTTAAGCCGGGAGATCGTGTAGCATGCGATCCAAGCTGGGGCTGTGGAAGATGTGAATGGTGTAAAAAAGGATATCCAAATTTCTGTATTCACAGGCATGGAGTAGCAAAAGGATTTGCGGAATACGTTTATCCTCCGGAAGAAAATGTATATAAAATTGACGATTCTCTGGATTTAGAAGATGCGGCATTTACAGAGCCATTATCCTGTGTATTACATGGGATAGATTTATTGCATATAGAAAGTGGTGCTAATGTTGTTATGTATGGTATGGGCTCTATTGGAAGTTTAATGTTACAGGTGATAAAATTAACAGCTCCGAAAAATTTGATTGTTGTTGAGCGTGAAAAAAATAAACAAGAATTAGCGATGGAATTAGGAGCAACCATAGCATGCACAGATCAACAGATAGAAGAAATTGCTGAAGAATTGAATATTGATTATGTTATAGAATGTATCGGATTAAAAAGCACGATGGAACAGGCAATTCGTATTGCAGGAAAGCAGGCAAAAGTATTGTTGTTCGGATTAGGGGATCCGGAAAATCCGGTATCATTCAATCAATTTGAGGCATACACAAAAGAATTGAGTATTTACACTTCTTATCTGAATCCACATATGAGTAGGAGAGCGATTTCGCTGCTAGAGAGTGGAGTGATTGATACAAAGAAAATCATTAGTAAGAGGTTGTCATTAGAGGAGATGGGGGAAGAACTTAGAACAAAAAAATATTCACGGAAAGGAAAAGTAATGGTTTCTCTCAGCGGGAAACATTAAGGAGGATAATATATGGTTATATCTGCAATTTTAGTAGCTTTATTAGCAACATGTGGACAATGGTGGTTCTTCGGACCAATTACAAAATGTTTGGTTTATCCATTAACGACCGGGACTCTGGTCGGAGTATTTATGGGAGAACCAATGACCGGTATGATCGCGGGAGCGACAATTCAGTTAATTTATCTTGGATGGATTTCGGCAGGCGGTACCATGCCAAGTAATACAATCGTGGCAGGAATTTTTGGAACGGCACTTACGATTATGTCTGGAGCTGATCCTACAATGGCGGTAACATTTGCGATTCCATTCAGCATGCTTGGATTATTATTAAATCAGGTTTACATGACAGTGAATGCAGCATGGATCCATCAGGCAGATAAGTTACTGGAAAAAGGGAATATCAGAGGCGTAAGGATCATGAACTATCTGCCATCATTTTGTATGGCGTTGCTGTTATATGGAGTACCAGCTTTTGCAATGATTATGTTTGGAAGCGACTGGGCACAGTCAATGTTAAATGCGATTCCAGAGAGCATTATCAATGCATTGGAAGTTGTCGGGGGAATTATGCCTGCATTAGGTATTGCAATGTTATTAAATTATCTTGGTAAAAAAACTTTAATGCCATGGTTTTTTGCAGGATTTTTCTTGACAGAGTACAGTGGACTAGATTTGACAGCAGTTTCAATTTTTGCAGCGGTTATAGCAATTATCTTATATTTTAATCAGAAAAATGAAACAACATCCGTACAAAAAGAAAAGAAAAAGGTCAGACGTTTATCTGTGAACAAGAAGGTGGAAGTAAAAGAAGTAGGACAGAGTACAGAAGAAGCGAAAGAAACAGCGAAAGTAACAGATGGAACGAAAAAGAAATTATCAAAGAAAACATTAATCAAGACATGGTTATTAACTACGAGTACAGAAGCGTGTTACAATTATGAAAGATTACAGGCACTTGGAATTGCAAACTTAATGATCACACCAATCAGAGCGTTATATGATAAAGTAGAAGATCAGGTAGCTGAATTAAAGAAATATCTTGTATTTTATAATTCAGAAGTATTTACGATTGGACCAATTATCAATGGTATTACATGTTCTATGGAAGAAGCGAGAGCAAACGGGGAAAATGTAACTGCTCAGGATATTAACTCTGTGAGAACGGGATTAATGGGACCGGTAGCAGGTATCGGAGATACCGTTATGCAGGGAATTCTTTTCCCTATTTTGTTTGGAATCGGATGTTCTATGGCATTAGATGGAAGTTATCTCGGACCGATTTTTGCGACAGTGGTATTTGAGGTGTTGATTTTTGCATGTGGATACTTCATGTTTATGACAGGATATAAACAGGGAAAGACCTCATTGTTAAAAATCCTGAAAGATGGAACAGTTGATAAGATTATTAATTCATTCAGTATTGTTGGTCTTATGGTAGTGGGGTCTATGGCGGCAACGCGTGCAGCAGTAAATACACCGCTGGCAATTACTGTTGGTGAGGGTGTCACAGAAATCCAGACGGTTTTAGATTCTCTGGCACCAGGGTTGATTCCTCTTGGAATTACAATGCTTGTATGGCAGATGCTCCGAAAGAAAGTAAATACACTTTGGATCATTGTAGCAATTTTTGTTGTCGGTATCATCGGATATTATACAGGAATCTTAGGATATACAGGATAATCAACCTGCAGTAAAAAGAATACAGAATAAAGGCGGGAGGCAAGATAATATGGTAAATATAATTTTGATCAGTCATGGAGAGTTCTGTGAAGGACTGTTGAAATCGCTGATCATGGTAACAGGGGATGATTATGGGATTAAAACGGTAGCCTTGTATCCGGGAATGACAGCAGATTCTTATAGAGAAAAACTTGATCTGGCGATTTCTGAAAATGAAAATGCGGATGGAACATTGATTCTGGCAGATATCGTTTTCGGAACACCATTTCAGAGTGCAGCATACATGTCAAAAACACATAAAATCGGACTGGTATCAGGAATGAATATGCCAATGTTAGTGGCGGTTGCCTCTGAAAGAAATGAAAGCAGTATGTTAAAGGATCTCGTTGCGATTGCAACAAATCCAGATTACTATGGAATTAAAGGAACTTTATTCGAGAAAGGAGAAACAAAACGTCGTGGAAAACTTAGTATTAACAAGGATTGATGATCGTCTGATTCATGGACAGGTTATGACAGCGTGGATAAAAAATAAAAAAGCAACACAAGTAGTGATTGTAGATGATCTGGTAGCAGAAGATGATTATATGATTGAAGTTCTGGAGATGGCAATTCCAGAGGAAATTGCCATCGGGATCTTCAATAAAGAAGATGGAGTTACATTCTTTTCACAGGGACTTGATGAGCCAACAATTCTTCTTGTAAAAGGACCGGAAGTATTAAATTATCTGGTAGATCACGGAATCAATATTGAGGAAGTTGATGTCGGAGGAATGGGTGCAGGAAATGGCAGAAGTGTGTTATATAAAAACATTTCCACCAGTTCAGAAGAAAATGATCAATTTAGGGCGTTATTGAGTAAAAATGTAGATGTTTTTATTCAGGTAATGCCAAACAATAAACCGGTAGATATTGGTAATTATTTGAAATAAGGAGAACTCATATGAATACAGAAAAATTAACAGGGAAAGTAATTGTCATTACAGGAGCAGCAAGTGGAATGGGAGCCGCGATGGCAAAAGACTTTGCATCAAGAGAAGCCAAAATAGCAATTTTTGATATGAATGAAGAAAAAGCACAACAAGTTGTAAAAGAAATTCAGGATGAGGAAGGTGTTGCTGCATTTTATAAGGTTGATATTACAAACAAAGCTCAGGTTGAGACAGCAGCTTCTGATGTGGAAGAAAAATTTGGAGCGATCACATCCTGGGTAAATTCAGCAGGAGTATCAAAAATGGTGCCATTTCTGGATTGTGATGAAGGACTTTGGGATCTTACGATGAAGGTTAATTTAAAAGGAACATTTTTATGCTGTCAGGTAGCAATTGATAAGATGCTGAAAAATGGTGGTGGAACGATTCTGAATATGTCTTCTCTGTCCGGGAAAAAAGCAAGTTCATGGCAGACCATTTATTGCGCAAGCAAATTTGGAGTACAGGGATTAACACAATCTATTGCAAAAGAATTTGCAGATAAGAATATTCGAGTAAATTCTATTTGCCCTGGAATTGTACATACGGAAATGTGGGATCAATTAAAATATGAATATGCCAAAAAACGTAATTTGGATCCGGAAGAAGTGTTACCATATTTTGAGAAGAACATTCCAATGCACAGGCTGGTAGATCTTCAGGATGTGATTCAGGCAGCCATTTTCTTATTAACAGATTGTTCTTCTTATCTGACGGGTCAGTCCATTAATTTAGTTGGTGGAGAATGGATGGATTAATGAAGAAAGCGTTGATTCTTTTAGCAGGGTATCCCGGAACCGGGAAAAGTTATATGGCGAACATCATTATAAAAAATTTTCCAGAACTAAGATTGCTCTCACCAGATGATATAAAAGAAGAATTCTGGGATAAATATGGATTTGATACTTTAGAGGAAAAAGAAGAATTGATCCTAAAAGCCTGGAAAGCATATTATGAAAGAATGGAAGATGCATTTTTGCATAAAGAAAGTTTGATATCAGACTATCCTTTTAGTGCAAAACAAAAATCCTCGCTGGAAAAATTAGCAGAACAATATAAATATCATATATGTACGATTCGTCTGGTCGGAAAAATTGATATTTTATTTGAAAGACAAAAAGAACGGGATTTAGATGATTCCAGACACTGGGGACATATTCTGACAAGATATCATAAATCAGATATGAAAGCAGATCGTAAAAATGCGGACAATCTTTTAGATTATAAAGAATTCTACAGGAGATGTACGCAAAGAGGATATGGGGAATTTGCTCTCGGCGATACCATAGAAGTGGATGTCAGTGATTATAATCAGATTGATTATCCGGAGATACTTCGATGGCTGGAAAGTAAAACAAAGGAAATTTAAGAAAAATAAGAAATTCCTCACATTGTTTAGAACCCTTTTAGAAATGTTTATAAGGAGAACATTGATAGAAGGTGGGATTTTGCTATAATAAAGACATACTTTTTCATATATTTTTTAATCCTCTCTTTTTTTGAGCCCCGTGAAAGCGGGGCTTTTTAATTCCAAAAGCCCCCTTTTCTTTTTGCATCGGATTATATACAATAAAATAAGATGACATCATTGGTCAGAATGCAAAAGGAAGAAGGTAACGATATGTCAGTAAAGAAAGTAGAAGAATATTTAAAACAGTTCCATATTGAACATAAGATTCAGATCCTGGATCAGTCCAGCGCTACGGTGGAGCTGGCGGCGGAGGCGCTGGGATGTGAACCGGCAAGAATTGCGAAGACCTTGTCTTTTTACGCCGGTCCGCAGCCGATTCTGATCGTAGCGGCCGGAGATGTAAAAGTTGATAACAAAAAGTACAAACAGGAGTTTGGAACAAAGGCAAAGATGATTTCTTTCCAGGATGTTGAGAAAGTGACCGGTCATGCACCGGGAGGCGTGTGTCCGTTTGCTGTAAACAGGGGAGTCAAGGTGTATCTGGATCAGTCGCTGAAGCGTTTTCAGACCGTTTTTCCGGCAGCAGGAAGCGGTAACAGCGCCATAGAGATGAATATGAAAGAGCTGGAACAATGTTCCAAGGCAGAAAAATGGATTGATGTCTGCAAAGAGGTATGAGAGATCATACCTCTTTTTTCAACGGATTCATTTCTTTTAGTTTCAGACAGTCGCAGAGATAAAAAGCAAACAGGTATTCCAATCCTTTTTCCGCCGCATCTGCCCGCAGCAGACGGCGGGCTTTCTGAATCCGGTAATTTACGGTATTCCGGTGAAGAAATAGTGCCTGAGCGGCTGCCTGTACACTGCCATCATGTTCAAGATAAAGCCGGAATGTAAGCCGGATATCTTTATCCTCCAATGGAGCCAGAAGCCGTTCTGCCTGATACAAAACATCCGGATCATCGATGGCGAGAGCGGCGTAATACAGGCCGATGTCCTCGAAGAAAGAAACATCGGTATGTTTTATTTTACTTACCTGCATAGAGCGGTATGCCTGTTTCAGAGCGATGGAAAGATGAAGCGGATCTTCAATCAGACCGCTGACTCCACAGTGCCTGTCGAAAACGAATCCATCGATATCGACACAGAGATAGTAGTATGTCGTTTCGTACAGGACTGCCCCGTAACAGTCAATGGAAAGTTCATGGTCAGAAGCAACGGCATATCCGGAGGTGAAATCCGGGCATAATGTCGGAAAAGAGCCGTTGTTTTCAGATGTCAGACACCGGAGCAGGGCGGCAGTCCTTTTTTCCTGGGTCCTTTCTTCAGAGATGATCTGATTGCAGTAATCCTGCATGACATCTGCAATATGGATTTCCCATGGCATGGTGAAAACAGGAAAGTTGTGCTGCGAACACCATTCCAGCAGATCCTGGGGGACATGGTCGATATAATTTCCAACATTCAAAATCAGACCGGAGGCGCCGCTGGAATAGATTCTGGCTGCCAGATCAAATAAAAGATGGTCTTTATTGGCGTTTAATCCGGTGGTGATAATAAGTTCGCCGCCTCGGATAAAGGAACAGTTGTTAATGTCTTCCAACAGGTGAATCCATGTGATTTTTTGATGCAGGGAGACGGAGGGAGTCAGTAGCCTGAGTTTGTATTTTGCCCTGGCCTGGTGATAAAAATGTCTGAGTGTGAGTGCCATAAATTTCTCCTTGTAATATGATTTCTATCCTGGATCATATCATATTTATGCTGACAGCACAATATAATTGAAAAATATCATGCTTAAAAACATAGCAGAAGTAAAATGATTGTGCTATAATCTAAATATCGAACATGACAAAGAAGTCGTGCAGAAACGGCCGGCTGTGTCATGTTCGTTTTTTTTATTTCATAGCAACCTGCGTTCCTGTGAAATAAAACGCTCCGCGAGGATCGCACTGCGGCGGCAAGGAAGATGCCGCCTATGCGGCCCGCCGCAGGCGGAGAATCCTGCAAAACAGGATTCTTTCTTATATGGTTTGGATAAGGAGGAGGATACAATGGCATTGAGAGATGCATTGCCAAAGATTATAACAGGAACTATGCCGGGACCAAAATCTCAGATGCTGATCAACAGAAGGAAACAGGCTGCGGCTTCAGCTGTCAGTTGTGTTTATCCTGTCGCAATCGCAAGGGGAGAAGGTGCAATGATTGAAGATCTGGACGGGAATCGTTTTCTGGACTGGATCGGCGGCGTGGGTGTTTTAAACGTGGGCTACAGTCAGCCGGAAATTATCGATGCCGTGAAGGCACAGTCTGAGAAATATTTTCATGGAATGTTTAACATTGTAACCCATGAAGGTTATGTTGCACTGGCAGAGAAATTAAATCAGATTGCTCCTGTCCGGGGAGAAAAAAGGCGTACATTTTTGTCAAACAGTGGTGCGGAGGCAGATGAGAATGCGGTGAAAATAGCCAGAGGATATACCAGACGGCCGAATATCATTGTATTTTCAGGAGCGTTCCATGGTCGGACGGAATTGACGATGACCATGACTTCAAAAAAAGCATACGCTGTGAATATGGGACCTTTGTCCCACGGCGTGTTCCGCGCGAGATTTCCTTATTTATACCGGAAGCCGGAGGGGATGCCGCAGGATAAAGTAATCGAGTATTATGTGGATTCCATCTACAGTGTATTTGAAGAATGCGGAGCGGCAGATACGATTGCAGCGGTAATCGTAGAGCCGGTGCAGGGAGAAGGCGGATTTATTCCGGCGCCGATCGAATGGGTCAAAGCGGTGCGGAAAATTTGTGATGAACATGACATACTGCTGGCAGCCGATGAAGTACAGTCCGGATTTTGCCGCACAGGAAGAATGTTTGCGACAGAGTACTGGAAAGAAGCAGGATGTGAACCGGATATTCTGGTGACTGCGAAATCCATTGCCGCAGGACTGCCGCTGAGCGCTGTTGTTACGAGAGAAGAAATCATGGAAGCTGTGCCGGCAGGAACGATTGGAGGAACTTATTGCGGAAACGCACTTTCCTGCGCTGCAGCACTGAAAACCATAGAGTTGATGGAAAAGAATCATCTGGCAGAGCGGGCACAGGAGATCGGAAAGAAGGTTATGGATCGTTATGAGAAAATGAAAGAAAAATATGAACCAGTCGGTGATGTGCGCGGACTTGGAGCTATGATCGGGATGGAATTTGTTAAGGATAAAAAGACCAAAGAGCCGGATCCGCAGTTTGTGAAGGATCTGGTGCAGGAATGTGTACAGCACGGCCTTATGATTGAGAGCGCCGGTGTATACGGAAATGTAATTCGTTTTCTGGCTCCGCTGGTGATCACAGATGAGCAGTTGGAAGCGGGACTGGATATTCTGGAAAATGCAGTGGGAAAATTAACAGTATAGCAGACAGCACAGTAGTACAAAGAGGTATATGGGCTATGGCTCAATATGCCTCTTTTTTTCATAGATCAAAGAAAGGAGATTATGATGAGTAAGGATATTTTGAACGTCGCGGTGGTAAATTTTAAGCCGGACGCGGGAAATTTGGGAAAAGAATGACCATTGTGATCGGCGTTATCATGGCAGTTGCTGCCATGTTTTTTGAGGGAAAATCTCTGGTGTCCATTGACGTCATGACCGGAATATTATTTGCGGCGCCGTGTGCTGCATTTGTGATTGGAGTTTTCTGGGAAAAGGTTTCAGCGAAGGTTGCCGCAGCATCTATTTTTATTGGAATCGCAAGTGGAATTATCGCATATCTGGTGATTCCGGATCCGAATATCAACTATGTGATCGGCAATTTATGTTCTCTGCTTATTCCGATTATCGTTATTGTTGCCGGGTCTTTGATAGGAGATTATGAATTTGATTTTCAGAAATTGTTTCTTATGGATGGTTCTGTGCAGGCGTTTTTATTGTCGGATTTCTGGCAATCCGTGATCTGATCAGGATGATGAGAAAAAGAAAAGAAAGAAACAGCTGACAGGATAAAAACGGACATGGCACCGGAAAAGATTTTCGATGCCATGTCTATTCTTTTAAATACGGTACAATAACGGATAAGATGTGAGCCACCTGATTTCTCTGAGGAGCTGTCAGCATAGATGTCAGATGTTCCAGCTGATCGTGACGGGATGGAGATTCCGCTTCCAGATCATAGGAAGCGCCGCCGAATAAAAGGTAATCAGCGGATGTATGCAGGGCACAGGCAATGGATGCCAGAATCGGACAGGACATGGTTTTTAAACCGGCCTCAAGCTCATATACATAATGAGAGCTGATATCAGCCAGTTCGGCCAGTCTTTCCTGTGTCATATTCTGTTGTGTCCTGAGCTTCTTTATTCTTTTTCCGATTGCTTTCATATCCAGTTCCATTCAGATACCTCCATGAAAATACTATAACCGTAAGCCACATAACACCACGATCTATAGATATAGACATATGTTGCTGTAAGCAACAAAGAATGTTATGATAGATAGTGGAACAAAATGGATAAAGACCATGAATTTTTGGAACGAAATGCGGAAAACTAATGAAAAAATAAAAGGGATGAAGAAAAATGATAAAAGAAACCTGGACAGAATCTGTCAGAAACCGTATTGTTATGTATCTCATAAATTATCGGGATCACCGGGAACAGCTGGAGCAGAGACCATATTTTCTTTTTGAGGATCTGGCAGTGGTATTCCGTGTGGCGGATCTGGATGATCCGCTGAGAGAACAGCCGGTGGAGAATGCCGATCTGGAACGATGGAACATTCAAAAAGAGGAGCTGTACCAATATGCGGTGAAGAATACGCCGGAGTTGTTTCCGGCCCAGGTGAAAACAGCAGAAAAGGCGGAAGAAGGAAACGACCGGGAGCCTGTCTTTATTGTATCCAGCCGCCAGGGAATTTATGGGGCGTCGGTGCTGTTATATCCTGGATTCCTGGAAGATTTTTCCGGACGGTATCCGTGGAATTTCTTTTTCATGCCGCTAACTCTTCATGAAGTTTTTATTCTGCTGGATCGGGGACAGTATATGCCGGATCAGCTTCATGAAATTGCGCAGACATACACTTCTGAAATCATTTCGAAAAAAGATCGTTTATCAGATAATATCTATTATTATGATTCCGAAGAATATCAGATATTAACCTTATATTGAGCATGGAAACCTTAGGTTGCGTATACAGACCAGTATCGGATATAATGAAAGAAACATGCAGCAGGAAGAAGGAGGTGGCAGTGTGGAGCAGATAAGACTTCATACCGGCTGTATCAACTGCATCGTGGAACGTCAGCTGAATCATTATGATCCAGATACGCCGGAAGAAAAAAAGCGGACTTATATGCAGGGAGTGCTCAGAATTCTCAGTGAGGCGAAGGCTTGTGAAAGTGCCCCGGTGATCACAGAGCGCATTTATGAACTTCAGAGACAGATGCTTGGGCAGCAGGCAGATTATTCGGAAATTAAGCATACTTATAATCATATGATGGAGCGGGAAGAGGATAAGATCAGCCGGGAAGTCCGGGAGGCAGGAGACCCTTTGAAGAGAGCCATTCAGTATGCCATGACTGGGAATTATATTGATTTTGGAGCCATGAGCAGTGTGAATCATGAGAAACTGAAAGAACTTCTGGCGAAGGCTCAGGAGAATCCAATCGATGAAGAGGAATACGGCAGACTGAGAAAGGATCTGGAGGATGCCTCAAGGCTGGTATATCTGACAGACAACTGTGGAGAAATCGTGCTGGATAAGATTCTGATCCGGGAGATCATGGAGCTGTATCCGCAGATTGATATTACCGTGATCGTCCGGGGGAAACCGGCCTTAAATGATGCTACCATGGAAGATGCACGGGAAACCGGTCTTGCGGATATGGTAAGGGTCATTGGAAATGGAAGTGGAATTACCGGCACCTGGCTGCCGGAGATTTCAAAGGAAGCGCGGGAAATCTTAGATGAAGCGGATCTGATTTTGTCAAAGGGGCAGGGAAACTTTGAAACTATGCAGGGATGCGGAAAGAATATCTATTACATGTTCCTGTGCAAATGTAAATTGTTTGTGGAGAGATTCCGGATGAAACAGTTTGAAGGAATGCTGGTAAATGATCTGCGGTGCCGGGAGATTATGTAATGGGAACTAAGAGAAACAAACGGGAAGAAGCCCGGATGTATTTTCATGGGAAAATATTCACTTCAGATAAGGAAAATCTGTATGCGGATGCCATGATCGTGGAGGACGGCGTCATCCGCTGGATCGGAAGGGAAGACCAGGCGCCGGAAGGAACATATAAAAGGCATGATCTGAAAGGAGCCTGTGTGATACCGGGCCTGGTCGATGCTCATATGCATCCGATGATGCTGGCGGACTACAGCCGGCAGATTTCTGCCCTGCCGCCGGAAGTACATTCCATTGAAGAACTGGTGGAGAAAATCAGAGAGCGGCGAAAACATCAAAAACCGGGTCAGTGGATTCAGGGCTGGGGATATGATGAAGGAAAATTTAAGGAAAAGCGGTCTCTCAATCGTTATGATCTGGACCGGGGATGCAGTGACGCTCCGGTATCCATCGTGAGAACCTGCGGGCATATCCGCTGTGTCAACAGCATGGCGCTTAAGCTGGCAGGAATCGACAGGAACACACCGAATCCGGAAGGAGGAGAAATTGAGAGGGATTCATCAGGGGAACCGACAGGCGTATTAAAAGAAAGTGCCAGGAATCTGGTTACAAAATGGCTGCCGGAAGACAGCAGAGAAGATAAGATCAGAAAGCTGGTGGATCTGGGAAACCTTTTGCTGTCCCAGGGGATCACTGCGGCAGCGGATATGGGAAATCTGGGACCTGGAGACAATCTGCCGCTTTTCAGGGAGGCAGCCCGAAAAGGATGGAAACAAAAGACAGCAGTTTACCGAATGTGGGAATTTTTCATGGAAGATCCGTCGTTTGATATGACAGAAGAAGACATGGACCGGCGGCAGCAGATTTTTGCGGCGGGACTTAAACTGATTGGTGACGGCAGTGTTTCAGGACGCACGGCGTGGATGAAGCGGCCGTATTGTGGAAAACCTCTGGAATATGGAATGCCGGTGTTGACAAAAGACCAGATGGAATCAGCCATTCAGTTCTGCAGGAGCCATCAATGCCAGCTGTCTGTTCATGCCATGGGAACGGAGACCATCGAAAGGATTATTGACAGAGTCTGCAGGGAATTTTCCTGGATGAAAGAAGAGATTCCTTATGTGCGGATAGAGCATGTGACAGATCCGGAAGAAGAAAGCCTGCGAAAGGCGGCGGAACACAACATCGCAGTGGTGACACAGCCGGTTTTTATGTATGCGGAGGTGGAAAGTTATCTGGAGAACCTGGGAGATGACTGGATGAAGCAGTGTTATCCGGTGCGATGTATGCTGGATCAGGGCGTTATGCTCTGTTTCTCTACTGATGCGCCGGCAACATCCTGGGCAGCGCCGTCAGATCCGTTTATCAACATGAAAGCAGCAGTTACAAGAAAGGCATATGATGGAACGGACTGCGGAAAAGAGCAGGCAGTGGATATAGAAACTACGGTGTGTCTGTATACGAGAGAAGCAGCGAAGATTGTGGGATTTCCCGGAATCGGACAATTAAAACAAGGGTTTCAGGCAGATTTTGCGGTCCTGGACCGGGATATTTTTCAGACAGATCCGGAGGAAGTGGATGAGACAGAAGTTTTGGAGACTTATATCCGGGGAAAACGTGTATATTACAAATAGAGACAGGAGGGGACAGAATGTTTCAGATGCCGGAATACCGGGCGCCGGATTTTTCAAGCCAGAAATTTCTGGACGCGCCGGATGTGAAATGGAAAGAAGCAGTGATGGATGGCGTGGCGCCGGAAGGCTACCACAGCACGTCCATGTATCCGGAATATTTTAAAATAAACGGAGAGTGGAAGCTGGCGGAAGAAAGCCGCATGGATTCCAGCGTTGTCTGGACTGAAGGAGGCACGCTGAAAGTGGTGGAAAATAGGAATCTTAAGGTGGGAGACAAGGTGATTCTCGGGCGGACAGAAAACGCTGAAGAGGGAATTTATCTCCACAGCACCGGTTTTCTGGAAGAAGACGAAGAGCAGGATCAATTTGTGTTTCGACAGGGGAGAAGCAGGGAAACGTCTTATGCCAGAGATTATGATCGTTTGTTTGAGCTGCTGCGGTATGAGAGAGACCATGGAAATATTCTCTGGGTCATGGGGCCGGCGTTTTCTTTCGATGCCGATGCGAGAGCGGCCATGCAGAAAATGGTGGAACACGGATATGTGGACGGCCTGATGGCAGGAAATGCTCTGGCAACGCATGATCTGGAAGGCGCTTTGTTTCATACGGCGCTTGGTCAGGATATTTATACGCAAAAATCCCATTCGAATGGGCACTATCACCATCTGGATGTGATTAATAAAGTAAGGAAGAGTGGTTCCATCCCACAGTTCATCGAGGATTATCAGATTGACAATGGAATCATTTACAGCTGCGTTAAACATGAGATTCCTATGGTTTTGACTGGATCTATACGGGATGACGGACCTCTTCCGGAAGTAATCGGCGATGCCTATGAAGGGCAGAAAGCGATGCGGAAACTGGTAAAGAAAGCGACGACAGTCGTATGTCTGGCGACGATGCTGCACACCATTGCAACGGGAAATATGACACCATCATATCGTGTTCTTGAGGATGGAACGATACGACCGGTGTTTTTGTATACAGTGGATGCAGATGAGTTTGTCGTCAATAAGCTTCTGGACCGCGGAAGTCTTTCGGCAACAACGATTGTAACAAATGTACAGGATTTTATCATGCTGGTCGCAAGAGGGCTGGATGTGATATAAAACAATGGGAAAGGAGAAATGATATGATACCATTGATTGTAATTGGAGTGATTGTCCTTGTTATCATCATATGGGCAGCAGCTTCTTATAATGGATTTATTCAGTTGAGAAATAAGACGGAGGAGGCTTATTCAGCTATTGATGTATCATTAAAGAAACGATACGATCTGATTCCGAATTATGTGGAGACGGTGAAAGGATATGCAAAGCATGAGAAAGAAACGCTGCAGAATGTTATTTCTGCAAGAAATTCGGCCATGGAATCCGCAGGACCGGAAGAACGGATGGCAAATGAAAATATGCTGACGGGGGCATTAAGATCCCTGTTCGCGGTAGCAGAAAATTATCCGGATCTGAAAGCTAATCAGAACTTCATCAAGCTGCAGGATCAGCTGGATCGTCTGGAAGAGGAAATTGCCGGCTCCAGAAGATATTATAATGGTGTGGTCAATCAATATAACACGAAGGCGGAGATGTTCCCTGGAAACATCATTGCCGGAATCTTTAAATTCCAGAGGAAACCGTTGTTTGAAGTGGATTCCGAGTCAGAAAGAGAGAATGTGACCGTTGACTTTTCATAGGAGGAAAGGAGGGGCAGGAAAATGACCAGAAGGTTGATCATCTGCCTGGCGGTTCTCTGGATGCTCCTGACAGGAACCGCAGGATGGAGCGGCAGTATTGTTATGGCGGCGGACGGGGTAACCAATGATTCGGCCATGCAGACCCGCCAGTATAATGTTGATATTACGGTAAATCAGGATCAGAGCTATACGGTAACGGAAAATATTAAAGTAAATTTTCTGGAAGACCGCCACGGCATTTACCGTTATATTCCCAATAAAGGAAGAATGCTGTATGAAAATCAAAACGGCGAAAACCAATGGATACCGTATTATGCCAATGTGAATATGAAAGACAGCAGCGAGACTTACGATGAAGAATCAGAGGAAGGAAATGTGGTATTCCGGTTTGGCGATGAAGATACCTATGTGAGGGAGGGCAATTACCGCTTTACATATGATTTTATTCCGGAATATCAGGAAGAATCCTTTGACAGGGCTTACTATAATATTTTCCCGGTGCAATGGCAGAATAAGATACCGGCGGGAAGTAAATTCACCATTCATTTTACGAAAGACACGGATTTGGAAAATATCCGGCTGTTTGCAGGGGAATACGGTTCCGGGGAAGACGCGTCTGATCTGATAGATTTGAATATAGATCAGGAGAATTTCACGGTGGAAGGTACTCTGCGGCAGGACCTGGCTCTGGGAAGCGGGCTGACCTTTGACAAACCAATGGAATCCGGGTATTTTACTTCAGGACATCAGCCGGGCGGATACCGGATCATTCTGGGAATAACTGCGGCCGTCCTTGTGGCAGCTGCGGCACTGTATTTCCTGTTTGGAAGGGATGAAAAGATTATTCCGTCCATTCAGTATCAGCCGCCGGAAGGTCTGGACAGCGCAGCCGTGGGCTATGTGGTTGACGGAGCGCTGGAAGATAAGGATGTAGTTTCCCTGATTCTTTACTGGGCTGATAAGGGGTACCTCAGGATTGAAGAGAAGAAAAAGAAGGATCTTCTTCTGGTAAAGATCAGGGATCTGGATGAAGATGCACCGGATTACCAGAAAGAGATGTTTGGAAAACTGTTTCAGAAAAAGGATTCTGTCAAGACTTCTTCTCTGAAGTATAAGTTTGCGGATACGATTGCAGTAGTAAAAGATCAGATTAAAATTGCCTACAAAGATCAGATTTATACGAGCCGGTCCAGGTTGGTAAGGATCATTGCGTCATTGATCACACCGGTTCCGCTGATCGCATTTATTGTTATGATGGCAGTCTATTCTTATCAGGGAGGTTTGATCATTTTCTTATCCATTGTGTCCTGTATCATGCTGATCATAGGAGAAATATGGGCTATATGTGCAGTGGATACCTGGTATACAACGAAAGCAGGAATGAGAAAGCTGAACATTGCCGCATCGGTGCTGCTCCCGGCAGCGGCGGTGATCATCTATGGAGCCGCATACTGGAGAGAGGTCAGCCAGGGAAATGCCTTTGATTATCTCTGGCTGTATGCTTTTGCAGGAGTCGTTTCTCTCCTGGCAGTGCTTTTTACGGCATTTATGAAACAGAGAACAAAACAATGTGTCGACTGGATGGGACGGCTTGCCGGCCTTCGGGACTTCATAGAGACGGCGGAGCTGGACCGGATGAAGGTGATGGCAGAAGAACATCCGGAAATGTTCTATCACATCCTTCCGTATGCATCTGTGCTGGGAGTATCGGATATCTTTTCTAAGAAACTGGATGCCATTGCTCTTCCGGCGCCGGAATGGTTTGTGCCTTATTCCGGCTATACGGTGTTCCATTATTATATGATACATGACTGCATCAGCCATGCGGCGTCAGCGTCCCTTACGGCGGTCAAAGCGTCAGAAAGCCTTGGAAGCGGAGGCGGCGGAAGCTTCTCCGGCGGAGGATTTTCCGGAGGCGGCTTTGGAGGCGGAGGCGGCGGAAGCTGGTAGTCTGCTGCAGGAAACAGAAGAAGTGGTTGATTGTCGACCAATACATCAGGAATGAAAATGGAGTTGTCGCAGGACAGCTCCATTTCTATTTCCGGCAATTCTTTAAAAAGCATTTCATAAAATTTTACCGCATTTTATTTCCCTGAGAAAACGAAAAATGGAAAAATATACCGTATTAAAAAGCCCTTAATTGATAATCTGGAGGATGAATGGCATGATATACTTTTATCATCTTAAATGCAGGAGAAAGCTTGTGGATATTGAGAGGAGCTTAGAAGATGAGACGTTCAAAAGATAAATTTTATATGAAACAGATTCTTGACTGCATTATGGACGGAGAAGTGTATGCAACGGGAAAAAGGAACCGTGATTTTTGCAACAATTCAATGAAAAATAAATCCAATAATGTTATAATAAATGCATATAATTCATTTGACAGAAAGATTGGAGATAAAGAATATGTACAAGATTGTTTCAAAATTGCTGCTGTACGGAGATATGAATCAGGACTCTATTTTAATGCAGATCAGTGATATCTTCCGGTGCATGGATGAAGGATCCCAGACGCCGGATGTTTTGAGGACAAGGGTTTTCAAACAGATCAAGAGACTTCTGCAGACTGCCACAGATTATGCATTTGACAAGAATTTGTGGCATAATTATCTGACATTTCTTCTGATCACCAATGAAAATCCGTTCAGCATTACCTGTGAAAAAACAGGTGCCAGGGACGGAAGCGTAAACTATTTCGCCAAAAATGATTTTAAAGCATTTAAGGAATTGTTCGATTTTGATTTTTCCGAAATGGAAGAGAAACTCGGAATCGACTGCTTCAGCAAAATTTCTGATTATAAAGCCATCGGAAAGCCGGAGCTTATGTACAATAAGAATGTCAGCGAGAAAGTAAGAGCGCTGAGCGAGAAACTGGAAACGGCAGAAGACGAAGAACAGTTCTTTGATATGGTGACAGATTTTTATAAAGCATACGGAGTCGGAATGTTTGGTCTTAATAAAGCATTCCGGATTGAAGAAAGCGGAGACCATGATATCCGTTTTCGCGCCATTAATAATATGGACAAAGTGGTATTATCTGATCTGATCGGATATGAAATCCAGAAAAAGAAACTGGTAGATAATACGGAAGCCTTTGTCCAGGGAAGAAAGGCCAATAACGTGCTGCTGTTTGGAGACAGCGGTACCGGGAAATCTACCAGTATCAAAGCGATTGTCAATGAATATTATGATCAGGGACTGCGCATGATTGAGATCTATAAGCATCAGTTCAAGGATCTCTCCAATGTGATCGCGAAGATCAAAAATCGAAATTATCGTTTCATTATTTATATGGATGATTTGTCTTTTGAGGAATTTGAGGTTGAATATAAGTTCTTAAAAGCTGTCATTGAGGGCGGCGTGGAGACAAAACCGGAAAATATTCTGATTTACGCAACATCCAACCGGCGCCATATCATCAAAGAAACATGGAGTGACAGAGATGATGTGGAAAATAATAACGGTATTCACCGGTCAGATACAATGGAAGAGAAATTGTCTCTGGTCAATCGTTTTGGCGTGACCATTAGTTACTCAAAACCAAGTCAGAAAGAGTATTTCCATATTGTCACAGAGCTTGCACGCAAGGCAGGAATCGGAATGAGCGACGAAGATCTGTGTAAAGAAGCAAATAAATGGGAGCTGAGCCATGGCGGAATTTCAGGGCGGACTGCGCAGCAATTCGTCAATTATCTGCTGGGCATAAAAGCCTAGTTTCAGAGGAAAGGACCTACGGTCCTTTCTTTTGCATTTAAAGGAGGCGAGAAAAAAAGATGAGCGTTATGAAAGAGAACAGTCAGCTGATACCAGTTGATGAATATGACGGTTTTCGGATCCGGCCGGGATTTTTTCTGGAAAACGGGGCAGTGGCCATTCCGGGAGGAGTGAGTTTTACCGTACAGACTCAGGGAGGCACCGGATGTGAACTGGTGCTGTTTGAGAGGGAAGCCAGAGAACCGTATGCGGTGATTCCATTTCCGAAAGAGTACCGGATCGGACATGTATATTCCATGATTGTGTTTGATCTTGATATTACAGAGTTTGAATATGCTTATCGAATTGACGGCCCCTACAATCCGGAAAAAGGATTGTTGTTTGATAAGAACCGGCTGCTGCTGGATCCTTATGCCAAAGCGGTCACAGGGCAGAGTGAGTGGGGCGTGCACCCCAACTATGGTTTTGCCTACCGCGCAAGGGTGGTGGCGCCGGATTTTGACTGGGGAGAAGCGAAGAAAGAACCGATCCCGATGGAAGATCTGGTGATTTATGAACTCCATACCAGAGGTTTTACAAAAGACGAATCCTCCGGTGTCTGTTATCCGGGAACCTTCGAGGGAATCAAGGAGAAAATTCCTTATCTGAAAGAGCTGGGCGTCAATGCGGTGGAACTGATGCCGATTTTTGAATTTGACGAGACCAAAGAAAACAGAACGGTCAACGGTAAAAAACTGCTGGATTACTGGGGATATAATCCTGTCGGCTTTTTCGCGCCGAATACCAGTTACGCTTCAGAAAAAGAATATAACCGGGAAGGGGATGAGCTGAAATCCCTGGTGAAGCTTCTTCATGATGAGGGAATGGAAATCATCCTGGATGTGGTGTTTAACCATACGGCGGAAGGCAACCAGGATGGCCCGGTGATTTCTTTGAAAGGTTTTGATAATAACGTCTACTATATGTTAACGGCCGATGGACAGTATTATAATTTCAGCGGATGCGGAAATACCCTTAACTGTAATCATCCGGTTGTTCAGAATATGATTCTGGACTGTCTCAGATACTGGGTGATCGAATACCGGATCGACGGATTCCGGTTCGATCTGGCTTCTATTCTTGGCCGAAGTGAAGACGGAACGCCTCTGAGTAAACCGCCGCTTCTGGAAAGGCTGGCTTTTGACCCGATCCTGGGACAGGTGAAACTGATTGCGGAGGCATGGGATGCGGGAGGATTATACCAGGTAGGCAGTTTCCCATCATGGAACCGGTGGTCGGAATGGAACGGGAAATACCGGGATGATATGAGGAAATTCCTGAAGGGTGATGCTGGAATGATTCCGGCTGTCATGGAGCGGATGACGGGATCCAGGGATCTGTACGATCCGTCTCTGAGGGGATACGAAGCTTCGGTTAATTTCATTACCTGCCATGATGGATTTACTCTGTGGGATCTGTATTCCTATAATGAGAAACATAATGAAGACAATGGGTGGAATAATACCGACGGCGACAACAATAACAACAGCTGGAACTGCGGAGAAGAAGGAGAAACGCAGAGAGAAGATGTGTTCCGCCTTCGGAAAAAGCTGGTAAAAAATGCGTTGTCTGTTTTAATGCTCAGCAAAGGAGTGCCGATGATTTTGTCGGGAGATGAATTTTGCAATACCCAGTTTGGGAATAATAATTCATACTGTCAGGATAACATCATTTCATGGCTGGACTGGAACAGGCTGGAAGAATATCAGGATATTTTCCGGCATTTCAAAAAAATGATACATTTCCGGAAGGAGAAAAATGTCCTGAAGAAAAACACAAAGGCTGCTTTCAACGGTCTGCCGGCGGTGAGTTACCATGGAATCCGGCCATGGCAAGCGGACCAGGAGCCGGAAGCAAGAATGCTTGGAATCATGTTCGCTGGAAGAAATAAAGAAGAGACAGAAGATGAAGTGATCTATATCGGAATGAATATGCACTGGGAGCCGTGTACGGTCCAGCTCCCGGATCCCATGGAAGGCTGCTGCTGGAGCATTGTATCCAACACGGCATGGAATCCGGATGTCCTGGTATATGACAGAAATAAAATATGGATGGAAGAGCGCAGTGTTGTGGTATTGGAAATAATAAAAGAATAAGAAAAAACATCTTGAAATTTCATGATTTGCCATTATAATTATTAGGAGCAAGAAATCAGATAAAACAGATAAAAGATAGAAAGAGAGCGCATATGTGGGTTGCAGATCAATGGAAAGATTATGAGGTGCTGGACACCTCAGCCGGAGAGAAACTGGAACGCTGGGGCGATTATATCCTGGTCAGGCCGGATCCTCAGGTTTTATGGGATACTCCGAAGAAATTAAAGGAATGGAAGCATCCTGACGGACATTATCATAGAAGCAAAAAAGGCGGAGGTCAGTGGGAATTTTTCAGCCTTCCGAAGAAATGGGACATTCATTATAAAAATTTGAAATTTCATCTTCAGCCTTTTAGTTTTAAGCACACGGGTCTGTTCCCGGAACAGGCCGTCAACTGGGACTGGTTTTCAAAGAAGATCAGGACTGCGGGAAGACCGGTAAAGGTTCTGAATCTGTTTGCATACACAGGAGGAGCTACTCTGGCGGCGGCAGCTGCGGGAGCATCGGTGACTCATGTAGATGCATCCAAAGGAATGGTAAACTGGGCCAAAGAAAATGCGGTTCTGTCAGGACTGCGGGAGAAGCCGGTCCGGTGGCTGGTAGATGACTGTGTCAAATTTGTAGAACGGGAAATCCGCAGAGGAAACCATTATGATGGAATTATTATGGATCCGCCTTCTTATGGAAGGGGACCTAAAGGTGAGATCTGGAAGATAGAAGAAAAAATCTATCCGTTTATTCAGCTCTGCAGTCAGATTTTATCAGATGAGCCGTTATTCTTTCTGATCAATTCCTATACAACAGGACTGCAGCCGGCAGTGCTGACCTATATGCTGGAAACTGTTGTGGGGAAAAAGTTTGGAGGCCGCGTAATCTCTGATGAAATCGGACTTCCGGTGACTTCCAGCGGCCTGGTTCTTCCGTGCGGAGCTTCAGGAAGATGGGAGAAATCTTAAATTTTGCTGAATTTTTGGTGAATCTGTAAAAAACAATTGAATTTTTTGAAGAAACGTATATAATTAAGAGAGTATGTATACGAATAATCAAACATTAACATAATAGAAGAAGAGCAGAGTAGCAGTTTAGAGAAAAAATCGAAAGGGGAAAATAGTACCATGGCAGCAGGAACAGATATCGGAATTGATTTAGGAACAGCCAGCGTCTTAGTATATGTAAAAGGAAAAGGCGTTGTTTTAAAAGAGCCATCCGTTGTGGCATTTGATAGAGATACGAATAAAATTAAGGCAATTGGAGAGGAAGCACGTCTGATGCTCGGAAGAACTCCGGGAAATATCGTGGCAGTACGTCCGCTCCGTCAGGGTGTCATTTCTGATTACACAGTAACAGAAAAGATGCTCAGCTATTTTATCAGCCGCACCGTTGGAAAATCTCTTTTTGGAAGAAAGCCCCGCATCAGCGTCTGCGTACCGAGCGGAGCGACAGAAGTTGAGAAGAAGGCAGTAGAAGACGCAACCTACCAGGCAGGAGCAAGAGAAGTATCTATCATTGAAGAGCCGGTTGCAGCAGCGATCGGTGCAGGAATCGATATTTCCAAACCTTGCGGAAATATGATCGTTGACATCGGAGGAGGAACCGCGGATATCGCTGTTATTTCTCTTGGCGGTGTCGTTGTCAGCAGCTCTATTAAGGTTGCCGGCGATGATTTTGATGAAGCGATCGTACGCTTTATGCGCAAGAAACATAATCTTCTGATCGGTGAGCGTACTGCAGAAGAGATTAAGATCAATGTGGGAACAGTTTACAAACGTCCGGAAAATCTGACAATGGACGTTCGCGGAAGAAACCTTGTAACAGGACTTCCGAAGACTGTAACCGTTACATCTGAGGAGACAGAAGAAGCCTTGAGAGAGCCTGCGTACCAGATTGTTGACGCAGTACACAATGTACTGGAGAGAACTCCACCAGAGCTGGCAGCAGATATCTCTGACAGAGGAATCGTCCTGACAGGAGGAGGATCTCTGATCCAGGGACTGGAAGAGTTGATCGAAGAGAAAACCGGAATTAATACAATGACAGCTGAAGATCCGCTGACTGCAGTAGCAATTGGTACTGGAAAGTACATTGAATTTCTTGCAGGAGAAGATAAGAAAAAGAAATAAAATGGTTTTCAAAAGGTCAGGATTTTATCCTGACCTTTTTTCTTCCGCGTGAGGTGAAGTGAAATGGAACATTTGGAAGGGTATGTGGATCATATCCGTTTTCGGAATGACAATAATGGATATACGGTATTAAGCCTTGATCTGGACGGCGATGAGGAGACGGTCGTAGGACTGTTTCCGTTTTTGAGTGAGGGAGAATATATTTCTCTGGAAGGAGAATATACCGATCATCCGGTCCACGGACCGCAGTTTCAGATGAAGACCTATGAGATTACCGCGCCGGGAGATATTCAGAGCATGGAGCGGTATCTGGGATCCGGAGCGATCAAAGGTGTGGGTCCTGCCATTGCAAAGCGGATTACAAAGAAGTTTAAGATGGATACCTTTCGGATTATAGAGGAAGAGCCGGAGCGGCTGGCGGAAGTCAAAGGAATCACAGAGAAGAAAGCCCGGACCATTGCAGTAGAATTCAATGAAAAGCAGGAGATGCGCCATGCCATGATGTTTTTGTCGGAATATGGCATCAATTACAATCTTGCGGTAAAAATTTTTAAAGAATACGGTGATGAGATGTATACGATCATCCGGGAAAATCCGTACCGTATGACAGACGATATTGCAGGCGTCGGCTTTAAGATCGCCGATGAAATCGCCCAGAGAGTAGGCATCGGAAGTGATTCGGATTACAGGATTATTTCCGGGATTTTTTATACGCTGATGCGGGCTCTGGGAGAAGGGCATGTTTATCTTCCGAAGCATATTTTATGCCGGAATGCGGCCTATACGCTGGGCGTTTCAGAGGAAGCCGTGGAAGAACATCTTCTGGAAATGATGATTGAGAAGAAGATTGTCATCAAAGAAGAAGATGAAGTCCGGATTTACGGAGCGGCCCAGTACCACATGGAAGTCAATACAGCGCGGATGCTCTGTGAGCTGAATCTTGATTATGATGTGTCCATTTCAGAAATTGAGACGACCATCGGAAGGATCGAGGAAGCGGAGCAGATTACGTTTGCGGAGAAACAAAAAGAGGCCATTGAAGCCATTGCAGGCCACAGCATTGTCGTGCTGACTGGAGGTCCGGGAACCGGAAAAACAACGACCATCAATGGAATGATCCAGTATTTTGAAAATGAAGGCCTGGATATCCGTCTTGCCGCGCCGACAGGAAGAGCCGCCAAACGGATGACAGAGGCAACCGGTTATGAAGCTATGACGATCCACCGTATGCTGGAATTAAACGGAGAGGCGAAGGACGGCATTGACCGTCTGGGAATGTCTTTTGAGAGAAATGCGGGCAATCCGCTGGAAACAGATGTGATCATCATCGATGAAATGTCCATGGTGGATCTTTATCTGATGAACGCACTCCTGCAGGCAATGGTGCCGGGAACCCGGCTGGTCATGGTGGGAGACGCCAATCAGCTGCCGTCCATCGGAGCCGGTAATGTGTTAAAGGACATTATTGCGTCAGAAGAATTTAAGGTAGTGGAATTAAGCCAGATCTTCCGACAGGAAGAGGGCAGTCATATCGTACGGAATGCCCATCTGATCCATCAGGGACGGAGTATCGAGCTGGACAATAAGAGCCGGGATTTCTTTTTCCTTCAGCGGAACACGGTGCAGGATATTCTGGGAGTGATCGTTTATCTGATCCGGGATAAGCTGCCGGCATATGTTCATGCGGAACCTTATGAGATTCAGGTTCTGACCCCTATGCGCAGAGGTGAACTGGGCGTGGAGCGGCTGAATCAGGTGCTGCAGCAGTATCTGAATGCTCCTTCTCCTGATAAAAATGAAAAAGAAACCGCTTCCGGAATGTTCCGGGAGGGGGATAAGGTCATGCAGATCAAGAATAATTACCAGATGGAGTGGGAAATCCGGAATCAGAAAGGTTTTGTTGTGGATAAAGGCATCGGCGTTTTTAACGGAGACATCGGAAGGATTACGGAAATCAATGATTTTACGGAAAAAGTAACAGTTGTCTTTGATGATTTCAGGGAAGTTCAGTACAGTTATGCCATGCTGGATGAACTGGAGCTGGCATATGCGATTACGATACATAAATCTCAGGGGAGCGAGTATCCGGCGGTTATTATGCCGCTTCTGACCGGACCGAAGGTCTTGTTTCACCGGAATTTACTGTACACAGGAGTGACCCGGGCCAGAAACTGCCTTACCATTGTGGGCGACAGAAGAACCGTTCATTCCATGATCCAGAATGTCAATGAGCAGAGAAGATACTCCACTCTGGCAAAAAGAATCCGGGAGATTGCGTCAGAAGGGGAAGAAAATCCTTTTGAGGATTCCTGGACGCAGCAGTGATAAGAAAAATAGAAGGAACCGTCGTCTTTTAGAGGACGGTTTTTCTGTACCTGAAACTTTCTGCCTTTTATAATGAAAAGGAAGAAAGGAAGGGACTTATGAAAGAAAGAAAACGCATGATATCCGAAGCGGCCAGAGAACTGGGTCTGGAAACCTATAATTTAAGAACATGGGAAGATGAATTTGGAATACTTATTCCGAGGAATGAGAAAGGATACCGATGCTACGGCGACAAAGAGATACATATGTTTCAGGAAATACGCGACATGAAAAATGAAGGTCTGGATACAGAGGAAATCAGAAAAAGGATATCCGGAAATATCATTCCGTTTCCGGAAGAGAAACAGGGGCAGCTCTCAGATAAGATGGAGCAGTTCCAGAATGTAATGGTTAAAATCATGGGACAGGCGATCAGAGAGCAGAAAGACGTTCTTGGCTCTGAAATCGGCAGTCAGATTTCAGACAGAGTCTCAAAAGAAATTGATTATCAATTCCGGCTGAGGGAAGATGAGGAAGAAAAAAGATTCCGGAAGCTGGATGAGATGATACGGACGCAGCAGAAAAGCCGGGAAGAAATCGCGGCTGCCAGAGAAAGAAAAAGATTTTTCAGAAGAAGAAAAAAAGAAAGATAAAGTATATTTCCAGAAAAAGAATCTTGGGTTATAATAGACTATATAAGTTGATGTACCAGAGCGGAGAATGTATTATGGAGAGAAAACCTAAGATTTTAGTAATAGGAAGTCTTGTTATGGACCAGATCGTCATCACCAAAGAGATTCCCCAGGAGGGAAGACGAGTCTTTGCGGAAGATTTTGTCAAAACTCCGGGCGGTAAGGGAGCCAATCAGGCGGTGCAGGCGGCAAGACTGGGAGCGGATGTCACCCTGATTGGAAAAGTAGGACGGGATATTAACGGAGAAGAGCTTCTGCAGGCCTGCCAGGAGGAAGGCGTTGATACCAGCAAAATGCTGTATGATGAGGATGGCGCATCCGGATGTGCTGTGATTATCCTGGAGAAGGTGCCCGGAGAGCGGCGCCGGAACCGGATTTTTGTGATTTCCGGTTCCAATATGAAGATACGGCCGGAGGAAGTTGAATTTCTGAAAGAGGATATCAGCCGATATGATATGGTCATGCTGCAGAATGAGATTCCGCTGGAAGTAAACGAAACGGCGGTTCGTTTCGCCTGTGAGAAGGGAGTGCCGGTAATGCTCAAACCGGCTCCGGTCATTCGCCGTCTGCCCAGGGAATTCATCCGGCATCTGACTTACATAGCTCCAAATGAACAGGAACTCCGGGCGATGACCGGCGTTATCATCAATCGGAAAAGAGGCATCTTCAATTATGAGGAGGCGAAAGTGGCTTCAGCCATTATGAGGAGCAAAGGGTACGCCAATATTCTGACAACTCTGGGAGAATCAGGGGCTCTGCTGGATGCTACAGACAAAACCATTTATAAGAAGGCGGCGCCGAACACAGAAGTGGTGGATCCGACAGCAGGCAGTGATTCTTTCCTGGGAGCGTTCTGTACCAGAATCTGTATGGGAGACAGCAGAGGACAGGCACTTACATTCGCCAACTATGCGGCTGCCATTACCATATCCAGAATGGGAGTTTTATCTTCTCTTCCGACGACGGAGGAAGTGGTAAAACTTCTGGAAGCCAACGGCAGATCCTATTTTTAAATGAGAAATTTTCTCATTTAAAAATAGGAAATAAACGGAAAATAATAGAAAAAAAAGGAAGCGGAAGACGTATTTCATTGACGGGAAGTAGTGAATTTGTCAAAATAACGGATGGGAAAAAATATATCAGAAAGCAGAAAAGGGTGTGTGATCAGAGATCACACACCCTTTATGTACTGTGGAAATTATTCCTGGCTGATAGCGCCAGCTGGACATCCGTCTGCACAAGCTCCGCAGTCCATGCATGTATCAGCATCGATTACGTACTGTCCGTCGCCTTCGCTGATTGCTCCTGCCGGGCAGGTTCCTTCACAAGCTCCACAAGAAATGCAAGCGTCTGAAATTACATATGCCATAGTTAACATCCTCCTTATATAGTAAAATAATCAATAAAAGCGGTTACCCGCTTGACTCAATCTTATTTTAATATACTTAAGAGGGAATAGCAAGTAATTTTGTTGTATTTTTAACGGTACTGTATTATACTATAAATGTTGATTTTTTGGATTGGAGGAAGATAGAAATGACAATTTCAAAAGATATGGTAATCGGTGATCTGATCGCACTGGATCAGAATTTTGCAGCAATCTTAATGGCGTCCGGAATGGGATGCGTTGGATGCCCTTCTGCTCAGGGTGAGACTCTGGAAGAGGCAGCCTTCGTTCACGGAATGGACGTGGAAGAACTTGTTGGAAAATTAAATGAATATCAGGCTTCCAAAGAGGCTTAGGACGGGGATCCGAACCATAAAGAACAGATGAGCCAGTGCAGACTTTCGGTTTGTGCATGGCTCTTTCTTTTTTGCACAATGTTGAGCAAAAAAGATGATCATCACAGGAATGAGCAATCAGTGGCGCATTATTCGAACCCAATTCAGATTGTATGGGAAAAAATACTGAAATATAATGAATACAGCAGGAAAATGTTGAAATCATTCAACAAAAGTAAAAAAGCCTCAAAATGAAAAGAAAGGAGAGTGGTAAAAGGTGGCAAACCGTGACACGATTTACAGGGAGCTGATTCAGCTGGACTGGGACGTGGCTGACCAGACGGAATTCTTTGATAAGATGGCCGAAAAGCTTGAAAAGCTCGGGTACGTGAAAGATACGTTTGCAGAGGCAATCAAGACAAGAGAAGCCAAATTTCCGACGGCACTCCCGGTAGAACCTTATCCGGTTGCGATTCCGCATGCGGATCCCCAGCACATCATCAAACCGTTCATCGCGTGCACCAGACTGAAGAATCCAATCAAATGGTGTGAGATGGCAAACAACGACCAGGAACATGATGTGAAATTCATTTTTATGCTTGGATTCCTGGGAGGACATGATGATCCGAACGGAGCCAATGAGCATGTGGAACTGCTGCAGATTCTGGTCACAAATTTCCAGAAACCGGAATTAATGGATGAACTTGTGAATGCCGAGACAGAAGACGAATATATGGAAGCTGTTTTATCCATGGAAGGTCTTTAAAGTTTCAGGAACTGATAACATTTTTAAAGAAAGGAAGATGAAACATGAAACAAATCGTAGTAGCATGTGGAAGTGGAGTGGCAACTTCTCAGACTGTTGCAAGTAAAGTAAACCGTTTATTAAAAGAGAATAATATCCCGGCAGAAGTTTTAGCTGTTGATATTAAATCTGTAGACCGTTACATCCCGAGCAGTGTTGCGTATATCGCAATCACAAAAGTGGATAAGGAATATCCGATCCCGGTGATCAATGGAATCGCATTCCTGACAGGCGTTGGCCAAGATGCTGAGTTCAAAAAACTCGTCGATGCAGTAAACAACGGCTGATGCTGAAAAAAAGAGTTGGAGGGAAATTATATGAGTATTTTACAAGATGTTATTAACTGGTTATTGAGCTTAGGAGCGGCGATTTTCGTACCGATTATTATCATTATCGCCGGACTGATCGTAGGCATGAAGATAAAAGACGCGGTATCCGCAGGTATCACCCTTGGTGTTGCATTTACCGGAATGAGTATGCTGATCAGCTTTATGTCAGAAGCAATTGGGCCGGCAGCGGAAGCCATGTTAAAGAGTACAGGCATCAACCTGCCGATCGTTGACGGTGGATGGACCACATTATCTGCAATCGCGTGGTCATGGCCGTATGCGTTCCTTATGTTCCCGCTCATGATCGGTATCAATATTATTATGCTGATCCTGAATAAGACGAAAACATTCAACGCCGATCTGTGGAATGTATGGGGCAAAATCTTTACAGGCGTAGCGGTAGCAGCTGTATGCCAGCCGTATTTTGGAACCGCAGGCTCTATTGCGATAGCATTCGTCACAGCAGCAGTTCAGATCGTATTCGAGCTTAAAATGGCCGATATGTATCAGTATCGTATTGAGAAACTGTCCGGAATTCCTGGAGTTACATGTACTCATAAAATGGGATTCACCAGTATCTTTATGTTCCCGATTGACTGCCTGTTAAAGAAAATCCCGGTATTGAACAAACGTTTCGACGCTGCGGTATTAAAAGACAAGATTGGTATTTTCGCCGAGTCTCATGTCCTGGGATTTATCTTAGGTATTATATTTGGTATTCTGGCAAGATATAGTGTGGCAGAGACACTGACATTAGGTATTCAGGCATCCTGCTCATTGACTTTATTCCCGGTAATCTCCAAATATTTCATGATGGCACTGGAGCCGATTTCTTCTGCGATCAGCGCATTTATGAATAAGAAATTTGATGACAGAACACTGGTTGTAGGACTTGACTGGCCGTTCATGGGCGGTGCAAACGAAATCTGGCTGGCAGTATTCTTATGCATCCCGGTTACATTGATCTACTCCATGATTCTTCCAGGAAATGAGATCCTTCCATTTGCGGGTATCGTAAACAATGCCATTGCCGTTGCTGCATTCCTGGTAACAGGAGGAAACATCCTTCGTATGTGCATCCTGGTTATCATTTTTGCACCGGCGTACCTCTGGGTTGGAACGGTTATGGCACCGTTCATTTCAGATCTGGCACGCTCTACAGGCGCTGTCAGCTTAAAAGCCGGAGAACTGATCTCCTGCTCTTCCATCGATGGACCAATCCAGACCTATGCTTTTTCACATCTGTTTAAGTTCCTGGATGGAAACTTCTTCCCATTAGCTCTGTGCGTCATTTTTGTCGTATGCTTTATCGCTCTTTACAGATATCTTGGAAGAGAAGAAAAAGAAGGAAGAGAAATCAACTAATCATCATGTTTGTGTGATGACCCAATGAAGAAGAAACGAGGTTAAATTCATGCAGAGATTTGTAAATGATCCGGATTATGTTGTCGAAGATATGTTAAAAGGTTTCGTCAAAGCCCACGGTGATCTGATCGCGAGATCCGAGACCAATGACAGGGTAGTGCAGTACATAAACGCTCCGGTAGAAGGAAAAGTAGGTCTTGTGACCGGAGGAGGAAGCGGTCATGAACCAGCGTTTCTTGGCTATGTAGGAAAGAACATGATGGATGCAGTAGCAGTGGGTGAAGTATTTTCTTCACCTTCTGCACAGGCATTTTATGACGCTTTTATGGCGGTAGATTCCGGAAAAGGCGTGGCATGTTTATTTGGAAACTATGCCGGAGACAATATGAATGTCAAGATGGCGATCCGAAAAGCGAAGAAACAGGGAGTTACAGTAAAATACGTGACAGCGAATGATGATGTGGCATCTTCTCCAAAAGAAACGAAAGAAAAACGTCACGGCATTGCCGGAGGCGTATTTATGTGGAAGATTGGCGGAGCAAGAGCTGCGCTGGGCGGAGATTTGGATGAAGTCATTGCTTCCGCGCAGAAAGCAGTAGACAACACAAGAAGCATCTGTGTCGGCCTGGAGCCATGCGCGATCCCGGCGGTGGGACATCCGAATTTTGAAATTGCCGACGGAAATATGGAATTTGGAATCGGACATCACGGAGAACCCGGAATCAATGTTCAGAAGCTGGAGCCGGCAAAGGAAATCGCAGTGAAAATGGCAAAGACCGTCATTGACGATATGGAACCGGAAGAAGGATCTGAGGTTGCAGTTCTGCTGTCAGGTCTCGGAGCGACACCGGTCATGGAATTATATATTTTATATGACGAAATAGAAAATTATCTGAAAGAACAGGGATTGTCCGTTTATAAAGTATTCATCGGAGATTATGTGACATCACTGGATATGAACGGGGCAGCCCTGACCGTAATGAAACTGGATGATGAGCTGAAAGAATTGCTGGATTATGAGGCGAAATCACCAGGGATCGAAGTTTAAACATTGCAGTTGAAAGAGGTGCACCATTGTATTTAGATGAAAGAGGTTATACTGTTCTTAAAACGATCGTCAACAATCCATCGATTACGGGAAAAGAAGTAGAAGCTTCTTTACAGCTAACCAGAAAGCAGTTAAGTTATGCCATTGAAAAAATCAATGATTATCTGCAGGGCAATGGGATGCCGAAAATTGAACGGCTTAGAACCGGCAAGTTCATTGTTCCGGTCAGCGTGCTGGAGCAATACCAAACGGAAGATATGGAGGGCTTTGATACGACGTATGTTTATTCTGATAAAGACAGGGGACTGCTCATTTATCTGATGCTCTTATGCATCCGGGAAGAACTTTCGATTTATCATTTTACGTCAGAACTCCAGATCAGTAAAAATACATTTTTGACGGATTTAAAGAAGCTGGAGAATAAACTGGAAGGCTATCATCTGGAGGTTTCTTATAACCGCCAGGAAGGATATCACCTGGTGGGAAGCGAATACGCCAAACGCGAAATGATGATCACAGCGGTGAGAGGCATTTTAAGGCTTCCCAATGGAAAGGATACAATCATGGGAATCTGCCGGATTTCACATGATCTGATGCGTCAGGTGGAAGAACAGATTACGGCGATTGAGGAAAAACTCATGATACGGTTTACCGATGAGCGAATGAAAGAACTGCCGCTGATTCTGTGTCTGATCGTGATACGGACAAGAAAAGGAAGGATCATACGGGAACTTCCGGAGGCGTTTCAGCATATCGCGGGGACCAAAGAGTACTCTGCTATGCTGGAATTTGCCAGGGTTTATGATATCACCTGGCAGTCAGAAAAATTATTTTTAGCAGCACAGATTCAGATATCAAATTTTCACACCATGCAGGCAGGCGAACTTGAGCAGGAGGAAGAGCTGATGAAAGCCGCGGAAAAGGTGATTGACAATTTTGAAGCTATGGTCTGTGTGACTATCAATGAAAGAGAAACCCTTCTGGAAGCATTATTTCAGCATATTAAACCGGCATTCTACCGGATAAAATATCATTATCATATTGAGCAGAGCATTGCTGATATGGTACTGCCCCAGTACAGCTCCCTTCATGCCATCGTGCGCAAATCCATACAGCCTCTTGAAGAACTGGTGGGAGCGAAATTCCCCGATGAAGAACTGGTATATATTACAGCGCTGTTCGGGGCATGGCTCAGAAGAGAAGGAATCCTGGATTTGGTGGAAACCAGGAAAAGGGCAGTGGTCGTTTGTGCCAATGGAATTTCAATCTCTAATTTTCTGTATTTTACGTTAAAAGAACTTTTTCCGGAAATTGATTTTATTACCTGCTTATCCCTCAGGGATTTTGCGGAGTATGATGAAAATAATTATGATGTTATCTTTACGATGGTTCGTGTGGAAACGACGAAAAAGCAGTTTGTTGTGAAGCCTTTGATGGATGAAATGTCAAAGAAAAAGTTTCGTGAGAAAGTCATGGGAGAGCTGACAGGAGTGATCCCTCATCAGGTCGATACAGCAGGTCTGATGGAAATCATACGGAAACACGCGGATGTAAGGGATGAAGAGGCTCTGAAAAGAGAGCTTTCCAGCGCACTGAGCCCTGAACCGGAAGAAACCACGTATCTGCAGAAGGAAGAGTTTTCTATCGGATTAAAGGATGTTCTGGTACGGGATCATATTCAGGTCCTGGATCATACCGTCAGCTGGGAACAGGCGGTCAGGATGGTCGGAGAGCCGCTGATTGCCAGAGGCGACGTCACGAGAGATTATGTGGAAACGTCAATTCGGAATATCCGGCAGGAGAAACCATTTATCATGATTGCGGACGGCGTTATCATTGCTCATGCCGGAGTGGAAGACGGAGCCAACCGGGTATGTTTGTCTATGCTGACCCTGCCGGAACGCATTGACGTAGAAGGCTATATGGAAGCAGATGTGGTCCTTATGCTGGGGACTCCGGACCCGACAAAACATCTGGGAGTGCTGGAACAGTTAAACATTCTGCTGGAGGACAAAGAAACTTTGCATTTGATAAAGACGGCAAAGGAACCAGAAGAGATTTTAAAACTAGTTCAGAATGAAAAAAAGGAGAAATGAAAATGTTAGAATCATTAAAAAAAGATGTTGTTGCTATGGCAAAACGTGCGCAGTCAGAAGGATTATGCAAACATTTATCCGGAAATCTGAGTGCGAGAGATCCTGAAACAGGTTATGTGGTAATTACACCGACTCAGGTAGACAGAGACTTGTTGACAGCAAGAGATATGGTGGTTCTTGATTTAGATGCCAATGTCATCGAAAATCAGTCAGGACTCCGTCCGACAAGCGAGTCTCTGATGCATCTTCAGATTTATAAAACGAGACCAGATGTCAATGCGGTATGCCATACTCATTCTATGTATGCCACGACATTTGCCGTGCTGAACAAACCGATTCCAGCGGTCGTATATGAAATCGCCAACCTTGGAGTAACAAAATCAAGAATACCGGTAGCTCCATACGGACGTCCGGGAACTACAGATCTTTCCGACAGTGTTATTGAGCCGGTTCAGGAAGCGGATGTATTCTTACTTCAGGGCCATGGAGCCGTTGCGGTATCTCAGGGTGATATCTATGACGCCTATTTAAGAGCAGCTTATATTGAGGAACTGGCACAGTTATACTTTAATGCGCTCTGTGCCGGACAAGGTGAAGAGCCATACTTCTTCCCGCCGGAAGAATTACAGAAATGGGAGTATCCGTCTCAGATCAAGTTTCCAAACAAATAGTAGAAGGAGGAGTAAGATATAGAATGAAAAAGATTATTAATTCTCCAGACAATTATATCAAAGAGATGCTGGAAGGAATCTATATCGCCCATGCAGATGATCTTACCTGTGTGGACGGAGATCTGCAGGTTCTCGTTACAAAGCATAAAAAAGAAGGAAAAGTCGGAATTGTGACAGGAGGAGGATCCGGACATCTTCCATTATTCCTCGGATATGTAGGAAAAGGAATGATTGACGGATGCGCAGTCGGTGATGTATTCCAGTCTCCGAGCGTGGATCAGGCTATTGCGCTGACAAGAGAAGCGGACAGCGGAGCCGGTGTTCTTTACATATACGGAAATTACAATGGCGATATCTTTACATTCCGTCCTGCAGCAGACGAAGTGGAAATGGAAGACGACATTGAGACGGCGGAAGTTCTGGGAGCAGACGATGTAGCCTCCGCAGGTCCGTCCGCACCGGGAGAAAAGAGCACACGCCGCGGCGTTGCGGGAATTTTTTTCGTGTACAAATGTGCCGGAGCAGCAGCTGACAAGATGCTGTCTCTGGAAGAAGTAAAACGTGTTGCGGAAAAAGCAAACAATAACGTCCGCACCATGGGAGTCGCATTAACTCCATGTACGGTTCCGAGAGTTGGAAAACCAAGTTTTGAGATTGAAGACGATGAAATGGAAATCGGTATGGGAATCCACGGAGAACCTGGAATCCGCCGCGGAAAACTGGAGCCGGCAGATCAGATTGTAGATGAAATGCTGGATAAGATCGTCGGAGATCTTCCGTATAAAGAAGGCGATGAGGTGGCGGTCCTTGTCAATGGACTGGGGGCAACGCCTCTGGATGAGCAGTACATTGTAACACGCCGTATCCATCAGGTGCTGGAAGAAAAAGGAATCAAGGTTTATAAATATTATGTTGGTGAATATGCCACAGCAATTGAGATGGCCGGATTCTCTATTTCTCTGCTGAAACTGGATGAAGAATTAAAAGAATACATCGATCATCCGGTAGACACGCCATTCTTTAAACAGGTTTAGGAGGATAAATTCATGGAGACATCTTACTTAATTAACTTACTGAAAGAAATCAGCGACATTATGGCTGAGAATAAAGACAAGCTGATTGCCATGGATGGAATCGTGGGCGATGGAGACCTGGGTCTGACGATGAGCGATGGATTTAAAGCAGCCTATGAAGCAGTTGAGGACGGAACCATTGCAGATGCCGGAAAGCTCCTGTTTGCGGCTGGAAAAGCCATGGCAAACAAAGTTCCTTCTACGATGGGATCTCTGATGGCTACCGGACTGAAACAGGCTGGGAAAGACCTGAAGGGGAAAGAATCTCTGGAAGATAAAGATATCGTACAGATTTTTGCATCCTATGAAGCCGGAGTGGCGAAATTGGGAGGAGCCAAAGTGGGCGACAAGACCTTCCTGGACGGTATTCATCCGGCGGTGGAAAGCCTGCAGGCGTCTCTGGAGGCCGGAGAATCTCTGACGGAAATGGCAGGGAAGGCAGCCGAGGCAGCAGAAGAAGGATTTAAGGCGACGACAACGATGCTTGCGGTTCATGGAAGAGCGGCAACCCGTGGAGAAGCGTCCAGAGAACTGGAAGATCCGGGCGCATACGTTGCGGCACTGATTATGAAAGCATTTGAAAAAAGTGTAGCTTAAAAAAATAGGATCCCGCCGGATGAACCTGTGCTGCAGGGGATTACGGCGGGATTTTTCGGCTCTTTGTCAAGTATGGGGGTAAATTTAACATGGTCCTTTGTCAGATACAGAGGAAAGTTTGCAGAGGAGATCGCATGAGATAAGGCATTCTATAAAGGTATAAATAAAAAAGGGAAAACATTCATAAATGTTGCATTTTGTGCATAAATGTTGTATTATGTGGATAAAAGTTAGTTAAAAGATGGAAGACAGGAGGTTATGCGATGTTAAATTTTCAATACTACACGCCGACAAAAGTTGTGTTTGGAAAAGACGCGGAATTAGAAACGGGAGCCCTTGTGAAGGAAGAAGGATGCCGGAAAGTGCTTCTTCATTATGGAGGCAGCAGTGCGAAGAAATCAGGTCTGTTAGACCGCATTTGTAAAGCGCTGGAAGATTATGATATTGAGTATGTGATGCTGGGCGGCGTAGTGCCGAATCCAAGACTTTCCAAGGTATATGAAGGAATTGAGCTGTGCCGGAAAGAAGGAGTCGACTTTATTCTCGCGGTTGGCGGCGGGAGTGTGATTGATTCCGCCAAGGCCATTGGATATGGAATGGCAAATCCGGACTGTGATGTGTGGGATCTGTATACCGGAAAAGCAAATCCACAAGGATGTATGCCGGTGGGAGCTGTCCTGACGATTGCCGCAGCAGGCAGCGAGATGAGCAATTCTTCTGTGATTACCAATGAGGATGGATGGTATAAAAAGGCATTGAATACTGATTATGCAAGATGCAGATTTGCGGTTATGAACCCGGAACTCACATATACCCTGCCGGAATATCAGACGGAGAGTGGGTGCACGGATATTATGATGCATACGATGGAACGCTATTTTGTTTTGGAAGATACCATGAAGATTACAGATGGTATTGCGGAAACTCTGATGCGCAATGTCATGGAAAACGCTAAAATTTTACTGAAAGAGCCGGAAAATTACGATGCTCGTGCGGAAATCATGTGGTGCAGCACATTGTCCCACAATGATCTGACCGGCTGCGGAACCAACGGCGGAGACTGGGCAACTCATCTGATCGAACATGAACTGGGAGGTCTGTTTGATGTGGCTCATGGCGCAGGGCTTGCCGCTGTATGGGGAAGCTGGGCAAGATATGTTATGAATGAAAAACCGGAACGATTTGCGCAGTTCGCAGAAAATGTTATGGGCATAATAGACCAGGGAGATGTAAAGAAAACGGCTCTGGCGGGCATTGAAGCGGTGGAAGATTTCTACCGGGAAATTCATATGCCGACAAATCTGAGAGAACTGGGTGTGGAGCCGACTGATGAGCAGATTCGGGATATGGCCATGAAGGCAACCGGCAGTGACACAGTGGAACTGGGAGTCTTCAAGAAACTGAAAGCTGAGGATCTGATCCAGATTTACACTGCGGCAAGATAACAGACAGGAAAATAATCCAAAGAAAGAAAAAACATGATTTACCGGCGGGAACTATTCCCATGAAGGTAAATCATGTTTTTATGCTTTAATAGCTGCTCATCTCTTCCACAGCCCCTGCACGAATCAAAGGCTTCAGATGCTCGTTAAATAAAGACTGGGTCGCATAAGTATTCGGAAGGCGCCGGCAGTATTCGGACAGAATAGAATGAATCTCATCCATGACAGAGTCATTCGGATCGTCTGAAGCGGAGCTGAGCGTCAGATAGTAATAACGGCTCTCAGGATCTTTATACAGACTGCTCCTTGTCTCATAATGCTGAATCAGCCGGGCAGCTGAAGCGACCTCCTCTAAAGTGTTAAAATAGTATATGTTCATTGTGGAATCTGCCAAAGCAAATTTCATAGATTCTTCGAAATCCTTCAGTGGAGATTCTGTCTGGCCTCCAAGGAAGTCCAGCACATCATCTTCTTCTGACAGATGAATATGTTCCGGAGACAGGTTCTTCGCCAGCTTCTTATAGTGGTCGTTGAAGTCTTCCGGATTATCGACTCTTGTGATGACAAGAACGAGACATTCCTTTGAAACCGGAATGGCTTCCACCATCAGAGGAATATCGTTGGTCTCAAAACCCAGTTCAGCAGAGGCCTTTTTCATCAATTCACGAAACAGCCCTTTTGCCTTGTCAGAACCAAAAGCCAGTTCATTCAGCAGAGTTTCCTTTCCTTTGAGATCTTCTTTATTTAAAGTGCATCGGATTTGATTATCGCTGATACGTTCAATTTTCATAATCATCACTCCTTACTTTGATGTTTATTATAGTATTACTTTTGAAATGTGTAAAGTACTTCTCATGATTTTACAAAAATCTCCAAATTAAATATTGAAAAAATTTACAATTATGTATATAATTACAATATGTCGCGACAGTATCTTCTATTGTTTGATATAAGGATACAGAAATATACTGCGAAATTGCTGGAATATGTACGTACGTTAGCAGCAGATGGGAGGGAGTTATGACGAATCATGATGAATTATCTTATTATCTGTCTCTAGGGTTGGCAGTCCGAGTAGATGGTGTTACGATCAACCGTCGTAATCTGGAACATGTAGATCTCATATTAAAGGAAGATGATTCTTACATGAAAGAGTTTATTGAAAACAGGAAAGGGGAGATTTTTGCCGTCGATTATCAGAAAATAAGAGAATAACGCAAAGAGCTTGAGAGCCGGGAATCTATTTTCCCGGCTTTCTTTATTTCACAGGAAACGATATTTTTGTGAAATAAAGAAAGCTCCGTAAGGATTGTGCTGCATTTTCTGAAGCTTCGGTTATGATTTTGTCTGTTTTAAATAGGCTTTCAGTCCCCGGCAGATACATTTTGCGGCCTTTTTCTGATAGGAAGCTGTCTGCAGTTTTGTTTTTTCTTCTTCGTTGGAGAGAAAGCCGCATTCGACGATTACCGTCGGATAAGGGTTATCACGGAGCAGATAGTAATCTGCGTTGGATTTCGCCTGCCGGTGATTGGAAGGATCCAGACCGGAAATGAGAGCGGACTGAATGGAGTCGGCAAGCAGTTTGCTTTCGGAAGCTCCCTGGTAGTAAAAGACCTGGGCGCCGTTTACTTCGGCACTGGGATAGCTGTTCTGATGGATGCTGATGACGGCGGCAGGCTCCAGGTCAAAAATCTGCTGTTTTCTGTTCTTCAGATCAGAGACCTGCGCACCGGAGGAAGATGCTGCAAGATTATAATCCCCATCCCGGGTCAGATATACTTTAAAATTTTCTTTTTCCAATATTTTTTTCAGCTGAAGAGAGAGAGACAGGTTAATGTCTTTTTCCAGTACACTGCCGCTGCCTACTTTACCGGGATCTGCTCCGCCGTGTCCCGGATCGATCAGAACCGCATGCTGTTTTTTCAGTGTCTGGCTGACGAAGATCGGAAAAGTAACAGAAGAAAAGGAAATCAGCAGCAGTGTGATCAGACAGCCGAACAAAAACATTTTTTTCTCTTTTCTCATGATGATAAAGCCTCATCTTTTTCTATTAATATATTCAGAAAGCCTGCATCATAATACGTCTTTCTTTTTGAAATAATTAATGGTATACTGATACTGTATGTTTAGGAGAGAATATGGAGACAAAATTAGTAAAAATTCATCAAATTGAAGAATCTCAGGAAGAGATAGAAGAAGCAGCGCAGCTGATCCGACGGGGAGAGGTGGTAGCGTTTCCGACAGAGACTGTTTACGGACTGGGAGGAAATGGATGGAAGCAAGACGCCGTCCGGAAAATATATGAGGCCAAAGGCAGACCGTCCGATAATCCGCTGATTCTTCATATCTGTGATATGGAAATGATCGGTGAACTGGCGAAAGAAGTGCCGGAAAGCGCGAAGAAAGCCATGGAGCATTTTTGGCCCGGCCCGATGACGGTAATTCTGAAAAAGTCCGACAAAGTGCCGGGATGCGTGACAGGAGGCCTGGATACGGTGGCCGTCCGCATGCCTTCTGATGAGACTGCGAGAGAACTGATCCGAAGATCCGGAGTTCCGATCGCAGCTCCAAGCGCCAATACTTCAGGAAGGCCGAGTCCGACAAAAGCGGAACATGTCTGGGAGGATCTGAATGGCAAGATTCCGATGATTCTGGACGGGGGAGCCGTGAAAGTCGGGGTGGAATCCACGATCATTGATTTTACGGTGGAGCCTCCGGTGATTCTTCGTCCGGGAAGGATTACGAAAAAGGCATTGGAAGATGTGATCGGATGTCCGTCAGAGATGAATACATCAATGAAAGAGACCGACGGAGGAGTGCCCAAAGCACCGGGTATGAAATATAAGCATTATGCGCCGAAAGCCAGAATGATCCTGGTTCTTGGAAGCAGCCGGGAAAAAGTGACGGAGAAGATCAATGAACTGGTCAGCGAGGCTCGAAGCCGGGGACAGAGGACCGGAGTCATGGCAACGGATGAGTCAGAAGCGTATTATCAGGCAGATGAGGTCGTATCCGTGGGAACGAGAAAGAACATGGAGACGGTGATGGCAAATCTGTATGATGTCCTGCGTGGATTTGACGGCAGAGGCGTCGAGATCATTTATTCCGAGGGATTTGAAGGGGAACCGCTGGAAGAGGCGGTTATGAATCGTTTGGTGAAGGCAGCGGGCCACGAAATTATTCGAGTTTAAAAAGGAGAATATCTTGAAGAAAATTATAATGGTAAGTACCAATAATACCTGCCGCAGTTTTATTGCGGAATCGGTACTTCGACAATATCTGAAAGAGGCGCACCAGGAAGATGTTGAAGTCATTTCCAGAGGACTGGTCGTTCTTTTTCCGGAGCCGGTCCATCCGAAAGCAGCAGACATGGTAAGAAACAGCGGAATTGAAATTTTGGATTTCCAGTCACGTCAGCTGCTGCAGGAGGAGGTCGAGACCAGCGATCTGATTCTTACGATGACGGAAGAACAGAAAGACAAAGTCCTGGAGGAATATCACGGATATAAAGAGGTAGCGACAATCAACGAGTATGCCAGAGTTGCAGGCGCAGTCATCGATCCCTATGGCATGGAAGACGAAGATTATGAGCGCTGCTTCATTCAGATTACCCGTTTGATACAAAAAATATGGAAAGAAAGATTAGGAGGAGACGAAATGATAGGTATTGGAAGTGATCATGGCGGATTCGCTTTGAAAAAGGCGGTCATAAAGCATCTGGAAGAAAAGGGCTACGCAGTGAAAGATTACGGATGTTATTCAGAAGAATCCTGCGATTATCCCATTTACGCGAAGGCCGTTGCCCAGGGAATCAGGAAAGGCGAGATAAAACAGGGGATTCTGATCTGTGGAACTGGAATCGGTATATCCATTACAGCCAATAAGATTCCTGGAATCCGCGCAGCCTTATGCGGAGATACTTTCAGCGCAAGAGCAACCAGAGAGCATAATGACGCCAATATTCTGGCCATGGGCGCGAGAGTGACAGGAGAAGGACTTGCTCTGGATATTGTTGATACATTCCTGGAGACGAAATTTTCCAATGACGAAAGGCATATACGAAGGATCAATATGATCGAGGATTAGCAGAAAGGAGCTTCGGCTCCTTTTTCTTTTGTTTGGTTTTACTAAAATTTTACCGGATATTTTGTGCAGGTTTGATAAGAAATTATACAGAATTTTAACGAAAAAAAGGATTGACAAATTAAAAAAGGAGGCATAGAATAACCAACAGACAAGGGTGTTTACAAGCTTTAGGGCATAAATGTAAATGCCCTCTTGTTTTAAGGAAGGCTGTATCTTTTCGGATACACTTCCAAATCTCGAGATAAAGAAGGTGAGGAAATGGGTTCATTGGCAAATGAATTGATGGAAGCATTGGAACTGAAAACCAGTTTTGTCATTCCTGTCGCCGGCGGAATCCCGGTACCGGAATCCACGGTAGTGACCTGGGGAATTATGGCGATCGTTGTACTGCTTTGCATCATATTTGTAAGGAACCTGAAAGTTGTTCCGGAAGGCCCCCAGGTTTATGTGGAGGCGCTGGTCGGATTCATCTACGGATTTATCGGCGATCTTCTGGGAGAAAAGGGAAAACGGTACATACCATTTCTGGGAACGGTTCTGATTTATCTGGCCTGTGCCAATATTTCAGGATTTTTCAGGGTTGCACCGCCGACGAAAGATCTGAATGTAACAGCAGGACTGGCAGTCATAAGTTTGTTTTTGATTGTCTATTCAGGAATCCGGGAGAAAGGACTGAAGGGATATTTATTCAGTTACGCAGATCCCATGCCAATGATGATTCCGGTAAACGTACTGGAATTGATCACGAGGCCGCTGTCACTGTGCATGCGACTGTTTGGAAATATCCTCGGAGGCTTTGTCCTGATGGAGCTGATTACATTCGCAGCCCCGGCAATCGTGCCGCTGCCGTTCAGCTGCTATTTTGATTTTTTTGATGGTTTACTTCAGGCATATGTTTTTGTACTGTTGACCTCATTGTTCATCAATGAGTCAGTCGAATAAGAAAAAGGAGATTAGAATTATGGGATTATTAGGAGCAGGAATCGCAGTTTTAACAGGTTTAGGAGCAGGAATCGGTATTGGAATCGCAACAAACGGAGCATTGAACGCAATTGCCAGACAGCCGGAAGAAGCAGGAAACATCAACAAAACACTGCTGCTTGGATGTGCGCTTGCAGAGTCAACAGCAATCTATGGTCTGGTCGTAGCAATTTTGTTAATCGTACTGCAGTAAAAACAGGAGGCGGTGAGATATGTTTCTGCAATTAAACTGGGGCATTCTCTGGCCGATCATCAACATTATCGTATTTTATCTGCTGCTTAGAAAGTTCTTATTTGGGCCGGTTTCCGCTATTATGGAAAAAAGGAAAGAAATGATTTCCAAAGATCTGATGGATGCCAAGGCAGCAAAAGATGAAGCGGCAGAGATGAAGTCTGAATATGAGGAATCCCTGCAGAAAGCCAAAGATGAGGCCGGCAGGATTGTATCAGACGCCAGAGAGCGGGCCAAGAATGAGTATCAGGAAAAAGTAAAACAGGCAGATAAAGAAATCGTACAGATGAAAGAAAACGCTCAGAAAGATATCGAGGCAGAGAAGCAGAAGGCAATGGCGGGACTGCAGTCAGAGATTGCGGGAATTGCCCTGATGGCAGCCACAAAAGTCGTGGAAAAAGAAGCCGGAAGCGAGGAGAATGAAAAGATTCTGAATGATTTCTTAAAAGAGGCAGGTGTCTGATATGAGGATGATTTCAATGTCCTATGGACAGGCCTTGTTTGATTTAAATTTACCAAAAAAAGATAAAGAAGATGCAAGGGAAATTCTCAGGGGGAGCGGTGAACTGAGGGATGCGCTTGGGAATCCGACGATTTCCATGAAGGAAAAAGAGAAAGTGATCGATCAGATCTTTCCTTCTTCCATCACAAATTTTATCAAGGTGATCTGCAGAAACGATGATGCAGACTGCCTGGAGGAAGCCTTTGGTTATTGTGATGAGCTGATCTGCAGAGAAGAAAAGATTCTGAGGGGAACCTTAAGCTATGTGACAAAACCGGATGAAGAACAGACGGCCCGCATAAAAGAATATCTGAAAAAGAAATATCAGGCGGAGCAGGTGGAACTTAAATTAGAGGAAGACGCTTCTTTGATCGGCGGTTTCGTCTTAAAAGTTCATGATATGGTTCTTGACCGGAGCCTGAGAGGAAAACTTGAGAAAATGAAGCAAAATCTTGCATGGAGGTGAAAATCAGGTGAGCAGTATTAATCCGGAAACAGTGGTGACTGTATTAAAAGATCAGATAGAAAATTATGATCAGAAAACGGAAATAAAAGAAGAGGGCCGGATCATCCAGATCGCAGACGGAATCGTAACGGTATATGGAATGGATCAGGTCATGTATGGAGAGCTGGTTGTATTTGAGACCGGCGTCCATGGATTGGTAATGAATGTGGAAAGAAACTGTATCGGAGTCGTTTTGCTTGGTTCCGACCACGGTTTACAGGAAGGATCAAAAGTGACAAGGACAGGCGTTCAGGCTGATATCCCGGTTGGAGACGGAATGATCGGCCGTGTTGTCAATGCCATTGGAGAACCGATTGATGGGAAAGGAGAGATTGAAGAACAGGAACGCCGCCCGATCGAACATGAAGCTGCCGGCGTTATTGCAAGACAGTCTGTCGATCAGCCTCTTCAGACAGGTATTCTGGCCATTGACTCCATGTTCCCGATCGGACGTGGACAGAGGGAGCTGATCATCGGTGACCGTCAGACAGGAAAGACGGCCATTGCAGTCGATACGATTTTAAATCAGAAGGGACAGGATGTAATCTGTATTTATGTGGCAATCGGACAGAAAGCATCTACAGTATCTCAGATTGTAACCAATCTGACAAAACATGGAGCAATGGATTACTCTATTGTCGTATCTGCGTCAGCCAGTGATCTGGCATCTCTGCAGTATATTGCTCCGTACGCGGGAACGGCGATTGCAGAATATTTCATGAGCAAGGGAAAAGATGTATTGATTGTATATGATGATCTGAGCAAACATGCTGTAGCATATCGTGCAATCTCCCTTCTTCTGGAGAGACCGCCGGGACGTGAGGCGTATCCTGGAGATGTCTTCTATCTTCATTCCAGATTACTGGAACGTTCCTGCCGGCTGGATGAGGAACACGGCGGAGGATCCATTACAGCCCTTCCGATCATTGAGACCCAGGCCGGAGATGTATCCGCATATATTCCGACCAATGTTATCTCTATTACAGACGGACAGATTTTCCTGGAAACAGAATTGTTCTTTTCAGGAGTCCGCCCTGCTGTGAATGTCGGACTTTCTGTATCACGTGTCGGCGGCGCCGCACAGACAAAGATTATGAAGAAGGTAGCGGGAAATCTGCGAATTGATCTGGCGCAGTACAGAGAACTGGAAGTATTTACACAGTTCAGTTCTGACCTGGATGAGAATACAAAGGCAGCGCTGAATCACGGCGCGCATTTGATCGAACTTCTGAAACAGCCGTTATATCATCCGATGTCTCTGTCCAAGCAGATTATTCTGCTGTATGCAGCCTCTCACAAAATGTTAAATGAGATTCCGTTAAAAGAACTTAAACATGAGACGGAAGAAATGGTAGCATATTTTGAACAGAAGCATCCGGAAATCATGAAAGAGATTGAAGAGAAGAAAGTGCTCACAGATGATCTGGCACAGGCAGTCGAACAGGGAATTCAGGAATATATGAAGTAGGTGATTTCCATGGCAAATATGAGAGAAATTAAACAAAGAATGAAGAGCATCGAAGATACATTAAAGATAACCAATGCCATGTATCTGGTCTCTTCGTCAAAACTGAAAAAGGCCAGGAAGCAGCTGGAGGCTACAGAACCGTACTTTGAATTGATCCAGGCAACACTGATTGATATTATTGCTCATTCTCCGGATATGAAGAATTCATATCTCCGTAAGGTCAAAGAAGGACAGAAGCCGAAGAAAGGATATCTGATTATGACGGCGGACCGGGGACTTGCCGGAGCCTATAATCACAATATCTTAAAGATGGCAGAACAGGAGATTGGCAGCGATCCGGACGCAAAACTGTTCGTGATCGGATATATGGGAAGAAATTATTTCGGAAGACGCAATGAAACCGCCATGGATGATGATTTCCTGTATACGACACAGAATCCGACCATCTACCGGGCAAGAAGAATCGCGGAGAAGCTTCTGGAGTTGTATCTGAAAGAGGAACTGGATGAAGTTTACGTTATTTATACAAGGATGATTTCTCAGATCGATTCCGAGCCACGGGTCATTCAGGTACTGCCTCTGAATCCAAGGAAATACATTATGGCCGGCCGCACCAGACCAAGACGATATACGGATTTTCAGCCGTCCGTTGACGCAGTGCTGAACCGGCTCGTGCCGAATTATGTCAAAGGACTGGTTTACGGAGCGATGGTAGAGTCATTTTCCAGCGAATTAAATGCCAGAATGATGGCGATGGAAGGGGCGAGCAAGAGTGCGCGTGAGATGATAGATTCGCTGGGACTTTTGTATAACCGTGCGAGACAGGCAGCCATCACTCAGGAAATTACAGAAGTAGTCGGAGGCGCAAGGGCATTAAGGAAGAAATAATCACAGCGAAAGAAGGGAAAGAACATGGAAAAAGGAAAAATCGTACAGATTATCGGTCCCGTTATCGACGTGGAATTTGAGACCGAAAACCTCCCTTTTATCAATGACGCTTTAACTGTAGATAATCATGGAAAAAAGGTTGTGATGGAAGTTGCGCAGCATACCGGAAACAAAACGGTGCGATGCATTCTCCTGGCAGCCAGTGAAGGATTACATAAAGGAATGGAAGTTACAGCAACCGGCGGACCAATCAAAGTTCCGGTCGGAAAGCAGACCCTGGGAAGAATGTTCAATGTTCTTGGGGATGCCATTGATAATGGAGAAAAGATAGACGAAGACGCAGAAAGATGGGCAATCCACAGGGAGCCGCCGAAATTTGAAGACCAGAGTCCTGTGGTAGAAATGCTGGAAACAGGAATCAAGGTCATTGACCTTCTCGCTCCATATGCAAAAGGTGGAAAAATCGGACTGTTCGGAGGTGCAGGAGTTGGAAAAACTGTTCTGATTCAGGAACTGATCCATAACATTGCCACAGAGCATGGCGGATACTCTATCTTCACCGGAGTTGGAGAGAGATCCAGGGAAGGAAACGACCTGTGGGGAGAGATGACAGAATCAGGCGTTATCAAAAATACAGCTCTGGTATTCGGACAGATGAACGAGCCGCCGGGATCCCGTATGCGTGTGGCTCAGACAGGTCTTACGATGGCAGAATATTTCAGAGATGTGGAAAAACAGAATGTTCTGCTTTTCATTGATAATATTTTCCGATATGTACAGGCAGGATCAGAGGTATCCGCCCTCCTTGGGCGTATGCCATCTGCCGTAGGTTATCAGCCGACTCTGGCGAATGAAGTGGGAGCGCTGCAGGAACGAATCACGTCTACAAAGAATGGTTCCATCACATCTGTTCAGGCAGTCTATGTGCCGGCTGATGACCTGACAGACCCGGCTCCGGCAACGACATTTGCCCATTTGGATGCGACCATTGTATTATCAAGAGCTATTTCCGAGCAGGGAATCTATCCGGCAGTGGATCCGCTGGAATCAAACTCAAGAATCCTGGAACCGGATATCGTCGGCGAAGAGCATTACAATGTAGCCCGCAGAGTGGAGGAAGCTCTGCAGAGATATAAAGAACTGCAGGATATTATCGCAATTCTCGGAATGGAAGAACTGGATGAAGAAGACAAGGTAATTGTATATCGCGCGAGAAAGATTCAGAAATTCTTATCCCAGCCATTCCATGTAGCAGAAAACTTTACAGGAATTCCTGGACGCTATGTGCCGATTCAGGAAACAATCCGGGGATTCAAAGCGATTTTGGATGGCGAGATGGATGAATATCCGGAATCAGCATTTCTGATGGCAGGAACCATAGAAGATGTAAAGGAAAAAGCGAAAGAGGTGTCATAATATGGCAGAAACCTTTTATTTTGAAATCATTGCGAGTGATAAGAAATTTTACAGCGGCGCCTGCGAGCAGGTTATCTTTCCGGCGATGGATGGCTTATACGGAGTCCTGGCAAACCATGAAGATACGGTAACTGCCGTGGTTGCCGGAGAACTTCGCTTTAAGGTAAATGGCGAATGGCGTACAGCTGTTGTCGGAGAGGGTTTTGCTGACATTACGAGAGACTTTGTTCTGATCGCGGTTGATACCGTGGAGCGTCCGGAAGATATCGATGTGATCCGTGCCAGAGAGGCAAAGGAAAGAGCAGAGGAACGCCTGCATCAGAAACAGAGCCGGCTGCAGTATTATCATACACAGGCAGCTTTATCACGGGCAATGGCCAGACTGAAAGTTACATCAAAATATACGAAGAAATAATAATAGAAAAGTAAAAGACAAGACCGTCGAACACTGGATTGGAAAATCCGGCGTTCGGCGGTTTTCTGCGCAATGGGTACGGAGGCTGGTTAAATTCTTTTCCCGGCGATTGAATGAGGCTTAAAATTCAGATAAAATAAGATCAAGTTTGATCAGTCAAGTATTTTATTTGAAAGGAGAACCGGCATGAAGATATCAATAGAAGATTTTACGGGAGAGTGCAGCTGCGGGCAGACTCACGAATTGGCAGTAAACGATGTGATCCTGGAAGAAGGTGCGCTGCAGAAAATTCCGCAGATACTGAAACAGGAACCTTATGATGCATATCATCATTTGGCGATGGTATGCGACGGTCATAGATATGAAGCGGCAGCCAGTGTGGATGGATATGTCTCCACTGTAGCCGCCATGTCATGGTATGGATTTAAACGGAGCATGATCGCGAAATCCCCGATTCTTGTGATCGCAGACAGCCGTGTGATCGCCGAGGCGCCGATGCGTCTGACGGCATCCGGAGTGGGAGATCTTCTTGGAAAAAACACTGCACTGGCAGACTGGAAGATTACACATATTTTAAATGGAGAACACATTTGCCGGAGAATCTGCGATATGGAATATGAAGCCCTGAACAACCTGAAGAAATCTCTTCCGGGGCTGGTAAACGGAGAAATCGCAGCTTATGAGGAGCTGATGTACGGACTGCTGCTCTCAGGTCTTGCCATGCAGATGACCGGACATTCCAGACCGGCTTCCGGCGCGGAACACCACATGGCTCATTTTTGGGAGATGGCAGTGATCAACGAAGAAACGGAGGCTTATCACGGAGAAAAAGTAGGAGTCGGCTTAATGCTGGCAGCCAGTATTTATCATGCGGCGGCAGAGAGGATGAAAACAGGTAATTTTCATCTGAAAAAATCTGTGCCGGTGGAAACAGAACTGATTGAAACGACATTTCGGAATCCGGAACTCTGCAGAAGGATCAAGGAGACCAACGAGCCCAATCTTCTGGATACGATATCTCCGGATGTCTTAAGAAAAAAGAACGATGAAATCATAAGATTGATCGAAGAGATTCCGACACCGGAGGAGATCAGGAGTTTACTCAGAACGGCAGGAGGTGTGTGTACGCTGGAGGAGCTTGGCTTCCCGCCGGAAATGAAAGCAGATACGGCACGGACAGCGCCGTATATCAGGGACCGGATTACATTTCTCAGAATATTGAAATATTATGACTTTTATGAAGATGTCATCCGGTAATTTTAATAGAATATATGAATCAGAAAAAGATGGAGAAAGTTCTTCATCTTTTTTTGTTCATAGATTAACCCCGCAGAATCAGGGTTTTGCTTAAATGTATACAAAATGCACAAAAGAGTCCCCGGGAAGCCTTGTAAAATTTGTTTCATTCGCTGAGAAATGAACTTGGCTTGAGGAAAAAACAATGACCCAATATAATAAAGACATAGTAATTGATACCGAAACAAAATACAGAACTTATCGAGACGGAAGAAATTTAATGCAGGCGCCGCATGGGTATGAATTATGGAAAGCATAACAAACAGAATTCATTTTTAGGAGGTTAAACATTATGGCAAAAAGCGCAGTAAAAGTTTTGGTAGCTTGTGGAAGCGGAGTAGCAACATCAACCATCGCAAAAGATGCGGTAAGTAAGATTGCAGAAGACGCAGGTGTACCAGTGAAACTGTTTAAAGCAACCCTTGCAGAGGTACCGGCAAAACAGAATGACGTAGATGTCGTTTTAACAACAGCGAACTATCGGAAACCATTAGACAAACCACATATGAGCGTGTTCGGGCTGGTATCCGGCGTAAACGAAGGTAAAGTAAAAGCAGATCTCACAGAACTGTTAAAGAAAGTCTATAATGAAGATTAATTAGAGAAAAGGGAGGAAGACGATGGACGCATTATTAAATTTCTTTCAAGGCTTTGTAAATCTGGGAGCAGCAGTTATGCTCCCGGTGGTTATCGCCATCTTAGGACTGTTCTTCAGAATGAAGTTCGGTCAGGCGGTTAAGGCAGGATTATTAGTAGGTATCGGTTTTCAAGGTCTGTCTCTTGCAGTCAACCTGTTAACGACAACAATCCAGCCGGTAATGGATTACTACGAAGAGATGGGTTCAGGATATGACGTGCTGGAGATCGGATTTGCCGCACTGGGAGGAGCATCATGGACCGTACCATTTGCAGTATTTGCGATCCCGGCAATCGTCATCATCAATCTGATTTTAGTAAGAGCGAAAATTACAAAAGTATTAAATGTAGATATTTGGAATTTTATGCATTTCCTTGTACCGGGAGCCCTGGCATACGCCCTGTTTGGCAGTGCTGTAGTAGGATTCCTTGTAACCGTAGCACTATCAGTTGTCACCTTATTCTTTTCTCAGTGGCTGGCTCCAAAATGGGGTGAGTTCTTCGGACTGGAAGGCACGACATGTACAACACTGGCATTTGCTTCCTGGGTATACCCGATCAGCTATCTGCTTAACAAGTTGATCGACAAGATTCCGGGAGTGAACAAAATCGACCTTGATATGGATAAGGTTGGAGAGAAATTAGGAATTTTCGGAGATCCGGCGATCATTGGAATTGTAGTAGGGTTATTTTTAAGTGTGCTGACAAAACAAGATGTATCTTCTCTGCTGACAATCTGTATGGGAATCGCGGCTGTCATGGTATTAATTCCAAGAATGGTAGGTATCATGATGGAAGGGCTGACACCAATTGGAAATGCGGCAAATGAATATATGAAGAATAAGCTTGGTGAGGATGAAGATGTATATATTGGTATGGATATCGCACTGGGACTTGGAGATCCTGCATGCATCACATGTACAGCGATCATGATCCCATTAACAATCGCAATGGCGTTTGTTATACCGGATATGAGATTCTTCCCGCTGGGAATTCTGGCTGAAGTCTGCTACCTTGCTCCAATGTGTGTATTAACAGGAAAAGGAAATATTTTCCGAAGCCTGATTTCTATGATTATCATCATGGGTCTGACTTTATTCTTTGCGAATATGTTCGCGCCGGAAGCAACACAGATGATGAGTGTTACGAGCGTAGATTTTGATGGAATGGTAACAGCATCCCACTTTGGATGGAATCCTGGAAATATCATCATATCCTTCATCCATAAACTTTTCTTTTAAATAACAGATTGATCTGAATGAGGTGAAAAAATGGGACAGAATAAATATTTAGTAATTCACGGAGCCGCAAAAGACAGCGATGAAGCGATTTCCATGTGCGGCAGGGCACTGTACGATGCCGGTCTGGTAAAAGAGACATTTGGAGAGAAATGCAGGATTCGTGAGAGAGATTACCCGACAGGACTGCCTACCGATATCCCGGTAGCGATTCCTCACTGCAAAGATGAAGGAATCAAAGAAAACAGCATTTGTTTTCTGAAACTGGATGCTCCGGTTGTATTCCGCAGGATGGACGACGATACCGAAAATATCGAAACAGATATGATTTTTAATATGGCGATCAAGGATCCCAATGAACATCTGCAGGCGCTGCAGAGTCTGATGCAGTTTTTGAATAATCCGGAAGCTTTGGAAAAGTGCAGGAATCTTTCGGATGATGAAGTGATTCGGTTTTTAGAAGAAAGTATTGGATAAGGGTAACAGGAGGAAAAAATGAAAGAAATGAAGCTGGCACCGTCTGTTTTTGGCGCCAATCTTGGAAATTTAAGGAAACAATTACAAATATTAGAGGGAAATGACGTAGAACTTCTCCATGTGGACGTCATGGACGGACATTTTGTAGAGAAGATGGCGTTCGGACCGGATCATATCAAAATGCTGAAGGATATGACAACGATTCCTCTGGATGTGCATCTGATGATCGAGAAGC
>DWWD01000037.1 GCA_019119895.1 Candidatus Anaerostipes avistercoris | reverse complement strand
CATCTTTACACTTTTCTTTTATTTTTAATAAAAAATTATTTTTAAACCAATAACAATCTCCGTATTTATAGAAGAAATCATTTAAATCACAATCAGGACATTTATCACAAAGTTCCTGAAATTCATATTTTTTTATTGGAAAAGCTGTTCCTCTAAACGGTTCATGTATATTAAAATGTATTTTTTTTACATCGTTGTGTGGAAAATCCAATCTTAAGCAATATCTATCACCATTACTTTGAATAAAATACATCTCAAATTTAGTTGTAGTATGTATTCCGAATTCTTCTTCACTATATTGAATATTAGGTTCCATAAAAAATTTTTCTATTCGACAATTAACCAAAATTTTTTTTAAACAATTTTTCAATTGACTTGCAATCATTCTACTTTGTTTAGAATAGAATGGACTTTCTGTTATACAAAGCAAAATAACTAAAAATTTCAAATATTCTACATGTGCTTTTATAAATTTCAAATCATATTTAGATACATTTTCCCAAATTTTTATATTTTCTTCCTTTTCAGCATCGTCTTTTTTTATCATTTTCCTTATATTATTTTCTTTTCTTATCACCTTAAGAAATTCAATAATTATATCGCTTTGTTGATATGTGTTCCCTTCTGATTTCCTTCCATTTTCAAAATCTTTTCTCAATAAATATGCTAACAGCCAATTTATTGACAAAAAATTATTAATCAAATAATCTAAACTTTTATTTAATAGTATAAATCCTTCTTCTTTGCAAATCATTTCATACGTATCATCTAATAATATTATAACATTTAATAATATGCCTCTCTTCTCGATTTTTTCCGATATTTTCCCCTTTTCCTTATCATTTAATATTCTTTGAAATACAACATTCAATTCATCAGTATACAAAACTTTTTCTAAGAAATTTTTCATAATCCTGACATCCAAATCTAGATATGATCCTATATAATAATCCATTAACCAAATCCATGTTTTTACAAAATCATTAATCACTTTTCTATCCCCTTTCAAAAACTCTCAATGTCTTTATCTTTCATTTCCACTTTTCCTATTTTCTTTTCTCCAATTGTTCTTCCACATATCGCTTGATTTCATCAGATGGCTGTTCATCCGCCCACCATCCGTATCCATAAATGACTCGAATCATTTTATCAATACTGTACGCTCCGCCAATCACAATGGTCTGTTTCCCATCCAAATCAAATATTTCTCCATCTTTTGCAAATAAAAGATTCGGGTAGTCCTCCTCCCAATATACAATGCCGCCGTGCCATCTCTTTTCCGCATAACTGTCGATCGTGTCCGGTCTCTGTTCGTGGTTTCCATGAATACAAAACAATGTAATTGGCAAAGTCTTTAAAAGCTCTTTCTTTTCCCGATCTAAAACCCATCCATTATAATTGATCCCTGCATCTCCTAAAATAATCATAATATCTTCACAGCTTGTTTTCTCATGTTCACAGAAATCAGTAATCCGTTGAAATTTTCCATGCGTATCTCCTGTCACATAAATCATGTCAATCTCCTTTCCAACAAATCATAATATCATACATACTCGCTCTTCTCTGCCATCCTAATTTTTTACTTCTCACAAATATCCATTCAATATATATTTTACTATACTTTTCATATTTATAACAGTATAAAAAACAGGAAAAGGAGTTTTATATCTCATTTCCCTGCTTTTTATTATTTTCTAAGCTTTCTGGCACACTATCACAAAACTTATCATCTCTATCCCCAACAAGATCAGAAAAAGAATCGTTGCTTCAGGAATTGTTCCAATAAATCCCGCCAGCAGCACCATAAATCCCGGCACCACATATTTCCGTGGATGATGCCACAAGTCACTCTCTGTTTTCCATTTTCGGATGGGATAAAACCACTCCAGAAGAACAGCGCATATGGCACTTTGCAGCGAAAAACAGACAGCTGTTATGAACATCCATACAGTGACCCCTCCCGCCTGAATCTGCCAGCTGCAGAGAAAGATCATGTCTGCTGTCACATTGCAGGAAAAAATAAACAGGCAGTAAGGACTACAAAACATCTGCTTCTGTCCCGGCAGAACCCGAACCGCTTGTTCCAGAGAACGATCACAGGACAATAAAATGCAAATTGGTGTATTAAGTGTTAAAACAGCAAATCCGATCAGAACAGCAAACATACTCTCCATTTGTCTGAAGATCATCGGCAGTATACAGGCTGCGCACCACATGATTCCTGTATTTGCCAGATAATTTTTGTGATCTTTTAAATATCGAAGGAAATAGCACCACACAGAACCATGCCGATGTGTTTTCGGCGTCCGTTTCTTTTCCCCTTCCGGCCCGTAAAAAGAATAGGCGTCCGTATTTTGCAGCAATGACAGAGCTGTAACTCCAATCATCAGCAGCATACCTATGAACCAATTTTTGTTCCATCCAAGAAAAATCACCGCTGCTATCCCTGCGACGCATAGAATACCTGCAGCGTGATATTTCTTAAGAGAAAAGATAACTGCAGTTACCAATACTGCGTTTATCATACAGAAAATCGTATGTATGATTTCCTGCCATTCCTGTTCTGACACTGCCAAAATCACCGCCAGTAAAACAGCGGTTCTGGAAAAAATCGTATACAGACCAAGGGCTGCGGTATAGGCAAGAACAAATTTTTTCTCGTCCAGAGGAAGCATCATCATATTCTGCATCTGAGCAGCTCCGGCCTCCGCAGCCAGAACCTGCCACATAACGCCGGCAGTCAGAAAGCCTATCATAAAATACAGGATGGACGGAGCAATTATTATCTTTATCTCTGCCAGATGCAGTCCCCAATATAAAATGAAAATCACAAATAGATTCCGCAGGACTCTCCCATATTTTGCTCCGAATAATTTTTTTGCGTAACATTTAAATATCATTTTCATAACGCAGCGCCTCCCGGATTTTTGCGGCGTCTATCTGTTCCTTTTCAAACGTCTGCCGGATCCGTCCTTCTTCCAAAACAAAAACACGGTCTGAGGTTATCGTGATGCTTTCCAGTATGTGAGAAGAAAATAGGACAGTTCCATATTTTTTATAGCCTGCAATCTGCTGATACAGATATTCTGTACTTTGAAAATCCAGCGCTCCCACCGGCTCGTCCAGCAACAACAATTCAGGTTTCAATGCAAATGCCGTAATCAGAAATACTTTTTTTCGATTGCCGGTCGAAAGATCTTTGATTAGTGTTTCCGCATGGTTCTCAAAATGAAATCCATGGATTAAATCTGTTACATCCGGTATTTCTTTTCCATAAGCACCAAAGACATAAGACAGATATTCCCAGAATGTAAAATATTGAAATGCATTGTCTTCGGCAAATACCGTATAACGGCATGTTTTAAAGCTTCTTTTCTTCAGCTTTACAGGTGTATTGTGAAACCAGATGCCTTCACAGCGATACAAAGACAGAAGACCGGACAGGACTTTTAAAAATGTTGTTTTCCCGGCTCCATTTAATCCGATCAGCCCGGTCACTTCGTTTTCATATAATTTTAAAGATAATTCTGATAACACCTTCCTGTCTTTTTGATACCACGCACTCAGGTTTCTGATCTCCAGAAGAGGGCATTTCATACTACCTGCCTCCTTTATGATTCTTTTCTTTCTTCCACGTGGTATATGCAGAATATGCGAAGACAATTCCCATGGCAAGATAGAAAATTATCATTTCAAAGTTCCCGGATATCACACATACGACTGCACATACAAACCAGATCAATGCTAAAATTCCCCGAATATATACATGTCTCATCGTTTTTCCCTCCTTTTTGTCCTTTCCTTTTTCTGTCTTTATCATACTCCGGAAACCGCGGCTCTGCAGGAATGTCCGCAAACAGCAGGTTTTTGACCGTGAAAAAACCACAAGGCCGTTCATTCTGCCTCGTGGTTTGTAAATCTTATGTTTCAACGGATACAGCCTGATAAGAGAGGGTTGCGACTGCGTAAAATGTATTTTCTGTATGGGACGTCTGTACCATGCCTTCATATTTTTCAGCTGCAGTCTGAGCGCTTTTTAATCCCCATCCATGCAGTCCATTTTCTTCCTTTGTCGTTTTTAAATTTCCGTTTTCCTGTTTTAACGCAGTCTCAAGACCATTCTCTATTTTTATGACCAGCATTTGATGAATCCGGCGGATTGTCAGCCGGATCCATTTTCGCTTCGGGTCTGATGCCTGCCCGGCCGCTTCCAGCGCATTGTCCAGCAGATTGCCGAGAATCGCACACAGATCAATGCTTTTTATATTCATATGTTTTGGGAATTCCACCTGCACTGTAAATTGAATATCGTTGTCCTTTGCTGCCGCTGCCTTGCTGCTGATCAGGTAATCTACCGTTTCATCTCCCGTCCATACAGCGTCTGTCATTTTCCGAACCGGCGCCTGCAGTTCGTTAAGGTACTCAACTGCCTCTTTTGTTTTCCCGCGGGAGAGAAACTGCCTCAGAATTCCAATATGATTATGGAAATCATGAAATAGTTTTGCATTCATTTCATAGGCCCGGTTCAATGTGATATAATCCCGCTCTAATAACTCCGCCTGCTCTGTTTTTAATTTTGCCAGTTCTTTCTCCATTTCATATTGTCGTCTCATATTATAAATCAGCACTGCCATCATAAAGACAAGAGCCAGAATCATCCACATATCCAGCGTCTCATCCTCAATAAACAAAGTCTTTTGTTCCGTTAGAGTCACAATTCCGAGAAAACCTGCTACACCAATCGCAGAAGCTATGCGAAATCCTGTTTTCTCCGTCATATCCCGCTTTCTGGAAAGATATAGAATCAGAAGTATGAAAATGACATAAAATATCCAGACTGCAGTCTGTCCCTGCTTCATCTGAACGTCCAAAAATTTGCTGGAGTGAAACAGCACGCCCAGCCACGCGGAAACCAGAAACTGCCAGAAGGCTGCCGCAATTTCATAAAAAATCCCAAGAAAAAGACTGAGTCTCGTATCTGTATGCTGCAGCTGTCTGGAACAGATTGTAATCCAGACAGCTTCCAGTGCAAAACGATAGAATTCCGGCAGGCTCGTAAAATGGAAAATCAGACAAATCACTGTCATGCCGGTCCCCGCTGCCGTTATAGTCTTCAGACTTAATCTTTCTGTCGACAGGATTCGTGAAATGAGATATAAACCTGCCGCAGCCCGCACCCATGCTGTCGCAATATTTGAGATAATAAAAATCCAGTCTGTCATATGTGCATCCCCCAGTATCGATTGATCTGTTCCTTTACTTTCTGCAAATGTGAGCGGCTGATGGAAAGAGAAGCTCCATTTTTCAAGATCGCCATTCCGTCTTTTATCTGCATAATATGGATGAGATTGACAATGCAGCCTCTGTCGATATAAATAAATTCCTCCCCATTCAGTTCGTCATAAACCTGTGCCAGACTTTTGCGCACTTTTGAACTGCCGTTTTCCGTTACAATATTTGCGTTTTTTCCGTCACGATCAATATAATAAATTGATTTATAAGGGATTTTCTCCAAACGGCTGTTGGTCTGAATGATGTAATTTCTTCCTTCTTCCAGTTCGATCAGTTTCACTGCATCTTTGATCGCGGATGGAAGCCGTTTGTCGATGTCATCTTTTGGCACATAGCGAAACACTGATAATTCAAATGCATCAATTGCGTATTCGATATGGGATGTTATAAAAATAATTTTTATGCTTGGAAGAAAGGGTTTTATTTTTTCTGCAATCTCCATGCCGCTGCTTCCCGGCATTTCAATATCCAGTAAGATCAGATCGTAGAAAAAATGGTCTTCTGTGATATCATACAGTAAATTGTCGCTGGTGGTATACTCTTCTATTTCTCCGGTGCTGCCGCACTGCCTTAAGCAGTCTTCTGCAATTTCCCTATGCAGTCTGACAGCCGCAAGGTCATCATCACAAATCGCAATCTTCAGCATCCTGTCACCCCATTTCTCTTTCATCCTTGATATCAAGAAGTCCGGTTCTTCTCTGATATTCATTTTACTACACCTGTTATCTTTCCTGCAACATTACAAAAGGACCTGTTCTTCGCAGCCGCAAAGAACAGGCCCTTCTTATACTTTTTTTCTTATTTTAATGCTTCGCTTACTTTTACAAGTTCGTCTCTGATCTTAATATGCTGTGGACAGACTGCTTCGCATTTTCCACATTTGATACATTCTGCCGCAGGCTTTCTTCCATGGCCTCCTACCAGCCATTCTTCCTGATGTTTAGCTGCTGCCACATCTCCGTATAATGTCAGATAGTTCATGGCCGTGAAGGATCCGGAGATTCCAATTTCCTTCGGGCAGACTTTTGCACAGTAATTGCATGTGGTACATGGAATCAACGGAATCCGGTTCAATTCTTCCTGTGCTTTTTTCAGTGTTTCTTTCTGTGCATCTGTAAGTCCATGGAAGTCTTTCATGTAAGATAAGTTGTCTTCCATCTGTTCTACATTGCTCATACCGGAAAGAACTGTAATCAGTCCGTCTAAATTAGCCGCGAAACGGATTGCCCAGGATGCAACGGAACTTTCCGGTTCTGCTTCCTTGAAAATCTTCTGTACAGATTCCGGAGGATTGGCAAGCATTCCTCCTTTGACCGGCTCCATGATAATCACAGATTTTCCGTGGGCACGTGCCACTTCATAACATGCTCTGGACTGAACCGCAGGATTTTCCCAGTCAGCATAGTTGATCTGCAGCTGAACAAATTCCATTTCCGGATGCTGGTTGAGGATTTCTTCCAATTCTTCCGGTGTGGAATGGAAAGAGAATCCCATATGTTTGATCTGTCCGCTTTCCTTCTTCTCTTTGATCCAGTTCCACATATCATAGTCATCAAAATATTTCGTACGGGTCTCACCCAGATTATGAAGCAGATAGAAATCAAAATAGCCTGCTCCTGTCTGCTTCAGAGAAGTATCAAACTGCTGGATGGCCTCTTCTCTTGTCTTGCAGTTGATCCATGCCGCATTCTTTGTTGCCAGCTGGAAACTTTCTCTCGGATAACGTTCTACCAGTGCCTGTCGAATGGCGTCTTCAGAGCCTGCATACGCCCAGGCCGTATCAAAATATGTAAATCCGGCATCCATGAACATATCAACCATCGTCTTTGTCTGTTCGATATCGATCGCTCCGTCTTTCTGCGGAAGGCGCATCAGACCAAAACCAAGTTTTTTAATGTCTTCACCTAAATATCCCATGTCTTTCCTCCTTGCTTTCTGTATTTTCCATTTTTTATTATATTTTCATTTTCCTTGACATGGAATAACCAAAAATGCTACGCTGTATTTACTCAAAGTAAACGCAAAAAGAGGTGACCTTTATGCTCAGTCAACAATTGCAGATTTTTCTTCAGGTAGTAGATGCTGGCAGTTTCTCTAAAGCTGCCAAGCGGCTTCTCGTAACACCGGCTTCTGTTATGAAGCACATGAACACATTGGAAAACCGCCTGGGTATGACTCTTCTAAAACGAAGCAATCATGGTATTCAGCTGACAGCTGCTGGAAAATCCTTGTACGAAGATGGAAAAAGGATGTTCGCTGATGCAGAAAATGCTATTGCGAGAGCCAGAAATGCAGAACTTTCAGATGGAATTACCATAAGAGTCGGCTCTTCCCTCCTCAATCCAAGCAGTGTCTTGTCGAATCTCTGGGCACCGCTTCGTGAAAAATATCCCCAGTATAAGTTTCGCATTGTCCCATATGAAGATAGGATGGAACAGATTCTGTCTGTGATCGGGTCTCTCGGAGAACGAATGGATGTTTTAGTCGGCTGCTTTAATTCCAGAGCTATGCTGAAAATGGCGGATTACCTGCATCTGGGAAATTATCAGCTTTGCGTGGCCGTACCCAAAGGGCACCCCCTGTGTTCCAAAAAGAAACTGTCTCTTCAAGATCTTCACGGAGAACGGCTTGTCATGATCAAAAGCGGAGATACCGAACTTCTGGATTATTTCCGCACTATATTGAATATGACGCATCCTCAAATCATGATCACAGATGCCGGATATTACTATGATATGGATACCTTTAATATGTGCGAACAGACCGGTATGTTTCTTCTTACATTAGATGCATGGTCTGATATCCATCCGTTTTTAACAACACTTCCTGTGCAGTGGGATTATCAGATTCCATATGGAATTCTTTATCCGAAAAATCCTTCCAGCGATGTAAAAAACTTCATAGAAATCATAAAAGAAGAAATCGTTAGGGAAAAATAGATTGCCTATTACGCAGAAAACCACCGGCTCATTCTGCTGCCAGTGGTTTTGTTCTTTATCTTGGTTTTATTTTCCTGCTGCCTTTTTCAGCTGCATCATATCTCCATTCTGAATTATAAATCAGAGATGATCTGGATTGCAATCTCTTTTGCTTTTGTGCTTGTCACATCCGCTCCTTCAGTTTCCCCAAGATAAACGCAGAAATACATCCGTTCATCGGAAACATCTGCAAAGCCCGTAAACCAAGCGTCTACCGTAATTCCATTGTCTTTTCCCATACCGGTTTTTCCGTAAATTGTAATGTCTTTTTCTTTATCCTGTGATGTCAGCATCACCTGTTTTAACTGGTTCAGGCTTTCTTTTGAATAAGATGATGTATCACCAAAGATTCTTTCCATTACTTCTGTCTGCTCTTTTGGAGATATTTTCAGGGATGATTCAATCCAGAATCCTGTCAGTGCCCTGTTATTATTGTTTGTGTTCTGTCTCCCTTCCCAGTCGGAAATATCACAGTTTCCATAGGATAACTTGTCCAGTTCTTTCTGCATTCGTTCTTTTCCTATATCATCGATCACTTCATTTTCCAGAGCAATCAAAGAAGATATGATTTTAAAAGTGGAGCAGGGAGATCTCCGTGTCTGCGCCAGATCCTGATTATATATCTGATAACGATTTTCCTCCGGTTCGTAAATAACGGCAGCGCCATTTAACCCGGCAAAATCTTCGGACCAGTCTTTTTCCTCTATCTTTGTTTCCGGCTCTTTTTCTTTTGTTTGTGCAGACTGCGAATTGGAAGATTCATCGTTTCTTCCAGAACACCCGGTAAAAAGAAAAGGGATCAGGAAAACCAGAAAAATGCCGATTCTTTTCAGCTTCTTTGGGTTCATTTTCATTTCTGATATGATCAGTCCACACATTGTAAAAATGACTCCCAATCCTGACATCCATGTGATCTGTTCACCAAGAATCAATACTGAAGTGATAACTGTAATGACCGGCACCATATAAATATAAATGCTGGTCTTTACGGCTCCCAGTTTTTTCACTGCAAAGTTCCAGGTAACAAAGCAAAGCGCCGATGCTCCAAGACCCAGATATAAAATATTCAATAAATTCTTAGGGTCTGCGAATCCTGTAACATCAAGGCGGAGATCAAAAATCCATGCCGCCGGTATCATAAATAGAATCCCATAGAAAAAAGTTCTCCGTGTCGTTAAAACAACCGGATATCCGAATCCGCTGATTTTCTTTGACAAAATTGAATAAACAGCCCAGACAATGGCCGCAAGGATTGCAAGAAAGTCTCCCATTGGATTCAGCTGGAGCTTTGCGCCATTTAAACTGATCATAACAATTCCTGCCATAGCAATAATAAAGCCAGCAAAAAAATTAACCCGGAATTTTTCTTCTGAGCCAATAAATATGTGGGCCAGAATTGCCGTGAAAAACGGTGCAACTGAAATAATCACACCAACATTGGATGCCAGCGTGTAAGTCAGCGCAATATTTTCCAGCAGATAATACAGGCAGATTCCCGACAGTCCTGCTGCCGCAAATACAGCTTCCTGCTTCCAGCCGTTAGTTTTCAGCCGTTTCGGGCAGATAATCCAAAGCGCAAGAAATCCCATCACAAACCGGAATACCAGGATTTCAATAGGCTTAAATTCCACAAGCAGCATTTTGGTTGATATAAAGGTCGTTCCCCAGATGAGGATTGTAAGCAGTGCGGCTCCATGACCTATGTAATCTTTGTTTTCCATCTTTTTCATTTCCCTTCTTTTCTTTTATAAAAGATTTGGCGGTAAGCTCCCGGGGCGACTCCGATCAGGCGGCTGAAATAGTTTGTAAAATGACTTTGGTCTGAAAACCTGTCTTTATGGCTACTTCCGCCGGTGCCATTCGCGCTCCCAGCATCTGTTTCGCCTGATGAATCCGAATTGTTTCCAGGTATAGATACGGCGTGATGTCCTTTTCCTTTGCGAACGCACGCAGCAGCGTCGATTTGCTAAGGCCAGCATATCTGCTGATTTCTTCCAGACTGATATGTTCCGAAAAGTTTTCTTCCATAAATCTGCAGGCTTTTTCCACTTCTTCTCTGCACACCGAAATATTTTTATAAAAATTCGGCTCATATTTCTCAAACAAAGCAGATAACACCGTTAAAAATTTTTCCTCTTTCACATTTCAATCCACGCTCCCGCGAGGGGAGCGACGGAGCATCGGCTGTAGTGTGGCTGTTGTGAACTTCATTTCAATCCACGCTCCCGCGAGGGGAGCGACTGTAAAAATGTCTGAAATGCTGGATATTTCAAAAATTTCAATCCACGCTCCCGCGAGGGGAGCGACGAACATGTGTTCGTTGTTATGGTTATTATAGTACCAATTTCAATCCACGCTCCCGCGAGGGGAGCGACCAGCTGAAAAATGATATACTTAAACTTGTGTAGAGATTTCAATCCACGCTCCCGCGAGGGGAGCGACGGAGATGTGAGAGCGATAAACGAGAAAAGATTATATTTCAATCCACGCTCCCGCGAGGGGAGCGACAACGGGACGGCGATTCAGTGGCGTTATGTAGGAGATATTTCAATCCACGCTCCCGCGAGGGGAGCGACCAAGCGGGCATGTTTTAACCTGGGTATTGGAAGAATTTCAATCCACGCTCCCGCGAGGGGAGCGACGATTACACAACGTCCGGTTGTGATAGGGAATAAACCATTTCAATCCACGCTCCCGCGAGGGGAGCGACTTAGGTTTAGAGTGTGGTTAATTAGTTAGTTAAAAATTTCAATCCACGCTCCCGCGAGGGGAGCGACCACGATACGCAAGGGCATTCCGGCCGACCAGCCAAACTTCAATCCACGCTCCCGCGAGGGGAGCGACCCGGAAATGGCAAGCCTAACTGTGACACTTGGAAATTTCAATCCACGCTCCCGCGAGGGGAGCGACGAGCCAAAAGGGTTGCCTGTCATCCGGACTGCGAATTTCAATCCACGCTCCCGCGAGGGGAGCGACTGTAGATGATTATTGCCAAGAGTGTGGTAATTTTATTTCAATCCACGCTCCCGCGAGGGGAGCGACCCGGATTATTATAGGTAAAACTTCCTGTTTTAAATATTTCAATCCACGCTCCCGCGAGGGGAGCGACGTTTTTGCGATGACAACAGGAACGGCAAACAAAATTTCAATCCACGCTCCCGCGAGGGGAGCGACCTGACAGGTCAAGCACCAGTTCCATTACATCATATATTTCAATCCACGCTCCCGCGAGGGGAGCGACACCCGCCAACTGCCCAGGCCACACGATTGATCGATTTCAATCCACGCTCCCGCGAGGGGAGCGACGTTGCTCCGGTTGCAAAGTCAATGGGAATCGAGTTTATTTCAATCCACGCTCCCGCGAGGGGAGCGACCCTCAATTCAACTTCGCTGGTGTATAACTTGCAGATTTCAATCCACGCTCCCGCGAGGGGAGCGACGGAACAGATCAAGCAGGCCGTGAACGGTTATCTTATTTCAATCCACGCTCCCGCGAGGGGAGCGACGCAACCGGAATGGATTTGAAAAAAAGTGCATCCAAATTTCAATCCACGCTCCCGCGAGGGGAGCGACCGGATATATTTGGGGTTGATAATATTCCAGAAAAAATTTCAATCCACGCTCCCGCGAGGGGAGCGACTCACTTCTGTGAAGGATACTTATCGATCAGCATACATTTCAATCCACGCTCCCGCGAGGGGAGCGACGAAGGACGGAAATCCTCTGGCACAGGAAATCGAAATTTCAATCCACGCTCCCGCGAGGGGAGCGACGAGTTTGATGATATCGGGAATCCGGCCGGAAAATGGATTTCAATCCACGCTCCCGCGAGGGGAGCGACACTGTGTTTGGGTCATTCTATATTCCTGGCGCAAAATTTCAATCCACGCTCCCGCGAGGGGAGCGACTCAAAAAGGGCATATATTCCGCGCCAGAGACAGGAATTTCAATCCACGCTCCCGCGAGGGGAGCGACCTATTGGTTACCAATATGTTATTATATAATCACAATTTCAATCCACGCTCCCGCGAGGGGAGCGACGTTAAAATCATCTTCGGATGTTCCTGCCCAATTCAATTTCAATCCACGCTCCCGCGAGGGGAGCGACTCTATTCCTCACTTCATGCGCGAATTGATCAAGGCAATATTTCAATCCACGCTCCCGCGAGGGGAGCGACAGTAACAATTCTGTATCCGGTACCCGCTCCTTTTCATTTCAATCCACGCTCCCGCGAGGGGAGCGACTAGATTCTCAGATCAGCTCTTAGCTATAATTGACATTTCAATCCACGCTCCCGCGAGGGGAGCGACCTGGTTGAGCACAAGACCCTATCACATCGAGCGGATTTCAATCCACGCTCCCGCGAGGGGAGCGACGGCCGATATGATAAAAGGGCTAGGAGTAACAGAAATTTCAATCCACGCTCCCGCGAGGGGAGCGACGTCAGATAATCTGCACGTCCCATTCATTTGAATAATATTTCAATCCACGCTCCCGCGAGGGGAGCGACCCACAAGGTTTACAATCGCATCTGCAATTCCCTATTTCAATCCACGCTCCCGCGAGGGGAGCGACCGTCTTTGAAAAGAGTGTACTGCTTTGTTTTCTTATTTCAATTCACGCTCCCGCGAGGGGAGCGACCCCTCGATCGCCGTTCCATTCAATCGCACTCGGCAATTTCAATCCACGCTCCCGCGAGGGGAGCGACGATGGCGTGGAGCAGATCTGTCTAAGATGAATAAAATTTCAATCCACGCTCCCGCGAGGGGAGCGACTACCCAGTACAGGCCATTATAAGACAATGCTGCTATTTCAATCCACGCTCCCGCGAGGGGAGCGACACAGAATACTTAAATGGATCTGCACAATAAAATTATTTCAATCCACGCTCCCGCGAGGGGAGCGACACGCTCCTGCAAACACATCAGCTACTACATCTCCATTTCAATCCACGCTCCCGCGAGGGGAGCGACCTTCCAAGTACGTCAAAATACGGTGCTATTTTAGATTTCAATCCACGCTCCCGCGAGGGGAGCGACGCAAACACAACTGCCAGCCCGGCAACTACTGCTCCATTTCAATCCACGCTCCCGCGAGGGGAGCGACTCCGGCTCTGCCTCGTATTCGATCACAGAGTACTTATTTCAATCCACGCTCCCGCGAGGGGAGCGACGATCGATGGTCTTCCGGTTGCGGATCTGAAAGGTCTATTTCAATCCACGCTCCCGCGAGGGGAGCGACAGCAAATATAACTAATTTTCACTAGTCAATTTTGTTCAATATCACTAATTTTTATACTCTATTAATCTCATTAAGCTCCAAAAAACTTACCACCTCCTTCCAATTCTTTGTTTTTATTTATACAATATAGTGCGAATCTCTCAAGGAATTCCTGGTCACTTATTATTCGCACCATTTACAAAATCAGAGTTTGATCCTGCGAAATACCTCGATCAATACCAACATGCTCCACTTTCGCCTGATACCTATTTCCCAAATAATAAAACCTTAAACTATCTACTTCTTCGTCGATAATATCTGTCAGCAGAACTTTTAATGTTATCCATTGCGCATTATCTACAATGCATTCGAATACCGAATTTTGAACTCTTCTGCCATAATTAACACATTGTTTTGCAACTTGCCTCAATCGCTTTTTTCCTGCTGCGGTTTCTGTATTTACATCATAAGTTACCAATACTAACATTATTTCACCTCATTTCCATAAGAAAACGGGATAGCCATCCAAATCGCCTCTTAAATATCTTGCAAGAAGCATTGCCTGTGCATAGGGGACCATTCCCCACTCTATTTTCTCTTTTAAAAATGGATGAGTAATTGTTTCTTTCTTTCTATTTTGCCATTCTATCAACAACCTTTTCCGTAATTCATCATCCATTAAAACTGCTCCATTTTCTTTCTTTGAAAAGTTCTTTCCACTGATAATTTTCTTATTAATTAATGATAAAACAAACCGATCTGCTAACACAGCTCTTAATTCTTCTATCAAATCCAAAGATAAAGAAGCTCTTCCAGGCCTATCCGTATGCAAATATCCTACATATGGATCTAATCCGACAGTCTCTAATGCAGATGTGATACTATTGGACAGCATAGTGTATACAAATGACAACAATGCATTTACATTATCTTTTGGTGGTCTTTTATTTCGCCCTGTAAAAATGAAATCCTTCTTTTGCTGTAAAATCAACTGATCAAACACACCAAAATAAACACTCGCTGCTTCTCCCTCATATCCCCTAAGCTGATCTTTTGTTTGACAATTTCGAATGCACTCCAGAGTTTTCTTCAAATAACTGGACGCTTTCTTGACTTTATCTGTATCGATTTGAAAACTATGATCTCTGATTCCGCGTTCTAACACCCATCTGGCATTATAAACCTTTCCTAAAATACAGTTTTTTGCTATACCTAAACTTACAGTATCGTCTCTGCTACTGACATACTGCTGCTGCCTTAATATTACATTTCCTTTGGTTCTTCCAGAAATTCTTGCTAAAAATTTCCCCTGAGGCGTCAAATAACATAAAGAAATATTCCTTTCTACACATGCACCCATTAACGCCGGGCTTGTACCTCGATATCCAAAAGAGACTATTCCTTCTAAATTGTGCAGAGGCAAACGTCCTATTTCTGTCTTTCCATTAAGTACAACAATATTTTCTCCATCCAAAGCCAGGTAGCTGTCTTCCGAAGTAACATATAAAGTATTCAATAATTTTTTCACTTTTCTTCCTCCTTTAGCATCTGGCTGATATAACTCTTCACAGACAACGATCTTCCTAATTTAGGTAAACAAATTTCTTTTAATGAGCACGACCTGCACTTCTTACTATTTTTTACTTTTGGTGTATATTTTCGTCTGTAATACTCATGCATTTCTTGAAACATGCTTTGTACTTCTTCTTTTAACTCTTTTGTAATCTCAACTGACTCACGCCTTCTTGTATCGCCATAAAAAATGGCTCCCTTTGGAATTTCCGTACAAAACATTTCTTCTAAGCACATCGCCTGTGCCGCAAGCTGCAAGCGATCTTCATCTGTAATCTTAGGTTTTCCTTTCTTATATTCAACAGGATATATGGAATAGAGTCCCCGATGTCCATAAAGCTTCACTCCATCTTCACATTTATGAAATTCCACCACATCGCATTCTCCACTGATTCCCATTTTCCTAGATGAAACAGGTAGCGCCCGCGCTATGATAATCCCCTTTCTTTTTTCTCTTAAATAAGGATCATGCACTTTCTTGTGCATTAATTCACCGATAACAGTATGCTGATTTTCTGCCCACTGTTGTTCAATATGAATTAAAGCCCATTGACGTCTGCAAAATTTAAAATGCTGTATTCCAGAAATCATCAAAAAATCATCTTCCGTATATTCCATTAAATCATCCTTTTTACTTCTACAGAATCCGGTATTTTTCCCTCGTGAACCTGAACAATATAATCCTGATATTTTCTAGGATATTCCACATTTTCATTTTTCTTAACTTCTACCGCATCAAATAATTTGTAAGCAGGACAATCACCTAATTCTTTACTGTGCTTGAAAACAATTAATTCTCTGACTGCCATATTTCCTCTTGCTGCTGAATGGTCATTCTCAAACATATTGATAATCGCTTCCCATAATAACTCAAGATCTTCTTCTGAAAAACCAGTTACCTTCCGGGCAAGATTTGCTGAAATGTATCCCTCTGCACGATACAAGCCATATGGTACTATGTTCTTTCTTCCCATTTCTGTACTTTTATTTTCTGCGTCTTTTTCCGTTGTAATAGCAACTCTCGTAATTGTTACCTCCTGGCTGAAAATCGGATCTATACTTCTTGCAAACCCTATCTGCACCGGACCTCGCACCTGTCCGCAATTCAATGCCGCCTTAACAAATGTTGTCATAACCGCCCCAAAAGTACGAATATCATAAAAATTTTCGCACATATAGTCTCTTAATTTGATATCCACATCCGGGTCATTTTTCTTCAATTTTTTCAATGCATCCGTTACTTTTTTATCAGCAGTCTCTTCAATTCCAAGACTTCGACAAGCTTCCCTGTCACTTCGATTTAACGGCACATCTTCTTTGATATAAATTTTATATCTTTGTTCATCTTCTTTTACTGTTTCTATATAATTTCTAATCTTTCTCTTTAAGCATACATCTGTCACTAAACCTAAGCCACTCTCAGGATCAATCCTAGGCATATTTCCCGCATCTGGATCACCATTTGGATTTCCATTCTCCACATCAAATAATATAACAAATTCATACCTGTTCTTAATTACCTCACCCATTTACTTTTCCTCCTTTTTTTCATATTTTTTCTGTACCTGGTGATAATATCCTAAATCAAACTGTCCTTGCTGCTGCAATGAAAGCTGCTTTGGAAATTGCTCTATTTTTCCCATAATTTTTGTCAATAATTTTTCATAATATATTTTTGCTCCCGCTTTCTCTCTCTCCAATTTTTTGATATGACTATTTTTTAATTTTATTAAAATTGGAAAAATAGAAGCCGGTGTCGTACAGGCAGAATTAAAATACCGGTCACGGATTGTTGCTTTAATTCCAGGGTTTGCATCTAACTGTATTGATTCCAGCACAGAAAATAACCGTCCTAACAAATATGATACATCTTTACATTCTTCATTCAAAGCCATATATGTATCTCCTTCCTTCCATTTATAATTTTGAATTAAGTACGCCTTTATAATTCCAGCTCTGCCCCAGGTTATATTTCCCTGCTCAGCACGAATTCGAATAATAGTGTTTGTATACAAGCTTGCCGGATATCTTCTATTTGCCAAAACAGCTTGTAAAGTCATTGCTGCCATATTAGGAATCGGTGTCTTATCTTTAGATTTCTGATTGACTGTTTCATATAACAAATCACGAATTCCCAAATACTCTCTTTCTTCCCAAGCAGGTCTTATTATATTTATTCTATCGTAATGTTTAGAAATATTGTCCAAAATATTGCCGAAAGAATTCTGATAAAAAAATCGAACAGACAATCTGGCTGCATTTGGTGCTAACGCAAGAATATAAAACTTTTGATCCGGGTCTAAATTTAATGTATCTGTCTGAATTCGTTTCTGTTCTCTCAAATTTCGAAAAAGCACCTTCAATTCTTCCTCATTATCTGTCGGAGCAGTAATTGAAAAAGAAAAGATATCTTGATATTCTTCTTCGCCGCTTTCTGCCCAAAAGACAACTATGGAATTTCCGATCTGGAAAGTATATTCCCTATGACTCAAAAGATAATTTAATGCTGTCGTATACGCAAATTCTGCATATTTTCCAACAGGTGCATTATAACTTTGTTCTTTTCCATATGAATTAAATGCCGGAGCGTTAAATGAAATCAATGCAGCTCCACTTGACTGTGCTCCAGGTACGCCCTTAATTGTTTTATGAATTCTTGAGATTTCCGTTTTTCCCCCTGTCACAAGACAAATCCCTTCCTGTACTTCATCCGAATCCTCTGTACATTCATTCCATTTTTCCTTAATTTCACCATCATCTTGAGCATAATCACCTCTCATACAAAAAATAATATTCCCCCCATCCGTCAGTTCGTCCCAGCGTTCTTTTATAATATCATTTTCAGAAGCTTTCTCCGGATTCCACTTCTCAAAATAACTGCAAACAGCCTGTGCCATATCTCCATCCGTTTTCTTCAGCAACTGCAAATGTCTTTCCTTTGCAGCCTGAAAACAATCTAATGTCCTTTTATTGAATCCATTCGCGTCAATTCCCAATAAATATTTCGAATTATCACATAAAAAATTAGCAGATACACCAGAAGCACGGGTTACCATTTCAGGCACCATTAAAGAAATTGGAACCTCTACTTTCTTTTTGCCCCGCTGTTCTTCCGTTTTAAAGAAAATAATTCCTATAATTTCTCCCTCTTTTGATAAATTTATCCCATAGGAGACTTTAGCCTGACACCAGCCTTTTTTCGGAACCTTACCTTCTTCCAGCAGTTTTTCATAATGTTTTACAAGCGCCTGTAAAATCACCGTACCACCTCACAGTTCCTCATATCTAAAATTCCATGCCTCATGACAGCTCTGAAAAACATTGGTTGCAAGTTCTCTTTATCTGCATAATCAATGTCATACAGCATAAATCCAAAATCTTTTTCCTCTACATCATCATAAGCTGTTTCTATTTTATCTTCTTCACACAAACAAAAATTAGCCGGAAATTCTCTACAGCCAAAATAAGGCATATGAAAGCATTCTCCCCTCTTAAGCCGCCGCATCATAATATCTTTAAACTTTCCCGGGTTATCTGTTTCATTTGCCTTTTCTGTCATTTCAAAATGGGCCTCTATTACATAATCTACGTCGCATAATAATAATGAAGCTCTCTGTACAATTTCCGCTTTACTGCTGAGATAAAGAGGTTTATCTCCTCCATTATAAGCCTGTAATACATTGCTGGATGAAATTTTATTTTTTACTTCATTCCGCCGCACACTGGTAAACCGAATTGGTTTCTTTACATATATTTTATCAATCATCCATCTCATACCTGGATGCCAGTAAATAGCCTCAAGAATTCCTCTTGCTGCTGACGGAGTCATAACATCATATGAACAGCGTTCCACTTTCATCTCCGGCCTCGAAAAAAGTGCATAATCGCCCCATACTCTAACTTTTACTCCTCTACTCATGTTTTCGCCTCCTCTCGACATTTTACAATAATATATTACCCTCCTCATAACATGCTGCTATATAATCCCTGGGCTGATAATAAAAATCTGTATTATAATCCGAAATATGCGAATCAATCCAAGAATGATATACCTCCCAGATTCCCTTCACGATATCCTTATCATCGCATGAATCTTCTATTAATCGTTCATAAACTTCTCCGATATCCCAATAATCTGGGATTGAATATTTACATTCTTCTACATTATCAAAGTTACCTTCTGTAATCTTACTGTCCTCAATAAATTCTGCCGCAACTTTTTCAATTGGTTCACAATGCAGCACATCTGCATATTCATAAATTTTTTCTATTCTCTCTTTCCCAAGATAATCTGTCACCTCCTTCCTTGTTCGTTTCACTGTTCTGCCAATGTATTCAATTAAGCTGCATGTGAAAAATAAATTATTATTGTTTTTTGTTCCCATACACGACCTCGCTTCCTAAATAATGCAATGTATCAAGAGCTGAAATAGTATGAAAGCTAATTTGATGCGTTGGATATTTAAATTTTGCTAATTCCCAAAAAGCTGCTCGTGAAATGCGGCCATCCAATAAGTTCTGGATATAATTATATATAGTGTCGTCTGCCATTGGTCCTTCCACAATGTCATATTGATGTGATTTTCCTCTTCGACAATCCACAACGAAATCCAACCATTCTTCTGTCATTTTAGGAAATACTTTATAATTTAACTTTTCATTTGAAATATACTCATATTTATTTAAATATCCTTCTTTTCCATAACGCACAGCCCATCTCTTTGCCTGTTCTGGAAACTTAGTACAATAAAACCCAAAATAAAAATCTTTATTGTACCGTGCTTTTCTTATCTCTGGATACTCTACGATTTCATTACTTCCATGATAAAGAATCATATTCCCTCCTTCCATTATATTTTGCTTTTCTATATTGTTCAATTATAATATTACAACATCACATTCAATAATTCAAGACTGATTCTGTTTTGTTACATTAAATACTATTGAATTTTTACTTTTTCTTTGCTATACTACTTTTACAGTCGGAAAATTTCTAATTTTCTGTGGATTGAAATAATAGTATTTATGGTAACATAAACTAACGGGGATACAAATAATGTTATCTGTATCCCCAATTCTTATGTCCATAATGCCATTCCTGTATCAATTTCTAAACTTAATCCCATTTCTTCTGTATATGCTTCCGCATTCACCAATTCATAAAAATCTTTTATATCTTCTGATACTGGTCGTATCATTCCGGCTCCATGTAAGTTTTCAAATTCTCTGTCGTAAATCTGAATACAATACTGCCCTGCCTTCCGCATCCCAGATTTTGTATATCCTGATTGCTTCATCTTTTTTAATAGTTCCTCTGCCTCATCTTCTCTATTGATAAAAATAGTCTTCGTATTTTCTTCAATTAATTTAAATTCTTTCCCTACCTTTGCAAAATTATATCGTCTCTTTTTAAATTCATCCATAATCCTTTTTTTATCTAGATTCTCTCCTCTGAAATGATATAATCTTTTAAAATATTCTTCAATACATTCCAGAGAAGAAATATCCCAATCTTCTGCCAACAGATTTTCTGTAATATCCATCTGCTGTCGTTGTCCTGGCATATATTCTTTTTCTTTAAATTGAAAAATTGTCACTACGCTGTTTTCTTTAGCTCTCCTTCCTTCTCTATTGCATCTTCCTGCTGCCTGAATAATAGAATCTACTCCGGCAAGTTGTCGATATACATTCTGAAAATCTAAATCAACACCTGCTTCTACTAAGCTGGTAGAAATTAATATACATTTCTCCTGTTTTTGCAATTTATCTCTAATTTTATTCAAAACGCATCGTCTATGTTTAGGATACATGGTGGTTGATAAGTGATATATACCTTTCCCTTTTAATTTCCGATAAAGCTGCTGTGCTCTTTTCTTTGTATTTACAATGCAAAGTGCCTGAGTTTCTTTTGCCAATCGTTCTGCCAATTGTTCCTCTGTTATTTTACCAATATTCTGAAAAACTGCCCTCTCAAAAAAAGTAAACTGCTCTTTCATTCGTGGACATAATTCAATTATCTCCGTTTCATTTTTAAAAAATGTTGTTAACGCAGGCTGTGTTGCTGTACACAAAACAATACTTGTTCGATAATGATTCAACAATTCCTCCATCATACTGATACACGGCTTCAGATAATCATTCGGCAGCATCTGCGCTTCATCAAAAATTATAACACTATTCGCTATATTATGTATTTTTCTGCATTTTGAAGATTTACTGGCAAACAATGATTCAAAAAACTGTACATTCGTTGTCACAATCACAGGTTTATCCCAATTTTCAGAGGCTAGCTGCATAGGCTTTAATTCCTCTGAACTTTCAAAATTCACATTACTATGATGTTCCAATACATTTCCTTCTCCCAGAATTTCCCGAAATACTTCTGCATTCTGTTCAATAATACTAGTGTATGGAATCACATAAATAATTCTGCTCATATGATGTTTTACTGCATGGCGCAGAGCAAATGCCAAAGAATCAATGGTTTTGCCTCCTCCTGTGGGAACAGTCAGTCGAAATAATCCTCTTCCCTTTTCCCCATTTTTCAAGCAATATTTTAATATCTCCGTCCTTCTCCCATTAACAGTATTGAGTTCATTATTGGGCAGCCATCCTGAAATATGTTTTTCTAATCGTTTCAAAAGTACATTCATACTATTACCAGAATCTCGTTCTACCTGCCCGTTTTTCATAAAATATTCTGTGTCCAGAAAATCTGCATCTACCAAACAAGAATAAATCATGCGAATAAAAACACTCAGAGAAAAATCCAGATTTGCTGCCTTCTCGGGATTAAATGGAACTGTTTTCAATTTCGGTATCTTGATTTCTTCTCGATATGACTGATAATCATCAATCTTTTTTCTCAGTCTTCCCATTAACGTAGATGCTCCGTTTCTATCTGACATTCCGCCACAATCAGGTAGCCCGGCATGATGCCCAGCGATACAATAACTTAACAATTCATACATTCCCTTTCTTTCCATGCACAATTGTGCACCAGCTGTAGAATGATCTACCTGCTGACTACTTTCACCGTTTATCCTTTTTTGAAAACTTTTTGAATATTTTCCAATATCATGAAGCATCCCACAGCAATATCCCCAGTCACTTTTTCCAAATTGTTCTGCAAATTTTCTTGCTCGTTCAGCTGTTCCTTCCAGATGATCTTTGATCCGCTGTTTTCTTCCACTATCTATATCAATATGTGCCAAATATTCCAATTTCCTAACCTCTTTTCGTCACTCTGTTTTTCCTTCTACTTTTTCTTCAAATTATAACCTCAATTACATTTTTATAATTGTTTATCAGATATCTTCTTAATATATTGATTTATAATATTTTCAAGAATTTAAACTAATCTTTTTACTCCATAGAACAATTAATTTTCTGATATCATTATTTTATTATTCAATCTTCTCTAACGCAACAATGTACTTTATTTCCGCAAAAATAATAGTGGTCCTATGTCAAGATTTAGCGCAAGTTAAAATGAGAAATTTATCCTCATCTTAACTTACTAAGAGCAGTTCGTTTGTCTGTGTCTGCTCATATAGTTTTTCAAAGTCATTTGGTGACATGTAATCGCAATGACTATGAATACGTTTGGTATTATAAAAGGCTTCAATATGATCGAATATCAGACGATATGCCTGCTGATGATCACGTATTTTAAACCGGTTCAGCCATTCCCGTTTGATCAGTGCATGAAACGATTCGATACATGCATTATCCCATGGGAACGCCTTTTTCGAGTAGCTGCGCTGCATTTTTGCAGTAGCTTCCCGATATGCCTGAGATACATACTGACTTCCTCTATCACTGTGGATAATTAACGGCAGCTTTGTGTCCCGTCTGGCTTTCGCTTTATTGATAGTATGAATCACACAGGATACCTCTAAAGTCTGGCTGAGTGTCCAGGCAATGATCTTACGGGAAAATAGATCCATAATGCTTGTCAGATAGACAAAGCCATCTGTCGTCCAGATATACGTGATATCACTGCACCATACCGCATTTGGACGATCAGGAGTAAACTGTTCATTCAGGATATTTTGAAGTTCGTTGCTGAAATCGGAATCTATGGTAGTGATCGTCCAAGGTTTCACCCATTGGGCCCTGATCCCCATTTCCTTCATATATTTCCCAACAGTACGTTCTGAGATGATCTCTCCATTCTGACGCAGCTTTCTGGTGATTTTGGGAGCTCCGTAGTTTTGCTTTGATTCATCGTAAATATCCTGTATTTTAGTTTTTATGTATTCCCTGCGTTTTTCTGTATCAG
>DWWD01000036.1 GCA_019119895.1 Candidatus Anaerostipes avistercoris | reverse complement strand
AATAAACCGTTTCCCGGCAGAAAAATCGGTGTGATAATGATTAAAGAAATAGGCCGATCCAGATGCTTCCGTTCCGTAATAACACACCTTTGCCAGTTCCCGATTTCCCTCCAGTTTTGTAATCTGATAGGTTCCGCTACCCGGTCCCGGCTTTGACGGCTGGATACAATACGCTGTAGCTGTTACATTTCCAAAAGATACAGTAAACGGTGCAGTCACATAAGAACCAAGCCCGTAATCCGCATAATAGTAATAACTGCCCTGGGTAATGGTAACGGACTGTGACGCTCTAGCAGCTCTAGCCATTGGAGCCTGCGCTGTAAAGCTGATACTCTCACCGCTTTCCATTCCCAGGATGTCAATGCCCTGCTCCTCTGCCTGCAGAAGTACTTCTCCAAGCGTCAGGCCGCTTTCCTCATCCACAGTCTTTTGTCCTTCTGTTTCTTCCAACGCCGCATCCAGAGCCTCTTCCGTCAACATTTCTTCCTCCTCCGGAAGTTCTGTTACATTCTCGGTTTCCAGTTCTGTCTGCGGCTGTTGCTCTGAATCTTCATCCTCACTTTCCGCTTCAGTACTCTCCTCACCGGTTCCACCACCGTCAAAATGACTCTCCGTCTGACTCTCCTTCACCGGCTCTTTTACGATAATGTTCCGGCAGACGTGATAAGATGGATGACCACTGACCGGCTCCACAAAGTACACTGCTCTATAAGTGTCCGCATGATTCCCATCATAGTCCTGCCCGGCTTCGCTCTTTGCTTCGTGGAATGTTACCCGTACTTTTTCATCATTGATCTCCAGGCCAGAGAAATCAGATTCCACATCAAAGCCGCTTCCTGCTTCCACTTCATAATCTTCCGCAGCTACCACTTCTTCCGTATCCAGAAATTCCCGCACTGTCTCCAGCGCAGGATACTGAGCTTCATAACCTGCCGGCTCTGCCGCATATGTAACGACCATTGGCTGAATGATAGCAGTCAGGATTGTAAGCAGTGAGAGTACACCTGAAAGCGCTCTTTTTGCTTTCCCTTTCATTAACTAAACCTCTCTTTCTTCATTTCTGTATCATAAAATTTCCTACGTTTTTATCTTTTCATGGCTTTCCTTCCCCCTTTCCCGAATTTGCACTGATAACAGCACATGAATGCGGAGAAGTCCTGAAAGAACTTCCCCGCATGGTATCTGCTGTTATCCGGCCTGCATACCGCAGGCTGATAACGATTATTGAGCGTTATACCTGTTCTCTTTCCAAACCCGTTCCTGCTCCGGTCACTTTTCCGCAGCGTTTTCTCCGGCAGGGTACGCAAACAGCACACTCGCATACCGGGTATCCATCTGGACAGGCAATAAAATTGTCAAGGTTCGATGAAAGGGAAAAAATAAGAATGTGTCTTAGAACTCTGCCCTCTCACTAATGGCAGGTTTCAGAGGGGAAAATATAGGTTGGAATGAAAAAATATTTAGAAATTTTTCCGATGTGGTATAATCGAGCTAAGCATTTTTAATTTTCCATAATTTGTTAAGTTTAAAGGAGAGGATTTCCATGACCTGGAATAAAGAAGGAATACCACATAAAGGATGGCATTGTATCGACGTTGAAGACTTGGCTGATCTGGTCGATGGTACAGAAGAGATACCTTATGAGCAATGTGAAATGTGTGGAAATGAAAGAATTCGATTTGTACATCTCATGCAGCATCCGGACTATCCACATGAATTGCGTGTTGGATGTGTTTGTGCGGAAAAGATGTCTGATGATTATGTGAATCCACGAAAAGCTGAGGACGTTTTAAGGAAACGAGCTTCACGCAGGAAGAATTTTAACAATAAAGAATGGCGATTTAATCCAGAAAAACAGACCTACAGCAAAAAATATAAGGGCGAATACATTACCATTAAAAAAAGTCGTTATGGAAATTTTGGAATCTTTTTCGCCAATGAGCGTTTCTGGAATTATAATGGAAAAAAGTTCTATTCTTTTGAAAGTGCTGAACGGGCAGCTTTTGAAATATTTGAAGAATTACATACCACACAGGCAGAACGAGAACACCAATACTGGCTTTCCCGGAGGAATTATTATGGGGAATAACAATAAGATCTGCCCACGCTGCGGCAGGAAGATGAAACAGCAGTTTATCGGCTTACAGCACTGCAAATATAATATAATCTGAAAAGAAGTATAAGAAAACGTACCAGCGATAATTTGGTCCTTTCTGCTAAATTCTCTTTTCGTTTTAAATTGGTTTCATTGGATTGGTTCTAATCGAAAAATAGCTATAAAAAACGCCATAGATTTACTATGACGTTTTTTATATGAGTTTTACAAAGTTGGTATAGAAATTGAAGTTTTTGATGTGATTTGGGTTATAATTGGGGTATATAAATCCGTGTCAACCTTAGGAGTTGATAGAGAAACTATAAGAGAATATCTTACTTTTTTATCATATCGTTTAAGATAATCTCGTTCTCTCCACCATCCAATAACAGGAAACACAGCAATGTGATTACAATCACATAAATCAACAGCATTTAATTCACAGAAATCAGAGTGAATTGAACCCACATCTCGGTTATCCGAACCTAAATACCATCGATCACTTCCGCTAGTTCCTTCACCCTTGTCTTTTTTGTCATCTCCACGCATTTTTACATTTATACGTTTTTTAAAATCATCTACAGTTTCATCAGAATTGATTACATCAAATCTAAGTCCACATGACGGATAACGATATTTATCTTTCCACCCAACTTCTCCTGGACCAGGTTCAATAAAATATGATAATGTTACCTTCAATGTTACAGGTACTTCCCCTAGAGATTGAAGAACTTCTTTCGGCCAAGGTAATGTGTGTAAATGCATTTCTTTCATGCTTTTTTTATCATACGGTTGAAGTTCACCTTGAATAATCATATTTACACTATTATCCATGCACTGTATTGCCTTTTGAAGATTCGGGATACCATAGCCACAAGTTCTTAAAAGCCTGCGCCTCCCTTTTGTTTTTGTATCTTCAGTGCAGAACTGCCGTTTCATTTCTGGTGTCCAGCTAGCTGAATGGATCATTAAAGCACGAACTGTTTCAGGCCATATATCAGGGTATTCATTTAAAATTTGTGCACAAAACCATGCAGCCTGTGCTGTAGCAGAACTGGTTCCCCAAATAGTAGAAAATTGCTTTACAAGAGGTCGATAATGCGTTGTTAGTAATGATAAATCAGGACATTCCGTATAATCTGTCCCATTAGAAGCAACATTTCCTCCATTAAATAGTATGTCTGGTTTTATAGGCCACTTACTCTTCCAGATTTCAGATGTCGAACTATAGGGAGATAATGCACTTTCTGAAGCAAGAGGCGCATAACCAGAATAATCTGAATCACTTATTGTCACCTCATCAGTATAAGCGCCAATAGTTATAGCATTCCAAGATTGTCCTGGGCTTTCGACACAATGCAATGTATTCGCATCAGGATAAGGACTTTTTTCAAACTCGTTTGGATAAACATTACCTGCACTGATTAAAAACAAACGTTTTTCATTTTCTTCATCAGCACCGGATGTAATACTATCTACAGCAGCCGACCAAGATGTAGGACTGCCATCAAAAGTATTATAATCTGGAGCAGTTACAGCCATACAAATAATACGTTTGGAGTTTGGATTAGAAATTTCAGCCAAAGAAACCGCCTGTTCTGTTATTGCGCCATATAATTCTGGTAAATTTCCACCAGTAGGAGGAAGTATTTTTACTGACTCAATTTCGTGAGATATCGAAATGGGGTTGCTGGACTCCAACGCTTGCTTTAAGTCAAAAAACAATGCAACCCCAGCCATTTCAGTACCATGACCTTGATGATCACCACTTCCCCAAGCAGTATTTACTGCTTGAATGTGATTTATATCAGTAGCCGGAGTTAATAAAGGATGACCGGATGTTATGCCTGTATCAAATAAACATACAGATACATTACCCTTTTCATATGTAGTACGAGAGAGTAACTCCTCAACCCATTCAGTTTGTTCTGAATATGATAGCTCTTCAAAGAAACTAGTTACTTCTGGAGCACAACGTATTTCAGTAATGAATGGGCACATACTAATCAAGTTTTTTAAAGCATTCGCATTCGCACAAATTAGTTTTACGATTCTTTCAGGAAAAATAATATGTTTTTCATCAATCGGAATATTATTTTCTTGACAGATTAAAGTAATATTTTCTTCTGTTGTTTTCCAAGATTCTGGATTAGCAGATCGATAGTCATATCTTAACCATAATTCGCACCAAACGGGATCATCTGTCGGAATAGTGTCATGTTTACCAACCCAAAATGATTCTAACATTGCCAGCTTAATATTTTCAATGCTGCTAACCAAATCATTGTTTTTTGGTTTTCCTGATTTTGTCTGTTCAGTAGCATAGGCCTCGACCTTCTGAATAAAATAGTTTTCTTTGCCTTCAGGAATGTAAACAGTTGCTTTAATAGTATTGGTTTCGGTATCTTCATGAACATTTAAAAGTCGAATTCCCTGAGTCCGATTTTCCAGACTTTTTACAGCCAAGTCATGTTGTGAAGCACCTGAAAATTCAAGATAAGTACCTTCTTTATACCGAATAGCCGCCACCTGCCGTTGAGTAAGTGCCTCGTCATAACAATCCTTCAATTTACGCTGAATGAAATCAGCATGAGTAGCAGTAGTTCTGCGTGGATAATTACTTCCCATAGGGCGTGGTGAAGAAGTATAAGACAACGACTCGGCTGTCTGAGATAGAAAAATATTCTTTTTGTCTACAGCCATTTATCTTATGCCTCCTTATATGAATAAATTCTTTTTCTTTCACTCAAAAGAGAAGAAAGTTCTTTTGAATTTAGAGGCTGATCAACTAGAATAGAAGACTTTATTGCATCATCACATACTTTCACAATTTCAGCGTGATTAAGTCCATCAGCCACCTGAATAATCTCCTTAGTTATCTTAAAATTTTTATCATAATTTACTAGTTTGTATTCAAACAAACGCCGTATCTCATCTGTTGTCGGTAAAGAGTAATGGAGTACATCATCAAAACGCCTAAATAATGCTTGATCTAATAATTTTTGGTTGTTAGTCGCAGCAATTATTATACTTTCAGAAGAATCTTGTTCTATAAATTGAAGAAACGAGTTAAGGATTCTTCTCATTTCCCCCACCTCATTATCAAGACTCCTGTCTGCACCAATGGCGTCAAATTCATCGAAGAAATAAACACCTATAATAGACTGAATGCTATCAAAAATTTGACGTAATTTTGCACTGGTTTCTCCCATAAACTTTGTAACAAGTTTATCCATTTGTACTGTATACAATGGAAGAGACAATTCGGAGGCAATAATAGATGCGGTTAACGTTTTGCCAGTTCCAGGTTGCCCTTCAATTAAAATTTTTCTTCTATTGACTAAACCGTATGAATATAGTTTGTTTCTGTTACGATATTCATTAAGAATACGTTGGATTTTTTCACTAATATCATCAGAAACAATAAGTTCAGATAAAGCGTAATTTGGAGTAGATAGCAAAAGCATAGGATTTTGAGACGTAAGCTGCACTATACTCGCTCGTTTACTTCCAATTTTATCAATTTGCAATTTTAACTCACGTGCAAAGTTATCATGTCCAAGTTTAGCTTCATGAGCAGCTATTTGCAATACAACAGTTTTAAATTTTTCGTCATTACGGTCAACATATGCCTTTACAAGGCTTTTTATTTGATCAGCTGTTGCCATACAAAAATCACCTCCCATAAATATCATAATAACTCATAGTACATGATACTCTTTTTAACAGTGATAGTCAATTCCTCTCTTATACTAAATAAAAATTGAAGTATTTTACAAAAAACTACAACTTTGGTATTTCTAAAACTTGAAATACTGTATCCTTATTTATTCATTGTATAAAAAGTCGTTGTCCATTTTTTAACTTATGTGATACAACTTCTAAATATTTTATCTTAATATAATTTAATGCTTTTATAAATTTTTATAGTTATTGTTTTTCTAATTTTTTGCGAAATATCAAATCCTCCATATATATTGTAATCATTAAACAAAGAACATCCTATAAACCCACTTCTGTTTCTTAAGTAATATATTTAATTTTATAAAATACTAATATGTTTTTATTTCTCTGAAACAAATCCATATACGAAATCACTACCGGACAAATGCGCCTCTGTTAAAATAATAAGTGAGTCAGCATCTCCAAAATCAACCTCAAATGGGATAGCATTTAATGTATTACCACCAATTTCACCCGTTGTAAATACTTGCTCATTATTTATCAATATACTAATAACACCTGTACTTTCTACTCCATACATTGATTGATCCAGGACAAATACTCCTCTAAATATTGTTTCATCATAGTTTCCATCTAATGGCACTGTAATTCTTGATATGACATCTTTACTTCCATTAGCTCCCATACTAATAAACATATCAGAAATTGAAACCTTTATGCCTCCACCATATCTTTTACCATCAATCCCCATATCTTCATCAGTATTCCATTCAGGAAGTGATACTATAGTAGCCACATCATTTGGCTGGTGTGTTTCTGATACCGGAATCTTTTCTTTAGGTGGCGTAGAAAACTGAATTTTCAAAGGGTTGTTCACATCACTAGCTAAATATTCTTCACAATACGTTTCTTTATCATAATATAACTCCACTTGAAATTCTAAGTTGCTTGGAAGAATAAATGTGTAAGGTAATTTCCCTTCTTCATCTGAAACTAAATCCTTCACTATATAATCAGTATTCAAAACACTAAAATCACATTTTTTCTCTTTTAAGATTTCGCCTTCGCTATCAGTTATAATAACTTGAAATTCTTTATAGTCATTATCAGATTGTAGAGTGATTGTCTTATTCCAAATATTTTCTTCCAGTTCACTTTCCTTTAATTTCATTGTTCCTGAATAAAGAGAAAAACCAGCCAATTGTATTCGTATATCATAGGTCCCTATCGGAATATTAGAAAATACAACATTTCCATCTTGTACTTTATACTCTTCCAACACAACATCATAGTCAACACTTTTCAAAACAATATTTTCACACATATCTTTGTCAATTTTTACAGCTGATGTTATATTATTATTACCATTTGAATTATAATATCCCATAATTAGTTCTTCTGCGCACAATTTTAATGTTCCGATTTTAGTATCTTCCGTTATTTTATCAACAAATTCATCAGATGGCGCTTTATATACTTGCACAACCATTAACACCATCAATAAAATAGAAACTAAAATTCCTGTTAAAGTTCCAACCACGCCAAACTCTTTTGCTAACAAAGCAATTAGAATAATGCACGTTACTATTCCAATTAATAACGCAATAACTTTATGTCGAGTAAGTATTGAACCAAATGTTGTCATCACCAGTGCAAATACATCTAAACAGAGTGGAACGTAATTCCTTCGATTTTTTTGGCTCTTTCCCATAATACTCCTCCCTATCCCTCTTGTAATTTCAATACATTTTATAGTGAATTGCTTTATTATTAACTACAGTTCTTATTAAAAATATTTTATAATATAATAACCCCAAAGTCCATATTGCCATATTATTATTTTGTTTGTATAACCGAATAGAATATGCAATGGATGAATATTACAAAGAAATCTGGGGATTTATGAAAACTACAAAATTAAGTTTGGAGAAGTTTAAAAAACAAATTTGAAATAATATATGTGTAATTCGTGAAGTAAAAAAATCAAACACCATTATGTGAACGAATCTGTAAATTTCAGTCAGTTTTATCAGGGTATGGATTTGGTCAGGTTATGACTATACCAAACTCACATTCTTCTTTCATCTGGATTCCCCTGTTTCGCATATCTATCTACTTTTATCGATACAAATGATTTGTACGTATCCCTTCTAAAAGTATTGTTCCGTAATCCCCATCTCTTTCAATTTTTCTTTTAGTTCAGCTAAAATCCGTTTTCTACGATTCGATATGGTTTTTCTGCTAAGCCCATAAAGTTGTGCCACTTCTTTTACCGTTCTTTCCTCAAAAAATAATAGATACAAAAGATAAGCATCTGCTCCCTGCAATTCATCAATAGCTGCCCATAATTTTTCCATACATAATTTCTGGAGTATTCTAGCTTCCAAATCAACCGAATCTGATTTTAAAATATTCCCATTCTCCTGCATTACTTCTAAACTCGTCACACTATATTTTCTGTTTCTTTCCGTTTGATAGCGTTCTCGCCGCCGGGACTGATACCACTCCAGATAGACTTCCCTGGTAACTTCCACCACAATCCCGTCACTTGTGCGAAGTACATAACATCTCCGCTCCTTTGGACGTTTACCCCGCATACAGCGCACCTCCTTCTCTGGAATCCGCTTTTTTTCCGAAGGAACTGTCTTTCTGACTGTCCCGCATCCGGCGAAGCGCTGCCATGAGCGTCTGAGAAACCGTGGGCTGTGTAATACCAAGTTCCTTTGCAATCTCCCACTGTGTTTCCCCATAATAAAAATACAGGATCACAATATCTCTTTGCCGTTCTGTCAGAAATCCCATCAATTCCAGAATCTGCTCTTTTTCTATCAACTGCTCCAATGGCGGCAGTGTCGGCGAAGACAGAAAAAACCATTCTTCTGAGACAGCATGATAAGAAACCGCTTTCCCCCTGTGGCACGTTTCCCGGTTCTTTGCCAGACGATCCTCTCCCTCCAGAAGCAGGCGCAAATACCATTCCTTCTGTTCAAAAAACGATGCGTCCACGCAGATCTGCTGTCCATCATTTTCATAGCAGTAATCTCCGCAGCTATGTACCGGAAAAACTGTAGTATATTTTCCTATCCGGTAAAGTACATACCCTTCCCGAAATACCAAAAGCTGTACTTCCCCACCATTTTCCATACTTACAACCTGCTCTCCCTGTTCCAGTAAATATCGTGCTGTGGGAACTTTTTTCCCTGTTTCTGGTTCTTTCACAATCCACTTTAAATCCTGTAATGTTAGCATAGTGGCCACCTTTCTGCCCGTAGGCTTCGGGCGGCCAGATGGCAACACACAGAAAATCCAGAGAAAAGGCAGCAAAAAAGATTCCCGGCACGCCCGTTTTTTTTAACGGGAGACTGGAACTCCTTTTACTGCCTGAAAACGACTTTATTTATTTTATCGTCATTGTCGGATTAGATTTTTTCAGATTTATTACGAAGATGCTGTATTTCCGATTCTGCCAATTTAATCTGTTATTTTTTCAATTAACAGCGAGTAGCCTTCCCATGGTGTCTTAAAAACAATTTCTCCAATAAAGCAACTTTTCTCCTCCTCTCACATATCTGCGCTTCGTATATTCAATGTATCATTCCGCTAATTATTTTTCCCTGGCAGATTTGAGGAAACCCATAAGATTTCCCCTCATATTTGTGGATTTTTACCGGATTCCTTCAATCCCATCCATCAGGGCGCTTATGGTCTGGATTACAACTTTCTGCTCCTTTGGCTGTAGATTCAAGACACGGGAAACCATCTTGTGGGCAGGACTTCTGTCTCCTTCGGGATTCTTTCCTAATAACTCGTTTGCGTCAGCATCCAGTACCTCCACCAGTTTTGCAAAAATCTCAATGGACATTGCCGCCTGCCCGCCCTCAATGCGGCTTACTGTGTTGACACTGATACCCGCTTTTTCTGCAAGAGTTTCCTGGGATAAATGACAGTCTTTTCTCTTTTGTCGAACACGTTCTCCTAACTGGATCAGCTCCTGTGAACCCGCACGGTTTCCCAACACAGTCCCCCCTTCCATTTAAGATTTTACTTTACGACATAGTGTCGCAAAGTTTTGCTTTCAGATAACAAAAAGCAGCCTGGTACATAGACTTAGCTGCTTTTGTAATCTGCTATTCAATTCTTCTTTCATAAACTCCCTACACTGTTTTTGCCTTTGCCAATCGACAAATGCTTACTGCAATTATTTTCATCAGGTAAAAAACTGCCATAAACAGCCTACCAACTAGGATCACGCCCCCTATCACACCACCAATCAGCAAATTAAATACAAACAGCCCCACGGTGCCTCCAATATCAAAACCTTTCGGGATAATCCAAAGGAACATCCGATGTACCCCAAAGGGAATTCCTACAAACATCCATAGTTTCAAGTAATCGCATTGTCCATTCTCCACACAAAGAGGATAAAACAACACTGCCAAGACTCCTGCCGCTCCTACCGGAACAATCACCTTTTTTACAAACTCGCACATCTTAGCCACCTCCGTACAAATCATGGTTCACTTCTGCCTGGTAATAATGGTTCATGGTCATGGACGAATTATAAAGCGTCGTCAAAAGATACGCCTTAATATTCGCCACTTTGGATGTATTCCTATGCAAGCTAAACAAGACATACTCAATGTGAGAATACGTCAGCTTTAGAAAACGGCTCTTAACTACCGCAACCGGCTTATCTGCCCCTCCAATCCGCACCATACTATCATCCGGAAGCATTAAGATTTCCACCATCAACTCAATAAGTTCGTCCACGTCCTCCCTTTCACCTTTCTGGACAAAACCTGCATAATCAACATTTGTCCGTAAGATTTCTCGGTAGACTTCCATCTTCTCCATCATATCCCCACTCACAAGGCACTCTTCACCTGCAGAGCAAAATTGATAAGATTGGATAGGATCAGTCTCACTATAATCAGTCTTGTTTATATCAGTATTATTAGATTGTGATTTTGGAACTTCTTGAGTTATGATTTTCACTATTCTTGAATTGTGATTTTCACCATCCTTGAATTGTGATTCCGGAAATTCCTGATTTGTGATTTTCACTATTCCTGAATTGTGATTTTCATCATTCCTGAATTGTGATTCCGGAAATTCCTGATTTGTGGTTTTCACTATTCTTAAATTGTGATTTTCACTATTCTGCATATTTTCAGCGTTTACCGCTGCTTTTTCCTCCTTCTCAAAGGAATGTTTTTCCTTCAGCATAAAGTTTTTCACATAAATTACATTCGGTTTTCCTAACCCCAAACGCTTCTTCTCAATCAATCCAATCCCCTGATTACTATCCAGTTCTTTCATCAGCTTGACTGCTTTCTGTGATCCACAATTCAGAAGCTCTGCTATTTCTTCCACGGTAAAAATAATATATACCCTGTCTTCCTCGTCAAACCATCGGTTCTTAATGCTAAGGCTCATACGGTCTAACATCAGACCGTATAATACCTTTGCTTCACAGGAGAGGGATTTAAAACATTCTGCTGTAAACAGCACTTTCGGGACACGATAAAAGCTGTACTGTTCCGCTTCCATACCTCGGAAGTAATCAAACTGTATCTCCTGCATTTGTTTTTCCCTCCTTTCCCTGTTTCCATTGTTCCAGAAGTGAATAAATCACTTCCTCAATCTGTGCCTTTGTATATGCCGGCGGGAAATAATTTCGGATTCTTTTCGATGAAATCGTCACCCCCGGACTGCTGTTTTCTTTTTTTACCAGAATCGCATAACAATTTCCTTCTGACAGTTCTCCATGATCGCTCATTTCTTTAAGTTGTGCTGCCTGTCCCGGTGTCGGATACATCCCGGTATTTTCTGCTGCTCCCAGTACCCATTTCTGTGCTTCCTTTTTCAGATAGGACAAGCGTTCTCCTGCTACCATAGCAATTTTTCCTGAATCCACCAACTCCAAAAGCCCATCTATTAGACTGGCCAGACGAATATATCGCTGTACTGTTCTCCCACTGTCACCAGCTTTCTCTCCCACAATATCAGCAGTATTTTTATCGCCTTTACTTCCCTGGTGTTTCAGCGCCTCATATTTCATCTGATATGCTCTGGCCTTCTCACTAGGCAAAAGATTCTCTCTCTGAATATTGGTATCCACCATCAACACTGTGGCGGCATCATCGTCCAGATTCCGGACAATCACCGGCATCTCTGTCTTTCCTGCCAGCTCGCAGGCTCGCCATCTGCGGTGCCCGGCCACCACCTCATATCCCTCTGCACAGGGGCGGACAATTCCTGGCTGGATTACACCATGTTGAATGACACTTTCCACTGTCTCCTGCATCTTTTCATCATCTAACACCTTAAACGGGTGATTCTTAAAGGGACGAAGCTGACTTAATGGAACTTGCGTATAAGTTCCCTCCACGCAGCTTTCTTCTACACCAAACAGATCGTCATAAGATGTCAGTTTGATCTTTTCCGCACTCTTACTTTTCATCTGCAAGCACCTCCCCGGTCAGATGGCGATATCCCTCCGCCACAATCCCTTTCGGATCATGAAGATAAATACTTTTCCCCTCTGCTGTTGTCTCTGCCGCACGCACAGACATAGGGATACAGTTCTCAAAAATATGGATGTTATTTCCATAAACCTTCCGGATTTGCTCGGAGATATCCCGTGCAAAGTTTGTCCGTCGGTCAACCTTTGTCAACAAAATCCCCATAATAGACAACCTGGGATTTAACCGTCTATGTACCTTTCCAATGGTCTTAATAAGCTGCTGCAAGCCCTTCACAGGCAAGTAAGCCGCTTCTACCGGGATCAATACACTGTTTGCCGCTACAAGGGCATTGATCGTGATCATACCCAAAGAGGGCATACAATCAATCAGGATGTAATCATATCTGGCTTTTATCTCGTTCAAATATAAGCGAAGCACCTGTTCCCGGCTCATCACGTTCACAAGAGAAGTTTCCAGTCCGGCAAGCTCGATATTTGCCGGAATAAAATCAATCCCTTCCTCATGGTGGATAATACCTTCTCCCGGCTCCACATCCTCGTCATTGATAATCTTCTCCATGAGATTTACTAAGGTCACATCCAGTTCATCCGGTTCCTGTATACCTAAACTGACTGCCATACTGCCCTGGGCATCTGCTTCCACCAGAAGCACTTTTTTTCCTTCCCTGGCCAGTCCAATCCCTAAATTCACACACGTTGTCGTCTTTCCGACTCCGCCCTTTTGGTTTGCGATTGCGATAATCCTGCACATAACTTTTACCTACCTTTCATCCTGATCTGTCTTTTCAATTTCCACATAAGAGCGGAAATAACGGTTTGTTCCTTTATTAGAAAATATATCCGACATCTGGAGAACCCGGATCTCCGGGTGTCTCTTCAGCAGCCGTTTAAACCAACGAATATCTCTCACAGTGCCTTGCAGTCTAATCTTCAGCATAAAACATAGCCTCCCAATCCACATAGTAACAATAGTCCGGATACCGGATTTTAATTGCTTCCCAAAAATATCTGGCATCCCCTGTGCAGAATATATCACTGACGGAATAAAGTCTGGTTTCTACAATCTCTTCCTCCGTCTCGTCATATTCATCTGTCGTAGGTGTCCCGTCTGTATAGAGATTAAATGCAATACGGACAATTTTCTCGCTCCCACTCGTCTGCCATCCTTCCTGCAGACACTCCGGTTTTATAAATCCAGTCTCAAAATCATAAATACGTTTTACATTTCGTCTGGTATCTTCTGATAGTCCCAGGCAGTAAACCAGTGCTTTATGGTAGGTGTCCTGATACCGGCATTTTGAAAGATAGGTATGATAGAATTTCTCATGTTCCTTATTCTTAAAAGTAATTTTTCTTTCCTTGCTCTTTTCTGCTCCTAACGCTGTACTTTTTGACATTTGCTATTCCTCCATATTTTTCTTTTTGACCATAACAAAAAGGACACCTCTCTAAAATTTCTTTTTAGAAAAGTGTCCTCATAGTACGAATTATTTGATTTGAATTTAAACGAACTCTTTAAAATAATTTATTATCGCCCGTTAAGAAAGTTTAATTTGTCGTACTCTTGTCGTACTATACAACAAAAAGCAGACTTTCTGGAGTCTTCACAAAGTTTTAATACAGCTTCGCTCCTGCCGGAATTCTGTCATCTACCATTAATAGATTCAGCCCCTCACGGCCATCTTCTTCATGGACTGCTGAAATCAGCATACCTTCGGAATCAATGCCCATCATCTTTCTCGGCGGCAGATTTACGATAGCAATACATGTCTTTCCGACCAGTTCTTCCGGCTCGTAATACTCGTGAATACCGCTTAAAATCGTGCGTTTCCGGTCTGTTCCGTCATTCAGAGTAAACTTCAAAAGTTTTTTGCTCTTCGGAACTGCCTCACACGCCTCAATCTTTACGGCACGGAAATCTGACTTGCTGAAAGTGTCGAAGTCAACCATTTCTTCAAAAAGTGGCTCGATTTTCACATTGGAAAAATCAATTTTTTCAGCCGGCTTTTCTTCCGCAGCAGACTTTTCAACCTGCGCTTCGTTATTTGCAGCGTTCTTTGCAGCGCCCTGTGACTTCATTGTCGGGAATAATAACACATCTCTGATTGCCTGAGAATCTGTCAGCAGCATAACCAGCCGGTCGATTCCATAACCGATTCCTCCTGTCGGAGGCATTCCGATTTCCAATGCATTTAAGAAATCTTCATCGGTATGCTCTGCTTCCTCATCTCCCGCTGCCGCATTGGCATCCTGCTGTGCAAAACGCTCTCTCTGATCGATCGGGTCATTTAACTCAGAGTATGCATTACACATTTCCCATGTATTGATAAATAATTCAAAACGCTCTACTTTATCCGGATCTGACGGTTTCTTCTTCGTCAATGGAGAAATTGCCAGCGGATGATCCATAACAAATGTAGGCTGAATCAGTTCTTTTTCACAGAATTCTTCGAAGAACAGGTTGATGATATCACCTTTGGTATGACGTTCTTCATATTCAACATTATGCTGATCTGCCAGCGCTTTTGCCTCTTCATCTGTCTCTACGGTATCAAAATCAACGCCTGTGTATTTTTTGATGGCGTCATTCATTGTAATACGCTCGAATGGTTTGCTGAGATCAATTTCTGTTCCATTGTAGCTGATAACGGCACTGCCGCAGACAGTCTCTGCCAGATAACGGAACATGCTTTCTGTCAGCTCCATCATTCCTTCATAGTCTGTGTATGCCTGATATAATTCCATCAGAGTAAATTCCGGATTGTGTCTTGTATCTACGCCTTCGTTACGGAATACACGTCCGATTTCATAGACTTTCTCCAGTCCTCCGACGATCAGTCTCTTCAGATAAAGTTCCAGAGAGATGCGGAGTTTTACATCTTCATTCAGCGCATTGTAGTGAGTTTCAAACGGCCTTGCCGCAGCTCCTCCTGCATTGGACACCAGCATTGGGGTTTCTACTTCCATAAATCCGCGTCCATCCAGGAATTTGCGGATTTCCTTGATGATCCTGGAACGCTTGATAAATACTTCTTTGGATTCCGCGTTCATGATCAGATCCACATATCTCTGACGATATCTTGTGTCGGTATCGGTCAGGCCATGGAACTTCTCAGGAAGCGGACGAAGGCTCTTGGATAATAAGAGAACTTCTGTCGCATGGATAGATTTTTCTCCTGTCTTTGTTGTAAAGACAGTTCCCTTGATTCCCACGATATCTCCGATATCCATTTTCTTGAAATCTTTGTATTCTTCCACGCCGATTTCATCTCTTGCAACGTATGCCTGGATACTTCCCTGAAGATCCTGTACGTTGCAGAAGGAAGCTTTTCCCATCACGCGTTTGAACATTAAACGTCCTGCTACGGATACTTCTTTTCCTTCCAGCTCGTCATAGTTGTCTTTGATTTCCACAGAATGATGGGTCACATCATATTTTGTGATCTCAAAGGGATTCTTCCCTGCTTCCTGCAGGTCCGAAAGCTTCTGCCTTCTTACTTTGATTAATTCGTTTGTATCTTTATTCTGTTGTGCCACTTTTCCAACTTCCTCTTACTTTCTTTGTACGTCAATGACTCTGAATTCATTGACCTGGTCAATGCCTTCTACCTGAACCACATCTCCGATTTTCTTTCCGAGAAGCGCTTTTCCGATCGGCGCCTCATTGGAAATCTTATTCTGAAGAATGTCTGCCTCTGTAGAACCTACAATATGATATGTTACTTCTCTTCCAAGAGAGATATCTTCCAGAGTCACAAGACAGCCAAGACTGATCACACCTTTTTCGAATTTCTCGTCGATTACCACAGCGTTCTTTAAAATCTGTTCGATTTCTTCGATACGTGCCTCGATGTCACGCTGTTCGTCTTTTGCTGCATCGTATTCTGCGTTCTCTGATAAGTCTCCCTGTTCTCTTGCCTCTTTGATTTTCTGTGCGATTTCTTTACGTCTTACGACTTTTAATTCCTGTAATTCATCTTCTAATGCTTTTAAACCAGCCGGTGTTAAAATATTCTTCTTTGCCTCTGCCATAACACTCTTCCTTTCGTTCTAAATGTTAACTGATTAATTATAGCTTACATAACTTTCGTTTGTCAATTGATATTCTCGCTATTTCACGTATCCGCCTATCTTCGGCTGGATTCCAGATAATTTGTCAGAAGTTCTTCCAGATCCTGATAGGTCTCCGTGTGATTTACTTTATCTCTCAGCTTCGCTGCTCCAGGGAACCCGAAGGTATACCATGAAACATGTTTGCGCATTTCTCTTACGCCGATGTACTCTCCTTTGAAGTCAATCATCATGCGGCCGTGACGCAGCATCATAGCCACGACTTCTTCCAGAGACGGCCTTGGAAGTGTTTCTCCGGTTTCAAAATAATGAATCATTTCTCTGAAAATCCAAGGATTTCCCTTGGCTCTTCTGCCGATCATAAAGCCGTCGCAGCCAGTTTCCTCATACATATGCAGGGCATCTTCCGGACAGGTGATATCACCGTTTCCGATGACCGGGATGGATACCGCATCTTTTACTCTGCGGATAATGCTCCAGTCTGCCTTTCCGGAATAATACTGCTCCCTGGTCCTTCCGTGAACCGCAATGGCTTTCGCGCCGTTTTCTTCCGCAATCTGTGCGATTTCAACTGCGTTGACATGGTCATCATCAAATCCTTTGCGGATTTTTACCGTTACCGGCACTTTTACCGCAGAAGCTACGGCTTTGATGACTTTTCCTGCCAGTTCAGGCTGCTTCATCAGTGCGGAACCGTCCCCATTGTTTACGATTTTCGGCACCGGACATCCCATGTTGATATCGATGAACTGGAATTTCCCATTGTCCACTTTCGCTGCCATCTCTCCCATGATATCCGGATCAGAACCAAAAATCTGAAGAGCTGCCGGCTGTTCTTTTGGATCCGTCGCCATCAGCGGCTCTGACTTGCGGCTGCCGTAGTACAGGCCTTTTGCGCTGACCATTTCCGTGCACATAAGTCCAGCTCCCTGTTCTTTGCACAGAAGCCGGTACGGCAGATCCGTGACCCCTGCCATGGGCGCCAGAGCAAAAGGATTCTGGATGACCACATCTCCGATCTGCAGCGGTTTCAATTTTCTATTGCTTTTCATATATTAACTCTAATCCCTTCAATGTCAGCATGCCGTCATAATGATCAATCTCATCGACTTCCCTAGCGATCATTTTCCCAAGCCCTCCGGTGGCGATAACTTTGAGATCATCGAATCCGGTCTGTTCTTTCATCTGTCGGATAATATGTTTTGTTTCTCCCACGACACTGTAAAATAATCCTGCCTGCATGCAGCTTACGGTTCTCGTGGCGAGGATCGTATCCGGTTTCACAATTTCAATCTCCGGGAGCCTGGCTGCTCCCTGCACCAGGGCGTTGGCAGATGTGCGGATTCCCGGCACGATGACCCCTGCCAAAAATGTTCCGTCTTCAGTTACCACATCGTAGGTCGTTGCTGTGCCGTAGTCGATGACCAAAGCCGGTCCTCCGAATAATTCGTATCCGGCAACCAGATTGACGATTTTGTCTGCTCCTACTTCTCCCGGATTCATACGGCTCAAATTAATCCCTGTTTTTACGCCGGGACCAACAATAATCGGTTTGATATTAAAATATTTTACGATTCCATTAACCAGAGAATGCATAATATTGGGAACAACGGAACAAATGATGGCCGCTTTTACTTCCTTACAATCCTTTCCCTTTGCCTGCAAAAGGTCAGAGATGATCATTCCGAATTCGTCAGATGTTCTCTGGATTTTTGTTGTGATACGAAAAGATTCGATGATTTCTTTTCTTCGAAATACGCCGATCGTTATATTGGTATTCCCAACGTCCAATGCTAATAACATAATTTTATACCTCTTCTCCTAAAAAGAATACTTTGTAATACAATTCCAGGGATTCCCATAGATCCCTCTTTTCCTGCTGCATCTGCTTTATTTTCAATGCGCCGCCGATCTCATCGTAGAAGAAATCATTCTCCTCCGCCCGGGTGACAAACGATAATTTCCCGTCTTCGTCAAACTCCACCGTGAGAACGCCTCCCACTTCTTCTGTATACAATACACAGGCAATTTTCAGTTCGTCTTTGATCTGATCCGGGAGCCCCTGAAAATCTTCATTCAGATAATATTTTTTCTCATATGCGTTGGAACCGCATAAGGTCACTTTATCCTGATACATAACAACTCCTTATACATAGCCTAAAACTCCGCGCACAGATACTTCACCGGACAAAACTACAGATTTCTTTCCGGCGTCGTCTTCCACCATCAGTTCTCCTTTGTCGTTGATTCCCCGGGAAATATAGAAATCTTCCCCGGATCCTCTGATTACCCGGATTTTCCGGTTCATATGAACCAGAAGGCGGTTGTATTCATCTGCAAAAGCGGACAAATCTTCTGTTTTGACAAATTTCTCATAATATGCTTCGAAGTATTTCAATACCTTGGCCGCCAGCGAAGCCCTCTTTACCGTTTCTCCTGTCTCAATCCGCAGGGATGTGGCCTTATCTCTCAGATCATCCGGGAATTCCTGCATATTGGCGTTGATTCCAATCCCGACCACGACATAATTCAGCTCGTCCATCTGAGCGCTCAGTTCCGTCAGAATCCCGCATAATTTCTTCCCATTTACAATGATATCATTTGGCCATTTGATCTGGCATTGAAGTCCCGTTTCCTCTCCGACTGCTTTCTCCACAGCCAGAGCCGTGATCAACGTCAGCATGGAGCTGTTTTCCACCGCGATCTGCGGCCGGAGCAGAAAGCTCATCCAGATTCCGCATCCTGCTTTCCCAAGCCAGCTTCGTCCTCTTCTTCCTTTTCCGCTGGTCTGTTCTTCCGCCACCGCCGTCGTTCCATGAGGCGCTCCTTCTTCCGCCAGTCTCCGGATTTCCAGGTTCGTGGAATCAATGGTCTCATAATACCTGAGATTTCGTCCCAGCCATTCTGTGTCCAGATCACTTCCTATCTCTTCTGCCGTTATGCTGTCCGGAGAATCCAGCAGTTTATATCCTTTATTTGTCACAGAATCAATCCGGTATCCTTCTTCCCGCAGCGCTTTGATATGCTTCCACACCGCTGTTCTGGATACCTGAAGTTTTTCACAAAGTTCCTGACCGGAGATATAATCCCCGGCCTCTTTCAATTCCTTTAGAATCCTGGTTTTCATCATTCTAAGCCTGCTCTCCCAATGTGGCTACCATAACGGCTTTGATCGTATGCATCCGGTTCTCAGCCTCGTCAAAAATAACATCCGCGTTGTCTTCAAAGACATCTTCCGTAATCTCGTTTCCTTTGACTGCAGGCAGGCAGTGCATAACGATGGTGCTGTCCTTTCCTGTCCTGGCAAGCATTTCTTTATTTACCTGATACGGTCTTAAAATTGCCATACGTTCTGCGGATTTCTCTTCTTCACCCATGGAAACCCATACATCCGTATAAATGCAGTCGGCATCTTTGACGCCTTCGTCCACATCTTCCGTAAATGTCAGTTTCGCTCCGGATTCTTTGGCGTACTCTCTGCAGAGTTCGATCAGTTCCTCTTTCGGCCAGAGACTCTTCGGAGCCAGACAGGTAAAGTTAACGCCCATCTTGGAACATCCGATCATAAGAGAATTTCCCATGTTGTTTCTTCCGTCTCCCGCAAATACAAAATTTAATCCTTTTAATTTTCCAAACTGTTCCTTTAATGTAAGGAAATCTGCCAGAATCTGTGTCGGATGATAGTCGTCTGTCAGTCCATTCCATACCGGCACTCCGCTGTACTTGGCCAGTTTTTCCACATTTTCATGTTGAAAGCCGCGGAATTCGATTCCGTCAAACATTCTTCCAAGAACTCTTGCGGTATCTTCCACAGATTCTTTATGTCCCAGCTGAATGTCGTCTTTTCCCAGATATTCCGGGTGTCCGCCCTCATCGATGCATCCGATCGTAAAAGCACAGCGTGTCCTCGTGCTCGGTTTCTCGAAAATCAGGGCTATATTTTTGCCTTTCAGGCTGTTTCCCGTGATTCCTTTTTTCTTGTCTGCTTTTAATTTAGCCGCAAGTTCCAGTAAATATTCAATCTCATCCGGCGTGAAATCTTTCAGCGTCAGAAAGTTTCTTCCTTTTAAATCCATCTTTTGTTCCTCCGGTTTATTACTTATTTTTGTTTAATAGTTATTATATATGAACCTATCTCTGATGACAACCCTGCAGAGGCTGTATCCCCAGGATTTCCCCGCATTTGACAGCTGCTGCTTCTCCCAGGGACCGGTGGCTTTCCGCTGACAGATGGCCGGCGTCCAGCTCCGACGGTTCCGCGTACCTGGCAGCGTCCAGGAAATCAATTCCGTGAAACTCCGCCCATTTTTTATAAATCGGCGCCAGTCTCCTGGAATATTCGATGCCCCGCTCATATCCCATTTCTTCGCCGCTTTCCATTTCCCGCAGATTGCTCCCCAGATGGGGCGGTGAGAGGAGAAGAATCCGGGAAGGCTTCCCATCAGTTCTCTTTTGCGGCGTGATGTATAAAATCATACGGATCAGCCGGTCAATGGCTTTCCCAATATCATTGGGCGTCAGCTGAAACCGGATCTTCAGGTCATTGGTCCCCAGCATCAGAACTACAAGATCGATAGGACCGTGGGTGTGGAGACACGGTTCCAGATAAACAGCGCCATTTCTTCCGGGACGTATTTCGTCCTCAAAGCAGGTCGTCCGTCCATTTAATCCCTCAGGAATGACCAGCGCCTCATCGCCGAGACATTTCTGAAGGATAGTCGTCCATCTCTGTTCATAAGGATATCGAAATCCGGTAGCCGGATCATAGCCGTAAGTGTTGGAATCTCCATAACACAGGATTGTTTTCATTTGTATGCCTCCTCTTTCATTTTCCGCAAACATTTTTGTTTCAAAGGAAATCCTCCAGAACTATTATTTCCTTTAAAACAAAAAGCACCCCCGCAAAACTGTTTTGTGTGTTTTACAGGGATGCACAATTTACTTACAGTACCTGGTTCAGGAAATTGATTGTTCTTTCTTCTTTCGGATGTCCCAAAACTTCTTCCGGAGTTCCTTCTTCTACGATATATCCCCCGTCCATGAAAATGATACGGTCTGCAACTTCTCTTGCAAAGCCCATCTCATGGGTTACAACGACCATCGTCATTCCCTGTTTTGCCAGAGTCTTCATTACATTTAATACTTCACCAACCATCTCCGGATCCAGTGCGGATGTCGGCTCATCAAACAGCATAATATCCGGATGCATAGCAAGTGCTCTTGCGATCGCCACACGCTGTTTCTGTCCTCCGGAAAGCTGTGCCGGATATACATCGGCTTTTTCTGCCAGTCCGACTTCCTTCAGAAGACTTTCGCCTACAGCGACTGCCTGTTCCTGCGTCATTTTCTTCAATTCCACCGGCGCCATTGTAATATTTTCCATTACCGTCTTGTGCGGAAACAGATTGAAATGCTGGAATACCATTCCAATGTTTTCACGCACTTTGTTGATATCCGTATTTTTGTCTGTAATATCAAATCCGTCGATGATAACCTGGCCTCCAGTAATGGATTCCAGGCGGTTCAGACATCTTAAAAATGTACTTTTTCCAGATCCGGAAGGTCCGATCAGGCATACAACTTCTCCGTCTTTCACTTCGACATCCATGCCTTTCAGCACTTCCAGATTTCCAAAACTCTTTTTCAAACCTTTAACGATTACTTTATTTTCCATATGACATTCTCCTTTCCAGAACTTTTGCTACTTTAGAAAGGATCGTACAGATTACAAGATAATAAATCGCTGCAATCACATATACATATAATACCCCGGCTGATTCATTGGCTGAAATCATTCTCGCGTTCATTGTCAGCTCTCGGATTCCGATAACGGAAATCAGGGATGTATCTTTCAGTGAGATAATAAACTGATTAATGATGGACGGAAGCATGGTACGGATGGCCTGCGGAAGAATGACTTTCCGCATCGCTTTCCCATAAGTTAAGCCAAGGCTCCTTGCTGCCTCCATCTGTCCTTTGTCCACCGATTCAATACCTCCGCGGACAATTTCTGCCATATACGCACCGGCATTTAAACTAAGAGCGATGCATCCAGCAGTGAACACTCCTCCCAGATCGTTCCAGCTGATGCCGAAGACCGGTCGCAGGATCGTTCCTCCAACACCATAGTACATGATAAATACCTGCACGATCAGAGGTGTTCCACGGATAATATCTACATATATACTTGAAATAATATTCAGCACTTTATTGTGCGCGATGCTGAACATACCGAATATGATACCCAGAATGCTGGCGCATATCAGGGATACAATCGTCAGCTGCAGTGTCAGAATCAGAGCTTCATTAAAGGTTGGCGCATAATATGTGAATAATTCTATAAAATTCATGTCCTGACCTCAGTTCTAATTTTCTTTTGCGTATTTGTCGATGATTTCCTGATATTTTCCGTTTTCTTTGATCTTCTTAAGTCCGCTGTTGAACATATCGATCAATTCACTGTTTTCACCTTTTAATACAGCAAATCCATATTCACTTCCTTCATCAGAAATGAACGGAACTTCCAGCGGCTGACCGTTTTCTGTAATCTCATAGTTCATAACAGGATAGTCTTCGAAACATGCAACTGCATTTCCGGAAGTTACTTCCTGATACATCATGGCAGAGCTTTCCACCTGTTTTACAGTAAAATCATATTCTTTTGCCATATCTTCTGCATAACTTGCTCCGACAGTTCCTACCTTCGCTACGACATCCTGCCCTTTCAGGTCTTTCAGTGTGTCAATGTCAGATCCTTTTTCTGTCGCAAAGCATACTTTTGATGTATAGTATGAATCTGAGAAGTCATATTTCTCTTTTCTCTCATCTGTGATAGACATTCCGGCAATCATACCGTCGCTCTGCCCATTTTCCACTGAAGCCATCGCCGCGTCAAATCCTACGGCATCAATTTCATATTTAAATCCTTCTTCATCTGCAATCGCTTCCAGAAGTTCCAGATCAATTCCTACTCGTTCCCCATCCTTATTTTCGAATTCAAACGGTGCGAATGTTGTGTCAGACGCGATCTTATATGTTTTTTCTCCGTCGCTTTCGTCTGAATTACCGCCACATGCTACAAGGCTCAGCCCCATAATCGCAGCCAGAGACAATGCTAATAACTTTTTCAATCTCATGTGTCTTCCTCCTACTTTCTTAAATCTTCGTTAAGCTTCTATTAACGCATCGTAATGTATTATACATTAATTTCATCATTTTGTCCAATTTCAGCCACAGATTTTACCAGCCCGGCCAGACTCTGTATTTCTGACGGGATAATAATCTTTGTCGCTTTGCCGTCTGCCGCCTTGGCAAATGCTTCCAGACTCTTTAACTGGATGACCGCATCATCGGCTTCTGCGCCTTTGATATACTCAATTCCCTGGGCATTGGCCTGTTGAATGGCTCTGATGGCTTCGGCCTGTCCTTCCGCCTCTTTGATCGTCGCCTCTTTCTTTGCTTCTGCCCTCAGAATCGCGGATTCTTTTTCTCCCTGAGCCTCCAGGACAACAGATTCTTTGTGTCCTTCTGCGCGAAGAATAGCTGATTTCTTCTCTCCTTCTGCGATCAGGATGGCTTCCCTTCGTTCTCTCTCTGCCTTCATCTGTTTTTCCATGGCATCCTGAATAGCCGCCGGCGGAATAATATTTTTAAGTTCCACACGGTTTACCTTGATCCCCCACGGATCTGTTGCCTCATCCAGGGTTGCTCTCATCTGTGTATTGATAGTCTCTCTGGATGTCAGCGTCTCATCCAGCTCCAGATCGCCGATGACATTTCTGAGAGTTGTAGCTGTCAGATTTTCAATTGCCATGATTGGATTCTCCACTCCGTAACTGTAAAGTTTCGGATCTGTAATCTGGAAATATACCACCGTGTCAATCTGCATGGTAACATTATCTTTTGTGATCACCGGCTGCGGCGGAAAATCCACTACCTGTTCTTTCAAATTTACTTTTCTTGCTACTTTGTCAAAAAATGGTATTTTAATATGCAGTCCCACAGACCATGTTTCTTTATACGCGCCCAGCCGTTCCACAACATAGGCATACGCCTGCGGCACGATGCGGACGGTCGATAAAATAATAATGACTGCCAGCACGATTAAAATTATCAGTAAAATCATCTTACTCCTCCTTCTCCTTTTTGCTTTTTCCTATATCAGTATCCTCTGCTTCTATATCTTCTGATTCTTCCTCTTCTTCTGCCTGAAGTTCCGGTGTCTCTTCTTCCTCCAGATGATCAGCTTCCTCTTCTTCATCCCAGATTCCCGGCATCCAGGCTTCTTCCTCTTCTTCTGCCTCTCTCCAGATCTCCGGTTCTTCTTGCTTCCAGATATCCGGCGTCTCCGGTTCATCCGGCACGACATGAATCTCATTCTCTGTTCTGCTCTTCGGCACAGGGATCGCGTCTACAATCAGTTTTACACCCTGAATCTTATGAATCACAATCTCTGTCCCCTCCGGAATTTCCTCATCATGCAGAGATTTGGCAGACCAGTCCATTCCATTCACATAAACTTTCCCTTTTCCCTGAAAATTATCGATGGTTTCTCTGACAATGCCATGCTGCCCGATCAGCGCCTCCACATTTGTCTTTTCTACACTGCTGTTCAGATATTTCTGAGCCAGCGGTCTTGTAAAGAAAAACAGCAGGCAGGACACTGCGATAAACACAGCCAGCTGCAGCAAAAGCGGTCCGCCGACAAACGCCGTTACGGCCGCCAGCACCGCGCCTCCCGCAAACCAGATACTTGTCAGTCCAAGAGTCAAAATCTCAATCAGCAGCAAAATGACTGCCGCTCCCATCCAGTATATCGCAAACATATCATTTCCCTCCTTTCTCTCTCTGGCGCCGCGCCTCATACATAAGAAGCCCCGCTGCCATGGCGGCGTTCAGGGATTCAACTTTCCCGTTCATAGGGATCCTGATCATATGATCCGCTGCCCGGGTGAGCTCTCTGCTCAATCCATTTCCCTCATTGCCGATAAAGAAGGCAGTTCCTTTGTTGTAATCTTCTTTTGTATAGTTTGTTCCGTCCAGATGAGCCGCATACGTGGTAATCTGATTTTTTTTCAAAAAACGGATCACCTCATTCATATCATCTGCATAAACAAACGGCACCCGGAAAATGGATCCCATCGTGGACCGTATGACTTTCGGATTATAAATATCCACTGTGTCACGGCTCATAATGATTCCGGTCACTCCTGCGCCCTCGCCGGTCCTCAGAATCGTTCCCAGATTTCCCGGATCCTGCAGATTTTCAAGAACCAGAAGCAAAGCGTCATTCCGGGCCAGCTGTTCCATATGAAATTCTCTGATCTTTACCAGGGCAAGAACGCCCTGCGGCGTCATAGTATCTGAAAGTTCTTTCATAATCTGAGAAGATACCAGCTCCGGATTCTTTTTTTGAAACAGTTCCCGATGGGCTTCCAGAAATTCTTCTGTCACATATGTTTTATAAAGGCGGTCTTCCGGAATTTCCTCAAACATGCGAATGCCTTCCACGATAAACAGCTTCTCTTTGCGCCGTTCTCTGGCGCTTTTTTTCAATTTCAGAATACGCTTTACCTGTTTGTTCTGATTCGTTGTAATCATGATTTTCACCAACTTTTTAGAAAAAAAGGAAAGCATGACGCCCTTTGCAGAAAAGGCCATGCTTTCCTAGATGTCTTGTCTGTTTTATTTACCTAACAAATGAGCAATCTGCAGCTGATAATCGTCGATATGTTTGGTCATAGAAAGGCCTTCCTGGATATCCATGTCCATAAATTTACCATTCTGATATCCGACAACACGGTTTGTCTTTCCTGCACAGAGCAGATCAACCGCATAGGCACCCATCATAGACGCATACATTCTGTCTTTTGCTGTAGGGCTTCCACCTCTCTGCATATGACCAAGAATGGTAGCTCTTGTCTCGATTCCTGTAGCGGATTCGATTCTCTTTGCCATACTGTAGGAATGTCCGACACCCTCTGCGTTTACAACCAGATGATGTGTTTTTCCTCTCGCTCTGTTGCGGAGCAGATGCTCGATGATCTGCTGCTCAACTTTTGGAAGGTTTCCGTCGAAGCTTTCCGGAATCAGAATATCCTCGGCTCCTGTCGCAACACCGCACCATAAAGCAATATAACCTGCTCCACGTCCCATAACCTCTACGATACTGCAGCGCTCATGAGAAGTTGATGTGTCACGAATCTTATCAATTGCTTCCATAGCAGTATTAACTGCCGTATCAAATCCGATCGTATATTCTGTACACGCAATGTCCAGGTCGATGGTTCCCGGCACTCCGATCGTGTTGATTCCCAGTTCAGCAAGTTTTCTTGCTCCCTGGAAGGATCCGTCTCCTCCGATAACAACAAGACCTTCGATTCCATGCGCCTTGCAGACTTCAGCGCCTCTCTTCTGACCTTCTTCTGTTTTAAATTCATCACATCTTGCTGTCAGAAGAATCGTACCTCCGCGCATGATACTGTCCGCCGTTACCTTACGGTTCATATCGATGATTTCTTCGTTCAGCAGACCGTTGTACCCTTTCTTGATACCTTTGACGTTCAGTCCTCTTTCTTCTCCAATTCTTACAACCGCTCTTACTGCGGCATTCATTGCCGGTGCATCTCCACCGCTGGTCAATACACCAATTGTTTTAATTTTTGGTTTTCCCATGTTACATCCTCCATTTAGCTCATACAATTCTTAGCTAGGATTATTCTAATCCATTTGCCCTAAATTTTCAATAGTCTTTGTTATAATCCTAACGACCGGAATCTGATATTTTCTTTTCCATACCATTCTTCCAGTTCGTATATCAGATCCGGGTCAGGTTCCACCATCCAGTCATGTCCCAGACGGTTCACTGCCCGCTCTGCTTTGCAGTATACGACCACTGCACTTTTGCCATGATATGTCCGAAGAGATTCCTTCAAATGTTTCTCTTCCCGGAAAAACGCCTCTTTTGTCGGGAACTGAATCCACAGTTCCCTTACAAGACCATCAAACGGAATGATCTGATTGCAGATCAGTTTGCTCTCTTCCTCGGATACTGAGGCCGTCCCTTTAATAAATACTTTTGCATCTTCTTTCAGCAGTTCCTGATAAGCCGTATATTGTCTCGGGAATACGAGCACTTCTACCGTTCCTCTCAGGTCTTCCAGCGTTAAAAATGCCATGTTCTGATTCTTTCTCGTAAGTTTCACATTAAGTTCGCTGATAATGCCGCCCATAACGCAGCTCTGCTGATCTCTTACCACCGTCCTTCCTGTTTCTTCATCCATAAGGAAATCTGCGGTATTTGCCGTGGTGCTCTGTTCCAGCATCGCCATATCATCATCCAGCGGATGACCGCTTACATAGATTCCAAGCACTTCTTTCTCCATGGACAGAAGCTGATCTTTTTCATATTCACCTACATCCGGATATGTGATCTGAAAAGAGGTCTGCTCATCTTCTGACAGCAGATCCATCAGACTCATTTGTCCTTCAATTTCATTCTTTCTTTCTTTTTGAACATTGTCTATGATTTCCGCATACACGAACATCTGCTGCTTTCTCGTGGCGCCAAAGCTGTCCAGCGCCCCTGATTTAATCAGATTTTCCGCGGTTCGCTTATTGACCTCTCTGCTGGAAAGCCGCTCCACTAGATCCTGAAAATCCCGGTATTCGCCGTGTGCTTTTCTTTCCCGTATGATTGCCTCGATGACAGGCTTTCCAAGACTTTTGATCGCCGTGAGTCCATACCGGATATTTCCGTGGTCAACAGAAAAGGCGCCTTCTCCCCGGTTAATATCCGGCGGGAGAATCTTGATTCCCAGTTTTCTGCAGGCATAACTGTATTCCGCAATCTTCGCCGTATTTCCCAGAACTGATGTCAGAAGAGCCGCCATAAATTCCACCGGATAATGACAACGCAGATACGCCGTCCGGTAAGCAACAACCGCATAAGCCGCCGCGTGGGACTTATTAAAAGCATATTTGGCAAAATCCAGCATCTCATCCCAGATCTGATTGGCCGTCTTTTCATCAATTCCATTTTTAATGCATCCCGGAATTCCTTCCTCTTCATTGCCGTATACAAAATTCTGGCGTTCCTTCAGCATAACATCGCCTTTTTTCTTTGACATGGCTCGTCGTACCAAGTCGCTTCGCCCCAGAGTATAGCCTGCCAGCTTCATAACGATCTGCATGACCTGTTCCTGGTATACGATACATCCGTAGGTCGGCTCCAGGATTTCCTCCATCTCTTCACATTCATAGTGAATGGAATCCTGATTGTTCTTTCCTTCAATATATCTCGGAATGAAATCCATCGGTCCCGGACGATAGAGAGAAATCCCCGCGATAATATCTTCCATATTTTCCGGCTTCAGTTCCTTCATAAATGACTTCATTCCGGAACTTTCCAGCTGGAACACGCCCTCCGTATGTCCGTTTCCGATCATTTCATAAACATCCTTATCGTCCGAATCCACTGCGGTAATGTCAAAATCCGGAATTCTTTCCCGCACCATCTTTTCCGCGTCCTGAATCACCGTCAGGGTGCGCAGGCCCAGAAAGTCCATTTTCAGCAGGCCCAGCTCCTCGATGGTTGTCATGGTAAACTGTGTCATGACCGCGTCGTCCGCCCCGGTTGCCAGCGGCACATATTCATCAATGGCGGTTTTGCCGATCACGACTCCCGCCGCATGCATGGATGCGTGTCTCGGAAGTCCCTCCAGACGTTTTGACATATCAATCAGATATTTCGTCTCATCATCTTCCGCATAGGCTTTTTTCAGATCCGGGCTGACTTTCAGCGCCTTATCAATCGTAATATTTAACTCGTTTGGCACCATCTTCGCGATACTGTCCACCTTCGCATATGGAATATCCAGCACCCGGCCTACATCCCGAATGACCATACGCGCAGCCATGGTTCCAAATGTAATGATCTGCACCACCTGCTCTTTGCCATATTTCCTGACGACATAGTCAATCACCTCCTGCCGTCTCTCATAGCAGAAATCCACATCAATATCCGGCATAGACACACGTTCCGGATTCAGGAAACGTTCAAACAGCAGCTGATACCGTATCGGATCGATATCCGTAATTTCCAGGCAGTATGCCACGATGCTGCCCGCCGCGGAACCTCGTCCCGGTCCCACTGCAATTCCATTTTGTTTTGCATAGTGGATAAAGTCCCACACGATCAGGAAATAATCCACATATCCCATATTTTCTATGGTTTTAAGCTCATAATCCAGACGCTCTCTCAGTTCATCCGTCACTTCTTCATACCTGCAGACAATGCCTTCCTCGCACAGATGCCTCAGATAACTGACCGCTGTATATCCTTCCGGCACATCATATTCCGGCACCTTCTGCTCGCCGAATACGATTTCTACATTGCAGCGCTCTGCAATTTCCCCGGTATTTTCCAGTGCCTCTCTGGCATAAGGAAACAGTCTCTGCATTTCCTCCGGAGATTTCAGATAATACTGGCCTCCTTCGTAGCGCATTCTGTCCTCATCCTGGACTTTCTTTCCTGTCTGAATGCACAGAAGAATATCATGAGCCTCCGCGTCTTCCTTAAATGTATAATGGATATCATTAGTTGCCACCAGATCAATGCCTGTCTCTTTCGACATTTTAAGAAGCGCCGTATTTACCTTTGTCTGGGCGCTGATCCCATGATCCTGCATTTCCAGGAAAAAATTCCCTTTCCCGAAGATTTCCTGCATCTTAAGCGCGGCAGACTTTGCCTTCTCATAGTCATCTTCACAGATATAAGAAGCCACCTCTCCCGCCAGGCAGGCGCTCAGAGCAATGATTCCCTCATGGTAACGCTCCAGCACCTCGTAATCCACCCTCGGTTTGTAATAAAATCCTTCTGTAAATCCTCTGGAAACGATTTTCATCAGATTATGATATCCCTGATCATTTTCCGCCAGCAGCACCAGATGATAATACCGGTTATCTCCCTGACGGGCTTCTTTATGAAACCGTGACCCGGTCGTCACATAAATCTCACATCCGATGATCGGTTTGATTCCTTCCGCCTTTGCCGCCTTATAAAAGTCAATGACACCGTACATGGCGCCGTGGTCTGTGATGGCGATGCTGTCCATCCCAAGCTCTTTCGTCTGGCGGACCAGTTCTCTGATTTTACTGGAACCATCCAGCAGGCTGTATTCCGTATGAACATGTAAATGTGTAAAACTCATGGATCAGTCAACTCCTATTGGTTCATCATATGTTTTATCCCCTGTTTCCAGCGGATGTCCGTTGGTATAGAAATAAAACTGTTTCGCGCCGAGATTCCTGCAGAACGTCCTTGCCACTGCCTCGGCTCTCATATCCGCTTCCTCGGGAGACATCCTCATAAGGACAATCCCGCATTCTGAATTAAAATCCGCCTTGATCGTATCTCCATCTTTCTCATAGGAAAGAAGCTCGCAGGCATCATCCAGCACTCCTTCGTCCTGAAGAGCCGCCATGATCTTATCCTCGTCTATGGGAGCTTCCATCCTGACGCTTTTTTCCTTAATCTCATTGGGCTGAAATTCCGGATAGAAAATCACTGCGGAAGTAAAGCTTATCTGCCCGCTGTCAGACGCTGCCTCTGTAGTCTGCTCCTCCGCCTCCGCAGCTGTATCTGTGGTATCAGGCTCCCGGATGGTATCCTGAGCTGTTTCGGTTGTTTCCCCGGCCGTCGTTTCTGTCTTTGTTTCTGCGGAAGTTCCGGAAGCAGATTCCCTGTTTCCGGATCCGGAACATCCTCCAAAGGACAATGCCAGCATCAAAACCAGCATGCCTGTTATCGTTCTCTTTTTCATACTTTTCTGCCTTTCTTTCTGTCTTTCAAAATCTTACTGATATAATTTTAACATAATATGATAACTTATGCTATAATCACAGGAGAAGAAAATATTACGTTTAGAACAGAGGTTTATTATGGAAAATATTACAATTCAGGACATTTTAAAAGCAACCGGAGGCACCCTGCTGTGCGGCGATCCTTCCATGAGGATCGACCGGATCAGCACTAACTCCATGGAAATGGGACCAAACACCCTGTTTGTACCAATCATCGGCGAACGGGTTGACGCCCACGTTTTCATTCCAAGCGCCCTGGAAAACGGCGGCGCATGCCTGACCCAGGAACACGAAGAAGCATCCGGAGACGCTCCTTATATCAAAGTCCCGGATACTTTGAAAGCCATGCAGCAGGTTGCGGCATATTACCGGAACAAAATGTCTCTTCCGATCATCGGTGTCACCGGAAGTGTGGGGAAAACCACGACCAGAGAGATGATCGCCCATGTGCTGAGAGGCAGATACAAAGTTTTTGAAACCATCGGCAATCAGAACAGCCAGGTCGGCGTCCCGCTGACTCTGGATCACCTGTCTTCCAATGATGAGATCGGCGTTCTGGAAATGGGCATGAGCGAGCCGGGACAGATTACGATTCTCGGAGAAATCATCCATCCAAACATGGGTGTTGTCACTAACGTAGGAGTCTCCCACATCGAAATGATGGGCTCCCGGGACAATATCTGCAGAGAAAAACTGGATATCCAGAACGGACTCCCGGAAGACGGTACTCTCTTATTAAACGGCGACAACGACATGATCCGAAAACATTTATCTTACGTCAAGAAACCATATGAATTCTATGGTTTCGCGCCGGACTGCACCTACCGTGCGGAGAATATCTGGGAAGAAAACGGCCAGACTCATTTCACTTTCTGTTATAACGGTCAGAGAGAGGATGTCACTCTGAATGTACTGGGTGAACACAATGTGTCCAACGCTCTGGCAGCTATCGCCATCGGACTAAAATACCAGGTTCCAATGGAGGCTGTGAAACAGCAGCTGTCCACATTCTCCGGCCAGCGTCAGAATATTATCAACACCAATGGCTATACAGTGATCGATGACTCTTATAACGCAAGCCCGGATTCCATGAAAGCAAGTCTTAAGATCCTGTCTGATTTCCATACAGACGGGCGCAGGATCGCCGTTCTTTCTGATATGCTGGAACTGGGGCCTGACGCTCCTTCCTACCACAAAGAGGTCGGACGTTATATCGCCTCCACTAAAGTAACAGATCTGTATATTACAGGAGAACTATCCCAGGAATACATCACCGAAGCAGCCGCCGGAAATCCGTCCATCCGAACCCGGCATTTCTCCTCCAACAGTGATCTGACCGGGTTCCTGAAGAACTATCTTTCTGAAGGGGATGTGGTTCTGGTCAAAGCCTCAAACGGCATGAATTTAAAAGAAGTCGCTGCCGCCTTGATCTAGATTGTATCAAAAAATGTACATCTTTTTCTCTTGACATCGTGATTTTCGAGGTCTACAATAAGTGCCAACGAAATACAAGAATACAAAATGCAATGAGCAGGACACGGAAGCTGCGGATTCCTTTTTGCAGAAAGCTGCCGGTTGATGCGAGACAGTAAAAGCCCGTTCCTTTCATCCCCTGCGAGCAGTCAGCTGAAAATGCAGAGCATGAGTAAGTGGAACCGGATTCCTTCCGTTATCAGGGGACTCATTACAGGATGAGCAGAGAGATTACAGTTGATGTAATAAAATGAAGTGGTACCGCGGAGAATTTTTCGTCTTCTAAAATGCTGAAGCATTTTAGAAGGCGTTTTTTATTCTTTTCAATGTCTTATCCCGACAAACTGTATCCGGTATTTCGTTTATGAGTTTATCAGAATTTTTAGAGGAGTGATTAAAATGAATAGTTTGACAATCATTGCCATCGCCATCGCTGCGCTGGCTGCCGGTTACATCCTTTACGGACGCTGGCTGGCAAAATCATGGGGCATCGATCCAAAAGCAAAAACCCCTGCCTATACCCATGAAGATGGAGAAGATTATGTCCCAACACCGAAACTTGTTGTATTTTCACACCAGTTTTCTTCCATCGCAGGAGCCGGTCCTGTCACCGGTCCAATCATTGCCGCAATGTTTGGATGGCTTCCGGTTCTTTTATGGCTGATCATCGGAGGAATTTTCTTCGGCGCCGTTCAGGATTTCTCTTCCCTTTACGCTTCTGTAAAGAATGAAGGAAAATCCATGGGTGTATTGATCGAAAAATACATCGGAAAAACAGGAAAGAAGCTGTTCCTTTTATTTGCATGGCTGTTTACACTGCTTGTTATCGCTGCCTTCACCGACATCGTTGCAAGTACATTTAACGGCTTTACCGCAGACGGAGCCAAGAGCTCACCAAACGCTGCCGCTGCTTCTATTTCCATGCTGTTTATTGTTGTTGCCATCTTATTCGGTCTTTTCACAAAATATGTAAAACCGAATCAGGTAACTGAATTTATCATCGGAATCGTTCTTCTGCTTGCAATGCTGGCAGTCGGAATCGCTTTTCCGCTGTATTTTGACAAAAATGTATGGCTTGGTGTTATCATGGCTTACTTATTCCTGGCTTCTGTTATGCCAATGTGGCTTTTAATGCAGCCAAGAGATTACTTAAGCACTTTCCTTCTTGTAGGTATGATCATTGGTGCTGTGCTGGGCGTTTTCGTTGCTCATCCAGCTATGAATCTTCCTGCATTCAACGGATTTACAGTTTCAGGAAGCCACCTGTTCCCTACATTATTTATTACGATCGCCTGCGGTGCTGTTTCCGGATTCCACAGCCTGGTTTCTTCCGGTACATCTTCCAAGACGATCAGCAATGAAAAAGATATGCTTGCAGTAGGATATGGATCCATGATGGTAGAATCCCTTCTGGGAGTTGTTGCCCTGGTTGTTGTAGGAGCTGCAGCCGTAGGCGGAAAAATGCCGTCCGGCACTCCGTTCCAGATTTTCTCTTCCAACGTGGCAGGATTCCTGACACTGCTTGGAATTCCGGAACATGTTGCTACCTGCTTTATGACCATGTGCGTATCCGCTCTTGCGCTGACATCTCTGGATTCTGTCGCTCGTATCGGACGTATGTCATTCCAGGAATTATTCTTAGGTGAGGCCGCTGACGGTTCTGACCTGACAGGTATCCGCAAATTATTTGCGAATAAGTATTTTGCAACTGTAATTACTCTTGTATTTGGCTTCTTATTATGCCTTGGCGGATACAACAATGTATGGCCGTTATTCGGAGCTGCCAACCAGCTTCTTGCATCTTTAGTTCTGATCGCTATTTCTGTCTTCCTGTTAACAACAGGAAGAAAAGGATGGATGCTGTACGCACCAATGTGCATTATGCTGGTCGTTACTTTCACAGCCTTAGTTCAGGCAGTTATCGGCATCTTTACCAAAATCTTTGTGACCGGAGGATTTGTATTTATGATCGACGGTCTCCAGCTGATTGTAGCGCTGCTTTTAATGGCTCTCGGTCTTATGGTGGCAATTTCCTGCTTCAAACAGCTGTTCCATAAAGGAAAGGTACAGGAACCTGTCACAGCGAAATAATTATTTGATATAAAACGAAAACGGATATAAAAAGGAGAACCTCGGATCCTAATTTCGGATCACTGGTTCTCCTTTTATGATATCCTTTTTTATCAGAAAAATTTATCCACATATCCCTGAATCAGCAGAAACAGTACGATCAGCGGAAGAATATAAGTCACATACTTTCTTGCCCACACCGGAAATTTGATTCCTTTTCCCGCATTGGCTTCCGCAAGGAAGTTGTTCCATCCCCATCCGTATCTTGTCACACAGAACAAAAGATATACCAGAGATCCCAGCGGAAGGATGTTATTGCTCACAATAAAGTCTTCCAAATCCTGGATGGTAGTTCCTGCACCCAGAGGCTGCAGAAAACTCAGTACATTGAATCCCAGCGCACAAGGCAGTGACAAAACAGTAATGATCACCGCGTTAAAGGCAATGGCCTTCTTCAGATCCCAGCCCCAGAGGTCCTGGGCAAATGAAATGATATTCTGGAATACCGCAATGATGGTAGACAGCGCTGCAAATGTCATAAACAGGAAAAACAGCGCTCCCCAGATCCGGCTTCCCGGCATCTCATTGAATACATTTGGCAGTGTAATAAATACCAGCTTTGGTCCGCTGTCCGCACTGACGCCAAATGCAGAGCAGGCCGGGAAAATCACCAGACCTGACATCAGGGCTACCAAAGTATCCAGCACACCGACACTAATGGCTTCTCCGGTCAGCCGCCGGCTCTTGTCAATATAGCTTCCAAAAATTGCGATTGCTCCGATTCCAAGGCTTAAGGTAAAAAATGACTGCCCCATGGCCGCAGAAACGACTGTCATAATTCCCTGCTCCTTCATGGCCTGAAAATTCGGCACCAGGTAAAATTTCAGTCCCTCTGCCGCTCCCGGAAGCGTCACGCTGCGGACGATCAGAATGATAATTACCACAAACAGGCAGGACATCATAACCGTTGTAATCTTTTCCACGCCGTTTTGCAGCCCTCCGGAACATACCAGAAAACCAATGGCAATCACCATAAGCATCCAGAAAATCTGCAGTCCCGGATTTCCCATCAGGTCATTAAAAATTCCTTCTACCTGCGCCGTGCTTTTCTGGACAAAATCGCCTTTGAGCATCTTGAAGAAATAACACAGCATCCATCCTGTGATGACCGTATAAAACATCATCAGCAGATAGTTCCCCGCCATTCCGATATAACTGTACCAGTGCCACTTGCTGCCTTTCGGCTCCAGTTTCTGGAAAGACAGGGCAATGCTTCTCTGACTGGCACGTCCCACAGAATATTCCATGACCAGAATCGGAAGTCCGAGGATCAGCAGAAAGAACAGATATACCAGAACAAACGCCGCTCCTCCATACTGCCCCGTAATATACGGAAACCGCCATACATTGCCCAGTCCGATAGCACAGCCTGCCGAAATCAGAATAAATCCGATTCTTGACGAAAACTTCTCTCTTTTTTCCACAACCGTCTCCTCACTTTCACTCCATTTTTACAAAGAGCTATTGTAACATATTTACTGTAAAAAGCCTATTCTTTTGCCGGAAGCCGGAAATAAAACCTGCTGCCTCTTCCCGGGATGCTTTTTACCCCGATCTCTCCTTTGTGTATCTTCACAATCCATTTTACCATAGAAAGACCGAGCCCCGTTCCTTCTTCCTCTCCCCGGCTTTGATCCACCCGGTAAAAACGGTTCCATATCTTGTCCAAGTGTTCTCTGGCGATCCCAATTCCATCATCTTCCACTTCACCTATGACCGCACCGTTTTCTCCGTAAATGCGGATCCATACATTTCCGCCTTTCTTTCCATAGAGGATTCCATTCCGGATCAGATTCATCATAAGCCGCATCAGCATAGTCTGATCTCCGCGGACCATCTGTTCTCCCCGGACATCCACATGCAGGGTAATCTTCTTCTCCTGCGCCTGTCCTTCCATTTCTTCTGTCACGATTTCCGCCAGCATTCCCAGGTCTACATCCTCAAACTGGCTCGGATCCGCCATCCTTTCTTCTCTGGCAATCATCAGCATCTGAGACACCAGAACAGACATTTTCTCTGCCTGTTTTAATATAACATTTATTTCTTTTTCCTGTTCCGGATCCAGATTCCCATGTTCCAGCAGATATTCACACTGAGAAATGACGACGGATACCGGCGTCCTCAATTCATGAGACGCATCGGACGCAAATTGTTTTTCTTTTTCAAAGGACTTCTGGAGCCTTTCAAACATCTCATTGAACCGCTCCGTCAGATGGTACATTTCATCCTGCTCCTTTGGAAGCGGCAGTCTCTGGCTCAGATCATCCCCGCTGCTGATCTGATCCGCTCTCTCGCAGATATCATCCACCGGTTCCAGAGCCCTCTTGGTCATAAAATAGCCCACAACTCCAATCAGCACCACAACTCCGGGGAACAGGATCATCAGAGCTCTCTTTGCCATAAGAATAAATGTTTCCATACTGTGAATGGATGTAATCCCCCGGATCCACACCGCTTTTCCGTTTCCATAGGAATAGGCTTCATCATAAATCATCCACTGTTTTTCATTGTTTTCAATCACTCTGGCATTATGGGACTGCAGTGTCGTCTGTCTCGGAAATTCCACCGGCATACTTCCATACAAAAGGTTCCCGTCCTGATCATACACGCAGAACATAATGCCGTCATTATAGAATTCTGTATCTGCATCCAGATAGAAGGTGTCGTCCTGAAACCGTATATTTCCCAGAAATCCGGTCACCGCACCCTGTACTTCTTCTTCTGTGACCGATAGTCCGGTCATATTAGTAAAAATAATGATTCCCGCCAGCACAATCCCGAGAATCACTGACAATATTCCTGTATACCACAGGGTAACTTTCATCTTGATCGAACGTTTTCTCATTCTTCAGCCCTCAGCACATACCCGGCGCCTCTCACTGTCTGGATCAGCTTTCTGTCAAATCCCTCATCTATTTTCTTTCTTAAATAGCGGATATACACATCGATCACATTAGAACCTCCCTCAAAATCATAATTCCAGGCATTCTGTTCAATCTGGCTCCTTGACAGAACAATATTCTGATTTCTCATCAGACACTCCAGCACCATAAATTCCTTTGCTGACAAATTAATCTCCTTTCCTGCCCGCCATACCTGTTTCGTATCCCTGTCAAGAATCAGATCCGCCGCCTGCAGGCGGTTTGACGTATATTGAGGTTTTCTCCTCATCATAACGCGTATCCTGGCCAGCAGTTCATCAAAAGCAAATGGCTTCACCAGATAATCATCCGCTCCCAGATCCAGACCTTTCACCCGGTCCTCGATCCCGTCCCTGGCTGTGAGCATAAGAATCGGCGTATCATCCCCTTTGTCCCGGACTTCTTTTAATATTGTCAGACCATCCTTTCCCGGCACCATAATATCAAGGATCATGCCGTCATAAGAAGCCATGTCGATATAGTCCATGGCTTCCAGTCCGTCTTTACAGGCATCTACGCTGTAATTCTCTTTCTCCAGCCGTTTTTTTAAAATTTCTCTCAGATCTTTTTCATCTTCTACTATTAACAATCTCATAATGTATTTATTATAATACAATTTAAAAATATCATAAATATCTTTTTCTTTTTAATTTTATTTTAATCTTTGGGCATTATGATAAGTATAACATCAAAACAAGAAAAAAATTTAAATTAAAAGGAGGAATTCTTATGAAAAAAGTAGTATTATTCTTAGTTTTAACCTTAATGGCAGGTCTCGCGCTGACCGGATGCTCTCAGAATGACAGCGGAAACGCAGAGGCAACAACAACACAGGACGTTGCCACAGAAGCAGCAAATAACGACGCAAAAGATGACGCAGACGATGCCAGTGCCACAACAACGGAGCAGGCCGCTTCCACAACAGCTGAAAATACCAACAGCGGCTCCTATGATTTCTCTTCCTACGAAGAGCGGATCGACGCAGTGACAAAAGAAGTGAACGATGCAAAAACAAGCAGCAACTCCAGCACCAATCAGGATCGTTTCTTCGACTTAAAACAGAAGATCGATGCCATCGATGATGATCTGGATTCTCTGGACGACACCTTCGAACACGCTTATGAATCCGGCGACATGAATTTTGATACTTATAAGAGCAGAGAACGTTCCATTGAAAAACTGGAAGACCAGCTGGATCTGGCAGAAGACGCCCTGGAAAACAAATTTGGAATTGATGACTAGACGCAGAAAAAAGAAGAAGCATTCTTTTAACTCTCTATGAAGAAACGCTGTCGTACTAAATCAGTACGGCAGCGTTTTTATATCGGGCTTCCATAAAACTACCATTATTTGCAAATTCTGATTCTACTACAATTCCATAAACCCTTAAAATCAATCCGCAACTGCAATAACCCAATATTCGTATATAGCTTTACTTTGAAAAACAAAGGGTTTACAAATTCCAAAACTGTAGTAGTCAAATAGTTGTCAAAACACCATAAAACGAAGAAAAGCACCCATCCCCGGGTGCTTCTTCTTTACCACAAACGGCGTAAATACGCCATTTCTTATAAGCCGAAAATCGGACTTGAACCGACGACCCCTTCATTACGAGTGAAGTGCTCTACCGACTGAGCTATTTCGGCATATATGAAAGCATAGAAAATCTATGCTCCTTTTGTAAGATAATTCTCAATCTGCGAAACTGCTTCTTGTTCATCCACACCATCCGCAACAACTGTCAGCTGATCAATCTGGTAAAGACCCAGTCCCATCATTCCCATAATGCTCTTGACATTTACCTGCTTGTCACCTGCTTCAAACAAAATCCTGCTCTCAAATTGACTGGCCATCTGTACGAGAAATGCAATCGGTCTGTCTTCTTCCTTTAATTCAGCCTGCACTTTGACATTCTTAGAAATCATTCTCTTCCTCCTAATCTCATCTCTTCTGCCATCTTGCTTATCTTCTTCAGGCGGTGGTTCACTCCCGACTTTCCAACCGGGGGATCCAGCATATCGCCCAGCTCCTTTAAGGTAGCTTCCGGATTCTCCAGACGCAAATAAGCAATGTCCTGTAAGCCCTGATTTAAATGATGAAGACCCTTATGATTCATAATATACTTAATGTCCTCTACCTGCTTTACCGCGGCAGACACTGTCTTGCTGATATTGGCCGTCTCACAGTTTACACGGCGGTTGACCCGATTACGCATCTCCTTTAATATCCGGACATTCTCAAACTTCATCATTGCTACATGAGCTCCCATAAGGCTTAACACATCCGAAATCTTAGCCCCTTCCTTGATGTAAACAACGTAATACTTTTTCCGCAAAACAATTTTAGCATCTAGATCAAAAAAATTCAAGACTTCTTTCAACTGATCCGCAGTTTTCTTATCCGTTGAAACAATTTCAAAATGATAGTTTTTTTCCGGATCACTCATGGATCCCGCAGCCTGAAAAGCGCCCCGCATGAACGCCCGCTTACAGCAGGTGTTCTGAAGCACCAGGCCGAAATCCTCGTGTTCCAGTAATTTCACTGCCTTCAATAATAAAACACAATCAGGATGATTGTCAATAGTAACTGTATAATTTCGACTTTTTTTTAGGAAATCGTTCCGGCTGATTTCAATTTTAGCCTGCATATTGAATACTTTTTTTATCAACGTGTAAAACCGTTTTGCCACATAGACCATTTCTGTGTGGATCTGCACCCTGTAGTGTCCGTTCTCCTGCCGGATGTCACCGCAGAATTTCAGAAACCCCGCCAGTTCCGCAAGTCTGCAGTGCCTGGCGCTGGTTTCGTTTCTTGATAATTCTTCTTTTACATTGCTTGAAAATGACATTTGCTACCTCGTTATATCCCTATGCTCAACCTTCACAGAATATGGCAGTTTTTTCAGCTCCTCTGCCAGTGCGTTGGCAATGGTCACAGAACGGTGCTTTCCGCCTGTACAGCCGACTCCTACAACCAGATTGTATTTTCCTTCTCGTATATAATTCGGGATCAGGAATTCCAGCATATCATACAGCTTGTCCAGGAATTCCCGTGACTCCTGATATTTCATGACAAAATCCTGAATCGGCCTGTCATTTCCCGTCAGCGGACGCAGAGACAGATCATAGTACGGGTTTGGAAGAAAACGCACGTCAAACACCAGATCCACATCTGCCGGTATACCGAACTTAAAGCCAAAAGACACCACCGCAATCTGAAATCTCTCACTCACTTCGCCGTCCACATAAATGCGGTCAATCTCCTCCTTCAGTTCGCGGATCAGAAGCTGACTGGTATCAATGACATACGTGGCCTTCTTCAGCAGAAACTTCATTTCTTCCCGCTCTTTGGCAATTCCGTCCTCCACTCTTCCGTCCCTTGACAGCGGATGATTCCGCCTTGTTTCCTTATATCTTTTCAATAAGATCCGATTGCTGGCATTCAGGAACAGAATTTCAAAGGTGATCCCCATGCCTTTAATTTCCTGCAGTTTCTGTTCCAGCTCTTTGATACCTTCTCCACTCCGTATATCAATTCCCAGAGCGACATTCTGAATCTTTACTGTCTTGTCCAGCGTTATCTGCGCAAATTTATCCAGCAGTTCCACCGGCAGATTATCCACGCAAAAATATCCGATATCTTCCAGCATTTTAAGAGCGCTGCTCTTTCCCGCTCCTGACATTCCTGTAACAATTACAAATCTCATATTCATTCCTCTTTAAAACCGGCCGACTCTCTTAACTTCCGGCTCCAGTTCCACATTAAACTTATCTTTTACGATTCTCTGTACATCTGCGATCAGCCGCATCACATCCGCTGCTGTCGCGTTATCCTGATTTACTACAAAACCGCAGTGCTTGTCAGAGACTCTTGCTCCTCCCACCTGATATCCGCGGAGTCCCGCATCCTGTATCAGTTTCCCGGCAAAATATCCTTCCGGACGTTTAAAGGTGCTTCCCGCGCTTGGCAGCTCCAAAGGCTGCTTCGTCCTTCTCGCCGTGGAATACTCATCCATTTTGGCCTTAATCTGCTCCGGATCACCTTTCTCAAGGGCGATGGTTCCGCTGAGTACAACATATCCGTTTTTCAGAATATTGCTGGTACGATATCCCAGTTCCAATTCCTCTGCCGGAATTGTTTTTATTTCACCTTCCGGCGTAAGAACCGTGACTTCTTTCAGCACCTGCACCATTTCGCCTCCGTAGGCTCCCGCGTTCATGACCACGGCGCCGCCGAAGGTTCCCGGAATACCCCCTGCGAATTCAAAGCCCGTCAGCTCTTCCGCCTGCGCTGCCTTTGCCGCTGTGCTCAGAAGAGTCCCCGCCTTGATGGCCAGCTCATTTCCATCTGCAGAAACTCCGCTGAAATTCTTATAAATCTGAAGCACGATGCCGTCCATTCCCTGATCAGCCACCAGCAGGTTGCTTCCGTTTCCGAGAACAAACAGTGGGATTTCCTGTTTTTTCGCAATAGCACAAACATGAGATATATCTTCTATTGTCTTTGGAATCACAAAGATGTCCGCAGGTCCTCCGATGCGGAACGTTGTGTGCCTGCTCATAGGCTCTCCGGTCAGGACCTGATCTCCCTCCAGCACTTTTTTTAACTGTTCGATTACTGTATTCATGATTTCTCCATTCTCTCCTCTATGAGAGCATCAAGCTTGCCGCACCATAGATTCCTGCGTCGTTGCCAAGGGTCGCAAGCACAAATCTGCCCTCTTTTGCCTTTCCAAAAGTGTATGTACCATAGTGTCTGGAAATCGCATCCAGAAGAATCTGTCCTGCCCTGGATACACCTCCTCCGATCACAAACACTTCCGGATCCACCATCAGCGCGATATTTCCAAAGGCCAGCGCCAGTTTCTGTCCCAGTTTATCCACCTGTTCCATGGCAAATGCGTCTCCTTCTTTTGCAAGATCAAAGATATCCTTTGCTGTAATGTCATCCAGATCACGGAGCGCTGTCTCTTCATCGCTGGCTGCAAGGGCTTTCTTCGTCTCATATACGATTCCCGTAGCAGATGCGTATAATTCAAGACATCCTGTTTTTCCGCAGTTGCATACTCTGTCATCTGCCGGATCCACTGTCATATGTCCGATTTCTCCTCCATATCCGCGGCTTCCGTCTACAATATGCCCGTCGATGATGATTCCTCCTCCGACGCCGGTTCCCAGAGTTACCATTACCGCATTTTTGTAATCTGACGCAGCGCCTGTCCATAGTTCTCCCAGCGCTGCCACATTGGCGTCATTACTGACTTTCACCGGGCATCCGACCATGGCTGACAATTCCTCTCCGACATTAACACTTCCCCATCCCAGGTTCACACATTCATTTACTTTGGTAAATTCAAGCACGGCTCCCGGAACGCCAACGCCGACACCTGCCATATCTTCTTTGGAAATCTGGTTTTTCTCCATATTTTTCTTAACCGCCTCTGCAATGTCCTGCAGAATATATTTTCCGTTTTCTTCTGTCCGGGTCGGGATTTCCCATTTTTCCATTAATGTGCCATCTTCGGAAAACAGTCCCATTTTTACGGTTGTTCCGCCAACATCGATTCCATAAATTTTCTTCATTATTTTTCGCCCTCCGTGATTTGTCCCGTAACACGTTTATATAGTTCCTCTGCTGCATTATAGCCCATTTTTTTCTGTCTGTGGTTGATCGCTGCCGTCTCTACGATGATTGCCAGATTTCTTCCCGGACGGATCGGAAGAGAATGGGCAACGACTTTATTTCCCAGATATTCCACATATTTTTCTTCCAGACCGAGCCGGTCATAATCCGTTTCTTTGTTCCAGTCTTCCAGCTGAATGACCAGATCGATGTTCTGAGTCATACGGACGCTCTCAACTCCAAACAGTTTCCTTACATCGATGATTCCAATCCCTCTTAATTCAATGAAAAATCTTGTAACTTCCGGGGAAGAACCTACCAGGGTTTCCTTGCTGACCCTCTTGATTTCGACCACGTCATCAGACACAAGACGATGCCCGCGCTTGATCAGTTCCAGCGCCGCTTCGCTCTTGCCAATTCCACTCTCGCCGGTGATCAGGATTCCCTCGCCGAAAACATCCACCAGCACGCCGTGAATGGAAATACTCGGAGCAAGTTCCACTCCCAGCCATCGGATGACTTCCGCCATAAACTCCGAGGTTGTCTCCCTGGATATAAGGATCGGCACATTATATTTCTTCGCGATATAGGTCATGCGGTTGTTCGGCTCCAGGCTGTTGCAGAATACGAGGCATGGGATTCCAGCACTGAACAGACGTTCAAAAATAATGCCTTCTGCCGCGTCATCTTTGCGGATTTCCTGCAGATACAGATATTCCATATTGCCTATGATTTGTATCCTGTTATTGGAAAAATGTTCAAAAAATCCTGCCAGCTGCAGCGCCGGACGGTTGATTTCTGCCTGCGTAATAAAAATCTCGCGGGTATTAATTTCCGGAATGACTTCTTTCAGATTCAGTTGTTTCGCCATGTCATATACGGAAACTTTGTGTTCTTTATTCATATCAGTTGATCCCTCCTTGCTTTCCCAGTATAATCGCTCTTATTTTACCATATTTTCTTCTGCAGAAGTATGGAAAAAACAGTATATTTTCTCCGCGGTGGTCCGATTCATCCCGGGCACCTTCAAAAGCTCTTCCTCCGTCGCCTGCCGGATTTCTGAAATATCCTTAAAATACTTCATCAGCGCCTTTCTCCTCTTCGGCCCGACTCCTTTGATATCATCCAGCACAGAATGCACCTGGCCTTTCGCCCGGAGCGATCTGTGGTACTCAATGGCGAACCGGTGTGCCTCATCCTGTATCCGGGTCACCAGAAGAAAGGCTTCACTGTGCCGCGGAAACATGATTTCTTCATTCTGATAGTACAGACCTCTGGTCCGATGGTTGTCGTCCTTTACCATACCGCAGACCGGAATCTTAAGATCCAGTTTCTCCAGCACTCTCTCCGCCACATTAACCTGACCTTTTCCTCCGTCCATCAGAAGAAGATCAGGGAATTTTGTAAAACTTCCAAGATCCACATCTTTCCCTTCTTTTTTCAGTTCTTCCAGCTCCTGTTTTCCATGCAGAAAACGTCTGGTCAGAACTTCTTCCATACTGGCATAATCATCCGGACCATCAATGGTCTTCAGACGGAACTTCCTGTAATCCTGTTTCCGGGCCTTACCCTTTTCAAACACGACCATAGACGCTACGGTCTGAAATCCGCTGATATTGGAAATATCAAACGCTTCCATCCGGTCCAGTCCCGGAATTCCCAGAAGCTGCTCGATTTCCCGGACTGCCCCGATCGTTCTCTTTTCCTCTCGCTTCAATTTATCTCTGTCCATTCTCAGGACATTCTGCGCATTTTCTTTGGCCATCTCCACCATCCGGTGCTTGGATCCCCGCTTCGGAACCCTCAGATGAACCCTTCCGCCTCGTTTCTTTCCCAGCCACTTTTCTATGATGTCCATATCCTCAATGGGATATTCCAGAAAAATCTCTGCGGGATAATACGGCGTTCCCGCGTAAAACTGCTTGACAAAAGCTCCCAGGATTTCCGAATCGCTCGTCTCCTCATTGAGCGTCATATGAAAATGCTCCCTGCCCAGAAGTTTTCCCTGGCGGACAAAGAAAATAGAAACCACTGCATCCTTCTCATCTTTTGCCATGGCAATCATATCTCTGTCCTCAAATCCCTGGGTATTGATCTTCTGGCGGTCCATGATCTTTTCAATGCTCCTGATCAGATCCCTGTATTCCACAGCCTGCTCAAATTCCAGCTGGGCCGATGCTTCTTCCATCTTCGTCTGCAGTTCTCCCGCCACCTTCTTATAATTGCCGTTCAGAAAATCAAGGACCTGTTCAATCTGTTTCCCGTAATCTTCTTTTGATATATAACCCTGGCAGGGCGCGTTGCACTGCCTGATCTGATAATACAGACAGGGGCGGTCTTTCCCGATATCCCTCGGGAGCCTTCGGCTGCAGGTTCTGATCCGGAAAATCTTTCTCATAAGTTCAATGGTGTCATTCACAGCTCCGGCACTGGTGTAGGGGCCGTAATATCTGCATCCGTCCGACTTCATTTTTCTTGCAAGAAGAATCCGCGGATAATCTTCGTTTGTGGTGACTTTTATATAAGGATAATTTTTGTCATCCTTCAGCATGGTATTGTATTTTGGCCTGTGCTCTTTGATCAGGTTGCTTTCCAGCACAAGGGCCTCCAGTTCAGAATCCGTAATTATGTATTCAAAATAGGCAATATTCTGCACCATATGCTGTATTTTCACGGAAAGATTCCTGCTGCCCTGAAAATACTGGCGCACCCGGTTGCACAGTTTAATGGCTTTGCCCACATATATGATCTCATCTTTTTTATTATGCATCAGATAAACTCCTGGCTTTGCCGGGAGTTTCTTCAGCTCTTCCTGAATATCAAACACCGCAGTTCTCCTTTTCCGTACTGTATCCTTCTCTCGGGCTCTGCCCGCATGATACATATTCTATCATATTTGCACCTGAGAAAAAAGGGTCCCCGGGGACTCTTCTCTTCACGAAAACGGAATGCTTGTTCTGTACTGCAGCAGAGATTCTGCGTGTTTCAGATATTCCGCCATCACCCAGGAAATTTCTTCTTCCTGATCTCTGAGTTCTTTCCTCAGCGCAGGAATATTTTCACCGGCAATGATCGGGTACAGATCCTCCTGCACCGCACAGATCACTCTGATCAGCGCTTCTTTTTCCACTCTTGTAAAATGCCTGGTTCGAACCAGATAATGCATCTGCTCCAGCTCGGAAAACATATGCCATAAAATCAACAGGACTGTCTGCATTTTCTCCCTCTGCACGACATCTTCATTTTTCTGCAGATAAGTTTCACACTCTTCATACAGCATATGAAAATGTGTCAGGATCTCGCCGGACACCGAAAGATCCGTCAGTTGAAACAATCCCCGCCGGATAATGTTCCAGTAATTATTGTGAAGGCGGAACAGCGCCTTGAAATTATAACGGAATTGTGCCTCTTTCCGCATCGGGAAGAAAAACCGGTTGATCAAAAACACAATCAGTACGGCAGCCCCCAGATAAATCAGCCGCAGTGTGATCGCCGTGGTTTCATTCATGGTCAGAGTTGCCAGCGTCAGAGCGTAGCAGGTGGAAAAAACCGGATGATACCAGGTCCCCGGAACCGCGCAGTACATCAGGGAAATCATCAGCAGAGCAAACAAAATCTGCCCGCCCAGTCCCGGCAGAAGGGGATGGATAAAGAATTCAATGATGCAGCCGATCAATGTTCCCACCGGTCTTGTTTTCATGCGGTAGCTGCTCTCTTCAAAACTCGGCTGAAGGAGGATAAACGCATTCAGCGGAATCCAGTAAGCCCGTTCAAAGGGCAGAAGATAACTGACCGTGCAGCTGACTGTCATGACCATGGACAGTCTCATGGCAAAACGCATTTCAAACGATTCCATGGTACAGCGGAACCGGATCTGATACCATAATTCCGCCCAGTTGATCTTTCGCGGCATCTTCTTTTCCTTAGGCTCCGGTTTATAGGCGTTCAGGATCAGCGTCATCATATGGAGCAGACTCCGGCAGAAAATCCGGATCCGCCCTTCCGAGACATCCATATGATCCAGCAGCTTCTGCGCTATCTCTGCCTGCTGTTTCCTGGCGGCAATTCCCCAGTCTGCCGCGGTTTCCTTCAAAAAAATGGAAATCTGGCTCAAAAGCTTCACATGCCGCCGGTCCATTTCCTTCTGCCACTCCTGATCCGACACCAGGTAAGAAAACCTCTGGATCAGAGTGGACATCATATCATAGAGCTGATTTTCTTTTGTGTGTACGGAAAAGAAATTTTTATGATAAGACATCTGCTGAAAATTATGGGCCAGATTCCAGAATCTCTCTTCCAGTTCTTCATGCCGCTGAGGCTGTCCCAGCAGCAAAATAAGTTCTGACAATTCCTCCAGAGTCTGGGCTGCCGTGTTGGAGGGCGGCCCAGGTTTTGATCCGATCCAGCGGAATATTCCAATAGCCCCGGCAAGCAGCAATATACAAAGCCAGAACGCAAAAATCACCATTCCCAGTCCTCTGATATGATCCGGAGGCATCAGGCTCATAAAAGCAAAAATCATCGCATATGTAAAATATCCTTTCGGATTAAACTGAGAACTCTGGGTAAATACTAAAACAAATGGAACAAGAAGATTCAGCAGGACACAGGACGCCAGATTTCTTGTACTGAACCAGGCAAGCAGAATCAGAATACTTCCGATCACCATAAGCCGCATATATTTTCTAAAGCTGTTGTCACTGCGCTTGTATCTCACTTTGAAAAAGACCGTAATGATCGATACAAGCATTACATACCGGAAGCCGAATATCCCATAGACCATGGCAAAAGAAAGCAAAAAAAATAAAATGACCGGAAACGCGCCTTTTAATGCGCGCCGGAATTTATATAAATAAAGAATGACCCTCTTTGGCATAAAGATTCCTGCCTCCCTCTCTTTTTCTCTGAAATACTGTTCTCTTTTATTATAACACCGCAGACGCTACAGGTAAAACAAAGAAATCCTGCCGTTTCCGGCAGGATTTTCTATCAAATGAAAAGAGAGGATTAAAAATATATGAAAAACTATGTTTTTAGTATACCAAAATACTGCCCTGATACAATATATAAGAAATAAAATTTTATAAACAAATTCTAAAAAAACATAAACAATCCATAGCCTGTTATTGTCCGGGGTTTTCCATATAAATTCTTCCCAGTGTAAATTTTTTAGGACTGGATATTTTATCAGAATTTTCTACGGCTTCTACCATATACTCTCCGAAGGATACCGGTATTTTCTCTTCAGCGGCAAACACTTCTCTCAGCGTCTTGTCTGTCTCCAGAACAAAAACTGACTTGGCTATCTGCGGATGATCGATCAGCTCTTTTACAATGTTTGGATTTTTCTCTCCATTTCCAAAAATAACGACTTTCAGATGACCGAAATTCAGTTTTTTCCTCTGGTAAGCACCCCATTTCCGGTTGGCATCTGCAAAAGAGTCTGCCAGGAATGTAATGGATCTGGAAGGAACTCTTGTGCCAGAATTGCTTCCCTCACTGTCGAAATCTCCGTAAGAATAACGCACCAGATATTTATCATTGATTTTTTCAAATCCCATTGCCAGAACATAGCTGCTGTTTTCTATATCTTTTCTGTCGCCGCAGCCGGTCAGAGATACCGCCGTCAGACACACCAGACAGATGATCTTCCATTTAATGCTTTTTTTCATGTTTTTTCCTCCCAGCCGTCAAAAATAAGATTACCGGAAACAGCAGTCCTGCCGCCAGATTTCCATAGAGAAAAAGGAAAAAATGATTCCATATGATATCCCAGTATTTCAGAAGCAGATTCGTTCCCAGAAACAGCCCTCCGTAAGACAGAATCTCACCTGTGATTTTCCCTTTTCTTCCGAGAGCCTGGCACAATCCCTCATTTCCGTAGAAAAGATATCCGCTGAACACGCAGAATACGCCCACAATCCAGAAGGCAATCAGGAAAATATCCAGTCTTGCCATTACGCCTCCGGGGATTGCCGCTCCCTGGGCCATGGACATGACAGGATTCTGATCCAGCAGAGTAAGCTTTCTTCCCAGAGACCCCAGTACAACTGCAAAAATTCCCAGGAACAGCGCTCCCACGGCAAGAAATGAAGTTATTTTCACGCCTCCCTCTTTTATATTGCCCCGGTAAAACCATACCAGTTCAATGGGATGGAGCAGCGCCAGGAGAAGAAAGCTTCCTCTCAGGAATTCCGTCCACCGAAACGAAGTAACCGCAATCTCTGACCAGGCCAGATCTGTACCTCCCAGCGCCAGAACCAGGATTACCGGGAGAAGAACAAACCAGAAGATCCCTTCCATAACTCTCGCTCTTCCCAGAAGTCCTTTCCGGTTCATACTGTATGCAAGAATCAGCAGCGGAAGTCCTACCATCAGACTTTGCTTCTGCCGCAGCATGTAAGTTTCTGCCATGGAAATAATGTATCCATAGAAAAAGGCTGCATTGATCAGAAACCTGAGATAATAAATCACAGCCGCCCACCGGTATTCTCCCAGAACCCTGTCCATAGGAATCCCTTTGGCAATTTTGGATGCGGTCAGCACGTAGACGCCTGCCAGAATCCACACTGCCGCCACAGAAAGCACCGCGCTGTGTTCATTTCCCCGCAGAGCCGTCTGCGGCAGGAAAAGCGCCGCGGCGGAAAATATTTCCAGTATAAAAATCCGGCTGCCCTGTCTTGCCGTGATCCACTGCCTGTTATTGTCCATTTCCATCCTCCTTCTGTCTCCGTCTTGCGCCCCGCCTGGTAAATTCCGGCCGCAGTTTCATATGACTCAGAGGCGCACGGACCACGTAGTCCTGAACTGCGGTTACTTTCCCATCTCCTTTTGCCGCTGTCGGATACATATAAGGAACTCCATAGCTTTCCAGATGGAAAAGATGAAGAAATACCGCAAGAAATCCCAGAAAGAATCCATAAAGTCCCCAGACAGCGCACATAAAGATCAGAAAGAATTTCAGCAGGCGGAAGGCTCCTGTAAATATTTCATTGGGAATTGAAAAAGATGCGATAGCTGTCAGCGCCACAACCACTACAACAATGGTACTTACCAGATGCGCCTCCACCGCAGTCTGTCCGACAATCAGTCCTCCGACAACTCCAATAGTTCCACCCAGCTGGCCCGGCAGCCGGATTCCCGCCTCCCTCAGCAGTTCAAACGCCACCTCCATCAATATGACTTCTACTACAACCGGGAAAGGAACTCCTTCTCTCGCCGATACCAGCGCCAGCAGAAACGGCGTAGGAAGAATTTCCGGATGGAATCCTGCGATTGCCACATAAAATCCTGGAAGCCCCACCGCCAGGAACGCGGAAATATACCGGAGGATCCTTGCAAAAGTGGCCGTTTCCCACCGGTTATAATAATCATCACTGGCCTGAAAAAACATATGAATGGTCACCGGAAGCAGTATGACCATGGGAGAGTTATCCACGATCACTGCTACTCTTCCTTCCATTAATCCACTGGCCGTCTTGTCAGGTCTCTGGGTCAGCTGATACATGGGAAACGGCGTCTTACATTTTTTCTCCAGAAACTGCTCCATCATTCCGCTGTCAAACATTCCATCCACACAGATTTCCCCGATTTCCTCTTCCACCCGGCTGACCACTTCTTCCGGCGCCAGATCTTCAATATACATCAGGGCGTAATCCGTTTTGCTCCTGGTTCCCACCTGCTTCTGAATCACTTTCAGCCGTGTATCCCGTATCCTCCGCCTGATCAAAGCCGTATTGGTCCGGAGACTTTCATTGAAACTGTCCTTTGGTCCCACCACAGACGCTTCCTGATCCGCCGTCTGCACTCCCCGGTTCGGGAAAAATTTTGTAGAAATCAAAACAGCCTGGCTGATGCCGTCGATGAACAATACAGTGCAGCCTGATAATACGCCGGTCACCGCCTCCTCCATCTTCGAAATCCATTTCCGGTCCGCGCTTTCAATGATCCTCTGATCCAGCACATCCTTTTCATAACCTCCGCCTTCCAGCAGCAGAGGCTTCACAATGGATTCCTGTATCATATCCACGTTGACCAGGCCGTCTATATAAAGGATGTAAATTTTCGTATTCTTTTCCCTGCCGGTCTGAAATTCTTTCTTTATAAGATCATTGCAGTCTCTCATGACTTCTTCAATGTATTCGATATTCTGCCGCAGATTTCCCGATATCCTGCCCCGCAGCTTATGATCTCTTCCGTGAAACCGATCCATAACAACCATCCTTTCTTTTCCAGTTATCTGTTATTATGGAAAAAATCCCTCTCTTTTATGCAGGGCAGCAGATAAATAAGGAAAAATCCCTTCCGGCCGGCATTCTAAGCTGCCTTCCGAAAGGGATTTTTATGTCTGTCTTTAATTTTCTTCTTTGATATTGCGGATAACCGTCATTTCCTGGTTATCAATATGTTTCTTCATAATCTTTCTGGCTTCGTCTTTCTTTCCTTCAAGCATAGCCTTGACCAGTTCCCGGTGCTCATTCAGCAGCACTGTATGGTATTCTGTGTCCTTTACATATTCCAGACGATAGCGGTACATCTGTTCTCTCAGATTGCTGATAATCTGAATCAGCCGGGCATTGCCTGTCGCTTCAAATATGATATCATGAAACTCCACATCGCTGTCCGCAATGGCCGCATTATCTTCTGAGTCGATTGCTTTTTTGAAATCATCCAGTGCCTTTTCCAGTTTTTCTTTTATCTCTTCATTCATACGTTCTGTGGCCAGCTCCGCAGCCAGCTCTTCCAGGGAGCTGCGTACTTCCAGCACATCTCTCAGATCTTTTTCTGTAATCTTCGCTACTTCCGCGCCTTTTCTCGGAATCATGACGACCAGACCTTCCAGCTCCAGCTTGCGGATCGCTTCTCTGACCGGCGTACGACTTACACCCAGCCGGTTTGCCAGAGCAATTTCCATCAGACGTTCTCCCGGAGCAAACTCTCCGGTTATGATTGCCTGGCGCAGTGTATTGAATACTACGTCTCTGAGAGGCAGATATTCATTCATATTTACTTTTAATTTATCACTCATGGTTTCTTCCTCCTGCTTCCTCTATCGTTTATACTGGTTCGACAACATAAGCCTGCTTGACGTCCTGTATGCTCCTCAGGGATTCCAATGCCTTACGCGCCGTTCTCTTCTCCTTATAAATTCCAAAAACTGTCGGTCCGCTTCCGCTCATGAGCGCTCCCTCTGCGCCGTGCTCCAGCAAATGCTCCTTCAGTTCCCGGATAATCGGATGTTTTGGAATCGTCACAGTCTCCAGGACATTCTCCAGCTTGCTGCAGATCCCATCCAGGTTCTGTTCTTCCAGATCCCTGATCATTCCATCAATATCCGGATGTCTTTCCAGCTGATCTAATTTTAAGTTCTTATACGCAAAAGCAGTCGAAACGCTGATCCCCGGTTTCGCGATCAGTATCCAGCAGTCAGGTATGGGAGGAATTCTTGTCAGCTTTTCCCCGATCCCTTCCGCAAGAGCCGTCCCGCCCCAAATGCAGTACGGAACGTCCGCCCCCAGTAAAACCCCTATCTCACACATTTCCTCTTTGGACAGGTTCAGTCCGAACAACTCGTTCATTCCTTTGATCGCCGCGGCACAATTGGAACTTCCTCCTGCCATTCCTGCCGCAACAGGAATCCTCTTCTTCAGATCCACCGTGATTCCGGAAGAAATATGATACTTTTCTTTCATAAGCTCTACTGCCTGATACACCAGGTTTTTTCGATCGGTCGGCAAAAAAGAAAGATCACATCTCATGGTAACGGCCTTCCCCGCTGTTTTTTTCATCACAAGCGTGTCACAAAGCCCCACCGTCTGCATGATCATGCGAACCTCATGATATCCATCGGGGCGCCTTCTTACTACATCCAGTCCGAGATTGATTTTCCCAAACGATTTTAGAACGATACTATCCATATGTGCTCCTTCCGCATGTTTGATCTGCAACTTTATTAATGTATACAAAATATTATAATATTGTTCTAAAAAAAATGCAATCTTTATTTCCCTGGTTTTGAGCACTTCCGGCTTATGATTCCGCCATTTCTTTTACGATCAGAAGGCGGTCTCCCGGATTCACTTCCTCCACTCCTCCGTTTTGCTCCCGGATGCTGTCCACTGTGGTAAAATACTGTTTCGCAATGGACCAGAGATTATCCCCTTCTTTCACAATATATCCTACAATTCCCGGTATTTTCTGAATCGCTTCATAATCCAGCGGTTCCTCCCGGACATCGGTCATCACCCTCTGTTTCTTTCTCCGAAATGAGATAAAATCAAATACGACGGACACTTTCATTTCGATTTCATTTCCTTCCGTCGGTACGCCTGTTACCTGATCCAGTCTCACATCCAGCTGATAATCGTCTTCCCCGGTCAGTCCTTTGGCCTCTATAAAAAAGGAAAAAGGCTCCATATAAGAATCACTCATAACCGGCATCTGATCTTCCGTGGACAGATAAAGCACATCCGCCATCCAGACGCCCTCTACCTTAAGCCCCTGCTCTGTGATTTCCACATCATCGATGCTGCAGCTTCCTTTGACTGTCAGTACCTGCAGCAGCTTTCCCGGTTCCTGCTGGAGAGGGAAATTTTTTGCCGCTTTCATGATTGCCTGATTTTTCCCGATCAGGGTCTCAAAGTCAAACATTTTGTACTCCGGCACCAGCTTCGCCCTCATCGTATAACCGTCATCCACATACGACAGAGTCTGGTCCTCATAAATCTTAATATCACAGTCAATGGTTACATCCACTGTTATCATCCGTTCTTCCCCATCGGCATCCGGTCTGATTTCCAGCTGCTGGCTTCCCAGGGTCAGTCCGATCCTTCCTACCATGCCCGGCGCACATTCATAACATTCCATTTCCGTGTGGACCGGCACTTCCCAGCGGGCATACTGGACCGGCATCTGATCATCTTCACCCAGATATAAAAGGAACACATGCATCATGCCCTGAATCTCAATGACATGATCTCCCAGCTTTCCCTGCAGATTTTCTATATCGATCTGACTCCACAAAATTTCATAAATATTCGCTTTATTGGACGGCAGCACCAGCTCCTCTCTCAGTCTGGCAATGTCTTTCTTATTGACGATCAGATCGGTTACCTGGATTTCCTTTTTCAGTGTGGAAACCCCTTCATCATAAATATCTGTGATAGCCTCTTCTTTCATCTCCTCGTTCACCTGCAGGACAAAGGTAATGAGAACCCGTATGCTTAATTTTCTGGTATTGATCAGTACCGTATTAATATCATCAATAGTATACGTTACTTTTACATAATCTGCCGGCACAACGCCGTCAATATGTATATATTCCTCAAAAGGCAGAGAATACTCCAGCGATTCCAGAAACGTCCGGAGATCACTGGTGCCGTAAAGCCCCTGGAACTTAAACTCTCCCTTCATCCGGATCCGGTCCACCATCATTTCCGTTTCCTGTATCTGGACTGTTCCTTTTGTCTGTATGATTTTCTCCACATCCGGCTTTGTATCCGGAACATTACAATCCTGGTCAATGGTAATCTGTACCCGTTTTCTGTCTTTGGACGCGATTCCATAAAAATCTTTCTTATTAAATTCCATAAAAATTCCTCCCTGTCTGTATATACCAATATATTCAGACAGGAAGGATTCTATGCCTTCATCAATTCAATTAATTTTCCAGCAGCATCATCCTGACATCTTTCGTAATCACATCCTGATAACTAAAGCTGACTGTCTTATTCTGATCCTTGCCGGATTCATCCTCAATCTCCACCAGGAAAATATTCGGATAGGTTTCTCTGATCACTCCACGGGCAGTTTCAAACTTATGACGCCCTCGATTTGCGCTGATTTTAATTTTGCTTCCAATCTGCTGATTAATTGACTGACGGACTCTCTGCAGGTCTAATTGTGTCATGAAATTCACCTCATTCCATATGTGGACTGTATACAAAGCCCACATAGTTTAAATATAATTTTATCATTTTGCCCATCTTTTGTCAAATTTATACAGCTTTTCGAATATTGATCCTTACAGGATCTTTTCCAGCAGATTTACAGATGCCATGGCGTCTTCCGTGTAATAATCCGCCCCGATGTCTGCAGCGATATCTTCTGTGAGAACAGCTCCGCCGACCCAGACAGGAGCCCGGCATCCGTCTTCCTTCAGCGCCCGGATTGTTTTTTCCATGGAAGCAACTGTGGTCGTCATAAGCGCACTCAAACCAATGGCTTTTGGCTGATATTTCCGGCATGCCTCCACCACATCTCCTGCTTTCACATCTTTTCCCAGATCAATGACCCGGTATCCATAGCTTTCCAGCACTACTTTTACAATATTCTTTCCGATATCATGAATATCTCCCTCTACTGTAGCTATCATAACCGGACCTTTCTCTTCACCTTCTTTCAGAGCAAAGGATTCCTTGATGATCTCAAAGGCTTTCTTCGTCGTTTCCGCTGACTGAATCAGCTGCGGCAGGAATATTTTTCCGGACTCATATTCCTTTCCCACAATGTCCAGCGCCGGGATGATTTCTTCATTTACTACGGACAGCGGCTCCATTTCTGCCAGTTTCTTACTGACCGCTCCTTCCACTTCATCTTTCAATCCGCGCATGATAATGTCTTTTAATTCAAATGAAACCTCTTTGGCCGGAGTTTTCACCGCTGCTTCCCCGGACTGTTTCTGAATATAAATCTGGCTGTCCACATCATTATAGAAAAGAACATGGAAAGCATCGATTGTTCCCATCAATTCCTCGTCCAGCGGATTGATGATCGGCAGATCCAGTCCCGCCTCCATTGCCAGCGTCAGAAATGTTCGGTTCAGCAGCGGACGGTTCGGCAGCCCGAAGGATACATTGGATACTCCCAGCACCGTATGGACTCCCAGTTCCTTCACCATTTTCATGGCGCGGAGAGTCTCTCTTACTTCTTTCTGCTGTGCAGACGCTGTCAGAGTCAGACAGTCGATGATAATATCTTCTTTCCCGATTCCATATTCTTCCGCTTTCTTAATGATTTTTTCTGCAATTTCAAACCGCTCTTCCGCTTTCAGAGGGATTCCCTCATCCAGAGTGAGACCGATGACCACGCCGCCGTACTTCTGAACAATCGGAAACACCGCCTCCATGACTTCGTCTTTCCCGTTGACAGAATTAATGATCGGTTTTCCATTGTAGTATCTGCACGCCTTTTCAATAGCCTCCGGATTAGAGCTGTCAATCTGAAGAGGCAGGGTAATAACTTCCTGGAGCAGTTTTATGACTTTCTTCATGGTTTCCGGCTCATCGATTCCCGGCAGTCCCACATTGACATCCAGCACCTGAGCGCCGGCCTCTTCCTGACGGATGGCTTCCACGACCAGTTCGTCATACCGTTCTTCCAGGAGCGCTTTCTTCATCTTCTTTTTGCCGGTAGGATTCAAACGTTCACCACAGACAATGACTTTGTCTCCAAGCACCACGGTCTGGGTCGGTCCGGAGGTTTTGGTTTTCTTTTCTACAGTTCTTGCAGACGTCATTTTCGGCGCCGCCTGAGACAGCTGACGGATAAATTCCGGAGTGGTTCCGCAGCATCCTCCCACAACGGCCGCTCCTGCCGCCATATATTCTTTCATCTCCTCCACATATTCTTCCGGCGTCACATGGTAATGGGTCTCTCCGTGTTCCAGACACGGAAGTCCCGCGTTCGGCTGAAGGATTACCGGCACAGAAGCTTCATTTAATATCTGCTCGATGATCGGCTTTAATTCCTTCGGGCCCAGAGAACAGTTGACGCCCAGGGCATCCACACCCAGGCCTTCCGCCACATTAACAAAAGTCTCCGGATCATTTCCTGACAATGTCCTTCCGCTCTGCTCGAATGTCATGGTCACAAAAACCGGCAGATCTGAGTTTTCCCTGGCTGCCAGTATCCCAGCCTTGACTTCATACAGATCGCTCATCGTTTCAAATAAGACCGCGTCCACACGGTCCTCTGCCAGTTTTATCTGCTCGGCGATGATGTCATAGGCTTCATCAAAGGACAGCGTTCCCATAGGTTCCAGCAGCTGACCGATCGGTCCGATATCCAGCACAATATAGGCGTCTTCTTCCCGTCCTGCTTCTTTTCTCGCTGTTCTGGCATTTTCAACCGCCGCCAGAAGCATTTCTCCTGCCTCATATCTGGCGTCCGCCATCTTCAGTCGGTTACATCCGAAGGTATTGGTCGTAATGAAATCGGCCCCGGCTTCCAGATATGCTCTGTGAATGGACTGCAGCAGCTCCGGCCGCTCAATATTCAATTCTTCCGGGATATCCCCGGCCCCGAGACCTGCCTTCTGCAGCTGTGTTCCCATGGCTCCGTCAAATATCAGCAAATCTTTCCCTAGTCTGTCTCGTAACATCGTTCTCCTCTCTTTCTAAAAGGGCAGTCTTTTTTTCTCACACAGGACTCACAGCTCTTCTTCCGTCCGGTATCTCCAATACCGATCACGCCAAGCATGGATTTCTGCGGAATCATGAGTCCCGATTCCGTTATGGTAATTCCCAGCTTCCTGGATATATCCAGAAGTTTTCCTATAATCTGATTAAATGCCAGCGGGAAATCCCCGTATCCCGGACATGCCCTGTAGGTACGGTCCGGATATCCCAGTTTCTCCTCATATGCATCGCAGAACTGCTCCAGATAAGCACTGGCAGCCGCATCCATGACGACTGCTCTGGTCATGTCGACTTTCTCATACAGCTTGATCTTTCGTTCCATGGAAATTCCCAGCGTACATCCCACAAGCAGACATTTTTCACAGTCTGCCATCAGCTCCTTCATCTGATTTCCCGGAATCCTGTCTCCGGTTTCCTGGATCCGAAGCGGCTCCTGTTCCAGATAAAACAACGCAGCCGCCGCTTTTGGCTGAGCGGTCTTTTCGATTTCCAGGATGGTTTCATCCAGCAGACGGTCTATCTCTCCGGGAACCTCTCCTTTTCCATATCCAAGATATTTAAGCGCTGTTTTCTTAAGCATGACGATCCAGTTCTTTCAGTGTATTTGGAATATTCCTGAAAATACTTTCCGCGATTTCCGGACGGTTCATGGTGTAAATATGGATACCGTCCACACCGTTCGTAATCAGATCGATCATCTGCTGCGCCGCGTAATTGATACCAATTTCCTGCATAACCGCCGGATTGTCATAATGCGCCTCAATCAATGTGGAAAGCTGATACGGAATCGTACAGCCGCACATTCTTGTCATGCGGATCAGCGATTTGGCATTGGTAATCGGCATAATACCTGCAAGGATCGGAACCTGAATTCCAATTTTTCTGGCCTCGCGGACCAGCCGGTAATAATAATTGTTATCAAAGAAAATCTGACATACCAGATACTCTGCTCCCGCGTCCACTTTCTTCTTCAGCGCCGCCAGATCATTCTTAAATCCGTCGGCTTCCTGATGGGTCTCCGGATAGCATGCGCCAGACAGGCAGAATTGTTCCGGAAAATGTTCCCCGATAAATTCATCCAGCTCGCTGGCATAATGAAAGTCCATGCCGCTGGCATCGAACTCTGTAACTCCCTCTGGATAATCTCCTCTCAGGGCAAGAATATTATCAATAGCTGCTTCTTTCAGACTTTCGCATTCCTTCAAAATATCCTCTTTGGTTGACGTAATGCAGCTTAAATGAGCCACAGACTCAATTCCATAACGGTGTTTGATGGCAGACGCGATTTCCACCGTCTTCCCTCTGCTGGAGCCGCCGGCCCCGTATGTAACACTGATAAAATCCGGCGAAAGCTCCGCCAGTCTTTCAATGGTATGATAAATAGAGGAAATATCCCCATTTTTATTTTTCGGCGGGAATACTTCAAAAGAAATGGTCGCCTTCTTTTTTAATACTTCTGATATCTTCATATGCTCACTCCTGTCTTTTATGTTTCACTGTCAAAAAATCCATATTTATATTTTACCCGATTCAGCCGTTTCATGAAACCCGGAATCAAAATCCACAGAAACAGTACATTGGATACACAATATTCTATCGTGACTGGAAGAGATGTCACCCATATGATTCCATACCGGATCCACTGAATCTCTTCCCCTGCTCCGGTCATCACCCAAAGATTCATAACCAGGGAAAACCAGATACCTGCGGCGATTCCGAAAACCACCGCAGAAATCTTATGTTTCTCCATCCGGCCGTCTTTGTTTAGAACGCCTGCGAACCATCCGATACTTCCCCAGGCAATCATCTGAAACGGCGTCCACGGACCCTGTCCGAAAAAGAAGTTGGATATAAACGCGCTGAGAGAGCCGCAGAGAAATCCCGATTCTCTCCCAAAAGCCATGCCGCAGACCGCCGTCATTGCCGCCACCGGCTTAAATCCCGGAACCGGCGCAAAAATCATCCTTGATATGACGGTCAGGGCGGTCATAACCGCAAGAACTACATGTTCTCTTGTCTGGGGTTTCTTCTTCTCATATTTAAAGTAATAGGGCAGACAGGATACTGCCGCCAGCAAAACAATGGGAAAACTCACAGCCTCTTCACCTCCTCCGGCAGTATGACCGGCTGTTTCAGCCCTCTGGTGATCTTTGCCGCAGTCGTTGTATAGAAATAGTTATTGGTAAAGAAGGCTTCCGGACGATCTTCTCCTTCCAGTTTCCCGTCAAACAGCATAGCTGCTCTGCCGGCAAAGGCCGCCGCAAACTCCATATCATGAGTTACACACAGGATGGCAGTTCCCTTTCGGCAGAGCTGCTGAAGCACCTGCCCAAGTCTCATTTTATGGAGCCGGTCCATTCCTTTGGTGGGCTCGTCCAGCAGAAGAATATCCGGCTCTGTCAGAAGCACCTTGATCAGAGCCGCCATCTGCTGCTGCCCCCCGCTCAGATCGTAAGGGTGACTTTCCATCTGTCCTGCCATGCCGCACAGATTGATATATTGTTCCAGAAGAGACGTTTTCCCTCCGCTGTTTTCTTCCAGATCATCTCTCAGCTTATCTTTCACAAACAGCAGCTCCGGTTCCTGGGGAAGAACTGCGCATTTTCCTTTTACATCAATCTTTCCTGAACCTTTCATCTGCCCAGAAAGGCACTTCAACAGCGTCGTCTTTCCGCTTCCATTGGCTCCCAGCACCGCCAGGAATTCCTTTTCCCGCAGATCCAGTGAAAAATCTCTTAAAATCTCTTTTTTTCCATATCCGGCATACAACCCTCTGGCCTTTAAGATTCTCCTTCCCTCTGTCTCTTCCTGGCGAAGGTGTTCTGTCGTGTATGCTGTCTTTTTCATCTTTTCCCGGAGAGATCCCATGGAGAAATCCGGTTTCTGTCCGATCCGCTCTGACAGGCGGACCGTCTGGGGCATCAGTTCTCCCATCTCCCGGTCATGTTCCCACAATGTTTCTGCCATTTCCGCCGGCGTTCCTGCTGCTTTAATCTGCCCGTCCTTCATAAAAATACACTGGTCCGCTTTCTCCAGAATCCCTTCCAGATCATGAGCCGCCATAACGATCGTCATCTGAAACTCTTTCCGAAGCATTTCGACCATGGACAGAAAATCTCTTTTTCCCACCGGATCCAGCTGAGCCACAGGTTCATCCAGAATCAGAACCCGGGGATGCACAGCCATCAAAGACGCCAGATTCACGATCTGCTTCTCCCCGCCGGACAGATCATGGACCGGCATCCGGTAGATCCTCTGCAGGTCACAATAATTCACGATTTCCGCCGCAGTTCGTTTCATCTGTCCATAGGAAGTCCCAAGATTCTCCATCCCAAAGGCAATTTCATGCCAGACCGTATCCATCACCATCTGTCTGGACGGATTCTGAAACAGATAACCGGTCTCCGCAGCAGAACGTTTCGGTTCCAGATTCTCTATTTTTTCTCCACAGTACAGGATACTCCCTTTTCTCTTACCTCTCGGCAGAAGCTCTTTTTTCAGATGCCGCAGCAGGGTTGATTTTCCGCTGCCGCTGGGTCCGGTCAGCACCGTCAGCGTCCCTTCTTCTATATCCACGGAGATATCCTTCAGCGCCGCTTTTTCCGCAAGCGCGTATTGAAATGACAGATGTCTAATCTGATACATGGCTTCCTCCTTCCTTAAACATCACCGGAAACAAAATCTGAATTCCCATGCAGGCGATGAAAAAGAGATCCGGTATTCCGATGCTCTCCCACCGAATTACCGGGTAAAAATAGAAATGCGAATAAAACTTCCAATATCCATATAAATTGATGAGAAACAGACACAGCGCTGTTCCAAGAAACCATCCATCCTTTTTCCTGAAACGAAACAGATGAAAATGGCTTCTCTTTCCCATTCCATATCCCCGGGCATTCATGGAATCCAGCTGATCCATGGAAGATTCAAAGGCCCAGGTAAGCTCCATGGATGTCACGGTCATCGCCCGCCGCAGCAGAGATTCTCTGTACAGGCTTTTTCTGGCATCCATAAATTTTTTCGCCTGATCTTTATATCTTGGAATCAGCCCCATCGCCATCGAAAAAACCACTCCCAGCTTCGGAAAGAACGATCCCAGCAGATAAATCCAGTGCTCCTGTCGGAAGCACCGGTTCCATAGATAAAATAAAAACAGGACATTCACAAGCAGGATTCCCGCATTCCCTCCATAAAGCATGGCTTCTGCCGTGACCAGCCGGTCTCCGGCAGTCACGACTGCGGTGCTCCCCCTCTGTACGAACACCCCGTTTAATACCGCCGATAAAAGGATGATTCCCACAAACGGAACTACCTTTCCAGGGCGTCTTTCATAGTAAAGATAAATTGCGCCAAGGCATATGAGCTGGGTACATGTCATCCATGGATGACGGTTCAGAGCCGCCATGATCAGGATTCCTGCCAGATAGACCAGCGCCGCGGCAGGATGCAGACGGCTTAAAACAGTTCTCATTTAGAAATCCTCTTCGTCACAGACATAGTACCACTGAACTTCGTCGCCTTCGTTTACCTTATATTCATCTGCTCCCACATCCGGAGTCTTTCCGTTGACCTGATACATCCAGCCGCTGTAGTCTCCACAGTCTCCTGCATACAGTCCGTCGATTCCCTGAACATAACCGTCTTTCTTATCAATGGTAACGCCGGTTTTCTCCAGGATCGTCATCGCTGTCTCATCTTCTTCCACTTCAACATCACCGCTGTAAATTTCTCCTTTGGAAGGAATTTTATAATTGGATTCCAAATCGTCTTCGTGATCCAGAACATTGGCGCATGTCACTTCCACGCTGCAGGTTTGTTCCTTCTGGTCTGTATCTGCAGCCGCCTCCGTTGTTGCTTTGGCTGCTTCCGTTGTCTCGGAAGATGCATTCTGGCTGCCGCCGGAGCAGGCTGTCAATGACGCTGCCATCACAACTCCGATGACCCATACAAGTAATTTTCTCATTGAGTTTCTCCTCGCTTTCCTCTTAATTGTAATTTTATTTATTATCCCCTGTTTCGAAAATCTTGTCAACAAAAGAAAGAATTCTGTTTTACAGGATTCTCCGCCTGCGGCGGGTCCCATAGGCGGCATCTTCCTTTCCGCCGCAGTGCGATCCTCGCGGAGCGTTTTCATTTCACAGGAAAGCAATTTCCTCTGAAATGAAAAAAATGCGAAATTGCCCGTCACCGGACAATTTCACATTTTTATTATGGAGGAAGTTAACGAAAGTTAACTTTTTAACAAATATATGTAGTTAATAAATTAGTTTTATTCCTTTTTGTCTACAGACTTCAATCCAATCATCCTCCGGCTTCCTGTCTGTGATCAGATAGGTCAGATCTTCCAGGTCTGCCAGATGAGCGAACGCCGTTCTTCCAAATTTTGTGTGATCTGCAAGCAGAGCTACTTCCTTTGCCTGCTCTATCATGCATTTCTTTACCTCTGCCTCATTTTCACTGGTATCCGTCACCCCCAGCTCCAGATTGATTCCTTTGCAGCTGATCAGTGCCAGATCCACATGGTATCTTTTCACAGTGTTTTTGGCAACAGATCCCTGCAGAGATAAAGTCTTGTAGTTAAACGTTCCTCCTGTTGAAATGATTCTGCCGTTAGTATCACTGAGCTGTGTGAAAATCTCTGTTGAGGCGCTTAATATGATCATTTCATGATCTTTCATCAATTTGGCCGCTTCCATTACAGTCGTGCTGGCATCCGTTGCAATCGCTCTTTTTGTACTTAAAATATCATACGCAAGCACCGCTATCTTTTTCTTTTCTTCCCGGTTAATGGAAGCACGCTTATAAAATTGTACATTTTCTTTTTGTGAGCTGTTATTCAGCACAGCGCCTCCAAATGATCTGGTGAGAAATCCCTCGGCTTCTAATTTATCTAAATCCCTTCGTATAGTTTCTTCGGTCACTTTATACAATTTGCTTAAATCAGAAACCGTCACTCTTTTCTCAATACTAATCTTCTCCCGGATTTTCTCTAAACGATTTTTCATCAGTTCCTCCATTCTGCCTGCCAGGCCGTGCAGTTAGTTCTAGGTTAGTTTTTTCTGCATATATTTTTTATGTTTTGATTATATCACAGAATCATAAAACTTTTTTATTTCAAAACAACATTTGAGAACTTTTCAACTGCATTTTGGAGGATTTTCATATCATTGGCAAAACTGCATCTTACATAAGCAGCCTTCGTCTCTCCGTAAGAATCACTCGGAACACACACCAGATTTCCCTGTTCCAGAAATTTTTCACAAGCCTGTTCCGATGTCAGATCGGTATCAATCTTAATCCAGAGGTAAAATGCGCCTTCCGGACATTTACATGAAAGATTCGGTATCTTATTGATTTCTTCCACCATATAATCCCGGCGTTTCTCATAAATCTTCCGCATCTCTTTCAGTTCTGCATCACATTCAAACACTTCCAGCGCCGCTTCCTGAATGAAGGTGCTGACACCGGTGATGGAATGCTCAAACAGCCGGTACATAACCTTTGTAATTTCCGGACCGGCTGCCGTATAGCCGATTCTCCATCCTGTCATTGCCGCGCATTTGGAAAATCCATTTACGGTTACGACAGAATCTCTGATTTCTGGAAAAGATGCCAGACTGATATTTTTCTTTCCATCGAATACAATCTTGTCATATATCTCGTCTGCGACTGCATAAAGATCATATTCCATGATCAAATCTCTCAGTATTTCCGCTTCCTCCTGATGCAGGATTCTTCCTGTGGGATTATTCGGATAATTGATAATCAGCATTTTTGTACGGTCGGTTATTTTCTTTTCTACTGTGTCTCTTTCAATTTTGTAATCATTCTTGTCCGTCAGCGGTACAACAACGGGAACTCCGCCGCAGGCTTTTATGATCGGTACATAGGACACCCAGTACGGAGCGAAAACCAGTACCTCATCTCCCGGATTCAGGATTGCTGTGAGAGCCAGATAAATCCCGAATTTTCCTCCCGGAGTCACAATGATCTGCTCCGGATCTGCCTGTATTTTGTTTTCCTTCTGAAGCCGCTCTGAAATTGCTTTTCTCAGAGGATAGATTCCCTTGCCCACCGCATAATGGGTATGTCCGGCGTCCAGGGCCTCTTTTGCCTTTTCTCTGATTCTGAGAGGCGTATCGAAATCCGGTTCGCCGCCTGCCAGATCAATCACCGGAACTCCTTTTCTCTTAAGCTCTGCCGCCATCTGCATGGAGCGCATGGACGCCGAGCCTTCCATTTTTGAAATATATTGATTCATCATTTTCCGGATTCCTCTTCCTCTTTATACTTTTTCAGGCAGACAATGTCATATGTGTCCCAGTTTTTCCCGTCCAGACATTCAAACCATATATCTTCCTGTTCCGCTATAAAGTCAAGTTTCTCCAGAAATTCCTCGTTATGCAGTTCTTTTGGAATGATGACAACACCGGAATCATCGCACACTGCAATGTTTCCATCATACATTTCCTTATGTTCCTTACAGATCTTCGGATCCAAAGGTTCATCAATCTTCACGTTAAAACATCCAATCGGCGTGATCCCCTTACACCACACCGGATAATTATGTTTGATCAATCCGCTGCCATCTCTTAATTTTGCATTGCTGATGACTGCCTCCGCTCTCTGGTGAAGGAGCATAAACTTCGTAACCAGTTCACCAATCGTAGCTCTTTCTCCGCAGTTAAATGCCTCAATCAGTACAATATCGCCTCTCTTGATGTCTCTTGCCTGCTCATGAATACTCCAATTTGATTCATTATAAGCATAAATCCATTTGATATTTCCAACGGCGAAATGGCCGCGGTTTACCGGAAATGCATTCTCAAAAAGCCCTTTTTTTCCCATGATGTCTGCGATTTCTTCCGTAGAAATGCGATTATGCTTAATTTTTTCTATTATTTTTTTCTTCACGTCATTGACCATAACTTACTCCTCCGCATTTTTGTACAACCAGAGACTAAATTTCAATGAGAAATACCCAAAGTGAGGAAAATTTACTCCAATGGATTAGCTCCCCCAGAACCAGATCAGCTGACGTACCAGAGGAGCTTTTCCTGTTTTCGTTTATTCTTTTTTAGTCAAACACGACATTTCCTTTGTCAAGAATGACTTTTTCATCTACATAAATTGTAGGTGACTGAAACATCATATCAATGTGAAACGGACAATCCTGTAAATTAGTTTCATTATTACCCAGGGCCACATGCACATACCCATAACAGCCTTCATCTTCCAGCATTCGGCCGCATAAGGTCGCGTCGGGATTGAGTCCCACTCCGATTTCCCCCACCTGGTAGACACGGGGATCATGAAATTCTTCCAGAATCTTCCGGAATTTCTCTGCTTCCTCTCCGCCTTTAATCTCCTGAACGATGCTGTCCTTTATTTCCAACGTGACAGGTTCTTTGAGGACTCCTATTTCCGGATGGGTTATGCTTCCATCCACTACTATCGTGCCGTTGGCTGTAAACGGTATAGCTCCTGTTGCACATTCAATATCCGGCGGTGACGAAAACTCACCTTTGCGGGTACTCATCCCATATTGAGGCGAAACCTTGTGGCCCTGGATGCTGGCTGTATAGTCCGTTCCTTTGTCGGATACAATACGGCATTCACTCCCATTTTCAAAACCTTTCGCAATCTGGTCCACATACTTCCTGTTTGCCTCAAAGTCTGTATAAAGTCCGCCGGATTCCAGCATGGACATTGTATAGTCGCAGCAATTTAAGTCCCTTGCGCCTGCTGCGCATGCCTTCTTTCTTGCCATTGTATGAGTCAGTGACATTTTCGTCACCCGGAAGATGACATCGGCTTCCTGCATTGCTGCAGCCACCAGATCTGTCGGTTCTTCACCATGCATTTCCCTCGGATCCATCATGGTAAGCGTGCGGTTCGGGAAATCCTTTGCCGCATCCCACAAAGCCAACGCCACTTCCATTGACGGCTCGTCCGTCACAATTAAGATGTTTTCATCTTTTTTACATTGTGAACATACTGTTAAGAGTGTTTCACATGCCTTGTAAATTTTCTTTTCTCGTTTAATCGGTCTGCCTCTTTCTTCCTATTTGTACTTATTTGTCGATTGCTTCTGCTAATTCACGCATGTAAGCAACATCATCTGCTTCCAGTTCAAGCTCTGCAGATTTTACATTTTCTTCAATTTCTGCTGTTGTAGTAGATCCACTTAATAAGTTCAGGAATTCACCCTGTGCTAAAATCCATCCTAATGCAAGGTTTGCGATTGTGCAGTTGTATTTCTCACACAGCGGTTTCCACTGATCCATCATATCCATAGCAGCCTGCATGTTGTCCGGCTGGAACCATTTCTTCGGAATCTGTGCTCCGACTGGTTTGTAATCTCTTGGCATGGTTCCTGATAACAGTCCCATCTCCAGTGGTGAATATGCCTGAATTGTTACGCCATTTTCACGGCAGCATGGGATGATATCATTTTCAATTCCACGATCAAGGATAGAATATTTTGCCTGAACGATATCCAGGTCGCCCCATTTCAGATATTCTTCAATGTGGTGGATGTCTACGTTAGCTGCACCGATTGCTTTGATCTTGCCCTGTGCTTTTAAGTCGTTTAATACATCCATTGTTTCCCGAATCGGAACATAATATTCAGATCCTTCGATGGACTGCCAGTGTGTCATGTAAACATCTACGTAGTCTGTTCCGAGACGCTCTAAAGATGCTTCGATCTCTTTCTTTACAGAAGCGCTGTTTAAGTTCTTGTACAGCTGGATTCCGTTTACTACGTTGAACAGGTCACCTTTCATTTCCTGATCCCATGTTACACCACATTTTGTAATGATAACAACATCTTCACGGTTCATGCCTTCCAATGCTTTTCCAAGAATTTTCTCACTATTTCCGAAATTGTAACCAGGTGCCGTGTCGATTAAGTTAACGCCCAGTTCCGGAGCTTCCCGGATGGTATCTACAACTGTCTGGAGTTCATGATCTCCGCCCCATGCAGAACCTCCGCCAATAGACCAGGTACCCAGTCCGATTCTTGAAATGTCTATTCCTGTTTTTCCTAATTTCATTGTTTTCATTTCGGCATTTTTCCTTTCTCGAATTCTGTTTCGTTTGTTATTTATAGTCTTCTCGATATTTCGCAAGCATATCTTCTACCATCTGCCTGTTCTGAACACCGGTTGTCGCGCCGACATACTGTACAGAAACAGCTGCCGTGCAGTTTGCGTAAATTCCGCATTCCCGAAGATCTTTGCCATCCAGAAGGCCTGTGATAAATCCGGAAGCAAAGTTGTCTCCTGCACCGATCGTGTCGATGGCAGTGATTCCTTTTGCAGCCGGAACGATCATTGCGCCGTCAGCATTACGGATATAGCATCCTCTCTTGCCGATCTTCATAATGACATTCTTTACGCCGCAGCCGAATAATACGTCTGCCACTTTCTCTTCCTCTGTCTCGCCTGTCATCAGACATGCTTCTTCAAAGTTCGGGAAGAAATAATCTACATAACTTAATGCTTCACGGATATCGTCCAGTGTCTCGCCGAGACGAGGTTTGATCATATCCGCGCAGATTATCATATCTGCTTTTTTCGCTTCTTTAAAGATTTTAACCAAAGTTTTTCCGTCCAGCAGCGGGTTATTGAAAATGCTGGCAAGAGATAAGATCTTCGCCTGTTTCATCTTGTCAAAATCCACATGCTCGATACTTGTCTTCCACAAGCTTCCATTTCTGTTTGTAACGAATGTTCTTTCGCCGTCTGCTGTAACCAATCCCACGTTCATGGAAGTATCAATGTTTGGATCCATCTTGATACCTTCATAATCAATGTGATCCTTTGCACAGGATCCCAGGATGAAGTTTCCTGCCGCGTCATCTCCGACACAGCTGATGATACCTGTCTTATGACCGAGGCGGCTGATGATCGTCGCCTCGTTCATAGCATCTCCGCCGACCGTCATTGCGATGCGGTCAACCGGATAGGATTCAATATCAAAGATGTCTCTGGATACCGGCTGAAGTGGAATATCAACAATTGCTGCCCCAAGGCAGATTACATCTAATTTTCTTTCCACTTATTCATCAGCCCTTCCGTCATCACCAAACAATTTGATCTTGTACATTGCACGTTCTTTGATAGCCTTGCGCACTTCACGCTCAAGAGCCAGGAACGGTTCATCTTTATGAGCATTGATTGCTTCCATAGCAGCCTGGCAAAGCTCTGTATGGATATTAATCTTAGCAATACCACACTGGATTGCTTTTTTGATATCTTCATCACCGATACCAGATGCTCCATGAAGAACAAGCGGTACGCTGACTTCTTTCTTTACTTCTTCGATAATATCGAATCTGATCTTTGGCTCTGCAGTGTAAACACCATGTACGTTTCCGACTGCAACTGCAAGAGAGTCACATCCTGTACGTTCTACGAATTCTTTTGCCTGTGCCGGATCTGTGTAAGCATACTCAGCCAGTGCCTCTTCGTATACAGTTTCATTTCCTACATGTCCAAGCTCTGCCTCAACAGGGATGTTGTATCTGTGGAAATAATCAACACAGCGTTTTACTTCCGCAATATTCTCCTCAAATGGCAGTGCAGAAGCATCACGCATGACAGAATTCATGCAGTGATCTGCCGCATTCTTTAAGATTGTCCAGTTGCGGCCGTGATCCCAGTGTAAAATAACCGGAACGGTTGCTTTCTTTGCCATGGATTCCATCATGTAGCAGAAATCTTCAAAGGAAGTATTTCCTACGAATCCTGTACCAAAAGAGATGATGATCGGTGCGCGGAGTTCTTCAGCTGCATCGATAACTCCCATTAACATTTCTGCGTTCCATACGTTAAAATGTGGAATTGCATAATGTCCTTCGCTTGCTTTCTGTTCCCAAAATCTAATATCTGCAATCATATTCTTTTCTCCTTATTCTCCCTGCTTATTCAGCTACTTTAACAACGCCTTTTACCATGTCAGCTTTCTTCACCGGATCAATCGCATCCTCGAACGCCTGCTGAACATCTTTATAATCATAGATATGTGTTACCATGTCTTTGACATTAAATTTGCCTGTTGCGATTGCTTCGATCGTCTGCGGATAGTTATTGCAGTAACGGAATGATGTCTGGATCGTAACTTCACGGTTGATCTTCAGGAAGTCAATTGGTACCGGACCGGACTGAGTTCCGACCATCATGATCTTTCCTCCGCGGGCTACAACCTGAACTGCCTGTTTTGCAGTAAATTCAGAGCCGGCACATTCAAATACTAATTCTACTCCGTGATCTCCGTACATATCTTCAGAGCGAAGTACTTCTACCGTATCCTGTTCTTTTCCGTTGATGACTCTTGCAGCTCCAAGTTTCATTGCAAGATCCAGACGTTTCTGCATAACGTCTACAACTGTGATGTCAGTTGCTCCAAGGCTTCTGCATGCCTGAAGAACCATAAGTCCGATGGCTCCTGCTCCAAGGATGACAATGCTCTTTCCAAGTCTTGCTTCTCCTAAGATTGCTGCGTGCATACCTACTGCTGCAGGCTCTACCAGAGCACCTTCCATTGTGGACATTCCTTCCGGAATATGATAGGTCCACTCTTCCGGATGAGTCATATATTCACATAAAGCGCCTTTGTAATTTGGCTGTGTTGCCATGAAATCTACATCAGGGCAGATATTGTAACGTCCGGTGCGGCAGTATTCACAGGAATCATCCGGTACACCCGGCTCGATCAGCACTTTGTCACCCGGTTTGAATTTTGTGACTTTTGCTCCGACTTTTACAACTTCACCTGCTACCTCATGTCCCAGACCGATTTTCTGATTCGGATCTTTTGGAGGGATGAATGGTCCGAATTCAAATCCATGAATATCGGATCCGCACATTCCAACGTATTCAACTTTCATCAGAATTTCATTGTCTTTTGGTTCCGGAACCGGGCACTCCTGGATTTCAAATTTCTTTGGAGTTACCAAAATTGCTTCGGTATTCTTCATTCCTATCTACTTCCTTTCTCCTGTATTTTTGATATAACTTAATCTACATTACCGATGTCTTCGACAGATTCTCCTCGTGTCTCAATACCGAAGAGGCCTACACAGATTGCAAGGATAACTGCAACTGCTGAGATCAGTACGAATACTCCTGTGCTTCCCCAAGAACTTGCTGCAACAGCAGTTACGGCGAATGGGAAGAAGATGTTGCTTAAACGTCCTACCGCATTACAGAATCCGGATCCGGATAATTTTGCGGATGTCGGCCACATTTCCGGTACATATACGGCGGAAGCGTAGCATACATACATATAAATGACTGTATTCAGTAAGAATGTTGAAACAATCAGTGCGGTCATTGTTGTCTGCTGTCCTGTGATAACTCCCAGGATTGCCATTGCCAGCAGCAGGACAACACCTAAAACTCTTCGAGGCACTTTATCCATGTATAAGGATGCAAGGAAGATTCCAAATGGAGCTCCGAACAATCCGAACATTGTCATGAACTGTGAGTTGGATGTATCATATCCGAGGGATGCTAACAGAGAAGGCATCCATGTCATCAATGTATACTGAATTGTATTCATACCAACTAACACAAGAGATCCTACGATCGTTCTTCTTAACAGTTTTCCTTTGAACAGTGCAGAATATGGAAGGTTCTGTACTGGTTTTGCTTCTACTTCTTCTACTGGCGGAAGTGGTTTTCCTGTAGATGCTTCAATCTCTTTCTCTACCTGATCAAGAATTGCGTCTGCTTCCTCAGTTCTTCCCTGAGCCTCCAGCCATCTAGGAGATTCCGGATATTTCTTGATGATAAAGATGCAGGCGATGATGGACAGGATAGATGGAACAGCGTACTGAATTCTCCAGTTCATTGCCATGCTCACACCAGTTGTACCGATCAAAAATGCAATACCGTTGCAGATCGGATGAGCCCAGTTTCCGATGAAAGAGTTTCGACTTGACCATACACCACGGTTTCTTCCCGGTACATACTCTGTAAATGCCGCAAACAGTACGACTAACAGTGCTCCCAGTCCAAATCCCTGTACAAGTCTGAAGATATAAAGGACATAAACGTTTGGTGAAACCATGCCACCGATCATTGCAACGATATGAATTGCTTCATATAAGAGGATACTCTTTTTACGGCCAATCTTATCACCGATCGGACCACCGACTAATGCTCCGAGCAGCTGACCAGCTGTGTAAGTAGTTCCCCACATAGCCAGAAGAGTAGATCCCGGCTCTAACCAGTGAATCTCATTCAAAAGAATGTTCTGCACTGCACCACTGATACCGTTAGACCAGCATACCAGCAATGCGAAGGCTGATACCAGCCACATTTTAATATGCCAGCTGGAATTTGGAAGACGGTCCAGTCTTGCTCCGACGCTGACACGTCCAGTATTTTTATTACTCATAGTTTTTCCTCTTTTCTAAGTTTTCTTTTTCTGTTATTCCAATGCCTCTTTTAATTCATTTTCCATGATGTTCCAGGCTTCTTCGAAATCATCTGCTTTATTCCATAATGCCGGAGGCCCGAGAACCACCATGTCCGCTCCCGCTTCATATAAGGGACGATATACATCCTTGTTCATAGAACCATCTGCTTCGATCAGGAAGTTAAGACCTTTTTCTTCACGGATCTTAACCAGATCACGGATCTTGTCAAATGTCTGTTCAATAACTTTCTGTCCTGAAATACCTGCGTCCACGATCATGATCGTAACCTTATCAAGGAGCGGCAGATAGTATTCAATTGTAGTCAATGGAACAGATGGATTTAAAGCAACTCCGGCTTTGCATCCCAGTGATTTTATTTTATTAAATGTAACAAAGGCATCTCCCTCGATACAATCTGTATGAGGGGTTATGTATGCCGCTCCTGCGTTCGCAAATACTTCCAGATATTTCTGCGGATTCTTGATCATTAAATGCGCATCCATCGGTGTTTTTACCTTATCTTTCAGCGCTTCCAGAAATTCCGGACCAATACCGAAGCTTGGTACGTAAACACCGTCTTTGATATCCATATGAAGAAAATCTGAATTTTCATCGATAATACGGACCTGACGCTCCATGTCAAACAAGTCACAGCAGCCCATGGACGGCGCGATCATTAATTTTCTTTCCATAATATCTCCTTTGTGTCAAAGATTAATCATCAAAGTCATAGTGGAAGATAACCTTGATTGCTTCTTTTGAAGCCATAGCATCGAATCCTTTTTCATATTCGGAAAGACCTAATCTGTGTGTGATCATTGGCTGAACCTTGATCTGTCCGGATGCCAGTAAGCGGATTGCATTTCTCCATGAAGTAGAATCATAAGCCATATGTCCGATGATGCTCTTATTCCATGAAGTAATGTCATTGATAGAGAACTCTAATGGTTTGAATCCCATACCAACACGAACGATTTCAGCGTTCGGTCTTGTCATTTCAATTGCCTGTTTTAATGCAATGTTTGCACCAGAACATTCAATAACTAAACCTAAGTTATCTCTTCCGCAGATTTCCGTACATCTTGCTACAACATCTTCTTTTGATCCGTTTACAACATGTGTTGCACCAACTTCTAACGCAACTGGGAAACGTGTTGCTACGTCTTCATCCAGACCTACCATAACAATGTTAACAGCTCCCATGATTCTTGCGATCTGAACTGAAAATAATCCTAACGGGCCTGTACCGAATACAACAACGTCCTGTCCTGGTAACAGATGAGCCTGCTGTGCAACTGCTTTGTAAGCGTTACAGATCGGATCGAGCACTGCTGCCTCTTCATATTTTACATTGTCAGGAATCTCCCAGATTGCATGTTTGTGAATTCGAAGGATTTCTCCAGGAACTTTACATAATTTTGAAAATCCACCGCCCCATGTATTGTTGTCAAGACCAAGATTGACTTTTTCTTCGCAGCAGAGGAAATCTCCCTGTTCGCAAGCCGGGCATACTCCGCATACATGCGCGCTGTTGTCAGATACAACTCTCTGTCCTACTTTCCAGTCCGTTACTTTTTCGCCAACTTCAACGATTTCGCCTGCAAATTCATGTCCGCGGATAGAGTTGAATTCATCGGATCCATTGTCAACTCTCCAATGCTTCATATCTGCACCGCAGATTGCCGCCGCTTCAATTTTGATGATAATATCTTCCGGTCCGCATGTTGGCTCCGGAACATCCTGCATCGTATAACCGCCGAATTCCTGCCCATATCTTACAATTGCTTTCATAAATTTATCTCCTTCTTTTGATAAAACCTTAGCTACCAGAGTCTGCTGCAGCGCCTCTTTCTTTGTGTCTTTATTTTAATACAATTTCACTTTTGAGTCAATCATTTTATGTCTGTTTTACAGATTTTTATTACTATTTCACAGATTTTTTGTCTTTGTTTTACAAATTCCTTCCAGTTTCTGTGCAATTTTAACATATAATTTCTGCGTTTCAAAAATCATATGTTTTTTCTTCGAACGAAATCAACATAATTTTCATTTAATCCAGCCCCGTCGGATGCCGCCCGTGCAGGCACGGCAGTTACCCTCCGGACATATCGCGCAAAGAAAAAGGAGAATTCCTTTCCCGGAATTCTCCTTTTTCGATCAAATTCTTTCTTTAATTTTTTTCTTCTTTATTCTTCTTCGTCATCGTCCACCCATTGGGCGTATCCTGTCTGAAACATATTTTCAGATGATTCCACATCCTCTGATCTTGTTTCTTTCTCTGAAACTTCACCCTCTTCCGGTTTCTTTGACTCTATGGCTTTTTCTTCTGTTCCTTCTATTTCTTTTGTCTCTTCTTCTTTGTTCTCTTCTGTTCCCTTATATTTATTGAAGATTTTCATAAACTCTTTACCGGTGATCGTCTCTCGCTCGATCAGGAACTGAGCCGCCTCATCCAGAATATCCATGTTCTCTCTGATATAAGTCAGAGCCTTCTGATAAGCCTCTTTCAGAATCTTCATGACAACTTCATCGACTTTTGCCGCGGTGGATTCCGCACAATTCATGACAGCTCTTCCGTCCAGATAACGGTTGGTAATGGACTCCAGTCCAATCAGTCCGAATTCTTCAGACATACCATACTGAGTCACCATGGCTCTGGCAATGGATGTCGCTCTCTCAATATCGTTTGACGCGCCGGTCGTAATAGAATGGAACTTCACTTCTTCTGCAGCGCGGCCTCCGAAGAAAGATACCAGATCCGCCAGCATCTCTTCTTTGGAATTCAGATATTTCTCCTCTTCCGGACGCTGCATCGTATACCCCAGGGCTCCCATGGTACGAGGCACAATGGTAATCTTCTGTACCGGCTCAGACTCTTTCTGAAGTGCCATAACAAGAGCATGTCCCACTTCATGGTACGCAACAATCTGTTTTTCTTTATCTCCAAGGATTCTGTCTTTCTTTTCTTTTCCGGCAATGACTACCTCAACTGCTTCCAGCAGATCTTTCTGAGATACTGCTTTTCTTCCTGCCTTGACAGCTCCCAGAGCAGCCTCATTGATCATATTCGCCAGATCAGATCCCACCGCGCCGGAAGTTGCCAGCGCGATTTCTTCGAAATCAACGGTCTCATCCATCTTCACATCTTTTGCGTGAACCTTCAGAGTTTCAATTCTTCCCTTCAAATCCGGACGTTCCACGATCACGCGGCGGTCAAATCGTCCCGGACGCAGAAGCGCTTTATCAAGGACTTCCGGCCGGTTGGTGGCTGCAAGAATGATAATACCTTTGGATGTATCAAACCCGTCCATCTCTGCCAGCAGAGCATTCAGGGTCTGTTCCCTCTCATCATTTCCTCCGCCATGGATTCCATTGTCACGGCTTTTACCAATGGCATCGATCTCATCGATAAAAATGATACACGGCGCCATCTGCTGTGCCTGCTTAAACAAATCTCTTACCCGGGAGGCACCTACACCGACGAACATCTCTACGAAATCTGAACCGGATAATGAGAAGAACGGCACATTTGCCTCACCGGCTACAGCTTTCGCCAGCAGTGTTTTACCGGTTCCCGGAGGTCCCACCAGCAGCGCTCCCTTCGGAAGCTTCGCTCCAATCTGGGTATATCTTCCCGGATTATGCAGGAAATCTACCATTTCCGTTAATGTTTCCTTGGCCTCATTCTGTCCGGCCACATCTGCAAATGTAACTCCTGTTTTCTTTTCCACATAAACTTTGGCGTTAGATTTTCCAACCCCCATCATTCCGCTGCTCCTGCGCATCATCAGCACAAGGAAACCGAAAATAAGAATGGTCGGCACCAGATTCAGCAATATGGCCCAGAAAGTATTCATCGGATCATCCGGCTCCTGATAGAATTCCACGCCTTTGCTGTCAGATAATCTTTCCACCAGCTGATAATCGCCGCTGATCCGTTCCACAACATAGGTTGTCTTCTGAATCGGATTCTCTGTATCCTTCGGCGTTACCCTCAGCTGACTGTCTGTAACTTCAACACTGTCGACTTCGTTATTATCCAGCATTTTGATAAATCTATCATAAGTAATGGTCGTCTCCGTTCCATTCTGCCATTTCGACAATACCTGGTTAAAGAAGAACGTTCCGAGAATTGAAATTACAAGAAAGACTGCCAGCATCCTGGCTGTTTTTTTCTTGTTTTCATCGTCTTTTTTGTTGTTATTATTCTGTTGATCCTTCAAATTTGTTCCTCCTTCGATTCATAAGCACCATTATATGTTTTCTTATTTTATAAATCAATAAAACTATTATAAACTTTTTATTATTTTATCGGAAAACCGCATCTTTCTCATAGTACTGGCTCTTCAATACCAGATATGGATAAGATGTTCCTTCTTCCTGGCGCTCTTTTGTAATTCCGATCAGCGTCGTATCAATATAAACATGATCTTCATCCATCTGAAAACTTTTTACCTTAATTTTATATCCTTTCCCTTTCTGCTTTCCGTATCCGATTACATAATAAGTATAATCCTGGGTGGAATAGGTAAAATGACACGCTTCTTTTTTCTCCTCTTCAATAATCTCCTCCAGTTCTTTTGGCAGCATGCTGCGTCTGCACACCGCATACTGTACATCCTCGCGTTTCTCCTCTGTTTTCTGATGATGACAGCCTGAAGCCAGGAGAGCCGCTGCACATATCAAACATACTATTTTTTTCATAATCCGCATTCCTGCTTTTTCATTATTTTATGCAGTTTTCATAAAAATAAGACTCTCCCGGCCGCATGTTTCAGGCTCCTGCTTTCCTCCAGACTTTTTCTATTATAGCATACCGCTCTTCTACTGTCACTTCCGCTTACCTGTTAAAAACATCCTGTTTTTCCATGTATTATTTTTCCAGGATGGTTTATAATATTAGCAGAAAGCTTCTAAAAAAACTTGACTTTTGGAAGGGAAACATTGTACAATAATAGTAACAGTTATTATTTTTATTTAGGAGGTTGTTATTATGGCAGAATTAAAAGGAACAAAGACAGAAGCAAATTTAATGGCAGCGTTTGCCGGCGAATCTCAGGCCCGTACAAAATATGATTTTTACGCCAGCAAAGCAAAAAGTGACGGATATGTACAATTCTCTAATATCTTCGCAGAAACCGCTCTGAACGAAAAAGAACATGCTAAAATCTGGTTCAAACTCCTCCACGGCGGAAGCGTACCTTCTACGATCGAAAACTTAAAGGACGCTGCGGAAGGCGAAAATTTTGAGTGGACAGAAATGTACCCTACTTTCGCAAAAGAAGCAAGAGAAGAAGGCTTTGATCAAATTGCCGATCTGTTCGAGATGGTCGCTGAAATTGAAAAGCATCACGACGAGCGCTATCAGAACCTGACAGCAAATCTTGAAGATGACATTGTTTACAAGAGAGATGTTGAAGTTGCATGGATCTGCACCAACTGCGGACACGTTCATTACGGAAAGGAAGCTCCGGAAGTATGTCCGGTCTGTGCGCATCCTCAGAAATATTTCAAAATCGATGTAAAAGATTATTAAAAAATCTTCTTAAATCCACAGACAGGACCGGATGTCCGATCATCAGACATCCGGTCCTGTCTTAATATAATATATATGAGATTATTGGGACCTGTTTCTCCGGTGAAATATCACCACAGCCCAGACAGCCGCAATGACCGCTGCGCTCGTAAGGATCTTCTGTCCAACACCGTGCTTTGGCACTCCTGCGCTGCTTTCGATGATGCCGGTCTCCTGATCCATCGCTTTTAACTTTTCTGCATTTCTGATTTCTTCGATTGTTAAGTATTTTCTCATATTCCCACCTCGCGTCGCAAACCTTTATCTCTTATAACTGCATCCTTTACTTGTTTTCACTTTTTCAATAATTCCTTTTGTCTTTTATTATAATCAAAAAAGGTGAACGATTTATGACAGAAATGCTGAAAAAGTCTTACGTTTTCCTTAAATATATGTTTATTACTCCACCGATATTATTTTTCGATTTACCTGCCCCTCAACTGCTCCATGAGAAAAAGTAATCTCACTGCCCTCTCCCTTCTGGTTCAGCGCTTTCCTTACTTCGTTCGATTCCACGAAAAAGGTCTGATAACTGCCGTCGCTCATCCGAATCTCTACAGATCCGGAATCTGCCCATCCATCGAAAGTCCCCTTTCCTTTCTCCGGTTCCGCCTGTTCTTCCTTCTTCGTCGCCAGATCTTCCTCATGGACCGCTTCTGTCGCTTCCTTTTCTGACGTTTCTGTCACTGGGACTTCGGCCGCTTTCTCGTCTCCCCAGATTACGATACGGCTGTCACCGGATGAGGTGTCTTTTTTCCTGCAGCCGGCAGCCAGCACTACAGCGACTGCCAGCACCGCCGCCGCCAATAATTTCTTCCTCATTTTATTTATACTCCTTTCCTCTGGTTCCCACAGTATATCCTATCCCGGACCTTTCGGCAAGCTCCATTATTTTCCTGCGGAATCATCATATTCCTTTTCCTTTTTTCATATCATTAGAGGTAGAACTTTGAGGAGGATATATGTTGAACGAAAAATATCAAATCTTATTGGACCAATACGATATTTGCGCAAACCGTCTGAGAAGAGGACGCGGCGGAATCCTGTGCTTCGCCGGCCATGATGTCTATGCCCTTGCGCAGACGTCGTTATCTGAAGAACGGCTTTTGGCTGTCTCTGAATGGACGAAAACCTTAAGAGCGGCCGGATTTCCATATACAGATCAGTACGTAGTAAACAAAAGCGGGTGTTTTCTTACCTATGATAAGTATTATGAATCCTTTGCTCTCCGAAAAACATTTTCCGGGCCCGAATGCGACATTCACTCTCTGAAAGATCTGAAAAATGCTTCCCGCACTCTGGGCAGCCTTCATAAGATATCCTCAGACCTTACTTTTTCTTCTGATAACCTGCGTAAATATACCTCTGTTTACAAACATTACCAGCAAAAATACTCTGAAATGAAAAGCATCCACCGGTTTATCCGCGGCAAAAAGAATAAAGGTACCTTTGAGTATCGGTTTCTGGAGTATTTTTCTGAGTTTCAAAAGCAAATGGAAACCGCACTGGAAATTCTTTATGAATCTCCCCCTTCCAGAACCGGCTGGTGCCATGGCACGTACAATCAGCATAATGTCATTATGGGCGAACCGGAACCGGCCGTCCTTCATTTTGAACATTTTTTCTACGGATACCCGATCCTTGATTTTTACTATTTTCTGAGAAAAGTTCTCGAGAAAAATGATTACCGTTTTGCCTTCTGCGAAACCATGATCAAAAGTTATACCCGGGAATTTACACTTACCCGGAAAGATTTCCGCTGTCTGTACGGCCTCCTTCTCTTTCCTGAGAAGTTCTGGAAAATATCAAATCAGTACATGTCGCATAAAAAACACTGGATTTCACCTCGTTATATTAACAAATTGGAGGAATTTACTATATCCAAAGAGCTCCGAACGATTTTTCTCGAAAAATATATACAAATTTATAATGTATTTTAGTCGCATTTAGGGTATAATTAAACAAAGGCATTTTTAATAACTAAAGGAGGAGTAATTTATGAACTACAAAGAAACCTATCAGGAATGGCTTTCCAATCCTTATTTTGATGAAGACACCAAAAAAGAATTAAAAGCCATCAAAAATGATGACAATGAAATCAAAGAGCGTTTTTACGCTGATCTTGCGTTCGGTACCGCAGGTCTCCGTGGAATCATCGGCGCCGGTATCAACCGCATGAATATTTATGTTGTAAGAAAAGCAACTCAGGGTCTGGCAGATTATATTTCAGAGCAGAACACGGATAAGAAACGTGTTGCCATCGCATTCGATTCCCGACATATGTCTCCGGAATTCGCTGATGAAGCAGCCAGATGCCTTGCTGCCAACGGAATCAAGGCTTTCATCTTTGAGTCTCTTCGCCCTACACCGGAATTATCTTTCGCAGTAAGACACTTAGACTGCATCGCCGGTATCAACATTACCGCAAGCCACAACCCTCCAGCTTACAATGGATACAAAGTATACTGGGAGGACGGCGCACAGTTCACAGACCCTCATGCATCCGGAGTAACCGCTAAGGTTAACGCAATCACAGATATTTCTACCTGCAAGACGATTTCCAAAGAAGAAGCAATGAATGCCGGATTATATGAAGTCATCGGCGCTGAAGTAGACGATGCTTACATTGCAGAAGTAGAAAAACAGGTATTCAATCAGAAAGCCATCGATGAGATGTCTTCTAAACTTAAAATCGTATATACTCCTCTTCACGGTACGGGAAATCTTCCGGTACGGAGGGTGCTGAGCGACCTGGGATTTGAGAATGTCTATGTCGTTCCTGAACAGGAACTTCCGAACGGAGACTTCCCTACCGTAAGTTATCCAAACCCGGAGGCAAAAGAAGCATTTGAATTAGGCCTTGCTCTTGCAAAAGAAAAAGATGCTGACTTAGTTCTTGCTACTGACCCTGATGCTGACCGTCTGGGCGTATATGTAAAAGATTCCAAGAGCGGCGACTATATTCCATTGACAGGAAACATGTCCGGATCTTTATTATGCGAATATGTTTTGAGCCAGAGAAAAGCAATCAATGGTTCTCTTCCGGAAGACGGCGCTGTTGTTAAATCTATCGTTACTACAAACCTGGTAGACGCTATCGCAGATGCCTATAATGTAAAACTGATCGAAGTTCTGACAGGATTCAAATGGATTGGAAAAGAAATCCTCGGATTCGAAAAATCCGGAAAGGGTACATATCTCTTCGGACTGGAAGAAAGCTACGGATGCCTGATCGGTACTTACGCAAGAGATAAGGATGCCGTATCCGCAACTGTTGCTCTGTGTGAAGCTGCTGCTTACTATGCAACTCAGGGCAAGACATTATGGGATATTATGCTTGAAATGTATGAAAAATACGGATACTATCTTGACCGCATCACCGCTATGGACTTCCCTGGACTGGAAGGAATGGATAAGATGCAGAGCATGCTGAATGCATTCCGTGAGAATCCGCCAAAAGAGATTGCCGGATATAAAGTTGAGAAAGTACGTGACTACAGCAACGATACAATCTTAGATGTTTCTACAGGAGAAACATCTCCGATCGGACTTCCAAACTCCAATGTTCTTTACTATGAACTGGAAGGCGGAGCATGGGTATGCGTTCGTCCATCCGGAACAGAGCCTAAGATCAAATTCTACTATGGCGTAAAAGCCGACAGCATGGAAGCTGCACAGGCTGAAAGCGACAAGCTGGACGCATGGGCAAAGAGCCAGGGCTAAAAAACTGATATTTAAGCAGAATTTAAGACGGCGCCTGAATCGATTGGTTCAGACGCCGTCTTTTAATTTTTTGATTTTTCACCTGCTGATTTATCTATGTTTAACACTCGTCAGACAAATCTGCCCCATTAGTAGCAATGACTTTCTTATACCAGTAGAAGGAGTCTTTGCGGTAGCGGTCCATTGTCTTTAAGTCAAATTCATCTCTGTCCACATAGATGAATCCATATCTCTTGACCATTCCTTCATGAGTGGAAATCAGGTCAATCGCTGACCATGGACAGTATCCCATCATTTCACAGTCATCTGTGATTGCCAGCTGAATCTGTTCAATATGCTTGCGCAGATATTCGATGCGGTACGGATCATGTACTTTTCCGTCCTCTGTCAGCTTATCGTAAGCTCCCAGTCCGTTTTCTGTTACCAGCATCGGCAGATGATATCTGGAATAGATTTCCCGGATCGTTCCGCGGAATCCTACCGGGTCAATTTCCCAGCCAAACTCTGTCGTCTTCAGATATGGGTTCTTCACTCCATCAAATAGCCCTGCTTCTCCTGAATTCTCCTGCTGTGAAACTGCTCCGCCTTTCTCTGTTCCGTCGCTTTCTTTGCACACAGATGTATTGTAATAATTAAATCCGATGAAATCCGGATGTGCGTTTTTCAGGATTTCTTCATCTCCCGGAGCAAATTCCGGGCAGGCATCCTTTTCTTCCAGCCATGCCCATACCAGATTGTTGTATTTTCCATAGACATAAGCGTCCAGATACAGCCAGTTGCGCATTGCATTGGCGTTCTGGGCCGCGATGGTATCTTCCGGTCTGCAGCTTTCCGGATAAATAATGGAAATGTTCGGCGCAGGACCGATTTTAGCATCCGGAAGCATTTCATGGCACAGCGCCATTGCTTTGGCCTGGGCTACCAGCATATGATGATTCTGCTGATAAATCTCTTTTAACTCATTGGTGCATCCTTCCGGAATTGTCATAGTTCCGATTACCGGACCTACCAGCGTCAGCATGTTCTGCTCATTAATGGTCAGCCAGTATTTTACTCTGTCGCCGAAGTTCTCAAATAAAATCTTTGAGAAATTTACAAACCAGTCAACAGACTCTCTGTTGGACCATGATCCTCTCTGATCCAGGGCGGCCGGCATATCAAAATGGAACATAGTAACGATCGGTTCTATGTTATATTTCAGACATTCATCAATCAGGTTATTATAAAATTCAATTCCTTTCGGATTCACCTCTCCGGTTCCTTCCGGCAGGATTCTTGTCCATGCGATAGAGAAACGGTATGCCTTGAATCCCATTTCTGCCATCAGCGCAATGTCTTCTTTATAGCGATGATAATGATCCGCGCATACTTTCAGATCAGAAGTTCCCTCCGGCACTTCTTTTACATCCTGACAGGATGGACCTTTTCCGTCTTCCAGGCTGGCTCCTTCCACCTGATATGCGGAAGTGCTGGCTCCCCAAAGAAAATTGTCCGGGAATGGTTTTAATGTTTTATGAAGCATATTTCCACCTCTTTTTTTAATCTTTCATTTTTAAACTGATTTCATTGTATCATCCGCCAGATTTCTGTAAACATCTTTGTAAAATATCGAAACGCTGTACACAAAATTCCACATAATTTTCGCTTTTTTCGTGTACAGCGTTTCTTTTCATCTTTTTTTATTTTTCTTTGAAGTTTCAGCTCCCAGATATTCCTTCCGATAATCTTCCACATTTTCCAGGGTTTCGTCATAATTGGACGCATAATAGCTGCCAATGATGCAGTCCAGCAGATATTTCACCGAAGTATAGAACATACAGTCTCCCAGTTTTTTGAAGCTGTGAACATAAGACGCCGTAACCGTTTCTGTACAGTAGGATGACACCACGGTCTTCTTTGACTGGCTGAACAATACCGTAAATATCCCTCTGACATTCATAATTTTAGCGACTTTCACCATTCTCTTAGACGCACCGCTTCTGCTGATCATAAATACAAGATGCTCCTCCGGCTCCGCATTCATGGCAAAGTAGATCTGCTCATCCACGCTTGTATACACATTGCAGATTTTCCCTGTACTGAAGAAATAATGAGACGCATATTCCGCCAGTGCCTCGTTGGCGTCATACACGATGAAATCCACATATTTTCTTTGGTTCATTTCTTTCAGAATTTTCTGAATATGGGAAACAGACAGCTTCTGTTTCGTTTCTTTTATCACATTCTGATATAGCGCTTCTATTTTATTTACAGTATGTATCACCTGCTCGGAATCGTGAATTGTAAAATCATCGTAACTCAATTCCTTCAGATCATTTTGTATACTGCTTTTAAATTCTGTAAATCCCTCATACCCCAGTTTTTTATAATAACGCACGACGGTATTCGGATAAGTTTCCGCTTTCCCCGCCAATTCCCGGATTGTCATATGCCTGATTTCATCCAGATGGGAACATATATATCTGTGAAGCTTCTTTTCCGACTTGGAAAATCTGTCTGCATCTTTTACCGCATCTTCTTTCATCCTCTCCTCCTTTGCGCCAGTATGTATGATATCATCCTTCTTCCTGGTTCTCTAAGAAACAATCACTTATCTATTTTTTCTTCCGGTCAAAGAAAATATTCTTTCCGGATACACTCAGCGCGATTCCCTGCCACACTGCATCTTCCGGTGACTCTTCCGTCTCCATCCACGCCTTTCCGATGGAAAACATGATCCGGTTATCAATTCTCGCGTCCGCCGCCACAGCCGCGGCAGAGCCCAGCGCAATCCCCAGATCCACAAATCCCATTGCACATTTTGCGCCTTCCTGTTTGCAGGCGCCGCAGTTATCAAATCCGCAGAAAGAACATTCTGCGACTCCCCGGTAGTTCTGTCTGGCGCCGATCAGTACCACTGCCTGGGCATCCTTCACATTCTGCGCGTCCCTCAGATACCAGTCCGCCGCACTGGCTCCAAAATCCCTTTCTCCGATTTCTTCCATCTTCTCCGCCAGAATTTCCTTATCTTTCCCTGTAAGGACCACGGTACATATTTCATCAATTCCTTTTGCTTTCGGCGCTGTCCTGGCGGCGGCACACATCTGAGCTGCCACCTGTAAAACTGCCTGTTCCTCCATCTGTCCGCTCTGGTATATCATAATTTACTCCTTCCCGTGTATACACACACATTAAATGAAAATAAAAACAGCTGTCTCAGCCGTCCTCTTCCGTCAATTTTTCTAATAACTCCAGCAGCTCTGCCACGCCATCTTTTCCCAGACGCCTTTCAATCTCTTTCTGCTCCTGATTCCAGATGGCTCTGCCTTTTTTCACAATTTCTTTTCCTTCTTCCGTCAGGCAGAGTTTTCGCTTCCGCTTTCCCTCTTCCGAAAGATCTGCCACAAAACCTTTCTCTGTCAGCGGTTTTAAGGCTCTCACAACGGTAGTTCTCTCCAGTCCAGCATCCTCTGCCAGTTCGCTGACACTGCAATACGGAAAATGCCCCAGTTTGCTCAGAAGAGAATACTGATTGACTGTGATTCCTATGGCTGCCATATGAGCGTCATATAAATCAGAAATTGTCTGCGCTGCTCTTCTCAGTGTAATGCAGTAACAATCATTTTTTCCTCTCTGCAAGATCGCACCTCCTTTTCCGTGTATATACACAATACTATGGTTTCATCGTTTTGTCAATATCTCTCCCGGATCATCTGATATGTTTCTGTCAATTTCTTTGGTTTCCTGTCAATTTTAAAATAAGTCTGTCAATTTTTATGACAGACTTATAAACTCTCCTCCATCATCCAGCGAAATGGAAATGATTTCTTTTTTCTTCATCATACGGTTCAGATCAACATATCGAATTCCCGGCTTCTCATACGTATTCCAGTAAAATCTCAGAGATTCCGGACACATAACAGATGTATATACTGTGTAATCGTAGGGTTTTACCTCTTTATCATATTCCGTGATATGCCCCTGATCCGTCACTCTGACGGCTCCCAGAGGAAATGCGGCATTTTGCAGCAGGCGGAACATATAAGCCGCACCGTCAGTTTCATTCCTGCCTTTCACCGCATATTTCTTCAAAAATGCCAGCCTCACAAACCGGGAAGGAGACGTACAGTCTCCAGGGATTCCCTGAGCGCCGCTTCCGGAAAAACATTGTTCCAGTTTCTCTTTCCCAAAGTCTGCCTCCGGATAATCTTCATCCCGCAGGCCCGCATAATTCAGCAGGTTCAGGCGATGCCAGGAATATCCCGGACTGTTGGTCATGACTCCAATGGTATCACGATAAATGCGCAGTCCTTCTTCATCCGGCTCTATGACCGCCATTTCTCCGGTTTTATCACAGAACGCCCAGTGAAGCGGTGGTACAGTGCCGAGAAATTCCGTGTTTACAAGTGTTGTCTCTTTCTCTATTATCCGGACTGCCTCGTTTACCGTCCTGCACTGAGCCAGCAGATGCAGGACAGCAAATGGCGGCTGCAGCATTTCTTCCCCGGCTTCTGTCTCAGAAGAATATCGGGCAAATCCCCGGTAATAGAGCTGCCCGCCCATCAATCCCTTCTCATTGATTCCTTCGTATAAAACAGGCGCCGATGAAATTTCCGTAAATCCGGTCCCCACACAGGCATATCGGGATTGTGCCCGCTCCCCGTTTCCCGGTTTTCTGCACCATGTGGTATACTCTGTTTTCCGGGGAAGATATGTTACCCGGCTTCCCTCGGCGATCCGGCTGTGGTCAAAATTCCGTCCCCACAAATGCTTTCCATCCTCTGTCTCCCAGGCCAGCGCACTGCATCCCGCTTCCATGTCATCCGTTTGTACTTTTATATTTCTGCTATTTTCCATAATATGTCCTCCTGGACATATTATATGGATTTTGTTTCAAATCATTCACCGGCTTCTTTCATAAGTTCTGTGATATTTTTCAGGGAATCCACGATCATATCCGGTTTCACATCGCTTTTTTCCACATCTTTCATGGTGCTTTCCCCGCTTAAGACCAGAATGGAAGTTACCGGGCTGCCGTCAGCTACTGCAATATCCGTATACAAACGGTCTCCTACAATGGCAATTTCCTCCGGCGCACATCCTGTTTCTTCTATTATATAGTCCAGAGTATGTTTGGACGGCTTACCGAAAAACTCCGGAAATCTTCCGGTGGAGGCCTCGATCATCTTTGCCATGGATCCGCAGTCCGGTATAAAATCTCCTCCCTCAATCGGACAATTCCAGTCCGGATTAATTCCATAATAAGTGCAGCCGTTTCTTACATAATGACAGGCTTTTGACATTTTTTCATAGGTCAGCGTCGTATCAAATCCAAGAATTACAATATCCGGATCGATCTCTGTCAGCGGCATATCATAAGCTTCAAATTCCCGAAGCAGAGACGGTGTCCCCACCACATACAAACTTTCGTCCGGATGATATTTTTTCAGATACTGTATCATCACGTGGCTGGAAATCATCATTTGTTCCGGCCGGATTTTTATGCCCATTGCCGCCAGTTTATCAATATACGCCTGCTGACTCCTGGATGAATTGTTTGTAAAAAAATAGTATTTCCTTCCGGTTTCCTCTACGGTCCGCAGAAAATCCAATGTGTAGTCAAACAATTCATTTCCAAGATAAATCGTACCGTCCATATCTAAAATAAAACTTTTAATCTGTCTGATTGTATCCTTCATTCCGCACCTCCATTATGATGAAAAGGCTCTTGTCCCGCAAAGGACAAAAGCCTTTTCAAAAGCGTTATAACATATGTTGTAAACCAGTTTTCACTGGAATTTACCTGTGTTTATTTTCCCGGCTGTCCGTAATAGGCATTCTCCCCGTGCTTCCGGAAAAAGTGTTTATCCTGAAGATATCCGGGCGCTCCTACCGTCTGGTTTCTGAGCTGTTCCGTCCGGTACGCCATCTTAGCCACCTCTTCTAATACCACTGCGTTGTGCACTGCTTCCGCGGCATCTTTCCCCCAGGTAAACGGGCCGTGATTTGCGCAGAGGATGCCCGGCACATACTCCGGATTTCCTTCCACAAAGGCTTCAATGATGACACGTCCTGTATTTTCCTCATAATTCCCTTCAATCTCTTCTTTCGTGAGAGATCTGGCACATGGAATTTGCCCGTAAAAGTAATCTGCGTGGGTGGTTCCGTAACATGGAATGGCTCTGCCTGCCTGGGCCCATGAAGTTGCCCATGGGGAATGAGTATGTACAATGCCTCCCAGCTTTTCAAAGGCTTTGTAAAGTTCCAGATGGGTCGGCGTATCAGAAGAAGGATTTAAGTCCCCTTCCACCTTCTCTCCCTGAAGATTCATAACAACCATATCTTCCGGTTTCAGCTCTTCATAAGGCACCCCGCTTGGCTTAATGACAAACAGCCCTTTCTCCCGGTCAATGCCGCTTACATTTCCCCAGGTATAAGTGATCAGGCCTTTCTCCGGCAGTTCCATATTAGCCTCATACACCTGCTGCTTTAATTTTTCTAACATGATATGACCTCCTCATAGAAATCATAGAATTTAAGGAGTCTCATAAATGTAATCCTGGCTCTGACATATGGAGATAAATTGGCGGTTTTCGCCTGATAGCTTTCGTCAAATCCCAGATCTTCCAGCGATTTCACTCCCTGTACCTTATCAATCATTGCCGTAAGTTCTTCCGCTGTCGGAATTTCACGGATCACAGAGATAATTTCATCGTTCTTTTCCACTAATTTGGCAGGATCCACTTCATCCAGCAGATTCGGGGTATTTTCTTCCATGATAATTTCAAACATTCCCGGTTTATTGAAATTCTCCCGAATCAATTCTTCTTCCACCGGCATGGAATCTTTCACTTTGAAATCTCCTGCTGCCATTTTTTCCGCTGCCTTGTGATAGATTTTGGATGCCAGCACCAGGCCGACCCCGACTTTTTCTCCGTGATAAAAATCAATATAATCGTTGATCACTTCCATTTCCCATAAATGAGACATGTGATGTTCCGCACCGGAGGCCGGTCTTGAATTTCCGGTCATCTGCATAGCCAGACCGGAAAGCAACAGTCCGTACATCAGATTTTCATACGCCGCTTCGTCTCCCGTTGTCAGGCCGTCGAGACTTTCCTTCAGACGGTCCAGTGCCTCATATTCCATGCTGCAGATTTCATCACAAATATATTCTCCTGTCAGGATATGGGTGATTTTCCAGTCTGCCAGCGCCGTATATTTACCCAGCAAATCAGACACTCCGGATGCGGTCAGCCGCAGCGGCGCCTTTTTGAAAATATCCGTATCTGCTATGACGACCACCGGCGATACCGCCGTGAAACTCTTTTTAAATCCGTGCCATGTCATCGCTGCTACCGTTGAGACGAAACCATCCACACTGGCCGCCGTCGGAACTGAGAAGAACGGGATTTTCATTTCATACGCATGATATCTTGTAATGTCATGAATCGTCCCGGAACCTACCGCGATCATAAGATCCACGTCTCCGGCTGTTTCCAGACCTTTTTTCGCTGCCTCCACTCCATGTTCGTTGGCATGGAGGTTCTCCGGATTCAGTATGATTTTTTTTATTCCGGGAATCAGCGTCTCCACCTGTTTTCCTGCCGCTTCATATGTATTTTCATCGCAGATCATAACCAGTGATTTCTTATCCGCATAAGCCGGACGCTTTAAAATATCCGGGAGCTGCGCGATAGCTCCTCTTTCGATGATAATGTCATCGACTACAATTTCGTGTTTTCTTCCACAGCTGCATGGCTTTAAAAATTCATTTACATCTATTTTCATTCCGATACTCCTTGCTACTCTGTTGCTGTGTCATTCTTATCAGCCTGACGATCCAGATATTCGACAATCTGCTGATTCTTTGTCTTAAAGATGATAAATGCTGCTGCATAAATAGCAACTGCAATTCCGATAAACAGTGGATTGCCTGATAAAAATGCCAGGAAAACAAACCCAAGCATTGGTTTTCCAAGGATATTGAAACTTGTAATCATGGCTGCGCCTGCCGGAATTGCAAATCCTGCGGATCTTGCCACTTCCGTAAACAGCGGCGCCGTATATGTACACATCAACAATCCAAGGCTGAACCAGATAATGCCGGCTACAAGAATCTTAGACATATTTCCTTTATATACTGCAACCAATCCCTGTACCATATATGGAATTGCCAGAAGGTCTACGACCGGAAGAACCTGGTTTCCAGGCAGTACTGTAGCAATGATAACCATAATCGGAATCAAGAGAAGTCCGCTTGTCAGAGTTGCCGGTTCACCGTACCCTACCGCGTCATTTACCGCAATATACCATTCTCTGTCCCCGGATTTTCCCATAAAAACTCTGGCTGCCTCTGTAATCGGCGCAAATGCCTGTGCAAACATACTGGCAATTTTCGGGAAGATCGCCATAATAGCAGCTGTCGCGATGGCAGCTTCCAGTACATCGCCCCATCCGGCCAGACTTCCGAGCTTGTCAATACTTCCGAGGATTCCAATCAAACCTCCGAGAATAAATCCAAGGGTCATCGGCTCACCAATGAAACCAAGTTTTTTCTCGATAGATTTCGGATTTAATTTCACTTTATTCAGGCCTAATTTATTTAAAATCGGGTCGATCGCAATCGCGAAAATAGCAGGTTCTACGTTGTGCATGGCGATAATCGTGCAATTCGGATAATTGTAATATTTAGACCAGCGTTTTGCCACTAATTCTGAAATCAGAAGGCTGTAGAGATTCAAAAGAATCATACAGGCGATTCCAAGAGCAAAGTTATGAGTGCTGAAAATTACCATGGCGCCCCATACGATATACGAATAGTTATTCCACAAATCGGACGGCTGGAAGATATTAGTCCACTTCACAAGGAACAGAATGGTCTGAAGAGCAATTCCCAGACCGAGATAGATCATTCCCGCACTGGTGGCAAATGCTACGACGGATGTTGCCTGCCAGCCTACGTCAAAGGTATTTAACTCAACACCTGTAATATTAGACATAACATCTGACATATTCTGTACCAATGGCGTGATGATTGGCGTATAAGCGCCGATAATCAGTGTAAACCCTTCCAAAGAAACTCCGGCATACAGTCCTGACAGGAATGCTTTGGCCGGTTTTACACGGAAGATCAGGGCAATGATAAAGATAATAAATGGAACTACGATGGCAGAACCAAAATTATCGATGACAGCTTTCAATGTTTCTAATATAATCATATAATTTCCTCCCTACATACTATTTCCGCATTTTCTACTTTCCTACAGACTTCAATGCCTCTTCTACCTGATCAAAGAATTGGTCTTCTCCGATTCCTGTAATACATGCGAAAGCATTCACTGCCGGTATTTTATAATCTCCGTCCGGCAGCGGACTCGTGTGGGTAATAATATCAAATCTTCCGGACTGCGCAAGATTCAATGCTTCTGTCGGTCGAGCTTCTGTTGTGGATACAGAATATCCCCTGTCTCCAAGTTTTTCTTTGAGTTTAGCGGCTACCATGGATGATGTCACCGTTCCTGATCCACATACTGATAAAATATTAACTGCCTTCATATTCGTTTCCTCCTTCTGTTTCACGCCGTATGGCACGCAAACCTTTCGTAAACGCTCTACAGCTGCTTTTCTTTTTCTTTGATAATTTCAATAATTTCCTGTTTGTTCCTGGTCTTCGTCAATTTTTCCAAAACTTCCTGATCCTGAAGAATCATAAGAATTCTCTGCAGAAATACAAGATGCTCTTTCGGGTCTTTTACTGCAAGCATAAAAATCAATTTTGCGCTGACATTTTCATCATTGGTTCCCATCTGATAGAAATGCACAGGCTCTTTTAAAACGCCGATGGCAACCGCACCTTTGATTACATGCTCTTTGTCTGTATGGGGAATGGCAATGCCTATGCTTCCCATATTGATTCCGGTAGGAAAATCTTTTTCTCTTTCCTTCAATGCATCCACATAACTCGTCTTACAATATCCTCCCGATACCAAAAGCCCTCCTAATTGCTGAAAAACTTCTTCTGAACTTCCAGCTTCCAGCTCTGGCATGATCAGATCTTCATTTAAGTCTTCCCAAATCATAGTTTTTACCTCGTTTCATATTCATATTGACTGATAATCCTGAAAACTTCTTCCGGCGTTGTACTCTTCCTGATATCCCTGCGGAACTCCGGATTATAAAACAGATTGACCAAATGAAACATTGCTTTTAAATGCGTTTCTTTATTAATAGCACTCAGACAGCAGACCCATTCGATCGGATCCATTTCCTTTTTCCCAAAAGGAACCGGCTGTTCCAGGCGGATCAGGCTCATGCCAACCTTTGATGCGCCTGCATTTAAGGCTTCATGAGGGAGTGCGAAGCCCGGAGCCAAAACGATATATGGCCCGTTCTCTTCTACGTTTCTCACCATTGCTTCCACGTAGTTTGGATTGACCGCGCCTCTCTCCAGAAGATATTTTGCAGACGCGCGGATTGCCTCTCTCCAGTCTCTGCAGAAAACATCCAGCGTAATTGCCTGTGGTCTGAGCAGATCTGTCAGCAGAATTTCTTCTTTCTTCTGAAAGAATTCTTCAATCACATTCTGAATTTCTCCCAGACAGGCGTCCTGCTGCTCTTCTTCCAGAATGGTACGGATTTTCTCCAGATATCGGACCGGCTCACCCGGCTGTCCCGCAGGTACATCGTTTTTCTGATTCCTCGGCTTTATTTTTGAGAGTTTCTCACCCACCCGGATGCAGTCCTCATCTGTCAGCAGCGGATCCACTTGAATGTATTCGATGTTTTCTTCCGCCAGCGAAATCGTTGAAATCACAACATCCACATTTTTCAAATCTACGTTTTTTATATCATGAGCCGGGATAATATCCAGCACGTCCAGATGAAAAAACTTCTCCAGCCTCGCCAGCAGAAGCTGCGATGTTCCAATTCCTCCATTGCATACAAGGATCACCGAATATCTCGTCGCTTCATTATTGTTTCTTTCCAGCGCCGCGCAGACATGGATCACAATATATGCAATTTCCTCTTCCGAAAGTTTTCTGCCGATATACTCTTCCAGCACGAACACATTTCTCTTGACTGCGTCTTTCACTTTCGGATATCTCGTGATTACTTCGTCTACGACTGATCCGATTCCCGGTCCCTTTCCCACTACGGAAAAGGTAGATTCCAGATGATTGATCAGATTTTCATAGAAAATGTAATCTCCCTGCAGATTCCTTTCGATGTCCTTCGAAATATTTTCGATAAAGGTTCTCGTGATCACCTGCATTTTCACAATTTCCTGGTTGCTGGTAGTCTTTTTAATATATTTCACACGGTTCAGCACTTCTGCCAGAAAACTGCTTTCTGTCTCCGGTACTTCTTTGACGATAAACTGCTGAATCTGCTGCATGATTCCCTGAGCCATAGGATACTTACTGTTTTTCTTTCCCATGCCTTCCACAAAATGTCCCTGGGCAAGACGGTACAGTGCAATTTCAAAATACGTCCGGATTTCTATAAAAGACTGGTCCGTCAGAAACCTGCCGTACACATGTTCCGCCTCATTGATGATCTTCTCAATCCTCGTTCTGTCTTCCATATCAATCTCCGCATTCTTGGACAAACCATCCATCAAATGCTGGAAAACGGGTTTTTCCCTGAAGACACTGCTGTGGGACTGAATCAAATCAAAAAGCATGTTCCTTTTTTCTCTTTCTCTTCCTTCCAGCAGCAAACCTTTATTTGAGTGGGACAGCAGGTACAGCTGATGCTTTCGGAAAAAATCTTTAATGTGATCCAGATCCTGTATCACCGTTGAACGGCTGACATAAAGCCAGTCTGCAATGTCAGATAATGTGACGTAGTCATCCGCCCCGATCAGGAGCACTGCCGTAAATATAAGCCTCTCATCCCTGGAAAGCTTATAAGAATAGAAACCCTCGTTCATCAGCGATGTCTTGGCTTTCCGGATATCGGCCGTTGTTTCGATGATTCCCTGATTTCCCAAATGAACCGGATTCAAACCGTTGTCTTCCAGAAAATCATTTACCTGATTGATGTCATATCGTATCGTTCTGATGGAAACATCAAACATTTCTGCCAAATTTTGAATCGACAAATTTTGACCATATTCATTTTTTTTGATTAGCTGAGATAATATTTCCCGAGATCTCTTATTCATATTTTCACCTCACCTGTAATTGCAGTATAGCATCAGCAGTCTTCAAAAAACAGTTTGATGTTTTTCAATCTTTTTGAAAAAAATTATTTATTCAACATTTTTCTTCACACTTTTGTGCAAAAAAATAAAGCCCGGAAAGAAATTATCATCTCTTTCCGGACTTTGGTCTCTTCCATATGTTATGATTTCTGCCTTAATTGCTGCTTTCCGTGGTTGTGGCAGTCTGACTTCCCTCTTCTGTTGTCGTGTCAGAAGAACTGTCAGATTCTGTCGTTGACGCTGTAGTCGCAGCTTCATACTTAAACTCCACTTCTCCCCACAGACTCTGGTTGACAGATTTTTCGTCGTCCCATTCCTTATCTGCGTCTTTGGTCCATTTTTCATAAACCTTCTGGTAAGCTTCCTGCTGTTTTTCCTGAAGAAGAGTTTCTTTATTCGTGGCCATCGCCTCTGTATCATTCGGGTTGATCATCTTGACGATAACATAACCGTCATCTGTCTCAATGATATTGCTGATATCATTGGTCTGCAGCTTAGCTGCAGCTTTCTCAAATTTATCACCTAATTCTGATTTCCCTTTTGTATAGGACTCCTCTCCGCTGACATCGCCGACGCCGAATTTCTTGGCAACAGATCCTGCGCCTTCGCCGCTTCTTAATGCGCTCAGAGCTGACTGGGCTTTCGTTCTCTGATCCTTCTTCTCAGAATCTGACATATCCTTTTCCTTACCCGTCTTGCTGTCTGTTGTCTTTGTCGTGAATACCAGTTTGTATACGGTTGTTGTTTTTGCTTCCTCATCGGACACAGATACATCCGCATCATCTATGATTGCCTGCATCACCTTGTTTGCAAGTGTGATCTCTCTGTACAGGTTCATGATCGCGTCCTTATCGGCTTCTGTGTCTTCCATAACCTGCTTTCCGATATCAGTTTCCACCAGAGAATCTACATTCTTCTCCAGTTCGCTTGTCTCATCCTTCGTAAGTTTCACATTATAGTCATCCGCGTGAGCTGTCAGTACCTTTACCTGTTTCAGCTGATTGATCACGCCGTCTTTGACAGATTCTTCCATGGTAATCGTATTGCCGCTGCTGTCAGTTCCCGCCTGCATGTCCCACATATTCTCCCCAAAATATGCTCCATACTGTGCCTCGGTCTGATACTGCATGATTCTTGCATATATATGAGCTTCCTGAAACTTCACTTCCTGGCCGGCGTATTCAAATAAGGTTCTTTCATTCTTATCCTGACACCCGGTTAAGAGCGAAACTGACAAGGCAAGGACAGCTGCCAGACACAGCAGCTTCTTTGCTGTTTTTTTCATTTTCATTTTCCTCCGTAACTTTTATTGTGTGTATTATACTACAATACTACCTTATTATCAATCCATTCACAGCTTCAATGCAGGATTCGATTTCTTTCAGCCGCTGCTTTTTCCTGATATGTTCCAGGTTCAGAACAAATGTCGGAACCGTTCCAGCCCTCAGGGACATTTCCCCTTCAAACTGTTTCAGCACTTCCGGGATCCGTTCCACATCTACACTGGCGTCTGGTTTCATTTTGAAAAAGACCGTCTCATCCTTCTGTTTTACATCAATAATGCATGCCGTATGGGCCATAGCCTTTAAGCAGGCAATATAAAGAAGGTTGTGTACCGCTGACGGGAGTTCTCCGAAACGGTCAATCAGTTCATCCATCATATCTTCCATCTCATCCTTCGTTCCAATGGCAGAAATCCGCTTATACAGTTCCAATTTCTGTGATTCATTGCGCACATAGGAGGACGGAATAAATGCGTTGACATCCAGATCCAGGGTCGTTTCAAATTCTTCTTCCCGAATTTCCCCCTTCAACCGCATGACCGCATCGTTTAACATTTTACAGTACAGATCATATCCTACGGCTTCCATATGTCCTGACTGTGCCTGTCCCAGCAGGTTTCCCGCCCCGCGGATTTCCAAATCCCGCATGGCAATTTTATATCCGGAGCCAAGATCTGTAAATTCCCGGATTGCCTGAAGACGTTTCTCCGCAGTTTCTTTCAGCAGTGTATTCTGCCGGTACATCAGAAATGCAAAGGCGTTCCGGTTGGATCTGCCGACACGTCCCCGCAGCTGATACAGCTGTGATAATCCCAGCTGATTGGCATCATGGATGATCATCGTATTTACATTCGGAATATCCAGACCTGTCTCGATGATCGTAGTAGAAACAAGAACATCAATTTCCCGGTCCATAAACTGCATCATGATTTTTTCCAGTTCTCTTTCCTTCATCTGCCCATGGGCAAAGGCAATCTTCACATCCGGCATCAATTTCTGGAGCTGTGCTGTTATTTCCGCGATATTATTCACTCTGTTATACACATAGTAAACCTGCCCGCCGCGGGTCATTTCTCTCCGGACCGCTTCTTTCACCAGCTCCTCATTATATTCCATAACATAAGTCTGAATGGCACGCCTGTCATGCGGCGGTTCCTCCAGGAGACTCATATCCCGGATTCCGATCAAACTCATATGAAGAGTCCTCGGAATCGGCGTGGCAGACAGCGAAAGCACATCCACATCTTTTTTCATTGTTTTGATCTTTTCTTTATGAGTCACTCCAAACCGCTGTTCCTCATCAATCACCAGCAGACCCAGATCTTTATACTGAAGATCCTTTGACAACAGCCGGTGTGTCCCGATGACCACATCCACCGTCCCATTTTTCAGTCCTTCTATGGTTTCTTTCTGTTCTTTCGAAGTACAGAATCTGGACATCATTCTCACTGTAATCGGATACTGCTGAAATCTCTGGACAAATGTGTTGTAATGCTGCTGGGCAAGGATCGTCGTCGGTACCAGATATGCCACCTGTTTGCCATTATCCACCGCCTTGAACGCGGCGCGGATGGCCACTTCCGTCTTACCGTATCCCACATCACCGCAGATCAGGCGGTCCATGATCTTCCTGCTCTCCATATCTCTTTTGGTATCTTCTATGGCATGCAGCTGATCCTCTGTTTCCTCATAAGGGAACATCTCTTCAAACTCTTTCTGCCATACACTGTCCTTATCGTATACATATCCTTCTTTTGCCTGACGGATAGCATATAATTCCACCAGTTCTCTGGCAATATCCTGCACCCGGCCTTTGACCCGTTTTTTTGTCTTCTTCCATTCATTTCCGCCCAGTTTATGGAGCTTCGGCTTCCTGGCATTGGCACTGGCATATTTCGCAATCTGATCGAGAGCGGAAGCCAGAATAAACAGGTTATCCCCGCCCTGATATTCGATGCTGATATAGTCCTTTTCCACGCCGCCTACCGTGATTTTTTCAATTCCCCGGTAGATTCCTACTCCGTGTTTTTCATGGACCACATAGTCCCCTATGCTGATATCCGCAAAATCCCGGATTTTCTCTCCTTTCGGCGTACTGCTTTTCTTCCGTCTTTTTTCTTTTCTTCCTTTAAAAATATCACTCTCTGAGATTAATACCCATTTTGTCTCCGGATATTCAATTCCTGCCTGCAATTTTCCTGCAGTCACAATAATCTGCCCCGGTTCGACCGCTGACGACAATGTTTTGTCATATGTGACCGTCAGCTGACTGCCCCTCATATCTTCCGCCAGCCGCTTTGCCCTGGTGACAGAAGGAGATACAACGATAATCCTGTATTTCTTTTTCTGCCAGGCCGCCAGATCTTTCAGGAGACGCTCAAAGCTGTTGTTGTAGGACTGAATGGACCGGACTTCCATGAAAAACGTCTCCACCGCCGGTATTTCCTCTATTTCTGCGGAAATTGTACTCAGACATACCATTTGATATTTCTGCATCTGACGGACGGCTTCCGCAAAGGATGTCACAGTGTCTGCCTGTTTGGGAAGCAGATATCCTCCCTCCAGACGTCCTTTCATACTTTCCGTATATTCCAAATAAAACCCTTCCGCCCGTTCGCTGATGTGTTTCGGCTCATCCAGATATACCAGGCTGTCCTCTGGGAAATAGTTCAAAATACTGGTCAGTTCATCGTAAAAATACGGCAGATATCCTTCCGCTCCGATCAGCATATGAAGTTCAGAGAGTTCCTCCGTGATCCGCTTCATCTCTTTCCTCAGGCGGCCTTCCTTTTCCATTTCTTTTTCTTTATGGAACTGAGACGCCAGCTTCTTATAGTCCTTCTCCATTCTGGAAAGTCCGAATCGGATTCTCTCTTCCTCCAGAACGATTTCCGTTGCCGGATCAATGATAAGCGAATCTATTTCTTCAATGGACCGCTGACTTTCTGCATCAAAACTCCGGATGGAATCAATTTCATCGCCCCACAGTTCTATCCGGTAAGGACAGTCCTCGGTATACGGATATACATCAATAATACCGCCGCGGATGGCAAACTCTCCGGCCGCTTCCACAAACCCTGTTTTTTCATATCCCAGTGCTGTCAGTTTCCGTGAAATCTCTTCCTCATCCAGAATATCCCCGACTCTAAACGTCATCCGGTATTTTTGTATCTCTTCCAGCGGAACCACCTTATCCATGACTGCATCCACCGGCATAACAAAAATACCTCCGGACCCTTCCAGAATCTGCTGGATACATTTCATCCGTTCTCTGGCAATGGCATTTCCGTGGACATCCGCACTGTAAAACAGCGGATCCTTTGCCGGCAGGAAATACACATCTTCTCCAAAAAATCCGCAGCCTTCCGCCCACTGTCTTCCTTTTATCTCATCCGGCACAATGACAATCTTCCACTGACCTGAGTTTTCCTGTTTTTTCAAAGCACTGCAGATGTGCCACTTTGCCGTATCGGTACATCCTGATACAAAAACAGGACTCTTGTTTTCCCCAAGTCCTGTCTGAATCTGCTGGAATATTTTGTTATCTTTTAATATTTGTTCTAACACCTTCATCCCCTACTTCTTTTTATTGTGGCGGTTCATCGCTTCTGTTATATCATCTCCGACAATCAGCTTCGCCGCATCATAGACATCTTCAAACCTTTCTTCCAGGATTTCCTGATCTGTCCTGGTAAAATGTCCGAGAACGTAGTCTGCCAGATCGTATCCCGCCGGTTTCGCCCCGACGCCAATCTTAATCCTTGGAAATTCCATGCTTCCCAAATGGCTTATGATGCTTTTCATGCCATTGTGGCCGCCGGCGCTTCCTTTCCTGCGGACCCGGATTCTTCCCACATCCAGATCAATATCATCAAAAATAACCAGAAAATCTTCCGGTTCCAGTTTATAAAAGTCCATGATCGGGCGCAGGCTCTCTCCGCTTAAATTCATAAAAGTCTGCGGTTTCACCAGCAGCACTTTGACGCCGTCTATATATCCGGTTCCCACCAAAGCCTTATGCTTTCCTGTATTTATGTTTATGCCCTCTTTTTCCGCAATATAATCAATCGCCGCAAAACCTATGTTGTGGCGTGTGTTCTCATATTTTTTCCCCGGGTTTCCCAGGCCAACAATTACTTTCATTCTATTCTCCTTTAGACGCACTTAAGACCCGGGAGCATACGCTCCCGGGCTATTCCTTCTCCTATTATAGCACAACATCGGTTTTTTTCATACTTATAAAGCCTCAAAAAATTCTCTCATTTTCGTTACTTTGTCCATCAGATGCACGAAGGCCTCCGGTGTCAGAGACTGCGGTCCGTCACACAGCGCCCGCGCCGGATCATTGTGCACTTCGATCATCAGACCGTCGGCTCCCGCCGCAACTGCCGCCAGAGACATAGGCTCTACCATATCCCGGATTCCTGTGGCATGAGAAGGATCTACAATCACCGGAAGATGAGATTTCTTCCTGATCATCGGAATCGCGGACAAATCCAGTGTATTTCTCATGGACGTCTCATAGGTCCGGATACCTCTCTCACAAAGGATCACCTTTTCATTTCCTCCTGCCATGATGTATTCCGCGCTCATAAGCCATTCTTCGATGGTACTTGCCATTCCTCTCTTCAGAAGAACCGGTTTGTCAATCTTTCCCAGTTCCTTTAATAATTCAAAATTCTGCATGTTGCGGGTTCCTACCTGAATCAGATCCACATCCTCAAACAATGGCAGATGACTTGCATCCATGATTTCTGTTACAACCGGGAGCCCTGTCGCTTTTTTCGCCTCCAGCAGAAGTTTCAGTCCGTCCCCGTGCAGCCCCTGAAAAGAGTACGGAGACGTTCTCGGTTTGAAGGCTCCTCCCCTTAACAGCAGCGCACCGGCTTCTTTTACCTTCTCAGCGACTTCCACCATCTGCTCTTCGGATTCGATGGAGCAGGGACCTCCGATCACGGCAAAATGTCCTCCTCCGATTTTCACGCCGCCGACTTCAATGACGGAATCTTCCGGATGGAATTTGCGGTTCGCTTTCTTGTAAGGCTCCTGGATTCTCTTTACATTTTCCACAATGTCATTTGCCATAATGTGACGGAGATCCACAACGGAAGTATCTCCGATCAGTCCCAGCAGCCGTGTATTCTGTCCTTCTGATTCGTGGATCGCCAGTCCCTGGCTTGTCATTTCCTGTTTCAGTGCTTCTACTTTTGCCTCGCTGGCGTTCTTTTTCAAAATAATGATCATTTTTCTATCTCCTTCCTGTTTCCCACGTTACTTTCTTGCTTTAAAGCGCAAAACTAAAGACCAAAGAAAAAGACGTGCACTCCTGCTGCAAGAATGCACGTCCATGATACTCTTTTATCTCTCTGAGTTGTTCTACTTGATCACAGGCGATGATTCATTGCAGCATAAAGTGCCAGGATAAAAATAAAAACCCCGGAAATAAAAGCAATATGCGCAATTGTTCATCTTCTCTGTCATCATTGTATTATAACTCCTGTTCTCTTATGTTCTAACGATACCGCATTTGAAAGCGGCTGTCAATCGTTTTCATAAAAAACATCTATCAGTTTCATAGAAAAAATACATGCCTTTTTTCTGATCATACCGCCGAAATAGTGATAAAACGGCTGCAGCATATCAATAATGAAAAATAACGCGGACAGTAAAACAGGGCAGATTTCCGCAATCTGCCCCGATTGTATTATAAACTTTCTTTTAAGATTTCAACAATTTCATCATGTTCCAGTACTTTATATCCGCCCTGCATGATCAATGTTCCATCGGCAATGCCTTCAATCATATCTTCGGTCGCTCCCAGATCAGAAATATTCATCACCAGTCCGAGCTCTTTCATCCAGCTTTCCATTGCTGCAAGCCCTTCTTCTGCCACCTGTTCGTCTGTTTTGCCTTCCGGATCCACATCCCATACATTAACCGCAAAGCGTTTAAACTTCTGCAGGCCGTATGGCATGATGTGACGATAATAAGGAAGAGAAACCGCTGCCAGAGTCATTCCGTGGGTTGCATCCGTATAAGCGCCTACAGACTGTCCGAGCATATGAACCATCCAGTCTGTGGATTTTCCCTGGGCGATCAATGTATTCAGCGCCCATGTCGCCGTCCACATAATATTGCTCCGTGCCTCATAATCCTGAGGATCTTTGTTGGCGATCCGGCTGGAATGAAGCACTGAACGCATCAGCCCCTCGCTGATATAATCGCTGGTATTGTCATCCTCGCCTGAGAAGTACTGTTCACAAATATGGTTAAAGATATCATAAATTCCGGAGACCATCTGATAATGCGGCAGTGTCAACGTATATTTCGGATTCAGCACCGCAAATTTCGGCATAATCTTCTCATCCGCAAACACATGTCCGATTTTCTGTTTTGTCTCGTGGTTTGTGATGACTGCTCCGGCATTCATCTCAGATCCGGTTCCTACCATAGTCAGAACACATCCGACCGGAAGTGTCTCACAATCCGGTTCCTCAAAACGAAGATAATATTTCTCCCACGGATCCTCGTCACAGTTGACAGATACAGATACTGCTTTGGCATAATCGCATACGGATCCGCCGCCGACTGCCAGAAGGAAATCTGCACGATGCTTTCTTGCAATATCGACTCCTTCATACAGTTTTTCCACCGTCGGGTTCGGCATTACCCCGGAAATCTCCGCAACATTTTTATCATTTTCTTTGAGAATCTGAATGACCTCGTCATAGATTCCATTTTTCTTAATCGATCCGCCGCCGTAAATCAGAACAACGTTCTTTCCGTATTTCGGAAGTTCCGTGTTCAGATACTTCAGGGATTCATCTCCAAAATAGAGTTTGGTCGGATTACAGTATGAAAAATTTCCTAACATAAAAAACCTCCTCAATCTCTGTGAATTTTCTTGATCGAAAACATTTCATTTATTCTGACATCGTGTCATTAACTGTAATATACCACCATCCTGACAGTGTGTCAATTCTCATATGTCATCTTACCGGATATATTCCACGATAACCCTTGCCGCACGGTCAATCCCTGTCTTCGCTGTATTGATCACCAGCTCATAGTTGCTCGGATGTCCCCATTTGATTCCTGTGTAATAATCGTGATAAGAAGACCTCTCCCAGTCAATCTGCTTTACTTTTTTCTTTGCTTCCCGTCTGGAAAGATTTTCCGTCTGCATGATCTTTTCAATCCGGTATTCTCTCGGCGCATGGACGAAGAAGGAATAGCAGTTTTCACGATCCTGGAGAATGATATCCGCGCATCTTCCAACAAAAATACAGGATTTCTCTTCATCGGCAATCTGCCGGATAACCTCTGTCTGCACGAAAAACAGTTTTTCCGGCGTTATGATTTCATTGTACTGTACGCCCAGAGCAGGATGTCCGATCGGTACACCTAAAATATGGCTGTAAGACGGATTTTCCTCATGATTTTTCACATATTCCTCTGACATGTCGCTCTTTTCCGCCACCTTTGCAATCAGTTCCTTTCCGTAAACCGGAATGCCAAGCATCTCTCCCAGCCGGTCGCCCAGTTCTCTGCCCCCGCTTCCAAATTCTCTTGATATACATATGATCGCGTTTTCTTTCATAAGCGCACCTCATTTCCGCCAATCACAATGGCAAACTGACACTTTTGATTCATTATGGTATGGTTTTATTATAGCATAGGAAAAGAAGGAAAATCTCTCTTTTGAAAGATTTTCCCTCTCTCTGTATCTACATCTGTTTCTTCACAATAGCATATTCATTATCCATCTGGAAATAAGGGCAGTCCCAGTCGCTGCTGCTCATAAATTTTGCCATCTCATCCTCATCCAGGTTCACTTCACATACATAATATTCATAATCTTCATCGTATACATAATTGCTGCAGTATTCGCACCCTGCGCTTCTGCGTTTTTTCTTCAATTTATTTCTCCTTTTCCGCCCGGGAACTGCCCAGACATTCTTCTATCTCTCTGGCAAACTCCGCCAAGGAATCATATCTGCCAAATAAAATATCATCTACTTCTGTTGTGTCTTTGATCAAATCCGGTATCATAACAGGCATCATGCCCGCCCGCGCTGCCGCCTTAATGCCGTTTATGGCATCTTCCAGGGCAATGGCATCCTGAGGCTCTGCCCCAAGCTTCCGGCAGGCTTCCAGATAAATATCCGGCTCCGGTTTCCCATGCTGTATCATATCTCCGGTGATCACGGTCTGAAAATACCCGCTGATCTGTTCTCTTTCCAGATTTTTTAATGTATTTTCCCGGCTGGAGGACGTAGCTACACCCATCCGAATTCCCAGTTTTTTTAATACTTCCAGAGTCTCATGGAGCCCTTCTTTTGCCGGAATTCCTTCTTTCCGTACTCTGTCAAAGTACAGACTGCGGTAAAGCTCCAGAAATTCATCATAGGGGAAATCCTGCCCGCACAGATCCAGGAAAAATTCCCGCCGCTTCGTTCCATTAAACCCGAGGGTCTTTTCAATATGATCCCCCAGAGTTCCGTATCCGAGCATCGTTCCCGCCTGATTCCAAGCTGTCTGTATATATCGTTCACTGTCAAACATCAGGCCGTCCATGTCGAAAACAACCGCCTGAAGTGATTTTAATCTTGTTTTATCCATTGTCAATTCCTCTTATCCGCTTGCTGGTTCCAATCGACTCTATTATAAAATAAATCATAAAAAATCACAATCTTTGTTTCTCTGTGAACGCATTTTATAATTTCCCTCATCTGCTTTTTCGGCACTGCAATGCAGCCGGCCGTATAGTTTTTCTCCCCTATACAGTGCATAAAAATCGCCGATCCCCGTCCCGGTTTACATTCCCTGTTATAATCCAGAAACAGCCCATAATCATAAAGCCCCGCATAGTCTGCCAGATGTTCTCCCCGGCACTGATGGGGGCACTGCCTGATATCAATCAGCCGGTTATAATACGCGGCGTCACTGCACCAGTAATGATCTTTGGTAACCTGAAGATATGGAATCTCTGCTCCCGGATCCGGGCAGATTCCAAACGCCTGAGTTACCGTGTAAATGCCGGAAGGCGTCTTCTGATCTCCTTCTTTCTGTTTCCCAATTCCACTCTTTCCAACGCAGCCTTTCACAGACAATACAACCTTCCAATGGGCTTCCTCTTTTTCATACAATATAACCTTCGCGGATGACCCGCCTTTGTACTTCACAAATATAAGATTTCTCACCTGATCATCTGCCCTGTACTGCTCCATACACGCCTGCCAAAACATGATTTCAGCCTTTCCTCTGCCATATTTTATCATATTCCGGCAGAGATTTTCCGCATCACGTATATCTGATCCTTATACGATGTCTTTCAGCAATTCATGGAGACATTCGCTTACGATATCGTAGGCTGCGTCCGTCAGATGGATGCCGTCTACCGTGTATGCAAGAGGCAGTTCTCCATCTTCTCCGGCCAGTCTGGAGTACATATCCACATATTCGATCCGGCGTTCCTCACACTGGCGCCGGATTTCTTCGTTGATCCGGCGAATTTCTTCATTACTCTTTTCTTTTGCCCAGGAAGGCATATTTCCAAGCCGTTTCGTATAAGCCGGATACAAAGACTCTATGTATATTTTTACTTCCGGAAGTTCCCTGCGGATCCACTCTCCCAAATCTGCCAGCTGCCCGGCAACCACCTTACTTCCCCGGTACAGTGACATTTGAAAATCATTGGCTCCTCCCTGCATGATCACAATATCCGGCTGGAAGCTGAGAACGTCATACCGAACCCTCGCTTTCATTTCGGGCACCGTATTGCCGGCTGCTCCACTGTTGATAAATTCCGCGTCAATATCTGTCAATTTCTGCATTGGAAAATAATCCGTAAGGGAATCTCCAAACATTACAATTCTCTTCTGTTTCACTTCTTTTCCTTTCCTGTTATTGAAGCATCTGCTCCCGGAAAACTTCTTTTTCTTCGTCAGTAATTTCCAGAGCGTTTTTGATAAAGGTGTCCACTGTTCCATATTCGGATTTCATAGAATCCAGGGCCGCCTGCATATATTCTTCTTTGGCCATAAACAATCCCTGCATCCGCTCCAGCCTGCCTTTGGATATTCCAAGACTGCGCCATTTTTCGTACATTTTATCAAGCCTTTTAGCGGCGGATTTATTGGTCTTGAGGTAATCCTCCATCACATCCTGCTCAGATACTCCCAGCAAAAATAACGTCATGGCAGACAGCAGTCCGCATCTGTCTTTTCCTTCCGTACAATGCCACAGCACCGCTCCCTCTTTCGTCTCCATAATCTGCCGCAGGGCTTTCTGCATCTGCTTCCTGCAGAACGGATTTTCCACGATCATCACATACAAATCTTCCATTTTCGGAAGATCATCCATATGCCCCATCTTACGTCGGTTTCCTTTTTCATGGCTGATTCCCACCATGGCTTCCACAAAAAACGGAATGTTCATATATACCGCCCCGGAAATTTCTTTATCTTCTTCCTGCTCCACCTCCATCGGTGTTCTCAGGTCAATGATTTTATGTAAATGATACTGATCCTCCAGGATCTGGATATCCTTCTTTGTAATCCTTGAAAGCCGGTTGCTCCGGAGCAGATGTCCGCTTCGCAGCACACCGCCGTCCATCGTCTTCATGCCGCCCAGATCTCTGGCATTATCCGCGCCTGTCAAATATATTTTTCCCATATTCTCATCTCCTGTCGCTGGATTATCTCATTTTAAAACTTCAAAGGCCCGGAAAACTAAATTTCCGGGTCTTTTTATTATAACATACATTTTATGTTACATATCATATTATTCCACTTTCCCGCCTTCTACCACCAGATTTTCCGGATCAGCGGATTCTCCATATACAGGTCTCAGGGTTTTCTCGTAATTTTCGTGGAAAAACTGTTCCTCTCCCAGCGTTTTGATTTCTTCATTCAGCCAGGAAAGCAGTTCTTCATTGCCTTTCTGAACCGCCGGAGCGATCACATCCGTATTTCCCAGAGACTCAATTCCCACTTTGAACCCCTCATTTTCAATGGCCCAGGCCAGTACTTCTGTATTGTCTGTTGCCAGAGCGTCTCCTCTTCCGTCTTTTAACGCCTGAAAAGCTTCGCTGTACTGGTCAAATTTCAGGAGTTTCACTTCCGGACGGTTTTTCATAAAATACGCCTCTGCCGTGGTCCCTTTGCTTACGATCAGCGTCTTCCCGTCCAGCTGGCTTTCTTTCGTGATCAGCTGATCTTCCGGGGACACAACCCCCAGAGAAACTTTCATATACGGCAGGGCAAAATCCACCTGCTCTTTTCTCTCATCAGTCACTGTAAAGTTGGCAAGAATCAGGTCCACTTTTCCACTCCTTAAATATTCCACCCGGCTGGCTGCTTCCACCGGAACGTACTTTACTTTTACTCCCAGATCCTTTGCAAGACGTCTGCCGAAATAGACATCATATCCCTGATATGTTCCGTTTTCATCTACATATCCAAACGGCTTTTTATCACTGAATACTCCTATGACAATTTCTTTGCTGTCTCTGATTTCTTGCAGCGTCCTGGTCTTTGCCCCGCTGTCTTTTTCTCCGTTTTTCCCGCATGCTGTCCATACTGCCGCCAGGGTTATCAGTCCCAGCAGCATGATCGTTCTTTTTTTCATATCTGCTCTCCTGTTAAATGTGCATTTTCTGTAAAAACTGTCCTGCCCGCTCAGTCTTCGGGCGCCGGAAGAAGTCTTCCGGTCTGCCTTCCTCCAGGATTTTCCCCTGATCCATGAAAATGATCCGGTCTGCCGCCGCCCTTGCGAACTGCATTTCATGGGTTACGATTACCATCGTCCTGCCCGCCTTTGCCATTTCCATCATAACGTCCAGAACTTCATATACCATTTCCGGATCCAGGGACGCCGTCACCTCATCAAACAGCATAATTTCCGGATGCATGCAGAGTGCCCGCACGATAGCCGTTCTCTGCCGCTGTCCTCCGGAAAGCTGCCGGGGATAAGCATTCTTTTTGTCCAGCAGTCCGATCCGCTTCAAAAGAGTTTCCGCTTCTTTTTCCGCCTCCTGTCTGGAACGGCCCTGGACTTTCTGAGGCGCCAGAGTAATGTTCTTAAGAATCGTCATATGAGGGAACAATTCATAATTTTGAAATACCATTCCTATTTTCTGGCGGATTTCGTGATGTTTCCTGATTTTCCCGGATATGACAGATCCGCGGAACAAAATCTCTCCTTCTTCTATCTCTTCCAGACCGTTGATGCACCGGAGCAGCGTGCTTTTACCGCACCCAGACGGACCGAGGATGACGACCACCTCGCCCTGCCTGATATCAAAGGAAATATCATTCAGTACTACATGTTCCCCAAAGGTTTTCTTTATATTCCTGATCTCGAGAATTTTCTGTTCCATGTCATGCCTCCCTGCCGCCGTCCCATGCTTTCTCTAAATACCTGGCTGCCAGAGAAATGGGCCAGCAAATGATAAAATACAAAAAGAAAATCGCCCCGTACACCCAGAGGGCTGCATCCGGCGCTGTCAGCCGGGCTGATTCGATGATCTGCTGGCCGGTTTTTATCACTTCCACCACACCGATCAGAACAACAAGAGATGTCGTCTTGATCATTCTTGTAACCAGATTAACAGCCTGGGGGATCAGCCGCCTCACCGCCTGGGGAATTAAAATCAGCGTATAAATCTGCATCTTTGTCAGGCCCAGCGCTCTCCCGCTCTCTGTCTGATGACCGGGAATGGATTCCAGCGCGCCCCGCACCAGATCTCCCATTTCCGCGGTTCCCCACAAAACAAAAACAAGAACTGCTGCCTGTTCCCCTGAAAAATCCCATCCCAGATGGCTGGCCGCCCCGAAATATGCCAGAAAAAGCAGCACCAGCTGCGGCATGATCCGGATAAACTCCAGGTATGCTCTGAATATCCAACGGATCACCGGATTTCCTGTTATGACGATCATCCCCAGCATCATACCGAAAATGACTGACAAAGCCGCCGATATAAGAGAAATTCTTATGGTCACTCCCAGCCCCTCCAGCAGACGGATGAAATGATCCCCTTCTGTCAGAATTTTAATTCCCATATCCTGCATAGCGGAGCCTCCTTTCCAGCAGTGTAAACAGGATTGACACCGGCAGCAGAATCATGAGATAACATACCACCAGCAGAAACAGCGCCTCATCGGTTTTATAGTACAATCCGATCAGATCCTTAGCCACATACATCAAATCCGCCAGCGCCACAATACTGAACACAGACGTTTCTTTCAGCAGGAAAATCACATTGGCGCCGATTCCCGGAACTGCTGCTGCCGCCGCCTGGGGCAGTAAAATGTAGAAAAATATCTGTATTCTGCGAAATCCCAGACTGAGACCGCTTTCTGTCTGAACTTTTTCCACAGATTCCAGCCCGCTTCGAAAAGTTTCCGCTATATAGCCCCCTCCCAGGAAAATAAGCCCTGCGGCGGCGCATATTTCAGACTGCAGCACGATTCCTGCTCTCGGCAGCCCGAAATACAGAAAAAACAACTGAACGACCAGCGGCGTATTTCTTGACAGCTCAATATAAATCCCGGTCACGCGATGAAGAACCGGCACCTTATAATACCGGATCACTCCGCAGATCAGCCCAAGGATCAAAGCACCGCAGATTCCCGCTGCCGCGATCCGCACTGTCAGCTGCGCTGCCTCCGTATATAATTGTCTGTGCTCCATGATAAAATCCCAATCCATGTTTCTATTCCCGCCTTTGTATTCCTACTATTCAGATATGAATTATAGTATATTGACATATTCCTGCTGTGTCAAGTTCCATTTTTTATCATATTTTCTTTCATATTTCATTTTTTATACATAGAAAAAAAGAAATTCCCTTCACCGGCAGTCTCAGAGTTTCCCCTGTTCCGGTTTTCAGGAATTTCTTTTCTTCAAACTTTATTCGGTTGTTCCTTTTTCTATTTCATTTCGTTTATCCCGAGTAATCCCATCCATCAGATAATTTTTCTGTGTTTCCTGACAGGACAGGTATTCTTCTCTCAGCAGCTGAGATTCCCGTTCCATATCTTCTCTCAGTTCTCTCGCCGACAGCAGTTTACATCCTTGTCCCCGAATGATAATCTGCTCCAGTCCGTCAGACGTTGCCACGGTAACATCATATTTTCTTCCATGTTCATGGGCAAATTTTTCAATATACTGGTCCGCAGTTTCTGCTTCCTTCGTGAAGACCACATGGATGTTTTGGTAATCCGACACTTCCGTATCATGGCCTTTTACCCGGTACGCGTCAAACACCACAATCAATTCACTTTTCTTTAAGGCCTGATAATTACATAAAAGATCCATCAGTTTTCCCCGGGCAGCATCCAGATTTTCCTCCGAAAGCTCTTTTAAATCCTCCCAGGCGTAAATGATATTATATCCGTCCACCAGGAGATATTTTCTGGAAGAATCCCTCTTTACAGAAGCCCTTGCTGCCGACGCCTTATAATCCTCTGCCAGTCTCGTCGTCTTTTTCTTTTTCCACTTATTTTTCCGGCTCTGATTGGCGTGAAAGGTCTCGCTGAGAATACGGTCTACCTCTTCCGTATCAATCCATTCCTCTTCAATATACGCCCGGCGCTGCGCAAGTTCATCTTCCTGCGCCGTTTCTTCCTTCGGCCGTTCCAGGACACTGGGCAGATGCATATGATCTTTTACCTGATTCCACGGAACATGGAAACCTGCGCCATGGGAGCAGAAAATAGAACCTGAAGGATTCGCGGTATCCCGTTCCGGATCATAGTCGGCTGCCTTTACCACTTCTTCCGTATTCTGGCACGGCTCATATCCATGGAAAGAACAGAATAATCTGCCCTGTCCTTTGGTATAGGCGATCACTTCCCGCTGATAATCCTGCATATATGCCGCCGGAGCGATTCCCTCCAGTACAGAAAGATCTCCTTCTATCTTCGGCGGCTCAAAATCTGCATGCATTTTTTCCAGATCCGTCATGGCCCGTCCCACCATGGACTGGGGCACTTCCAGCTGGAATTCATAATAAGGTTCCAGAAGGACCGGCTCTGCCTGCATCAATCCCTGTCTGACAGCCCGGTAGGTTGCCTCCCGAAAGTCTCCGCCTTCCGTATGTTTCGGATGGGCTCTTCCGGCCGCCAGCGTGATCTTCATATCTGTCAGCGGCGCCCCGGTCAGAATGCCGCGGTGCTCTTTCTCATACAGATGGGTCAGAATCAGCCGCTGCCAGTTTCTGTCCAGATCATCCTCGCTGCAGGCGCTTTCAAACACCATGCCGCTGCCTCTCGGACCCGGCTCCAGAATCAGATGAACTTCCGCATAGTGGCGCAGGGGCTCGAAATGCCCGACGCCCTCTACCCTGTCCGCTATGGTTTCACGGTACAGAATCTTACCGGTTCCGAATTCCACATTGGTGTCAAAACGATCCGCAATGATTTTCTTTAATATCTCGATCTGCACTTCGCCCATCAGCTGCACCTGGATTTCCTGAAGTTCCTCATTCCAGATAACATGTAGTTCCGGCTCTTCCTCCATCAGCTGATAGAGTTTCGGCAGAAATGTACGGACGCTGCAGTCCTCAGGCAGAATCATCTGATAGGTCAGCACCGGCTCCAGTACCGGCGCCTCCCCGTCTTTTTCAAATCCAAGGCCCTGTCCCGGTCTGGTATCTGACAGTCCGGTCACCGCACAAACCATGCCGGCTTCCGCCTCGTCCCGCATCTCATATTTCTCTCCGGAGTAAATGCGGATCTGATTGATTTTTTCATCTTTTTCTTTTCCCGGAATCACATCCTTTACTTTCAGGGAACCTCCGGTAATCTTTAAATGCGTCAGCCGGTTTCCACGCTCATCCCTGGATATTTTAAAGACTCTGGCTCCAAATTCTTCCGGATACTGCTGCGTTATGGCATAGGTTTCAATTCCTTTCAGCAGTTCATCCACTCCGTCTAATTTCAGCGCTGATCCGAAATAGCATGGGAAAACTTCCCTCCGGGCAACTGCCTGCTGAATTTCTTCCCGGGAGATGGATTCCTTTTCCAGAAATTCTTCCAGCAGCTCTTCTTTCTGCAGGGCAATAGATTCATAAAACTCGTCGCTCCCCTCTTCCCCGAAATCAATGCAGCCCTCCGATAACTGTTCCTTTAATTCCGCCATCAGCGCTTCCCGGTCTGTTCCATTCTGGTCCATCTTGTTAATAAACAAAAATACCGGTATCTCATACCTGGCAAACAATTTCCACAGGGTTCTCGTATGGCTCTGAACGCCGTCCGCGCCGCTGATCAAAAGAATCGCGTAATCCAGGATCTGCAGCGTCCGCTCCATTTCCGCGGAAAAATCCACATGTCCCGGAGTATCCACAAGGGTGACTTCCAGTCCGCCCAGGGAAAACACCGCCTGCTTGGAAAATATTGTGATGCCTCTTGCTCTTTCCTGGCTGTCGGTGTCGAAATATGCGTCTCCGTGATCCACCCGCCCTAATTTGCGGATACATCCCGTCTTATATAAGATTCCTTCCGACAGGGTTGTCTTGCCGGCGTCAACGTGAGCCAGCAGAGCCGTACATATATGTTTTGATGGCATTTTTTTCTTCTGGTCCTGCCTGTCCTCAGACACGTTTCCCACAAAAAACACCCCTTTCTGTTCTGTAATGATGTCTGCATCATCATATCACAAAAAGAGGTGCAAGTCGAATCGCGGGATTTTATCGCCGGATATATTTCCGTCCTTTATTCTTGCCAATTGCTTTTATTTTTCCCTGTTTAACCAACTCTTTTAAGAGCGTCCTGGCTCTTGTTTCTTTTACGTCAATAAACTTTGCTATTTCAGATGTTTTATATTCTTTATTAAAATCCATTTTTTCCAATATATCTTCTAACTGCTGCTCTGTTTTTTTATCAGCACTTTTTACAAAAGGCTACAGGATATTCCATTGATGTAAATGAGATTTTCCGCCGGGATTATCTGATCAACAGTTTTCATACATTTTTGAACGTCCTGGGTGATAATACCTCATTTTCTGAAATATCCGGGATTGATCTCTGGATCTCCCGCTACTTCCATCTGGAACTTCTGAAAAATCAGATTTTCCCGATTTTATTAAACTGGCAGCGGGAAAATGGAATTAATATCGAAGGCTATCAGTTCTATCAGCTTCTCTGGATTCTTGTGGTAGCTGCGGACCGCATTCGTCAGGGACATCCGATTACCGGTTATCCCTGTGCTTCTGATTATGCCACGATTCAAATTTCCGAGAATCTGTACTCCCATCTGGAAAAAGCACTTTCTCTTCCGTTTACAGCAGATGAGGTTTATTTCCTTGCCTCCTATATCAACGGGCTTTCTCTGACTTCCCTGCCCCAGATGCCCCTCGGAACTATTCCATCGAATACAGTCATTCATACATTCCTGGTTAATGTATCTCATGATTTAAAATTAAAACTGGCCAATGACAACAAGCTTTATCAGCAGCTTTCCGCCCATATAAAAAGCTTTTTTTCTCTGCTGGAAAGAAACACAACATTCGATCGGAATTTTTATAAAGAATTGGAAGAAGAATATCCGGCAATCTGCAGATCCGTAAAAAACAATTTGTATATTCTGGAACGCAGTTTCCACCGGACATATAACGAAAATGAGACGGCTTTTCTGGTCATGCACATCGCTGCTGCCGTTTCAAAAATCCTGACAGAACGCCAGGACTTTAAGGTTCTTGTTGTCTGCGATTCAGGTCCCGCTACAGCTTCCTATGTGACAAACAAGCTGAAATATTATTGTAAGATTGATGACATTGACACCGTATCTTCTTTTGAATTAAATGATTATCTCCGTACGATCACACCATCCCCGAATCTGATCATTTCCTTTTATCCTATAGAAGGAACTACCATTCCAATGGTCATTGTCTCTCCCGGTCTTCCATCCGGAGACTTAAGCCAGATTCAGGAAAAAATGTACACATCCAGAAAAGATGAAAATAACATTTTAAACAAACGAACTGCTGTCAATTCCAGTCTGGTTTCCTCCGGTAATCCTTCCAGCATCCTTTCTCCTGACCGGATTGCCCTTGATTTCAGCGCCGATACCTGGCGGGACGCGCTGCAGCTGGGGGGAAATTTACTAATAGAAGAAGGTTTTGTAACACAAAGTTATATAGATTCTATTATTCGCAATGTAGAAATTAACGGACCCTATTTTGTTTTCTGGCCGGGAGTTGCTCTTGCCCACGCAAATGTAAATTCAAAATCGATTCCTTTTCAGGCAAGCCTGATTCGTTTGAAACATCCGGTCGCTTTTCAGAATGATCTGAACGATCCTGTAAAATATATTTTCACTTTTATTGCATCGGACACTTCGGGAAACGATGATAAAATTGTATCCATTATCAACCTTGCTTCCAGTCCGACTCTATTCCCGCACCTGGACCGGGCAAAAACACCAGCGGAAGCTTTTGAAATTATTCGAAGAATCGAAAGAGAAATATGAAAATAAGAAGACAGGGGATACCGACTTACATATACTTTCCGCCGGGATCCCCTGTCTTCTGCTTTCTATCTATGAAAATAGTCCTTTGATTTTGTCAAGAATCGTTTCTTTTTTCTCGGTCTTTTCTTCTGGTTTCTTTTCTTTTTTTACCACCCCATCTGTTTTCATAACAAACTGAACAGATTTCACATTGGTATTTCTGGAGGAAACAAAAGATTCTGCCTGATAATCTTCTCCAGTAAAACTGCTTAATTCTTCCTGAATTCCATCCAGTACCTTATCTTCAATTCCACTGGTCTGTTCTTCCAGCGTCTGTGTTCCGCCGGCAAGCTGTTCCGAAGCTTTCTGCAGCTGTCCTACGCCATCCGTCAGACTTGTAATATTGGAAGATAATGCGCTGCTTCCATTTCTTATGGACTCTGCTCCTGACAAAAGACGATCTGCCCCGCTTTCCAGGGTACTGCTCTGACCAGACAGCTGACCCATGCCCCTTGCAAGCTGACTGACTGCAGAAGTCAGCTGATTGACCTGTCCCGGGATGGAAACTGTTGACCGATACATGGTTCCTACTCCCTGATTCAGGGAAGAAATCCCAGATTTTATACTGTGTGTCCTGCTTCCATATAAGGTCTGTTCCATAGCATCGACTCCTTCGATCAATGCATCCACACCCTGTGTTAATCCATTCTCTCCGGAAACTGCCTCTTCAAGCTGTGACAGGCTGCTGTCTATGCTTCCGTTCTTTCCGTAAAGCCCCTTGGCAATCTGACTGGCACCTTCCCTGCACTGACCGGCAGTGGTTTTTAATCCGGCAGTACTTCCGGAACCATTCAAAAGCCCTTTCATCCGTGCGGAATTCTGTGTCATTGACTGATACAGGGCATTTAATTCCTCTGACTGGCTGTTGTCTGCATTTTCTGTTTTTGTCGTTTCATTGGTAACCGTTTTTGTCACAGTATCTGTTTTTGTCATATAAATATTGTTGGTAATGGTAATCACCGTATTGCCGTTTTCATCTGTCTTTGTTTCTTTGCTCGTCTCGGTGTGATCTTCCGTATATTCTCCCTCTTCTTTCTGGGTCTCTGTTTCCGTTTTTGTCTGCCCTTCCGTTCCGTCAGATTTGGATGAAGTTCCATTTTCTATGATACTCTTTAACTTCTGTGCCTGGCTGTCGTAAGCATCAGAAACGGATGACAGCTGATCCGCATAGCTTTCAATTCCTTTCAGTCCCCTTTGCAGATCTTCCATGCCAGATTTCAATTCCCCGCTGCCTTCCAAAGACTGCTGGATTTTATCAATTCCCTGTGAATCGATCTGGTTCAGACCCGCCTTCATTTTTATGAGCCCTGCCTGAATCTGATTCATTCCATTCTCAACCTGATTCCATGACTTCTCGTCCGCAAGACTGCCGCTGCCTTTCTGAAGCTCCTCGCAGGCTTCCGTCAGGCTCTCCATAAGTTTCGGCAGATTTTGTGTTTTCTGCCGGAGTTCCTGTGCCCCGTCTGCCGTCTGAGCTGCTCCTGCCGTATAGGCATGGATTCCGAAATTCATCTGCTCTGCGCCGGAAAACAGCGTATCCGCTCCTGCATAGAGATCGTCCACACCCTCTCCGTATAATTCCAGCCCTTTCTTTACAGTCCCTGCGCCTTCACTGGTTTTCTTCGCTCCGTCATTTAATGTCTTTGCGCCATCTGTCAGTTCCGTTGTTTTATCGGTCAGCGCGCTGGTGTCCATTTGATCTAAATCAATATCAAATGACATAGGCACCCCGTTGATGGTAATGGGATCCATCTGGAAATCTTTCACGTCTGCCCGGATTGTAATATCTTTTTCCTGTCCTGCCAGAATGTTATACGTCAGCTGCTTATTTTTCCCTGAATTTGCCGCTGTGGCACCTTCAGCCTTAATATTTTTACACATCTCTGTGTCAAGTGTCAGCGCTGCCTGCAGGAGATAATGTTCAAAAAAATCTGAATCTGCTTTTTTGTTCTCATCGATATGCATCCGGATTTCCAGTGCTCCGCTCTTTCCTGCCAGTTTTTCCGGCGTGATTTTTTTCCCGTCCAGCCTGTATTCAATATTTATTTTCCATGGAAGGTCTGCTGACTCCAGATTTCCCTGATAATAAAATTTTCCTTTTTCTCCATTTACCGTTATTTTTTCTCCGTCTGCTTTAATTTCTCCATCTGCGGAAAGATTTTTTACAGAAGAGTAATTACCATAATCTACGATTTTCTGATCCTGATCCAAATCATACGCATTTACCACATAGATTCCGTCCACTGACCCGTCTTCTTTTAAATTCACATAAACATTTTCTTCTTTTTCTGTATTTTTTTCTGCCGCCGGTATTGTCACTGCAGACGTCCCCGCAATGACTGCTGACAGCGTCAGAACTGCTGCTGATTTATAAACTTTCCTGTAATTCATGTATTTTCCCTCCTTGCGTTCCGTGATAAAATTGTGAGTTCCTTGTAAGTTTTTCAATGACCCTGTCAAACAAAATCAACAGTCCGGGCAGTACGAAAATGACCAGCAGGAATGAAATGACTGCGCCTCGTCCGATCAAAATGCCCAGCTGACTTAATACACCATTGGTTGAAATCACGCCCAGAATAATCCCTGCGATTGTCAGAATACTGGCTGATGTGGCAATCGAGATTGTACAGCTTTGTATCGTTCGTAAAGCCGCCCTCTTCTTTCCCATATCCCGCCTGTATTCCAGATAACGATCTGTAAATAAAATTCCATAATCAATCGTAGCTCCCAGCTGCACAGAAGAAATGATCAGATATCCGATATAAAACAGGTCGCTTCCTGCAAAATAAGGAACTGTCAGATTGATCCATATGGATGCCTCAATGACCAGCGTCAAAATGACCGGCAGTATAATGGATTGGAAGTTCACCAGCAGAATGATGAATACGAATCCGACGGAAAGAAGGTTAACCTTTGTCATGTCCTGTATAATCGTTGTTTTCAAATCCAGTGTGCTGGCCAGATTGCCTGCCACAAGTGCGCCGCTTCCATAATATGCTTCTCCTGTATCTTTTATTTCTTGTACCAGCTGATCCCATCCGTCAATTCCTTCCTCTGAATCTACCGTGAGAACATATCGGCTGTAATGTTCAGAATAAAGCTGCGACAGCTGTTCCTGGGGGACAAAGTCCGTCGGGATAGACTCTCCGACTGAATTGATGTAGGATACGACAGAATCAACACCCTCGATAGATCCAAGGTCACGGTTCATCTCAATTTCCTTTTCCATATCTCCTTTCGGTACCATTACGACTACCTGACTGCTGATTCCATATTCGTCCTCAATGGCATTCATATCTCTTCCCAGCTGGGTTGCTTCGGTCTGATACACCTTCGTTCCTCCATACAGAAAACTGTTTTTCTGCTGTCCAAAATAAGATGGAATCGTGACAATCAAAAACAGCACCAGCATAGGAACTCTCCAGTCCAGTACCACCTTGGAAAGGAATCGGAATTTCGGCGCAAATGACCGGTGTTCCGTCCGGTCAATCAGCGGATAGCAGACCATTGTCAGCACCGGCAGAAAACACAGCACTGCAATCAGGCTCAGGATGATGGCTTTTACCATAACCCATCCCATATCTGGGCCGATCTTAAATCTCATAAAAATCAACGCCGCAAATCCTGTTACTGTTGTAAGGCCACTGGACATAATACTCCCGACTGACTGCTGCACCGCATGTTTCATAGCCGGTTCCGCTTCTTCTCCCGCCTGCCGGTTTTCCGCAAACCTGTGAAGCAGAAAAATTCCATAATCCATGGATACTGCCAGCTGCAGAATACTTCCTGCCGCATTAGTCACAAACGAAATCGTTCCAAACATCAGATTCGTTCCCCGATTGATCAATATCGCAGTCCCGATTGCTGCCATAAACAGCACCGGCTCAAACCATGAATTGGTCGTCAGAAGAAGAACCACAAATACAAGCGGCACAACAATCAATACGATTTTCTGTATTTCCTCTGACGTGGATATCGGAGTCAGAGCGTCGATTACCGCATCTCCCGTCATATAATTGTCATCACCAATAATCTGGCGAATATCATGGACAACTTGTTCTCCATTGGTCTCATCAATGGTCACCTGATAGAGGGCATTCCCATTTTTATACCAGGCATCGATGGTATCCTGATCTTCCGTTTCCAGCGGCTCATAAATATTCACTGCGTCATCCAGCCAGTTGATTTCCTGCACTCCATCTACTTTTCCGATTTTCTCTTTGTATACCAGTGCTTCCGGAATCGACACATCTTTTATCATGACCCTTACATTGGGCACTTCCTGATCGTACTCTTCTTCCATAATATCCAGCGCTTTCGTAGATTCCGCATCATCCGGAAGATAGTCGGCAAACTTATAGTCCACTCCTACCATGGTCGATAACACAGCGCATACTGCGGCCGCAAGAACAAACAGAACAATGATGATCTTCTTATGCTTCAGTATAAAATTCGTGTAATGTTCCATTTTTCTCTCCTTTACCATTTTTATTAACAAATGTTGTATATTTAACTGTTTTGAATTATAATCAGATGGAAGCTGAAATACAATAATCAATGTTTTCAAAAAATGTTATATACACAACACTTATTTCCATTTATGTTTATTATGATTTGTGAGGTGGATCATTATGGAGAAAAAAAGGACAGACCGACGGGTTCTGCGCACTAAGCGGCTGCTGACAGAAGGTCTCATGACGCTTCTGATGCAAAAAGATATCAAAGATATTTCTGTGAGAGAACTTGCAGATTACGCGGACATCAACCGCTGTACATTTTATCTGCACTATAAAGATATTTACGATATGATCGAGAAGATTGAAGATGAGCTGTTTCTGGAATTAAATGAAATTTTGGATCTGTCCGGTGATACCGGATCCAGCCCGGATCCTTCCCCCGTTCTAAACAATATATTCGAATTTCTTTATCAAAACCAGACGGCCATTGCCGCCTTTCTCGGGCCTCATGGGGACCGCGCTTTTCTTAACAAAATAAAAGAGCTGTTTAAAGAGCGGATGTTTTCCGTCTGGGAGGAACATTCCTATCAGGCTGAAAATTTCGAATATTACAATTCCTTCATCATTTCCGGCTGCATCGGAATGGTGGAATTCTGGGTCCAGAACAACTTTCAGAAGTCACCGGAAGAGATGGCGCAGCTTTCAACTTCCATGATTTTAAAAGGCATGGAAATATTCTCTCCCCAGCCTCTTTGAGAAAAATCGGATAAGGGAAGATTTCCGGGCGTATCGCACAAAAAGGATGCCCCTTCCTGTGAATCCGCAAATTCACTGTTTTCGGGCATCCTTTTCTTAAAAATCTGTTTCTGACAGATTCTCTATTTATTTCATTGTTTTATTCATCATCCCTAAATACAATTTCTCCGGTCTTCTCATCCATGCTCTCTATGATTGCCAGAGATTCCAGATGGGTTCTCTTACGCAGGATATCTCCTCCCCGCTGGAATCCTTTTTCGATCACGATTCCCGCTCCGACTAATTCCGCTCCGGAATCTTCCACCAGCTGAGCCAGCCCTTCCAACGCCTTTCCATTGGCCATAAAGTCATCGATCAGGAGTACTTTATCTCCTTTTCCGAGGAATTCTTTTGCAACAATAATGTCATAGACACGTCCATGTGTGAAAGATTCAACTTTTGTTGTATACACATCACCTGCGATATTCTTCGTCTGATTCTTTTTTGCGAAAACAACCGGCACATCAAATACCTCTGCCGCAATGCAGGCAATTCCGATTCCGGACGCTTCGATCGTCAGAATCTTGTTGATCTCTTCCCCTTCGAATCGTTTCTTAAATTCCTTACCGATTTCCCGGAACAGTTTTACATCCATCTGATGATTTAAAAAGCTGTCCACCTTTAATACATTGCCTTCTTTTACTTTTCCATCCTTACGGATCCTGTCTTTTAATAACTGCATCCCCAGCCTCCACAATCTTTCGTTTTTTAAATTATATTTTACTTGCTTTCCTCTTTCATTGCAACCTTTCCCGGCATTTCTGTCAAATAATCGATGTCTTTTAATTCCACAGCATCCTGCACCTGATAGAAACGCACTGTCTCCGGATGCTTTCTGAGCACCTTTCTTCCTCCCTGGTCGCCGGTCAGCTGCCCCAGTTCTTTGAAATATTCCCTGCCAAACCAGACAGGATTTCCCATCTGTTCTCTAAAAGCCACACATCCGAGCCGGGCCTGTTTTTCCTCCATTTCCATAAGGAATCCTTCCGCTGTCTTTTCCCGGAAAAATGGCTGATCTGCCACGAAAAAAACACAGGCTTCCTCATCCGTCAGATTCTCCAGTCCCGCTTTCAAAGAAAAAGACGCTCCCATCCTGCTTTCGCTGCAGAAACGAACCCTGACCGGCTCTTCTTTCAGCTCTTCTGCCACTTCATGATATTGTGTCACTACGACAAGCTCCCACCGGTCATGCCGGCCGCAGATCCGGATCAGCCGGTCCAGAAGATGCCGGTACATGGGTTTTCCATCCAGGAGCTCCAGCAGTTTATTAGTCCCAAATCTCCTGCTGTTGCCGCCTGCCAGATATATCATCCTTATTTTCATTCTTTTTCCATCAGTCCCATGGCGATTTTTTCACTGGTGATCGGCAGTTCCCGGAACCAGATGCCGGTGGCATTATAAATCGCGTGAGCCAGCGCCGGAGAAGGAGTATTGATCACGATTTCTCCTATGGATTTTGCCCCAAATGGCCCTGTTTCTTCATAACTGCTCTCGAATTCCACCCGGAGTCTTCCCATGTCTATCCTGGTCGGAATCTTATATTGCATAAAGGAATTATTCTTCATCTGGCCCTTGTCTGTATACTGAATATCCTCATACAATGCCATACCAATTCCCTGGACAATACCGCCCTCCGTCTGCACCCTTGCCAGGTTCGGATTCAGTGGAGTCCCACAGTCCACAACTGCCACATAATCCAGAATTTCCACATGTCCGGTCTCTTTGTCCAGCTCAATTTCCACCATGCCGGCCATAAACGGCGGCGGTGATTTCTTCTGACTGTTGCTCTCTGTCACCTGAACCGCGTCCGGATTGCCGCACATGGAAGCGGTGCCGATTTCCTGCAGGGAAACTCTGCGGTCGGAGCCTTCAAGGAAAACATATTCTCCGTCGAAACTAAGCTCTTCTTCCGGAAGTTCCAGCATTTTTGCCCCCTGATGAATGATCTTCTCTTCCAGTTTCCGGCATGCTTTTTCCACTGCCTTTCCTGTTACGTAGGCTGTACTGGAAGCATAAGAACCGGAATCATACGGCGAGGTATCCGTGTCAGCTCCCACTACCGTAATATCATCCAGATCACAGTTGAGACATTCTGCCGCAATCTGAGCCAGGGTCGTATCACATCCTGTTCCCATGTCCGCAGCGCCGATCAAAAGTGTATAAATTCCATCTTCATTTAACTTGATCGTGGCTGATCCTACGTCCACGCCGGAAATACCGGATCCCTGCATGCCCATTGCCATTCCGACACTTCTTACTTTTCCATTTCCCATGTCTCTGCACGGGTATTTCTCGTCCCATCCGATCATCTGTTTTGCCCGTTCCACACAACGGTCCAGGGCACAGCTTTCCGTTTTTTCTCCATAATATGCCGGCATAACCTGTCCTTCCCGGACCATGTTAATTTCTCTCATCCGAACCGGATCGATTCCAAGCTTCGCTGACAATTCATTTACCGCAGATTCCACGGCAAAGATTCCCTGGGTGGCCCCATAACCACGATAGGCTCCTGCTGACATCCGGTTGGTATAAACCACATCATAGGCAAACCGGTGCGCCTCCGGCGTTCCGTAAAGAGGAATGGATTTGTGTCCGGATAATCCCACCGTAGTCGGTCCGTGCTCTCCGTAAGCACCGGTATTGGATAAGGTATATAAATCGATGGCGCGGATCTTTCCGTCTTTACTGGCCCCGACTTTTACATGAACTTCCATCTCATGTCGTGGACTGGAAGCAATTTGCGACTCTTCTCTTGAAAAAATCATCTTGGAAGGTTTTCCTGTCTTCCAAGTGACAAACGCCGGATATACTTCGGAAACAACGGTCTGTTTTGCCCCGAATCCTCCGCCGATCCTTGGCTTTGCCACGCGGATCCTGGATTTCGGAATTCCAAGAGCATTGGATAAAATTCTGCGCACATGGAATACGATCTGCGTTGAACTTAATACATTCAGTCTTCCATACTCATCCATATAACAGTACGTTCTGAAGGTTTCCATCATTGCCTGCTGATTTGCCTTCGTATGGTAAACCCGGTCTACGACTACGTCGCATTCCGACAGCACTTTCTCCACATCTCCGTCATGACTTTCACCACTTGCACATAGATTCCTTTTATTGTCCGCACCTACCTGGCAGAGGGCTTTCCAGCTGTCTTCCGGGTGTACCAGCGGCTGCTGATCCTTGGCTTTATGGAAATCCAGTACCGCCGGAAGCACTTTGTACTCGACCCGGATCATTTTTAACGCCTGGTCTACACACGCCTCATTTTTTCCCGCTACAATCGCCACAGGATCTCCTACATATCTCACATGGCGGTCCAGGATCAGACGGTCATAAGGACTCGCCTCCGGATAGGTCTGTCCTGCCATGGTAAATCTCTGTTTCGGCACGTCTTCCCATGTATAAACTGCCTCGATTCCCGGCACCTTTTCTGCAAATTTTGTTACAATTGAAGTGATTTCCGCATTGGCGTGGGGGCTGCGCAGCACTTTGACAATCAGGCAGTCCTTAGAAGCCTTATCGTCCACAAAAACCGGCTTTCCTGTCACCAGCGGCATCGCATCCTTTTTCATGAATGGCTGATTTACCGTTCTCATCGCGCACCTCCGTTCTTTCTGTATTCCATGAAATCCAAAATTCCTCTCAGCTGTCCTTCATATCCGGAACACCGGCATAAATTTCCTGCCAGATACTCCTGGATTTCTTCCACAGACGGTTCCGGTATTTCCCGGAAAAGAGCAATGGCATTCATAATCATTCCCGGATTGCAGAAACCGCACTGCTCCGCTCCCTGATTTGCGATAAAATATCCGAATTCTTCTGCCTCTTCCTGCAGACCTTCCAGAGTATCGATCCGGTGCCCGTCCGCTCTCGCTGCCAGAACAGAGCAGGAAAGAACCGGTTTGTCATCCATAAAGACAGTACACAAACCACAGTTGGCTGTCTCACAGCCTCTCTTTACACTGGCACATCCTTGCTGCCTGACAAAATCAATCAGCAGCATGTCCGGGCTGATCTCCGCCTCTGTTTTCTTTCCATTTAATGTAAGCGTAATCTTCATCTTAATTTCCGCCCCCTTCTTCTTCAAGTTTCTGAAATCCCCGCTTTAATAAGACTTTCGCCAGGTGTTCTCTGTATTGTGCAGACGCCCTCATATTGCTTCCAAATGTAAACTGAGCCGCCGTCTGCTCTGCCAGTTCTTTTCTGGTTTCCTCCTGACGACACATTTCTTCCCACGTATCAGGCAGCATCCTTCTCTGAGCTCTGCCCGGTCTTGCTCCAATCACTGCGTATCCCTTTCCGTTCAGCACAGAGACTGCACATGCCAGAACCGGAAAATCCGTTTTCGTGTTCCTGTGAGTCAGATAGACACATTTCGCATGGTTCTTTTTCACAATGACCCGGATCAGAATATCTCTGTCATACGGCTGTGCCGCAAACTGCTCCATCGGAATGATTCCGCCGTGATACAATTCCACATAGCTGTCCAGAGCGAGGAAAAAAGTCAGGACATCTGAGAATCCAAAGCGTCCGAAAATGCTTCCTCCTACTGTCGCCAGATTCCGGAACTGAACGCCCACAATCTGTTTTACGCTTTCTGCCGCCGCTCCATCGCTGAATCTGTTCAATCCCTCGTGCTGCTCCATCTGCCTTAAAGTCACCATGGCGCCGATTGAAAACTCTTCTTCTGTTTCTTCTATCTGATCCAGCCCCAGATCCGACAAATCTACCGCTGTCTGAAATGTCCGGCTGCTCATTTTCAGCCACAGCATTCCTCCCAGGATACAGGTGCTTTTTTTCTGATTGAGCTCATATGCCTGTTCCAGACTCTCTGCTCTTACATAATTCTTGATTTTCAACATGTTCCTTCCTCCGCTCGTTGCCGCAGATTTCAACATATATCTGCGCATAAAGCAAAAAAACAGATTTCAGATCAAAATCATCACCGAAAAAGCCATCCTCTGCCCGCTTCTTTGTCACATCATTTGTCTCCAAAACCTGTCGCTTGCATTCATATATTATTGTTCTACTCCATCTTACCTTATTGATATTTTGTTGTCAATTGTCGATACTTTTCTTAAACTCTTTTACGATCCCTTTTCTGCCGTTTCCGTCAAAAAAGCCGCTGTTTCTTCCCAACGGCCCTTTCTTTGTCTCTGAAATCATAAAATGGATGCGGAAAATATAATCTTCCGATTCCAGAATCGTAAACGGCTGTTCTTCCGTCACCTGGATCCGGTTATTTCCCTTCTGATACTCGGGATAATGTCCCTGGAATCCCTGCTCCCTCAGCCATGCATCCGCTTCCGCTCTTTGTTTCTCTATGGCTTTCTGTTCCTTTTTTTTATAGCGGCGGGGCGGATATTCTTCGGAAGCCTGACACATTCTGTCATAAATCAGCTGATATAATGCTTCTCTTGTATGACTTTTCAGCCTTTGGCAAAGCCAGGTTTCCAGACGCCGGAAAGGGAATCTTCTGTATATGCGCAGCATTCTCTCATAGTTTCTGTCTCCGGCCTCCCTGGCAAGCTGCAGCATACAGTCAATGCCCTCATATGTCGGCGGATATCTTTCTTCCAGATCATCCCGGATCGGAGACCATTTCCGAAAAGGGCCGAACTCGATCAGCCGGTACAGCGCTTTCTCCTTTTCACTGCATGCGGCGCTGCCAAGATAATCATATTTATCATGCAGGGTTCCCGCCATGTATACAAGCTGTCTCCACTGTTCCTGTCCTTTCTGCCAGAAATGCCCGATGGTATGATATTGAAAGAGATGCATTTCCCATCGGAGATCTGCGAACCACAGGGTGAAGACATTTCCTTCTGCCTGACGGACAATGAGTCCGTATCCCTCTGATTCCGTCAGCAGTTCTCCCTGAATAAATCCTGTTTCTTCCTCTCTGAAACTGCCTGTCATCCGGCACTGTTCTATTCTCAGATAACATTCCACGGCGTCGTTCATCATATAAGGAATAAAATAATCCGAAGGACTCTCTCCATCCGTACACAGTTCAAATACCTGATCTGCAAAAATCTCCGCCAGTCTCCAGAAAGGCTCCGGCATATCCTCCCGCAGCCCCGGAAGAACTTTCATTAATTCTTTTTGATCATCACTCATAGTACTTTCTCCGTCTCATATTGTACATTTTGTTTTAAGACTTATAAGATTTCATTAAATGTTTTTAGAAATCGTTTATAATTGTTTATACTCTGTATATTGATTGTTTCTTCCATTCTGCATATACTAAAAACACAGTTTTTCATATATTTTTTAATCCTCTCTTTTCAAAATAGGAAACCACCTGCGGGGAATTCGTTCTCATGGCAGGTGGTTTTTGTTTCATTTTAAATGATATGCGCACATATATCGTCCAGACAGCACTGACCACAGTGAGGCTTCGTCCGGGCTGTACAGATATCTCTTCCGTGGTACACCAGCCGGTGGCAGAAATCGCTTCCCTCTTCCGGAGGAATAATTTCCCACAGTGCCATTTCTACTTTTTTCGGATCCTTGATTCCGTCAACCAGACCGATACGGTTTACCAGACGGATACAATGGGTATCCGTTACAATGGCAGGCTCTCCAAAGACGTCCCCCATGATCAGATTCGCGCTTTTCCTTCCTACGCCCGGAAGCTTCAGCAGAGATTTAAAGTCTGTCGGAATCTTGCCGTCATACTCATCCCGCAGAACCTTCATGCATTTGCTGATATCCCTTGCCTTGCTCTTTCCAAGACCGCATGGCCGGATGATTTCCTCGATATCCGCCACATCCGCGGCTGCCAGAGATTCCACATCCGGATATTTCGCATACAAATCTTTTACTACCACATTCACCCTGGCGTCCGTACACTGGGCTGCCAGTCTGACACTCACCAGAAGTTTCCACGCCTCGTTATAATCTAATGTGCATCCCGCATCCGGGTATTCTTTTTTCAGTCTGGCGATCACTTCCAGCGCTAATTCTTCTTTCGTCATGATTTCCTCCCTGATTTATTCCTGCGTTCGATGATATTCCGTTAATTCCTTCGCGGACGGACAGCCATACGCTGATTCTGCGCTGCAGACCGCGCGCAGAACCGCCTCGGACATGACCCTCGCCGCCAGCGTTCCGACTACATCCAGGTCTGCCGCCACCTTTCCCAGAGACAGTGCATAAATGCTGTCTCCATCTGCTGTTGTATGTACCGGGCGGATTGCCCCCGCATATCCGTTATGCGCCATCCCCGCAATTTTGCTTAATTCCGGTTTATGAAATTCTGCATTGGTCAGGATAACTCCAAGTGTTGTATTGCCAACAAATTTATTTTTTCTAATCTGATAGCTGCGGTACATTTCCTGTTCTGTTGAGCGAAATGTCTTCCTGTCTTCCGCCAGCAGTCCGGCAGCCTTTTTCCCTGTTTTCCAGTCAAAAATATCTCCCAGCGCATTAACCGCTGCCACTGCTCCTATTTTCAGATCTCCGATCTGCACCGCGCAGCTTCCTATGCCCGATTTCATACAGTATTCCATTCCATAAAGTTTTCCTACAGTGGCGCCTGTTCCAGCGCCCTGATTCCCGTCTGTATAATTTGCTTTTTGAGCATTTTTGCAGGCCTCATAGGCCATCGCCTGATCCGGCCTTACTCTGGGGTCTCCCACAGACAAATCAAACAGACAGGACTGACAGACCAGCGGAACTTTCCCGGCCCCTGTTTCAAAACCAATCCCCCGCTCTTCCAGATATTTCTGTACTCCTCCTGCCGCGTCCAGCCCAAAAGCGCTCCCGCCGCTTAATAAGACTGCATGAATCTCATCGGAAGCTGTGAATGGATCCAGCAGGCTGCTTTCTCTTGACGCCGGACCTCCTCCCCGGATATCCATACCTGCCGGCGCTCCCTGTTCACACAGAAAAACAGTACACCCGGTTGCCGCCGCCTCATCCTGCGCATTTCCAATCCTGACCCCTTCTATGTCTTTTATTGATATTTTTTTCACTGCCATACACCTCGAAATTTGTTCTTTTCTGCCGATAAGCACAGTATAGCATTGAAAAAAGCAGAATTCAATCCGGGCCGCCCCGCCGCAGTGTAATCCCTGCGGAGCGTTTTTTCATAGGAACACAGTTTTCTATGAAAAAAATAAGGCGGAATCAAATCCACCTTACAAAATAATGCTTATTTCTGTTTTACAACAGATACGGCCGCAAGCACTGCGTTGATCAGACACCAGCCTGCCCAGATATTCAGATCCGCGAAACTTCCTGCCATCGTAAAACCTGTGACTGCTCCGATTCCAAAGATCACGATCAGAGCTATATTAAGACCCCTTCCACCTTTTCTCGCGCAGATGGAAACAATTCCTCCCGCAAGAAGCATAACAGCGACGATAATACCGGCGCTTCCTCCGGATTCTCCATTTTCAGCCAGTGCATTGCCCACTCCGGCCGCACAGGACTGGAATGCGACAAATACAAACAAAATAATGGACAGAATTCCTGAAACTAATTTCCAAGTTTTCATTATGTCTTTCTCCTTCCCTTTTTCCCTATTATTGCAAAAAAGGGCTCTCCCATGTTCCGCTGGCAGCGTACAATTTTATTTCTCGCAGATTCTGCCTGCCCATTTCAGACAGACCCCCAGATAATGGCCTCTGTCAGCATCATGCATATGAGACAGAAAAAAGTAATTCCGACCACCCATGCCGCTGCGATCAGCCAGCTTAACCATCTGCTATCCCTCCATTTTCCAAAAGACTTCTCCCGGAGTCCCGCAAAGTTCCCCAGATACAAAAGATTCAACAGAAAGATTGCCAGCACAAATCCTCTTTCCAGCCACAGCTGTCCTCCGGAGAGAGGCACTCCATTTTGATTGGTGATATCCATTCTCAGACAGACAAAAGCAAGAAAGAGATATCCGATGACTGCTGCCGCCATTTTCCACAGTACTTTTGACCGAAAGCCTAAAATTCCTGTTTTTTCCCCGGATGATCCCCGCAGACTTTCCTTCTGCTTCTCGTTTGTCGGAAAAAGGATTTCCTTTAAATCCTCCTCCAGCTCTCTCACGGTCTGATATCGTTCTTTCGGCTCCCATGGAATACATCGGCCGATAACATTTCCAATCTCTCCATCCGCCATCCGCTCATCCGGATATTCTCCGGTGACCATGACATTCATCATGATTCCCAGAGCATAAATATCGGATCTGGCATCGGTCTGTCCGAGACCGTACTGCTCCGGCGGCGCATAGCGCTTTGTTCCAAGAAGCTGAGTGTCCTGTCGTTTCTCCCGGGAATAAAGCCGCGCGGCGTCAAAATCGATTACATACAAAGTGCCTTCTGAACTGATCATAATATTGGACGGCTTTATGTCTCTGTGGATCACCGGTTCTTTCTGCTCGTGGAGCCGTCTTAAAATTTTGCATATATCCAGTACAATCTCCGCAGTTTCCCTGACTTCCATCTGCCTTTCCTGTTCCAGGATTTTTTCCAGGCTGCGTCCATGGATGTAATCTTCGATGACAAATGCCTGATTTTCATTTTCTATGATCTCATGAATCTGTGGAATCCCTTTGATTTTCTCTCTCCGGAGCCTTTGATAAATCAGAACCACATCTTCTGCAATTTCTTTTTTTATAAAAATATCTCCGGTCGTTACTTCCTTTACCAGATGAACTTTGGGTTTCTGGCCCATTTCCGTTAATTCTTCATAGCAGGATAAACGATACTCCTCTTCTATTCCCATGTTCTCTTCCTCCATTTTTCTGGCAAGTTCCATTATATCATGTTATGATATGCAATATGAAAAAAATACAGGAGGATTCGCCATGGATCGTCAATCAACCGAAGAATTAAACGAAACCTTAAAATCCACTTCATGTGATGGATTTTCCGAATATCTGAAAAAACTTCAGGAAGCTCCAAGCCTGCAGGATTATTTCTCCATATACATGGCGCAGCATAACATGACGGCAGCTGAGATCATCAAAAACAGCGGAATTTCCAGAAGCTACGCTCATGAAATCCTGAACGGCAAGAAACAGCATCCTTCAAGAGATCATCTCCTGGCTCTGTGTCTCGGTGCCCACATGGATCTGAATACAACCCAGCATGCCCTGCGCATTGCGCAGCAGGGAGAACTTTACGCTAAAGTTCCAAGAGACGCGGCAATTATGATGCATATTAACCACCGTGTGTGGAATCTGGTGAAAATCAATCTTTTTCTGGCAGAACACGATCTGACCATCATAGGAAAAAATCCGACAGGCACTGAAATATAACCGGAACTTGTTCCATTTTTTACAATCTTCTCCTGTTTTCCCTCCTTATAATGAGTCGTAACAAAGAACAACGGCGTCCTGGATATTTTATCCCGGACGCCTCTTTTTATGGAAAATGACCTGACTCAACTTATGAAACGGAGGAATGATTATGAACAAAAAATTAGGTTTGCCCAGTGCTATCGCAGTCACTGTCGGCTTGATCGTCGCGTCAAGCTGTCTGTTATCCCTCGGTACCGGAATCGGCCTTGCCGGGAGAAGTTTTATTATTTCATCCCGGGAACCGAAAAACATTTTGATGCTGATACCATCTGTATCGCCGTAGGACTCTCCCCTATGTCACAGCTCCTTAAAATGGCAGGCTGCCGGATGGAAGATAATCCAAAACGAGGCGGCCAGGTTCCGATCGTCGATGCTTACGGCCAGACGTCCATTGAAGGAATCTTTGCCGCCGGAGACGTGGAAGGCATCGAAGAAGCCAGTTCTGCCATGATCGGAGGCCGCATCTGCGGTATTGCCGCCGCGCATTTTCTTGGTTATATGGATGATGGCACCTTCAAACAGCAGTACGAAATCCATCAAAATGCTCTCTCCGGACTCCGGCAGGGTATGTTTGCCCCGGAAAACCGCGGGAAAGTTCTCACAAAAACAGAAGAAAATATTGATATTTCCGCGAATCTCCTGGAAAAAGGCTATCTGGACGATTCCGAAATTGACAAATATCCCGGCGTCACCCATACCGGCGGCGTCCGCCAGTCCGGGCGCGACCCAAGGGAACTGCCTCTGGCCATGTACGGAATCCAGAAGTTATGGCCGACATTGTCCGAAGAACTGGAAGTGGACTGCGAATACCACCAGGACGGTAATCTCCGTCTTGGGAAAACACCGCAGCACATAAAAATCCTGACAGGCCTTGCCGACCGTGCCAGAGCCTGCGGTCTGGACGTGAGGATGATCGACGGAGACGAAGTCCGTGCCATCAACCCGTATCTCTCCGATGAGGTGACCGGAGCCAGCTGGTGTCCCACTGACGGCCACGCCAATCCTCGAAACCGTCGGCATCGATGTGCCGATGCAGTCTGTCGTGCTGGAGAGTCTGGTCACAGAAGCTCAGGCCCCTATGTTTAATCAGATGCTGGGGACCGCTGAAGCTGATTTTTACGGTCATCAGACCAAGCACGGCTCCTTTGTGTTCGGAGGAACTCTCGGTCTGGAGGGCTTCACAAAAGATAACGGCACGCCGATATCCAACAGTCTTGCCGCTTCCAGTACCTGCCGCGGCATCATCAAATATTTTCCGGCCCTGAAACACGCTAAAATCGTCCGCACATGGGCAGGATGGATGGATCTGTGCGCAGACAAAGTCCCGGTCATCAGCCCGGTGGAAGAAGTTCCCGGTCTGATCATCGCCTGTGGTTTTTCCGGACACGGTTTCGGAATCGCTCCGGCAGTAGGCTGTAATCTGGCACAGCTGGTTACAGAAAAAAGACGGACGTCGATCTCCACGAACTGCGTTATGACCGGTTCCTCGCAAAAAGTTGACACCTCTTTCATCTTTTACTATCATTAAACTATCGGATTAAGTCAAAGGAGGCTTGCATTTGTTTGCAGCCTCCTTTTTTCTGTTACCGGGAGGAATGGCTCATGGAACATAACAACTTGAAAATACGGCCAAAACAGCCCTATTTTGTTATGGCCTCATCCAAATATTATAAGTCAGTTATTTTAAAATACGGAATCTCTCATTTTTACAGTTTTGAGCTGACGGAGGAAAAAGACAACGCTGTTCTGGCAATCCCGGACGGGTGTGTTGACATCCTTTTCTGCTGTGATGAATCCCACCCGGAAGCCAGAATCTGCGGAACCGTACTCTCTCCTTCTGTTGTTTTCAATCAGAACGCCGCCTACTATTTCGGCGTCCGTTTCCTCCCCGGAAAGGTGCCAGATATCTGCAGTCTCCCCATGTCTGAGATCATTGATCAGGAACTTCCTCTGGATGAAGTCATCCAGGACAAAGAATTGATCGAAAAAATCACCAGCATTCGTGATTTTAAACAACAGCAGAAAACATTTCTGGATACCTATCTCCACTATTACATTTTAAGCGGCGGCTACAACCCGAAACAAAATCTCCGGGAATACCTGATCTCACAGATTATCTTAAGCACCGGAAACCTTTCCATCGGAGAGTTATCCGCACAGACCGGCTATTCAGAGCGATATATCAACAAAATATTTAAGGCTTATTATGGAATGACGCCGAAGATGTTCTCCAAAATGATGCGGTTTCAGTATCTGCTGGATAATCTGAATCTTAATATGGAACATGTGGATTTTGCAGAACTGGCACAGATTACCGGCTATTATGACCAGTCCCATATGATGAAAGACTTTAAATCCTTTACGAAAACGACGCCAAGGAAATATCTGCTTTCCCTGGAACATGAAAACTATGACGACAGGCTGATTGTGATAAGAAGAGAAAAGAAAACAGGAGATTCTAACGAAATATAAATCAGAATCTCCTGTCTTTATTATTTATCGTTTTTCAACGCCTAATTCTACTTTTTCTCCGTTGATGTTCCATTCTTTGGTAAATCCGGATGCTTCTCCTGCTTTTACCTCGTCTGCCAGAACATCTCCTGCGATCGCAGTTTCATTCTTCGCGATGGTATCCTGCGCTTTGTCGCTTCCTTTGTAAGAAAGTGTGATGTGGTCTGTTACCTCGAATCCTGCTTCCTTACGCATAGACTGTACTTTGCTGACAACCTCACGGACGAATCCTTCTTCCAGAAGTTCCGGTGTCAGTCTGGTATCCAGGACAACGGTAACGCCGTTGTCGGCTTCGGTCACGAATCCTTCCTGTTTTACCATTTCGATCAGAAGGTCTTCTTCTGCCAGTTCCACCGGAGTTCCATCTACGATGAATTCCAGTACGCCTTTCGCATCCAGATCTGCTTTGGCAGCGTTGCCGTCAACATTTGCAAGATAATTGCGGATTCCGCCTACCAGTTTGCCGTATTTTGGTCCTACTGTCTTAAGCTGCGGTTTGAAGTTGTAAGTTGTGAAAGATGATACGTCATCTGTAAACGTAATCTCTTTTACATTCAGCTCATCCAGAATGATTTCCTGATCATACTCCGGAAGATCCGCATCTGCTTTTACATACATTTTGCCGATCGGCTGACGGTTCTTGATCGCCGCGCTGTTTCTGCAGGCACGTCCGAGAACAACGATCTTTAATACCATATCCATGTCAGCTTCCAGCTTCTCATCCACCTGATCTGCCTGGTACACAGGGAAATCACATAAATGAATGCTTTCCGGCGCGCTCTCATCAACACTCTTTACGATGTTCTGATAAATTTCTTCCGTCATAAACGGAATCATCGGCGCCGCTGCTTTGCATGCGGTTACCAAAGCTGTATACAATGTCATGTATGCGTTAATCTTATCCTGTTCCATTCCTTTTGCCCAGAAACGGTCACGGCAGCGTCTTACATACCAATTGCTCATATCATCTACAAATTCCTGAAGCGCTCTGGCTGCTTCCGGAATCCGATAATCTCCGAGATTCTCATCTACAGCTTTCACCATCGTGTTCATCTTAGAAAGGAGCCATTTGTCCATAACAGATAACTTATCGTATTCCAATGCATGTTTGGTTGGATCGAACTGATCGATCTCTGCATACAGTACATAGAATGCGTAAGTATTCCACAAGGTTCCCATGAATTTGCGCTGTCCTTCCGTTACCGCCTTATCATGGAAACGGTTTGGCAGCCACGGCGCGCTGTTGGTGTAGAAGTACCAGCGGATCGCGTCAGCTCCATGCTCTTCCAGCGCTTCAAACGGATCGACAGCATTTCCTTTGGACTTACTCATCTTCTGTCCGTTTTCATCCTGCACATGTCCCAGAACGACGACATTTTTGTACGGCGCCTTATCAAACAGCAGCGTAGAGATTGCCATCAGAGAATAGAACCACCCGCGGGTCTGGTCTACCGCCTCTGAAATGAAATCTGCCGGGAAATTGTCATCAAAGATCTCTTTGTTTTCAAATGGATAATGCCACTGTGCAAATGGCATGGATCCTGAGTCAAACCAGCAGTCGATCACTTCTTCTACACGATGCATCTCCTTGCCGCAGACCGGGCATTTGATCGTCACTTCATCGATATATGGACGATGAAGTTCAATATCATCCGGACAGTTGTCAGACATGCTCTTTAACTCTTCGATGGAACCGATGGAATGCTGATGTCCGCACTCACATTCCCAGATATTCAAAGGAGTTCCCCAGTAACGGTTTCTGGAAATACCCCAGTCCTGAACATTTTCCAGCCAGTCGCCAAAACGGCCTTTTCCAATATTTTCAGGCACCCAGTTCACCGTATTATTATTTGCGATCAGCTGATCTTTTACTTCCGTCATCTTAATAAACCAGGATTCTCTTGCATAATAGATCAACGGGGTATCGCATCTCCAGCAGTGCGGATAGCTGTGCTCAAATTTTGGCGCGTCATATAACAATCCTCTGGAATCCAGATCTTTTAAGACTTCAGGGTCTGCTTTCTTTACAAACAGTCCGGCAAACGGAGTCTCCGGAGACATTTCTCCTTTCTCATCTACCAGCTGTACAAACGGCATATCGTATTTTCGTCCCACTTTCGCGTCGTCCTCACCAAAGGCCGGGGCGATATGAACGATTCCGGTACCATCGGTTAAGGTTACATAACCGTCGCATGTTACGTAAAATGCTTTCTTATGCTGTTTCTCTGCCACTTTTGCAGCACATTCATAGAGAGGCTCATACTCTTTATATTCCAGATCTTTTCCTTTGTATGTTTCCAGTACTTCATAAGCCGTAACTCCTGCTTCTTTGTCCGCCAGTTTCCCGAGAACCGTATCCAGCAGAGCTTCTGCCATATAATATACATATCCGTCTGCTGCTTTTACTTTCGCGTAGGTTTCTTCCGGATTCACGCACAGTCCGATGTTGGACGGCAGAGTCCACGGAGTTGTGGTCCATGCCAGAAAATATGCCTCTTCATCCTTCACCTTAAAACGAACGACAGCAGAACGTTCTTTTACATCTTTATATCCCTGTGCTACTTCCTGCGCAGACAGCGGGGTTCCGCATCTCGGACAGTAAGGAACAATCTTGAATCCTTTATAAAGAAGGCCTTTGTCCCAGATCTGCTTTAACGCCCACCATACAGATTCGATAAAGTTATTGTCATATGTTACATACGGATTATCCATATCTGCCCAGAATCCAACAGTCTGAGAGAAATCTTCCCACATTCCCTTATACTTCCAGACACTTTCTTTACATTTCTTGATGAATGGCTCCAATCCGTAATCTTCAATCTGATCTTTGCCGTCCAGACCGAGGAGTTTCTCCACTTCCAGCTCTACCGGAAGGCCATGGGTATCCCATCCGGCCTTACGAATGATCTTGTGACCTTTCATCGTCTGATAACGAGGAATCATATCTTTGATGACACGGGTCAGCACATGTCCGATATGAGGTTTTCCATTTGCGGTTGGCGGTCCGTCATAAAAAGTGTAAGTCGGATCGTCTTTTCTTTCTTCGATACTTTTTTCAAAGATCTTGTTCTCTTTCCAGAACTTTACGGTTTCTTTCTCTCGATCCACAAAATTAAGATCGGAAGATACTTTCTTATACATACTCACTTCTCCTTCTATAAAAGTATTGTAATTCTTCGTATTATGAAAAACGCGGAGTATTCTTATTCCACAGACAGTTCCGTTTCTTCTGTGAAATAAAAGAAAAGGTGCTGTCCCAAAATAGGACAACACCTGCTGCTTACAAACCACCTATTTCACATACATCATAATATGTTATCCCGTTAACGGAGGATGCCGGCACAGCTTACTTTCTTTTCAGCCTGCAGCTTAGGAGTGATCTTCTTCATATCCCTACTGACATCCGGCTCCCACCGTCCCGGACTCGCTCCCGCGTTCCTGATATGAGTACTGTCTCCATCATCGCTTTTCTCATATGTGGTTATATTACCACCAAAACCTGTATTCCGTCAATAGAAGAATCAGTATTTTCTGCCGGTTCCGCCGCAGTACATGCAGGAATAATTTCCACCGCAGTAATTACAGTTTCCAGTCCCGCCGCAATAGCTGCAGGAAGTCCTTCCTGTTCCGCTGCAGCTCCTGCACCTTCCCAGTCCGCCGCAGGATGAACATGTAACTTTCCGGAACATCATGCCCGCTCCCTTATACGTGTAGCCTGAACCGCCGCACGGACCGCATTTTCCGTCACCGCCGCAGCTGTAGCATCTCTGCATCCTTCCTCCGCTGCACATGCTGCAGTTTCCTCCCATGCAGTATTTGCAGTGCCCCAGTCCGCCGCAGTAACTGCACAGTGTTCCGGATCCGCTGCCGGATGATGTTCCTCCGCCGGAGGATGATGTGCTGCCGGATGACCGGCCGGAACTGCTTCCGGAGGATGAGCCGGAGCTTCCGCCGGAGGATGTACTGCCGCCGGATGACGAACCGGAGCCGCTTCCATTCTTCTCATAATCAGCAATAAATTCCGCATTATATTTCTCGACGGAACTGAGATGCTCATCTTCATCGAAATCTTCCGAATCAATGGTTCCCCTGTACCAGCTTTTGGATTCAAAATAACTCTGAATCCAGCTGGTATCAAATTTTCTTCCATGCCTGGCGTAAATTTCATTTCTCGCCAGCTGCAGTTCCCTGCTGGACAGAGATCTCAGATCACTGTTCGTGAGCTTTGTCTTGTCGCTGTCCGGAAGGATATATTCTTCTTCCCCCTCATCTTCTTTTTCTGTAGATTCTTCCGTTGTCTTCTTTGTGGAGCTGTCACTGTCTGAAGTCACAATGCTCCCGCCGCCCGCTGAAATACGGTTTTTCCTGCTGCAGCCGGGAATACAGAACAGAATCATTACCAGAATACACAAACTTATCCCATACTTTTTCATACGCTCGCCTCCCATCTGGATATATTCTGATTTTATCACGAAACCCTTCTGTCCCCGTGAATTTTCGGAAAACCTCATAAAAAATATGGGATTTTGCCGATCTTTTTACGCATTTTTTACATTTTATTTACTTCATGTTCTGTTCGGAAAGGCTGATTTATGATAAAATAGGAAATAATTTATATTGATATTCATAAATTTTGGAGGTATGTTAGCAATGTTACGAATCGGATTATTAACAAGCGGCGGTGACTGCCAGGCTTTGAACGCAGCCATGCGGGGAGTCATCAAGGGACTGAGCGCTAAGAGAGATGACCTGGAAATCTACGGATTCCTGGATGGCTATAAAGGTTTAATGTACGAAAATTACCGCGTTATGACGCCCGCTGATTTCTCCGGAATCCTCACCCGCGGCGGAACCATCCTTGGCACATCCAGACAGCCGTTCAAAAAAATGCGTGTGCCGGATGAAAACGGTATGGACAAAGTAGAAGCAATGAAATCCACATATCACAAGTTGAAACTTGACTGTCTTGTGATCTTAGGCGGAAATGGAACCCACAAATCCGCAAATATGCTCAGAGAAGAAGGTCTTAACGTGATCACTCTGCCAAAAACCATCGACAACGATCTGTGGGGAACCGATATGACATTCGGATTCCAGAGTGCCGTTGATATCGCAACCGACACCATTGATAAGATTCATACGACCGCATCTTCCCACAGCCGTGTTTTCATCGTTGAAGTTATGGGACACAAAGTCGGATATGTGACGCTCCACGCAGGAATCGCCGGCGGCGCCGACGTCATCCTGATTCCGGAAATTCCATATGACATTGATGTGGTGACAGACGTAATCAGAAAACGTTCTGAAGCCGGCAAGACTTTCACAATCCTTGCCGTTGCAGAGGGCGCAATTTCCAAAGAAGACGCAAAACTTAAGAAAAAACAGTATAAAGCAAAACTTGCCCAGAGAAAATTCCCATCCATCGCATATGAACTGGCGTCTGAAATTGAGGAAAAGATGGATAAGGAAGTCCGTGTTACTGTGCCGGGGCATACACAGAGAGGCGGATCTCCATGCGCATATGACCGCGTGATCGCAACACGTGTCGGCGCAGCAGCCGCAAAATTAATTCTCAAGAAAGAATACGGTTACATGATCGGTATCGTCAACAATGAAACTGTCAAAGTTCCGCTGAGCGAAGTTGCCGGAAAACTGAAAATGGTAGATCCGAAATCCAAACTTGTTCAGGAAGCAAAAGCCATCGGCATCAGCTTCGGAGACAAATAAAATATTACAGTCAGCTTATCGCAGGAAAGGCTGCGGGTTCTCTGAAAAACATGATACAGAGAACCCGCAGCCTTTCTTTTCTGATTCCGCTGCAGGTACTTTTCTATTTCCTGTCAAACACTGCCAGAGAAGTGACGCCAGCAATAATACATACCATTCCGAGAATGTCCATGGTTTCAAATACCTGTCCCAGCACCACGGCGGATAAAATAGAGGCCGCCATAGGCTCCACACATCCAAACAGACTTCCCCTGACCGGTCCCAGAAGCGCTACTCCATGGAGATAACATCCAAAGGCAACCACAGTTCCTATGATAATGACTCCGGCCATCATGAGAAATGTCACAGAATCCCATGTTCCAGGCACTTCCCAGATTCTCATCACCGGCGCGGCCAGAACTCCGCCGGCCAGCATTCCCCATCCTACCGTCTCCAGCGTGCCGAATTCTTTCAGCAGTTTCTCCGGCTGTATGTTATAGACAGCGCAGGTCACCGCAGACATCAGTCCCCAGAACAGCGCCTGCTCTGTGACTGCCAGATTTCCAGGCTGTCCGTGGGTCGCCAGCAGGAACACTCCAATGATCACCGATGCCAGCACCGCCAATTCCAGAACTCTTGGCAGTCTCCGGTCTCTCACCAGACAAAATATCATAATCAGAACCGGCCCCAGATACTGCAGCACTGTCGCGGTTCCCGGATTGGAGTACTGGACAGCCAGAAAATACGACATCTGGCACGCCGCCATCCCGAAAATACAGAAAATAAACTGACTGACTGCAGAATCTTTTCTTTTCCATACATCAAAGATTCCATTCCTTTTCCTGGTCCACGCCAGTGCCAGCATCAGAATTCCCGCTGCAAGCAGCCTTACGGTTACCAGCCATACTGCCGTCAGCTGTCTTTCGTCAAATAAATATTTTCCCATAACTCCGGACAGTCCCCAGCAGGTGCCGCCGATAACTGCAAAACATATTCCTTTTGTATTCTGACTCATATTTTACCCTTCCTCTCTCAGTATCTTTTCCATCATATCATAGTTTTCTCTCTCCGTAAAATCACTCCCGGGATGAACAAATCATGTAAAAATTTTTGCAAAAGATTCTATCTGTCCAAATTTTCATTTTGAGGGTAAAATGATTTTATAAGGTGCGGAATGGTAACGTGAATTTTGTCATTCCGGCCATCCCTGCTTTAGGGAAATTTTCAAAAAGAAAAGGAGGAATATGAAAAATGGTAGGAATTATTCTTGCTACACATGGTGATTTCGCCAAAGGAATCCTTCAGTCAGGATCTATGATCTTCGGTGACCAGCCGAATGTTGCCGCTGTTACATTACAGCCGAGTGAAGGGCCTGCGGATATCCGTGCCAAGATGGAAGAAGCCGTTGCTTCTTTTGATGACCCTGACCAGGTCCTGATCATGGTAGACTTATGGGGCGGAACACCATTCAACCAGGCCAACGGCCTGATCGACGGCCACGAGGACACATGGGCCATCGTTGCCGGACTGAACCTTCCGATGCTGATCGACGCTTACGCTTCCAG
>DWWD01000035.1 GCA_019119895.1 Candidatus Anaerostipes avistercoris | reverse complement strand
TAAAAAAAGTTTTAGCAGCGACAAAAAAGCCAAAAAACACTATGAAAAAATGACAAGATGAAAAGGCCGCAGACCAGCATAAACACTGGGCTTGCGGCCATTTTTACCCTATTTTATCTGCAAAAGTCAAGTTGTAAACAATCCATCTTAAAATTTCAAGAGTATTTTCATATTTTTGTCATGTATACAGTAATTTTTTTAACAAAATTTCTGAGCTATTCCCCGGAAATTCCAGCTCTCTCCGCTCTGCCTTAAACTGAAATATTTTTTTCATTTTCGGCCAGCACATACCGGGCAATATTGTCCGCATGATCAGAAATCCGTTCCAGACTGGAAACAATATCCAGGAAAAAGACACCTTCCTCCGGAGCGCAGGATTCTGTCTGCAGCCGTCTGATATGATTTTTGCGGATCTGTTTTTCCTGTTTGTCCACTTTTCTTTCATTCTGGACAGCTTCATTTGCCAGCTGCGCATCTCCTTTTTCGATCGACTGGATTGCCTGATGCAGAGCATTTTTCGCGCATCCCGCCATTTCTTTTAATTCTTTTTTCGCTTCATCTGTCAGACTGACACCTGATTTCTTCAGATTCTGCATGCATTCCGCAATATTTTCCACATGGTCTCCTGCCCGTTCTATATCTGTAATCGCATCAAACAAATGATTTACGACGACCACCTGTTTTTCAGACAGTGACAGCTGGCTGATTTTTACAAGATATCCTGTTATCATAGTTTCCAGATGATCCACAACCTTTTCATTCTGAAAAACTTTATCAATTTTTTTCTGACTTGGTTCCTTTTTTCCCGACTCATTGACGATCCGATTCAGGTTGCCGATCACAATATATCCCATTCTTACAACCTCTTTTACCGCATTTTCCACAGCAAAAGACGGCGTTTCCAGAATACGGGGATCCAGATGTCTCAATACCATTTCTTCTACTTCTTCATCGTCTTCGTCTGCTTCTGCTATGTCGTCTTTAATAATAAGACCGGAAAGTTTTACCAGCAGATTCGCAAACGGGAAGAGCAAAATTGTTACTGATACATTAAATATTGTATGGAACGTTGAAATTTGTGTGCTCGTTATATGCTGCATTGCCAGATCAGAGAAAACTCCGAAGAAAATCGTCATGATTACTCCATATATAGCCGCACCCATTACATTGAACAAAAGGTGAATAACTGCCGCGCGTTTCGCCGTTTTATTGGCTCCGGCACTGGATAAAATCGCTGTAATGCAGGTTCCGATATTCTGACCCAGAGTGATAAAAATGGCTGATCTCCAGTTTACTATTCCTCTCATAGCAAGTGTCTGAAGAATTCCCACAGATGCGGAAGAACTCTGGATAATCGCAGTAACCACTGCGCCAGTTAAAATCCCCAGAACCGGATTATTTCCCAGTATTTGGAATGCCTTATAAAAAACCGGGCTGTCCTGATAAATACCGATGGAATTAGACATGGATGATAATCCGATAAATAAAATTCCAAATCCCACTGCGATCTCTGCCTTCTGTGTCAGATTCTGACGGCTTGAAAATGTGATGATAAACGCGCCGACTCCCAGCACAAAAGGGGCAAAAAATTCAGGCTTCAGGGCGCCTGCCCATTCGTTAGCCGATACCAGCCACGCCGTGACCGTAGTCCCTATATTAGCACCCATGATCACACCGGCTGCCTGCGTCAGATTCATGATTCCGGCGTTTACAAAACCAACAATCATGACGGTAGTCGCAGATGAACTTTGAATGATTGCTGTTACCAGAGCACCTACCAGCACTCCAAGAAATCTGTTATTTGTGAGATAACCCAGAAGCTCTTTCATTTTACTGCCTGCGGCTTTTTGAAGACCGGATGCCATAATATCCATCCCATACAGGAACATTCCGAGTCCCCCGATAAACGCAAACAAATTTCCAATATGTGTTAGCATTTGTATATCCTCCTATATCCTTATAATATCTTAACAGAATCTTTACACTATTTAAAGAACTTTTTACTTAAATCTTCCTTTCTTTTTACATTTGTATCATAATATAAGTAATAATAAAAAAAGGAGACTCGTATTATGATAAGAGCAGATTACCATTTACATACTGATTTTTCTTCAGATTCAACAGCGTCTATGGAATCTATGATTCGCGAGGGAATATCCCATGGTCTTCAGATTCTCTGTTTCACGGAGCACCACGATATCGATTATCCGGAGAATCCGGATCATTTTGATTTTCTTCTGGATCTTCCCACTTACAAATCGCGGCTGTCTGAATTAAAAGGAAAGTATAAAGACCAGATTGAAATTAATTACGGAATTGAACTTGGTCTTATGCCGTCTACTCTGGAGCAGTGCGCAGATTTTGTAAAAAATGAAGATTTTGATTTTATCATCGGTTCCACTCATATTGTGGATCAGATGGATCCTTATGATGATATTTATTTTGAAACCTATCCGTCTAAAGAGGGTCTTAAACGGTATTTGGAAGATATTCTGACCAACGTATCCTCTTTTCATCATTATTGTGTCTATGGCCACTTAGATTATGCAGCAAGATATATCAAAGATAAGAATTTCCAGTTTCATTATTCTGATTTTGGCGATTTAATTGATGAGATTCTGAAATGTATTATTTCCAATGGAAGGGGAATTGAAGTGAATACGGCCGGATTAAAATACGGTATGACAGATCCGAATCCTCATCATGAAATTTTAAGCCGTTATCTGGAATTAGGCGGTGAAATCCTGACGGTCGGATCTGACGGCCACTGTCCGGAACATATGGCGTATGATTTTTCCATTCTGCCGGATTTCCTGCGTTCTCTGGGATTTCGGTATTATACAGTTTTTCGAAATCAAAAACCTGAATTTCTCCCGCTTTAAATACAGGCATAAAAGTAAGCGGCAGACCTTTTTCATTTGGTCCGCCGCTCTTTTTACAGTTAAGCATTGGAGAAATCTGGAAAATACACTGTATTCTGATCAAAGCATCCGCATCCACTCAGATTTTAAATGAGCATTTCCATCAATTGCCTGATTTAATTGTTCTATCAGAAGGTCTTTATCCTGATTTAATGTTCCCCTTAAAGTTACATAATTTGACGCATGATTGGACCGGAAAATACATCCCGGACAATCCATATGTTTTAGCATTTCCTTTAGGTCAGTTTACAAGGAACTACACGCAGACCGTGAAACGGGCTGCTGACAACAAACGGCGGTATGCTCCCGGAGAGGGCAGCATACCGCCTGTTTTGTTGTCCGGGGTTTCCAAAGGGGTGCCCCCTT
>DWWD01000034.1 GCA_019119895.1 Candidatus Anaerostipes avistercoris | reverse complement strand
GCTCATAAAAAGGGAATGGGTTCTACAAAGAACGGAAGAGATTCAGAATCCAAGAGATTAGGTGCGAAAAGAGCTGACGGACAGTTTGTAAAAGCTGGAAATATTCTTTACAGACAGAGAGGAACAAAGATTCATCCGGGCGTTAACGTAGGACGCGGCGGTGACGATACTTTATATGCATTAGTGGACGGTATCGTACGTTTCGAAAGAAAAGGTAGAGATAAGAAACAGTGTTCTGTACATCCGGTTGCATAATTAAGCTGCGGATGCCATACAGACATAAGCACAGTAATTACGGCTTCAAATTCATATTTGAGGCCGTTTTTTTCAAATTAGGGAAAGGAACAAGCCATGTTTGCAGATAGAGCCAATATTATAATCAGATCCGGAAAAGGCGGAGACGGACATGTGAGCTTCCGCAGGGAGCTGTATGTGCCAAACGGCGGTCCGGACGGTGGAGACGGCGGAAGAGGCGGCGATGTGATTTTCGTTGTCGATGAAGGCATGAACACTTTGTCTGATTATCGTCACAGGAGAAAATATAAGGCCGGCGACGGGCAGGAAGGCGGCAGAAGAAGATGCCACGGAGCAGACGGGGCAGACATTATTTTGAAAGTGCCTCCGGGAACGGTCGTAAAAGAAAAAGAATCCGGAAAAGTAATTCTGGATATGTCAGATAAAAAGGAACCGGTCGTCCTCTTAAAAGGAGGAAGAGGCGGAAAAGGAAACCAGCATTACGCAACGCCGACCATGCAGGCGCCGAAATACGCGCAGCCGGGCGGGAAAGCCCAGGAAATTGAGGTTATGCTGGAACTGAAGGTCATTGCTGACGTTGGATTAGTAGGATTCCCGAACGTGGGAAAATCTACATTTTTATCCAGGGTGACCAATGCAAGACCGAAGATCGCCAATTATCATTTCACCACATTGAATCCAAATCTGGGTGTTGTGGATATGGACGGCGGCAAAGGTTTTGTCATTGCGGATATTCCGGGAATCATCGAAGGAGCATCCGAGGGAATCGGGCTCGGATTTGAGTTCCTGCGCCATATTGAGAGGACGAAAGTCATGATTCATATGGTAGACGGAGCTTCCGTGGAGGGAAGAGACCCAATTGCGGATATCCATGCCATCACAGATGAGCTGGAGAAATACAATAAAGAAATCCTGGACAAACCGCAGGTGATCGCGGCCAATAAGATGGACGCCATGACAGAAGAAGACCGGGAGACGGTGATTGAGCTGCTGAAGGAAGAGTTTGAACCGAAAGGAATCAAGGTGTTCCTGATTTCGGCGGTCAGCGGAGAAGGAGTCAGAGAACTTTTATGGCATGTACAGGAACTTCTGTCTGAGCTGCCGGAAGGTGCAACAGAATTTGAACAGGAATACGAACTGAACTTTGAGGAAGAAGAAGGCGGAATTATTGTAGGACATCCGGAAGAAGGCGTCTTTACAGTGGAAGGACCGAAAGTGGAGAGAATGCTTGGATACACCAATCTTGAATCGGAGAAAGGATTCAGCTTCTTCCAGCGCTTTATGAAGGAAAACGGCGTTATCGACCAGCTGACGGAAATGGGAATTCAGGAAGGTGACACAGTCCGCCTGTATGATTTAGAGTTTGATTATTATAGATAAAATATAAATGGAGGGAAAAATGACAAGTAAGCAGAGGGCATATTTAAAGAGCCTTGCAATGAATATCGACCCGATTTTTAACATCGGAAAAGGAAGCCTGTCTCCGGAGCTTGTGGCAGGCGTAAGAGACGCGCTGGAAGCAAGGGAACTGGTAAAAGTCGGAGTGCTGCAGAATTGCATGGATGATCCAAAAGATCTGGCGGAAGTTCTGGCAGAGCGCACACGCTCCCAGGTTGTGCAGGTTATTGGGAAGAAGATTGTATTATATAAAGAATCCAGGAAGAATAAGAAAATCGAACTTCCAAAAAGCAGCAAAAAGTAATGGCATGGAGGCATGAGATGAAGAAAATTGGAATCCTCGGAGGAACGTTTAATCCGATTCATTTCGGACATTTGATTCTGGGACAGTCTGCCCGGGAGGAATTCGGACTTGATAAAGTTTTGGTCATGCCTACGAAGAATCCGGCGTATAAAACCATATCCGGCGGAGTGACGGAACAAAACCGGATCGATATGATACAGCTGGCAATCCAGGATTTCCCTTACTTTGAATTCAGCGATGTGGAATTGAAGAGAGACGGGGCCACCTACACAGTCGATACACTGAGAGAACTGCAGGTGGAAAATTCAGAGGACAAATTTTATTTTATTATGGGGGCGGATTCCCTGTATCAGATTGAAACATGGAAAGATCCGGATAAAATTCTTTCTATGGTAAATATCCTTGTTGCCACAAGAAATGACTCAAGGAGTGCGCTGGATGCACAGATTGATTATCTGGAAGATAAATATAATGGAAGGATTTATCATCTGAACAGTCCCAGCATTGAGATATCGTCCAATGAAATCAGAAAAAGAAATATTTCCGGTCAGAGCATTCATTTTTTCCTGCCGGAACCTGTCATAGATTATATAGAAAGAAATGGTTTATATGAACATAAATGAAATAGAAGAAAAATTGTCACAGGTATTAAAGCCGGGAAGATACCGCCACAGCCAGGGTGTCGCTTATACGGCGGCTAATATGGCAGCGGTTTTTGATCAGGATACAGAAAAAGCTTTCCGTGCGGGAATGCTTCACGACTGTGCCAAGGGCTATTCCCTGAAGGAGCAGGAGGGTTTCTGCAGAACATACGGAATCTGTCTGGATGATATCCTGCCGGACAGCCCGCAGCTGATGCATTCAGCTCTGGCGCCTCATATTGCAGAAGAATTTTATCAGGAAAAAGATCCGGATATTCTGTCTGCCATTGAGTGCCACACAACGGGAAAACCGGGAATGAAGCCATTGGAGCAGATTATTTTCATTGCGGATTATATTGAGCCTAACCGAAAGATGATACCGGGACTGCCTGCCGTGCGCAGACTGGCATTTCAGGATCTGGATCTCTGTACCAGAACAATTTTAAAGAATACCATAGAGTATCTGGAGAGCCAGGGACAGAAAATCGGACATGAAACGATAGAAACTTATGAATATTATCAGACATAAGGAGAAAGTTATGGAACAAGCATTAGAGATGGTTAAAATTGCTTATCAGGCACTGGATGATAAGCTGGCAGAAGATATCAGAATCGTTGATATCAGAGAAATCTCCACGATTGCAGATTATTTTATCATAGCTGACGGAACCAATAAAAACCAGGTTCAGGCATTGGTGGACAATGTTCAGGAAGAACTGGAAAAAGCAGGCTATGAGATGAAAGCAATGGAGGGATACCGTGTGGGAAACTGGGTTCTTCTGGATTTCAATGATATCATCATTCACATATTTGACAGAGAAAATCGTCTTTTCTATGATCTGGAAAGAATCTGGAAGGACGGTAAAGAAGTGAAAGCCGAAGATCTGGGGATTGAAGTGCAGGATTAATCAGAGTTTTGGCAGAGACAGGAGAAAAGGTCTGTACATTGTTTGGAAGGAGCAGTGTGCGGGCCTTTCCTGATTTCCAATGGAATACAGGTCGAAAATTCGTTCGGGAACACTTGTTTTGATTTGCCTTTTATGGTATTATATCTTGACTTTTGCAGATAAAATAGGGTAAAAATGGCCGCAAGCCCAGTGTTTATGCTGGTCTGCGGCCTTTTCATCTTGTCATTTTTTCATAGTGTTTTTTGGCTTTTTTGTCGCTGCTAAAACTTTTTTTA
>DWWD01000033.1 GCA_019119895.1 Candidatus Anaerostipes avistercoris | reverse complement strand
AGGATCTGCTCTGCCAATGGCGGGCTTCCCCCTATGATAAAACGCAGGCAGTATTATGAGATTTTGGAATTGGCGGCATAGATAGTGATATCCTTGAGAAAAATGTGTCAACTAATATTGACAATATCATTTCATATACATCCAGTGTATTGGTTCTTTCCGGATGTGTTTTATACACGGTCTCCCCCTCTTTATTCCGTTCTGTATGAGAAAATCGATGCGTGATAATGATCTTTTCGCCAAATCGGTTTGCAGAAAAAGTAATGATATCATTCTTTTTTATCTTCATACTTTTATCATAAACTTTAACCAATACCAGCGAATCGGTTCCTATCTTTGGCTCCATACTGTTTGTAAGAACATTGTAAAAGCGATAAGGGATGATTCCCCTCCGGGTATCCGTAAAAAAATTCGAATAAATGATAACAGCAAGCAATCCCCCAATGCACGTTATCAAACAAATTTTCCTTATCATTTTTGAAACTTCAAATATACATCATATTTTTAGCTCAATGTTGCGGTGACTTTAACGGTACATGCATTCGCATTTGTTTTCATTTTTTCAAGTCCGCTTTGTGTAAAAGTAATGGTATAATTATATTCTTCGGTTCCATCTGTGACGCTGCTGTCGGTCTTTCCTGATACCCCGTCTCCTGAAAATACGATGGAGTAATCCGTCGTCTCTTCCAGTTTCTCTGATGCCTGGATGGACTCCTTCAAGGTCAGCTTTTTTGCAACGCTGTCCTCATTTGCCACATTAAACTTAACACTGCCGGATACAGTAACCGGATTACGCATGGTCACTGTATTGCTTCTACTGTCTACCGTTACAATATCCCAGATTGCAAACGTACCAATTGACGTTGCCGTAATCATTGCAGCAGTCAAAACTGACAGAATGGTTGTTTTCTTCATGCTATAACCTCCTTATTTACGGAGTCTATCTTATCAGGCCTTCCCTCCCAGCACAAATACGTAAATCTATATGCCGGACATAACCATATGGTTATGTCTCATCGAGTCCATAACTGTTTTTAAAAAGATGGATCCATCTGGCTGCTTCGGCTGAAAAAGCTGTGCTCTGTTTTTTTAGGATCATTAAATGCACTTTATGTTTGAAAGAAGAAAATGCTGCACTTTGAATTCCCATTTTTTCCAGCTCAGAGATCTGCCACTTGTTTCCGATCATAAAAGCTGCGTTGTGTTTCACCATACTCAAGTACGTGTGATAATGATTGACCACAATACATCTTTGTGCAGTAATCTCCGGATATTCGTCTTGCAGTTTTTTCCTGCTGAATACTGTAAACTCATCCGTCTTTAGCCGAACAAACACATAGGACATCAAATGATTCATATGGATCTCATCCTGATTTGCCAGTGAATGCTTTCTATGAAAATGAATATACGGACATCCTTCATCCAGTTCGATCCATTCTAACTTTTTACGAACACAAATGCTTGTCAAAAGTGTTTTTTGAAAATCGTCTGCCACTACAATCGCAAATTCGGATACATCCTCTTCTATCTTTTTGATGCATCCGCTGATCGTAGTTTCACAAAAATCTATATCGATTTGGGCAGCATGAACCGTTGAAACATAATCTAACAAAAGACTGTCTTTTATGATGAGATTTGCAGCAGAAAAAGACAGTCTTACACTGTCGTTTTGTGCTGTCTCCTCTTTTCCCAGCTGATCCATTTGATGAATGATAGACTGGGCAAGCAGATATACTTTCTGCCCATAGGCCGTTAATTCTAATCCATTCCTGCATCGAATAAAAATCTGTTTCTTTGCCCGCGCCTCAAAATCTGAGACAACTTTACTTAAATATGGCTGAGAAACAAATAGTTTTTTTGATGCTTTCGTAATCGAACAGCTGTCTGCAATCTCTACGATATATCTTAACTGTTGAAGGTTCATGTTTCTCTCCGGCAATGAATTCGTAAACTTTAGCATTCCTATTTCTTTTGAAAAAAGAATGTAATCTTCTTTCTCTATATTTCTATTATAACCAGGAAGATCAGGGCTATGCAGCCGATTCCGACGGAAAAGTTCTAATCTGACCGTACCCTTATCCATCAGACTTCAAAAGACAAACGGTCTTCGTTTTCTGGTTGTAATTATTGACATTACATGATTGCTGGGGTAAGATATTTTTGAAGTTATGTCCTGATACAGGGACATTATGTCATAACAATAAGGAGGCATTTTATGCAGATTTCAAGCAGATTTACTTTGGCTGTCCACATCTTTGCCTGTATTGATACATTTTCCAAAGACCAGAAAGTTACCAGCCAGTTCCTGGCAGGGAGCACCAATGTAAACCCGGTTATCATCCGCCGCCTGCTGTCCCAGCTGAAAGCTGCCGGACTGGTCAATGTGGCGAGAGGCACCGGAGGCGCTACCATCGCCAAACCGCTGGATCAGATTACATTTCTGGACATCTACAGGGCAGTGGAATGTATCGATCACGGAGAACTGTTCCATTTTCATGAGAACCCTAATACCGATTGTCCGGTAGGCCGCAACATCCACAAGATTCTGGACGATAAACTGGAACGGGTGCAGAACGCCATGGAACGGGAACTGGCGTCCATCACCCTGGCAGATGTAAAAAAAGACACCGATAAATATGTTCAGGCAATCTCTTAAAACGCTTAAGGCATTTCCCAGTGCCTTAGGCGTTTTTTCTTATTTGCTTTTTCCGACACAAAACTTCCGAAGCAATTTTTTTGCGATTTTTTAATTGTAACTATTGACATTACAACGACGCCTGGTTATAATCTAATTGTAATAAAGATAATTACATCAAAAAAATATAAAGGAGATTTTATCATGGAAAAAGTAGTAGAATTCTTACAGGCAAACCCGGTACAGTATCTTGCAACCGTAGGCCGTGACGGAAAGGCAAAATGCCGTCCTTTCATGTTCTGTTTTGAAAAAGACGGAAAGTTATGGTTCTGCACCAACAATCAGAAAGAAGTTTACAAAGACATGCAGGCAAATCCTGAGATTGAAGTATCTGTTTCTTCTCCGGAATATGCATGGCTCCGTCTCCACGGAAAAGCCGTATTTGAAAACAACATGGATGTAAAAGAAGGCTGCATGGCAAATCCGATCGTAAAAGGTCAGTATGAAACTGCAGACAACCCAATCTTCGAGGTCTTCTATCTGGAAAATCCACACGGCGTGATCGCTGATTTCTCCGGAAACCCTCCATATGAATTTTAAGAAATCAAGAAGGTGAAATTGCCATGACAGCACAGAATTATATGAAAATTCTGGTAGAGGATCTCCACTCCGCCGTTGTCTCCACCATCGGAGACGACGGACACCCGGAGACCCGTACCATTGATATGATGCTTTGGGATGACGAGGGCGTCTATTTTCTCACCGCAAAAGGGAAAAATTTTTACAAACAGCTGATGGAGCAGAAATATCTTGCCCTGACTGCCGTAAAAGATAAGAAATCCATTTCTCTGCGGGGCCGGATCCGGAACATCGGAACCAGAAAACTGAATGAAATTTTCGAAAAGAACCCATATATGAAAGAAATTTATCCTGAAGGCACCCGCAGTCCTCTGGAAGTCTTCCTCCTGTATGAAGGCAGCGGCGAATATTTTGACATCAGCGTTCCATCCCATGTAGTCAGAGACTCCTTCGCCGTCGGCAGCGGAACCGTAAAACGCTCCGGCTATTATGTTGGAGCTGACTGCATCGGCTGTAAACTGTGCTATTCCGTCTGTCCTCAGAAATGCATTGACATTTCAAAGAAGCCGGTGGAAATCAATCAGAATCGCTGTCTGCGCTGCGGAAAATGCGCCCAGATCTGCCCGAAGCAGACCATTGAAAAAATAGAATGATCACCGCCCACTTGCGCCGAAAGATGGTTAAAGTTATAATTATTTCAAGGTCGAATAATTAAACTACAACATAATCTGAAAAGGCAGGTGGGCTTATGTTTTCTGTGGAGCAAATCCAGAGTTTGAATGAGCTGGAATTATCCGTTTACGAATATATCATGCAGCATAAAAATTCTGTTCCCTATATGAGGATCCGGGAACTGGCTTCGGAGGCCCATGTCTCCACAACAACCATTTTAAGATTCTGCAAAAAAATGGGATGCGACGGATATACAGAATTCAAATTGAAGTTAAAAGAAAATCTGGGACAGCAGGATATCACACAGATTCCTGAAGATATCGGAGAGATCAAAAACTTTTTTGAACGCTTTGACACAAAGCCGTTTCAGCAGAAACTGGATGACGCCGCCTCCCTGATTGCCCGCTCTGATAAGGTTGTATTTGTCGGCATGGGAAATTCCGGCCACATCAGTCAGTATGGAGCCAGATTCTTTACCAATCTTGGTAAATTTACCCTGTATATTTCCGATCCCTACTATCCCACCGATTTCATGGATGTAGAATCTATGGTCGCCATTGTGTTATCCGTATCCGGAGAATCCAAGCAGATCATTCGGATTGTTAATGAACTCAAAGGCAGCCGCTGCCATATTATCAGCATCACCAACAACGAAAGAAGCACCATTGCGCAGCTGTCTGATATCAATCTTTCTTACTACATTACCATGCACCGGAGCGCGAAACAGTTCGATTATACCTCACAAGTTCCCGCCGTGTATCTGATCGAATCCCTGGCCAAAAAAGTAAGCAGCCGGATTGCAGAATAAAATATTTCACAGCTTATATTTTAAATATTACAGTATATTTCCAAAAAACAAGTTGTTTTTTTCCTGGAACAAATTCTAAACGAAACAGCTTGTTTTTTTCATGCCCGAAATTACTGACAGTGCGATTTTCCGGGGATATAATAAAGCCATCAAATCAGTACTGATCGGAACTATCAAATGATAAACCAATGGAGGTTAATATATGGATTATAAAAAAATGGCCGAACAAATCTTGGACGGCGTCGGCGGAAAAGAAAATGTATCTATGCTGACCCACTGCGCGACGCGTCTGCGCTTCAATCTGGTGGATGACTCCAAAGCCGATGAAGCAAAAATTCAGAAAGTTTCCGGTGTCTCCGGCGTATCCAACCGCGGCGGGCAATTCCAGGTCATCATCGGAAGCGACGTTGCAGAACCTTATAAAGAACTGAAAAACATGGGTGTCGGCGGTGATGACGCCGCTGCTGAAAAACCGAAGGAGAAGAAAGGCATCGGAACCATGATCGTGGATACTCTCTCCGGTATTTTCACCCCGATCCTTCCTGCCATCACCGGAGCCGGTATGTTAAAAGCCTGCCTGGCGCTGCTTCCGCTCTTCGGTGTCAGTTCCGAAACCCAGACTTATCAGATTATTTCCATCATGGCAGATGCGGCTTACTACTTCCTGCCGATGCTGCTGGCATGGTCTGCCGCGAAGAAATTCCAGTGCAATCCATGCCTGGCGCTGACTCTTGCCGGCATCCTGCTGCATCCTGACCTGATCACTATGCTGGCCGGTGAAGAAGCCGTCCGGTTCATCGGAATTCCTGTTGTAAAGGCAACCTATTCCAGCAGTGTTATCCCGATCATCCTGATCGTATGGCTGATGTCTTATGTCGAAAAAGCAGCTTATAAATATGTGCCGAAAGCGCTTCGGTATTTCCTTGCACCGCTGCTTGTATTTTTGATCGTCGGTACTCTCGGTCTCCTGTTCGTCGGCCCGATCGGATTTGTCCTTGGTAATGGCCTGATTGAAATCTTCAATGTACTGATCGACCGCGCAAGTCTCCTGACTATGGTCCTCATCGGAGCTTTCATGCCGCTGATCGTTATCACCGGTATGCACCATGGATTCACGCCGGTAACAGTTGCTCTGTTTGCCACTTACGGATTTGACCCGATCATGTTCCCTGCTGCCCTGGCCAGCAACATTTCCCAGGCTGGATCTTCCTTCGCCGTTGCTGTCCGCGCCAAAGATGAAGATATTAAATCCCAGGCTGCGTCCGCAGGACTGACGGCTCTTATGGGTGTCACAGAACCGGCTTTATTCGGTGTTAATATCCGCTTCAAACGTCCGCTGTACGGATGTATGATCGGCGGCGCCGCAGGAGCCATTTTCGCAAGCATCATGCACCTGAAAGCTTATGCCAACGCCGCACCTGGCCTTGCTTCTTTCGCCATGTTCATCGGTGAAGAAAAATATAACATCGTATGGGCCGCAATTACTGTTGTGATCGCTCTGGTTGTTGCTTTCATCGCTACATGGATTCTCGGCGGAGATTATATGAAATCTTCTGAGGAAACAGAGGCTGAAGCTGCCGCTGAAATTTCTGACGACTTTGATCTGACTGCTCCGATCCAGGGTAAAGTTGTTGCTTTAGAAGAAGTACCGGATCAGACATTTGCTTCCGGCATGCTGGGACAGGGTGTTGCCATCATCCCTGAAAAAGGAACCATCGCATCTCCTGTTACAGGAACCATCGCCAACGTATTTGACACAAAACACGCCATCGGCATCCAGGGTGTCAACGGCGAGGAAATTCTTCTCCATATCGGTCTGGATACCGTAACTTTAAATGGAGACCCGTTCCAGATCAATGTTAAAGCAGGCGATAAAGTCAAAGCAGGCGACACCATCGGTAAATTCAGTATCGATAAGATCAAAAAAGCTGGTCTGGAAACGATCACTCCGGTTCTGATTTCCAATACAGACGAATTTGCTTCCATCGAGCCTGTCATCGGCAAAGACGTAAAAATCGGAGATCCGATCATGACCGTACATAAGAAAGCAAAAACTGAGGAGGTATAGATTCTATGACAAATCAGAAAATGCCGGAAGATTTCCTCTGGGGCGGCGCAGTTGCCGCCCACCAGCTGGAAGGCGCCTATCTGAAAGACGGACGTGGACTCAGCACCTCTGACGTCATGACCGGCGGAAACAGCAAAACACCGCGAAAGATCACAGACGGCGTCGATCCAGATTACTACTATCCAAACCACAAGGGAATTGATTTTTACCACAGATACAAAGAAGACATCGCATTGTTCAGAGAATTAGGATTTCAATGCTTCCGCACCTCCATTTCCTGGTCCAGAATCTTTCCAAATGGTGATGATGCAGAACCAAATGAAGCGGGACTTGCATTTTATGATGGGCTTTTTGATGAGCTTTTAAAAAACGGCATAGAACCTGTCGTAACCCTGAGTCATTTTGAAATTCCTTATCATCTGGTCCATACTTACGGCGGATTCCGGAACCGGAAACTGATTGATTTCTTTCTGAAGTACTGCGAGACTGTATTTACCAGATATAAGAACAAAGTAAAATACTGGATGCTTTTTAACGAAATCAACAACCAGACTGACGTTACCCGCGGCATCTACGCTTTTACAAACTCCGCGATCCTCTTTGAGGACGGCGAAGACCGGGAACAGGTTACATGGCAGGCTATCCACCACGAGCTGGTGGCCGGTGCCAGAGCCGTGAAGCTGGGACACGAAATCAACCCTGATTTCCAGATCGGCTGTATGGTTGCGTGGGTTCCGATTTATCCTGCCACCTGCCATCCGAAAGATATGCTGCGCCAGACAGAGCAGATGCATGACCGGTACCTGTTTACCGATGTGTATGCAAGGGGCCATTATCCTGCCTATGCCAGATCCATGTGGGAACAGCGGGGAATTGAAATTCATATGGAACCAGGCGATACGGAAGCGCTGGCGGAAGGGCGCGTCGATTACATTGCCCTCAGCTACTATATGTCTGCCGTTGTGGATCACAACATTCAGGAAGATCAGAACGGACGCGGCTTCCCGGGCTCTGTTCCGAATCCTTATTTAAAATGCAGCGACTGGGGCTGGACCATCGACCCTGACGGTCTGCGCTATTCCTTAAATCAGCTGTATGAGCGCTATGAACTTCCGATCTTTATTGCGGAAAACGGTTTCGGCGCCTATGACAAATTAATCGATGAAAAAGATGGTTATGTAGTAGAAGACGACTACCGGATCAACTATCTGAGAGAACATATACAGGCCGTAAAAGATGCCGTGCTGAAAGATCATGTTCCTGTCCTGGGCTATACAGTATGGGGATGTATCGATGTGGTATCCTTTACCACCGGAGAACTTGCAAAACGATATGGTTTTATTTATGTGGATATTGACGACCAGGGAAACGGCACTTTAAATCGCAGCAAAAAGAAATCTTTCTACTGGTATCAGAAAGTAATCCAATCCAACGGCGAAACATTATGAGGTGATAAATGATGAAGATAAAAGGAGTAAATCTTGGAAACTGGCTGGTTCTTGAAAAATGGATGAGCCGGGAATTATTCCACGGAATTGACGCAGAAGACGAAACTGATTTTTACAATGCACTTTCTCCTGAGGAAGCTGCTGACCGTCTCTATATGCACAGAAGCTACTTTATTCAGGAGCGGGACTTTCAGCATATCAAAGCCATGGGGCTTAACATGGTCCGCATCCCGGTTCCGCACTATATTTTTGACGAAAAAGGACCTTACGTAGGATGCATCGAATTCCTGGATTCCGCTTTCGACTGGGCGGAAACATATGATTTAAAAATTCTGATTGACCTCCATACGGTGCCGGACAGCCAGAATGGCTTTGACAACGGCGGCCTGACCGGCGTTGTCAAATGGCACCACAAACAGGAAAACATAGATTACACTCTGGATGTCCTGGAACGGCTGGCCGAACGCTACGCCGGACGCAGAGCTCTGTACGGCATTGAACTGCTCAATGAGCCGGTATCTGAGGATATCCTGAAATTTGTCGGTCCCCGCTATCAGGCCAGAGACCCGAAACAGGCAGAAGGATCCACAGCGGTTCCGACAGAAGTATTAAAAGACTTCTATCTGAAAGGCTATGAAGCAGTCCGCCGGCACTGCAGCGAAGACGTGGCTGTCGTGATCCATGACGGCTTCCGCCTGGAAGAATGGGAAGATTTCATGCCGAAAGACCAGTATCCGGGTCTGGTGATCGATACCCATATGTATCTCTTCACCGCGGAACCTCTCATGAAAACGAAGCGGCTGGAAGACTACAAAGACAGCATCCGCAAAAACTTCAAAGAGCGGCTGGAACGCGCTTCCAGATTCCATCCGGTCATTGTCGGCGAATGGTGCCTGGCAAACAAATGTGAGGAAAAAGACACCCTCTCTCCGGACACATTATATTCCTCCATTTATCAGTGGGAAATGGACGCATGGGATGCCTGCGACGGCTGGTTCTTCTGGAGCTACAAGCTCCACACCTCCGGAAGAAACGACTGGGATTACTGCAGAGCCTGCGACGCAGGATGGATTACAAAATAAAACAATATATGAATCAGATCTTTTCCTTTGGAAAGGGTCTGATTTTTACGCTTCTTCTTTTCTTTCTTTTTTCCTGTATCGTGACGGCGCCTCCCCAAATTCCTTCCGAAAGATTCTGGAAAAGGCCAGCTGGTCATCAAATCCCAGCGAGCCGGCGATCACCCCGATGGACAATGAAGTCGTTGTGAGAAGATGACAGGCTTTCTTCAGCTTCAGATCCATCAGATATTTTTTCGGAGATGTCCCAAATTTCTCATGGAAAATCCTCGTCATATAATTCGGATGAACGCCGAATTCTTTTGCCACATCTTTCAGGACTAATTTTTCCGCATAATTAACATCCAGATAAAATTTCACTTCATCCGCTGCAGAATTTTGTTTTCTCTGATTCTCTTCAAAAGGAATTTCTTCAAATAAATACGCCATGATCTGATTCAGCAGACTGTTAGCATAGAAATACCGGCTGATATCCTTTCCCTGAAACTCCAGGATTTTAAAAATAAGTTCTTTATATTTTTCGATATCCACATTATGAACAATATAAATATCATCCAGTCCGGTCATCAGCTGATAGATATAATTTTCAGAATCGATTCCAAGAAAACTGATCCACACATAACACCATGGATCCTCTTCCGATGCCTTATAATAGGAGATTTTATCGGATGGGATAATGAATGCGTCTCCTTCTGCCAGCTGAAATGTATGTTCGTTGATATGCAGCTCTCCCTTTCCTTTTAATACAAAATGAATCAGCTGGTATGACCGGTATCTCGGCCCATAACTGTAGCCAGGTTCACATTTTTCATACCCTGCGCTGTAGAACGCAAGATCCGATGTGGATTTTCGTATTGATGTATACAGTGTTTCTTTATATTCTTTCATACAGTCTATTATATTGCAAAAAGTTAGTTTTTTCCATATTTTCGTACTGAATTTCTATAGCCAAAAACGCCCGGATGGCGTTTAATATAAGTATCGGTACCGAAGAGACAAAACGGAAGGAGAAAGCAGATTGAGATTAAAAAAACAACAATATCATCTGGAACCCCCAAGGGGTCTGATGAATGATCCAAACGGACTCGCTTATTTTAACGGCAGATATTACGTATTCTTTCAATGGAATCGTTTTGCCAAAAATCACAGTTATAAAGAATGGGGATTGTTCACATCCAAAGATCTGCTTCACTGGGATTTTGAGGGAAGCGCTCTGCTGCCTGACCAGACCTGCGATCAGTGCGGCGTATATTCCGGAAGCGGCTGTGTAATTGATGATCAGCTGTATCTGTTTTATACCGGCAACGCTAAAAAAGACGGCCGCCGGAAAAGCAGCCAGTGCATCGCCGTCACCCGTGACGGGCACCGCTTCTTAAAGCTTGGCTGTGTACTGAATACACCGGAAGAATATACCGAGCATTTCAGAGATCCCAAAGTGCTTCGGACAGACAGCGGCAGCTATTTTATGCTGATTGGAGCGCAGAAAAAGGACGGACGGGGAGCCATTGCCCTCTGTCAGTCAGATGACGGCCTTTCCTGGCGTTATAGCAGAGTCTACGCCCAGTCGCGGGCATGTGAGATGATCGAATGTCCGGATTTGTTCCGGCTGGACGGATCTTATGTTCTGATCTTCAGCCCTCAGACACGGAACAATCAGGAAGACATCTGTGAATCCAGTCTCTCTGCTTATAAACTTGTGGCATCCGGCGAGCCTTCCTCTGACGGATGTCCGGAAGATTTGGATGACGGGTATTCTCTGATGGATTACGGCTTTGATTTTTACGCGCCGCAGACCTTTACAGACGAAAAAGGCCGGCAGATTTTATTTGCCTGGATGTCCAGAATGGACGATGCGCAGGAAGCTGCTTTCGGTCAGGATTCCGCAGGAATTCATTGTCTGACCATGCCGCGGGAACTTCATTTGAAAAACGGAAAGCTGTACCAGCTTCCGCCGGAAGAATTATATTCCATGCGGGGCAGGAACATTCCTGTTTCCAGACAGGCTTCCTCCGTTTTATATGCAAAACCGGAACACAGGCAGTTTTATCTTCGGATTCATCCGCGCCATCCTTTTTCTTCATTTTCCATATCCCTTTATGGAAATGAGGTTTCCATTGCTTTTGATCCGGAGAAGCAATGGATCTGTCTGACCAGAAAACACTGGGTCAGCGGACAGCCGGAATACAGATACTGCAGTCTTCGTTCACTATCTGATGTGGAAATATGGTCTGATTCTTCCAGTCTGGAAATTTTCCTGAACCGGGGAGAAGCCGTGCTTTCATCCCGCATCTGCCCGGAAAATGATGATCCCGGAATCAGCCTGTCCGGAGATATGAACGAATCAGAGATTGAAATATATGAATTACTTCATTTGAAAGGAGAAGTTTATGAGTGATAAAGAATTAGCAAACAAAATCGTCGAGCTTGTAGGCGGCACAGGAAATATCGTTTCTGTACGCCACTGTGCCACAAGACTCAGAATCGTAGTTTCCAATAAAGACGATATTCAGGTAAAAGAAATTGAAGCCTTAGATAAAGTAAAAGGATCTTTCTTCAATTCCGGACAGTACCAGATCATCCTCGGCACCGGACTGGTAAACCGAATCTATGATGAAGTCACAAAAATAACCGGAGACAGCGAGTCTGGCGGAGAGGTAAAAGAAGAAGTCGTTTACGGAAACAAATTCCAGAGAATGATCCGTATGTTCTCTGACGTCTTTGTTCCGATCATTCCTGTCCTGGTCGCTACCGGACTTTTCATGGGACTGCGCGGTCTGCTGACACAGGAAGCCGTGTTAAATGTATTCGGCCTTACAACCGACAGCATCCCTCAGTCTCTGCTGACTTTCACACAGATTCTGACTGATACGGCATTTTCTTTCCTGCCTGCGCTGGTATGCTGGTCTACATTCCGTAACTTTGGCGGAAGCCCGATCATCGGTATCGTCCTTGGTTTAATGCTTGTCAGCCCAAGCCTTCCAAGTTCTTATGACGTAGGTTCCGGTGCCGCTGAACCTCTTGTATTCTTCGGCTTCCTCAGAGTCGCAGGCTACCAGGGCTCCGTGCTTCCTGCTTTCGTAACCGGAATCGTAACATCAAAATTTGAAAAATGGCTTCGCAAACATGTGCCGGACGCTATCGATCTGATCGTTACTCCTTTCGTTACGTTATTAGTCGGAATCCTGCTTGCACTCTTTGTCCTGGGACCAATCCTTCACTATGTGGAAAACGGCGTATTGTTCCTGGTAGAAAATCTCTTATTCCTTCCAATGGGAATCGGCGGTCTGCTGTATGGATGCTTCGGACAGCTGCTTGGAATCTTTGGAATCCATCATATCCTGAACTTCCTGGAAATCAGCATGCTGGCACAGGACGGCTGGAACTATTTAAACCCGATCGGTACCTGCGGAAACGTCGCTCAGGCCGGCGCTGTTCTTGCAGTGGCTATCAAGGCAGTTTCCAATAAAACCAAACAGGTTGCCTACCCATCCTGCCTTTCCGCTCTGCTGGGGATCACAGAACCTGCCGTATTCGGTGTCAACTTAAGATTCGTAAAACCGTTTATCATGTCCATGATCGGCGGCGGTGTCGGCGGCTTCCTTGCTTCTATCTTCCACTTAAGAGCAACCGGAATGTCCATTACGGGAATTCCCGGAACCCTGCTTTACTTAAATGAACAGCTTCCGATTTACCTGCTTGTAAATGTGGTTGCCTTCGTGGTCGCTTTCGTACTGACCTGGCTGTTCGGCTTTAATAAAAAAATGGAGAGCGCGTAAATGAGTATTATATTTGATGAAAAACAGCAGATCCTGCATATAAAGAATAAGGCAGTCAGCTACATCATGGAAATCGTGGACGGGAAATATCTCGTCCACCGGTATTTTGGACCTTCCGTCCGCAGTTATCACAAAACCGGAATTCCCCAGTATTTTAAAAGAGGCTATGCCACGGAACATGATATCAGCATCCCTCACGCCTCTTTTGATGATCTGCCTTTTGAATATCCTGTGCGGGAACACGGAGATTTCCGGATTCCGGCATTTGCGGCAGAATCCGCTTCCGGCATCGTTTATTCAGACCTGCGCTTCTCCTCTTTTGAAGTGCAGAAAGGAAAACCTGGGATTCCAGGTCTTCCTTCTGTTTTTGCATCGGAAGAAGAATCTGAAACTTTGAAGATAATCTGTGAAGATCCCAAAGCCGGTATCCGGATATTCCTTTATTATTCTGTGATCGGGGATCTTGCCGTTCTTCTCCGGCATCAGGAAATCGAAAATACCGGGAAGAAACCTTTGAAACTGCACAATGTTCAGAGCCTGTCTCTGGAACTTCCTGCCCGGTCTTATGACGTTCTGTCCCTCTACGGAAGCCACGCAAAAGAGGCTAATAAAAACCGTTTCCCTCTCCATCACGGAATTCAGAGATTTGAAAGCCTCAGGGGAAGCAGCAGCCCGCAGAACCAGCAATTTTTTGCTCTGCTGTCACCAGATGCTGCAGAAGAGAAAGGTGAAGTTTACGGCTTTCACCTGATTTACAGCGGCAATTTCCTGGCGCAGGCGGAATGTGACCAGTTTGGAAATGTCCGTGCCCAGATTGGGATCCATCCGGAAAATTTCTGCTGGACTCTTGAACCGGGAGAAACCTTTTCCTCACCGGAAGCCGTATTAAATTACAGTGACGAGGGACTTAATGGAATGAGCCATAACTTCCACCAGCTTTACCTGAACCATCTGATTCCTTCCCATTTTGCCCGCAGGCCTCGCCCTGTTCTGCTGAATTCCTGGGAAGCCATGTACTGTGATGTAAGTCTGGAAAAAATCGAAACTCAGGCGGAACTGGCCAAAAAAGCCGGCATAGAACTCTTTGTACTGGATGACGGGTGGTTTCGCAGCGGAAATACTACCAGAACTTCCATGGGCGACTGGATCTGCAATGAAAACAAACTGCCGGGAGGCATCTCTGCCGCAGCCCGCATCGTGCATGAAAAAGGCCTCCAGTTTGGTCTCTGGTTTGAGCCGGAAGCCGTCGGCAAAGACAGCATTTTATATCAGGAGCACCCTGACTGGGTGATCCATGTTCCGGGATATTCCATGACCGAAGGACGGCATGAATATCTTCTGGATTTATCACAGAAAACAGTCCGGGATTATATCAAAAACATGCTTCATTCTTATTTGAAAAATGGGGATATTGACTACATCAAATGGGATATGAACCGGCCGCTTACAGATGTTAATTCCGTCCTGCTTGATTATAACCATAAAGGTGAAACCAGCCACCGCTATATTCTCGGTTTATATGACATTCTGAACTGGCTGAAACAGACATATCCGGAACTTCTGGTAGAAGGATGTTCCAGCGGCGGCGCCAGATTTGATCCCGGCATGCTGTATTATGTTCCTCAGATATGGGCCAGCGATAATACAGATGCTTACGACCGTATTTCCATCCAGGACGGATTCAGTCTTCTGTATCCACCGTCTGCCATCAGCTCCCATGTGAGCATTACGCCGAACCATCAGACCGGCCGTTCCACATCCCTGGAAACAAGATACCGCACTGCCAGTCTGTTTACACTGGGATATGAACTTGACCTGACGCTGTGTTCTTCTGAAGAGCTGAAAGAAATCAGGGATCAGATTCGTGACTACAAGCAAATCCGCAGCGCACTGATCCAGGGTGTATTTTACCGTCATACGTCTCCGGATGATAATCATCTGATGTGGTCTGTGGTAAGTGATACGGATTGTTTTGTCTATATCATGCAGAAATTCCATGATCCGCTCCGCTCCCACGGCAGATTTCATCTCTGCGGACTGGATGCGGATTCTGACTATCAGAATGCTGATACCGGAGAAATTTTCTGTGGAGACGAACTGATGAAAATCGGAATCACCGTTCCTCTGATCAAAGAAGACTTTCATGTGTTCTTCCTTCATTTTCAAAAGATGGAATTGAAGTGTTAACACTTTTTTGCATATAAAAACCTGACACAACGCCGAAAGGAGAATCTTTATGTTTTTCAGAAAAAAATCCAGAAAAAAAGAAACTACACAGGAACCTATCAAATCATTAAAAGCCATGATTTCCGGCGAGATCATTCCACTTGAAGACGTAGCAGATCCGGTTTTCTCATCCAAAGCCCTGGGAGAGGGAATCGCCATCCGTCCTGACGGGCAGGTTATCACCGCGCCATGCGCAGGAAAAATTTCTATGATAGCGGATACCCTTCACGCCGTCGGCATCACCCTGAACAACGGCGCCGAGCTTATCATCCATGAAGGTCTGGATACTGTCTCCATGAATGGAGAAGGCTTCAAAGTGAGAGTAAAAAATGGAGAAGAAATCTCTCAGGGAACACCGATCCTGGAATTTGACAAGGCGCTGATTGAAGAAAAGGGATTTGCCGCAGACTGCATCCTGATCGTTACAAATTCCGATCAGTTCCCGAATCTTACCTTTACCACAGAAAGTTCAGCCGTACAAAACGAAACAGAAATCTGCTCTTTCTAAATCGGATTTTTTCAGACCTTCCGCCATTCGGAAGGTCCTTTCTGTTCTTGCCGGTGTATATTAAAGATTCCCTCCGGCTGATTTCTGGTATAATAGAATCACAGCATGTATATGAAACTGAAAGGAGAATGTCTTTTATGAAAGTTTTATTAGTCAATGGAAGTTCCAGAGAAAAAGGATGTACTTATACTGCTCTTAACGAAGTAGCCCGCTCTCTGGAAGAAGAAGGAATTGAAACTGAAATCGTTTTTATTGGAAACAAACCTCTGCCGGACTGTCTTGCCTGTGGAAAATGCAGCGAAACCGGTGAATGTGTATTCCATGATATTGCCAACGAACTGGTGGAAAAAGCAAAAACTGCCGATGGCTTTGTCTTTGGCTCTCCGGTTTACTACGCTCATCCAAGCGGCAGACTTTTAACAGTTCTGGACCGTGCATTCTATTCCGGTTCCAGATATTTTGCTCATAAACCGGGAGCTGCCGTGTTAAGCGCCAGAAGAGCCGGCACCACTGCTTCCATGGACGTCATCAACAAATATTTTACCATTGCTTCCATGCCTGTGGTTTCTTCCACCTACTGGAATCATGTATACGGCAATGAACCGGAGGAAGTAATGCAGGATAAAGAAGGTCTTATGACCATGTACAACATCGGGAAAAATATGGCGTGGCTGCTGAAATGTATCGAAAAGGGAAAAAAAACGGAATTCTGGTTCCGGAAAACAAGAAAATTGCGACAAACTTTATTCGGTAGGCGATGACAGCTGTTGAGCTGACTTCTGAAAAGGGAAGGGCTTGTGAAGAATGCTTTCAACAATAATAATGAATTTCTCCAAAATAATCCATCCATTTTTTCTCAATATCAAAATGTCTGGCTTCTATAATTTTGAGTATTGTCTTTAGCTTATGATTGGGAATTCTGGAATTATTATTACAGAGAAGTCCCTTCCCTCTTTTTGTTATCCATATTTTTGTGGCATGCTCAGATGGTACGCCCTCTGATACATGGACATGTATTGGCTCCAACGGATCATTTTCATTCGTCCAGAAATATATTAAGTAGGATCCAATCTTAAAAATTTGAGGCATTGTCAAAGCCCCCTTCCCTTGCAAGCTCAATGATAATATGTGCCACAGACTCAAGGAACTCCTGCAGCTCCTGAATCTCTTCATCCGAAAATCCATCTATATTTTTCCACTCATAAGAGGGAAGATAACATTCTGCAGAATGGAATCCGCCATAAACCGGTTTTTCAAAGTAAACTTTAACTGTCTCCACTCCGTTCTCATCATATGCCTCTGAATGGACAATCTCCGTTTTATCATTTAATGTCATAAATGGATACATCATAATAACAGCTCCTCCTATTCTTTATATTCTGTATCTACATCTTAACACGTAAGATCCAAAAATAAAATCAGCTTTTTAACTGAAAATCATCAAAAAGTCAGGAGAGCGGTCTCCGGACTCGTTCTCTTGACACTTTTTTTATTTTCTTCCATAATAAAGGCAGACATACCCACCAACATATAAGGAGAGATGCTTTATGAAACAATGTATGGACGCAGACAATCTTCACCGCCGTTTCAAAAAAATCATCGGTCAGGTTCAGGCCATTGACCGTATGGTCGATGAGGATATCCCATGCGAAGATATCCTGACTCAGATCAACGCCGCCAAATCTGCTCTCCACAAAGCAGGACAGGTGATTCTGGAAGGGCACATCCAGCACTGTGTCCGTGACGGAATCGAACACGGCGATGCCGATGAGACAATCGCCAAATTTACAAAAGCTGTGGAACAGTTCGCAAATATGAAATAAATCATGGATTCGATTGGAAAACTGTCATAAGGCAGTTTTCTTTTTTCTTTTCTTGACATACCTGTACCCCCATAGGTATACTAAAATCATACACAGCAGATACCCCGCAGGGTATAGAAAGGAGTCTTACACTGTGAAGAAATTAGAAGCATTCCTGGAATGGGGCGGCATGAAAAAAGATATTGCTTTCCTTATCATCTCCGGAATCGCATTAATGATCAGTATTTTTGATTTGATCCCTCTGCCTTTTGACGCGGCGTGGATCGCAATTATTTTATGTGGTATTCCTATCATTTTGGAGGCCGTCATTGGTCTCGTGACAGAATTTGATATCAAAGCGGATGCCCTTGTCTCCATCGCTTTGATTGCCTCTGTTTTCATCGGCGAGGATTTTGCCGCCGGTGAAGTGGCCTTTATCATGCAGCTGGGCGCCATGCTGGAAGACATTACCGTTGCCAGAGCCCGCGCAGGAATCGAGAAACTGGTTCATCTGACGCCCCGGACTGCCCGAAGGCTCTCAGACAGCAGCGAAGAAATCATTCCCGCGGATCAGGTTCAGGTAGGGGATATCCTCCGGGTTCTTCCGGGAAAATCCATTCCTGTGGACGGAGTGATCATTTCCGGACAGACCTCCATCAACCAGGCAGTTATGACCGGAGAATCCATGCCGGTAGATAAGACGGCGGGAGATTCTGTATCCAGCGGAACCGTCAATCAATTTGGTTCCTTCGACATGAAGGCATCCAGAGTGGGAGAAGACAGTTCCATCCAGCGTATGATCCGTCTGGTCCAGTCCGCTGACGCAGATAAGGCAAAGATTGTCGGTATCGCAGACCGGTGGGCTACCTGGATCGTTGTGATCGCTTTGAGCGCCGCGGTTCTCACATGGCTGATTTCCGGCCAGATCATCCGGGCCGTGACCATTCTTGTTGTTTTCTGCCCGTGTGCTCTCGTTCTGGCAACCCCAACCGCTATTATGGCAGCCATAGGAAATGCGACAAAACACGGATTCCTTGTCCGGGAAGGGGATGCTCTGGAGCGGCTGGCTTCTGTTTCCCGGATTACCTTTGACAAGACCGGCACACTGACTTACGGCACTCCTCAGGTTACCTCTGTTTCCTGCCTTTCCGGTCAGTACAGCCGTGAAGAACTATATGAATACACAGCAGGCGCGGAGCTTCGTTCTGAACACCCGATCGGAAAAGCGATTCTGCAATGTTATGCCAGAGAATCCGGGGCATCCGCTCCGGAACCGGAAGACTTTCAGATGCTTCCCGGCCGCGGCGTCCGGGCTCATGTAAAAGGCTGTGATGTGATTGCCGGCAATCTGAAACTGATGGAAGATTTTCAGATTGCCCTTCCGTCTCAATTAGCACAGATCATTTCACAATACTCTGAAACCGGCTCTACCCTTGTATTTACTGCCATTGACGGAAAACTGGCAGGCTTCCTCGCTCTCGCGGATACCCTGAGAGAAGATGCTTCCGCCGTCATTCAGGGAGTCAAAGAAACCGGTATTTCCCCGGTGCTGCTGACCGGAGATCATGAAAATACAGCCCGGTATATTGCCGGTGAACTCCAGATTGATGAAATCTGCGCCAACTGCCTTCCGGAAGACAAACTTGCCTTTATCGACCGGTGTCAGACAAAGAATCAGCAGGTCTGCATGATCGGAGACGGTATCAATGACGCTCCGTCGCTCAAACGTGCCTTCGTCGGCATCGCCATGGGCGGCATTGGCAGTGACATTGCCGTGGACGCTGCCGATATCGCACTGGTCAATGACGATATCCGGGAACTTCCGCATCTGCTGCGGCTTTCCAAACGGATGATGACGACGATAAAATGTAATCTCACTTTCTCCATGACCCTGAATTTTATCGCCATTGTTCTGGCAATTACAGGAATCCTGAATCCGGTCGTCGGAGCCCTGGTCCATAATGCGGGATCTGTCCTGGTCATCGCTAATTCTGCGCTTCTGCTGCGCTGGGAAAAATGAAAATTATTTCTCTGATATACAACAGGCCATCTGAAGTAAATGATACACCTCTGATGGCTTGTTTTTCTCTTATATTTATCTCCTCTTTCTATATTTCATGCGGTACCGGCACAAAATGACTGCCGTGATGATCACGATCGCAGCTCCCGAAATGAAAAACCAGCGGTCCACGCCTGTCTTCTCTGCGATTGGACTGCTGAATAACAGTCCCACCGGCATGGTCACCGATGAAATCAGTGTCAGAACAGAAAACGCCCGTCCCATTTTTTCCGGAGCTGCTGTTTCCTGAATATAAGCCGTCAGAGGAATCATGTGTATATTTCCAAATGTCCCCAGTCCTGTGCAGCACAATGCAAACGCAGCCCATCCAATCATCACTGGCGGAACCAGACCACACACAGCAGACATGATTCCCATACCGAACAATCCGATGAAGGACGTTCTGATCTTTCTTTTTATCTTTAATACGCTGGAAAATAACAGCGATGATGCCATCATCCCCACGGCAAATGCAAGCTCAACCGCGCTGCCGTACATAGCGGATAAGTCAAAATAATCGCTGGTCATCAGCGGGTAGAAGGAAGACAGCGGCGCATAGAAAAACATACAGAACGCCTCTGCAGTTACCAGATACAGCAGTTTTTTATCCTCTCTGAAAATCTGGACTCCTTCTTTGAATTCTTCCAGCATTCCGGATTTCTTCGTTTCTTTCCGTTCCAGCTTCGGAATCTTTACCACGGCCAGTGCAGCGCTGGCAAAGACAGCTCCGACAACATCACTCAGCAGAACAACGGACATCGGAAATATGGCATACAGTGAAGCTCCGATCACCGGTCCGAACAAAAATGCTCCCGCATTCAGCAGCTGCATCCATCCGTTGGTCTTTATCAGCTGATCTTCCGGTACCAGCTGCGGTATGATGGACTGGATCGCCGGCTGCTGGAACGTACTTCCGATTCCTCTGACGCACAGCATCACGAATACCGTCCATACCGGCAGGTCAAACACCGACAGTAAAAGCGCATACAGCATCGCAGTGATTCCCATTCCCATATCGGAAACAATGGAAATCGCTTTTCGGTTCAGCCGGTCTGCCATAATTCCCGCCAGCGGACTCAGCAGCGACATAGGCAGATAAGCCACCAGTCCCGATATTCCCAGCATCAGCGGTGATGATGTTTTCTCGGCGAGCCACCAGATCAGCGCAAACTGCACGCCGTGGCTTCCCAGCATGGAAACTGCCTGTCCCAGTGCAATCATCGTAAATTGTAATTTCCATTTTTCTTTTTTCAGCATTGTAATTATCCTTTCTTTTGGTATCTTCCTGTCTGGTCTTCATCAATTCAAAAGGACAATTTTTTCTTTTACGGCGGAATCAGGCACCATCTTCCTGCAGCAGTCAGTTCTGCCCGGAAACTTTTTACCTCATAGGAAATTGCTTTCCTATGAGGTAAAAAACGGACAGTTCCAATGAACTGTCCGCATCCATATCTTACATATCTTCTGCCTCCGCAGGCGGCAGAAAAGCACACAAAATTACCAGACGCGTCTGCGCCTGAAAAGATCAGCTCTGTGCATCTATCTGCAAAATAAGTACAACAAAAACACCCCACCATAAAATCAATGAGTCATCTAATTTATTGTCCTTTTCTTAGCAAATAGACGTCATCAAGCCATCTCCCTTCCTTTTAACACTGCCCATATCTTAGCATAGAACAATCTATATGTAAATGATAAACTTTTATCTTAATACAGAAGCTTGCTTCCCTTCTCACAGAGTTCATATATCTCGTCATACTTTTCTTCAATCAAAGGATTCAGTTCCTTCGTTTTCTTTCTGACGGTTCTCCGGTGGACAAAAACCGGCAGAATCCATCCGATAAATCCCGGCACTGCCAGAAGAATGCACAGCAGAATCTGCGGAGTCTGTGCCGTCACTGCAAATGTTGATCCTGCCATAAATGCAGTTCCGATCAGCGCGACGATCAGCGCATACACCGTCGCGGCTGAAGTTTTGGATTTTTCCAAAGACGCAATTTCCTCGATACAGGCTTCAAAGTTTCTCTGAAGCCTTGTCAGCTCCATCTTGTTGACAATCTTCCGGTTTCGTTTCATTCGGATGACTGTCTTCGTTTCTTTGCCTGGCTTTTTCTTCTCATAAAATGCCGGAAGATTTTCATCCATTCCACAGCCGGTATCTCTGACTGAAATCCTGACATAGTCCTCCTCTGATTCCTGACAGATGGAAATCATACCGCCCTGATCCGTAAATTTAATGGCATTGGAAATCAGATTATTCCATACCAGTTCCAGGAGACTGCAGTCACCGTAAATATATGCCCGGTCTTCCAAATCCACATCTCTTTTGCTCTGCCTTTTTTCGAATTTCTTCTTCTCCACATTTTCATCATACCATATTTTCATTTTCTTTGTCCTTTTCCACTTTTATCTTACTTCTGATTTGTTTCCATATTATGATTCTTTTGTTTCTAAATTATTAAAATCATGCTATAATAGTAGACGGGACTCGAAGTCCACAAACCTTACAGGAGAACACTATGAATTTGCAGAATGAGAAGGATATTAAAATTGCCTTTTTTGATATTGACGGTACTCTGATCGATATGAACCGGAAAGTCATTTCAGACCAAATGCTGGAATGTCTGATCCGTTTAAAAGAGAATCATGTGATTCTCTGTATCGCCACCGGCAGACCGCCGGTCAGCGTACCGCATTTTCCGGGAATCGAATTTGACGCTTTCCTGACATTCAACGCATCTTACTGTTTTACCAAAGATGCGGTCATCTTAAGCAATCCGATTCCTGCTTCCGATGTACAGCAGATCATTAAAAACGCCGCATCCATCGGCCGTCCTGTTGCACTTGCCAGCAAAGACCGGATGGGATCCAACGGTATAGATGATGATCTTACAGACTATTTTGCGATTTCCAAACAGACCATTGATGTGGCAGAAGATTTCGATGCCTTTGCGCAGGATGAGATTTACCAGATTATGCTGGGCTGCCGCGCAGAAGATCATGACCTGCTTGTAAAGAACGCGCCGGGTGCAAAAGTAACAGCCTGGTGGGACCGTGCCGCAGACATCATCCCTTCCAACGGCGGCAAGGGTATGGGAGTCGGAAAAATATTGTCCTACTATGGACTGACGAAAGATCAGGCAATCGCCTTCGGCGACGGCTCCAATGACATTGAAATGCTGGAAGCTGCAGGCACCGGCGTTGCCATGGGCAATGCCACAGAAAATGTGAAAAAAATTGCCGATGTCGTCTGTGGTTCCGTTGCAGATGAAGGCATTTATCATTACTGCCTGGATCATCACCTGATTTAAATCATTTTGACTCTATTCATTTTTTTCATATGGCCGGATATCATTTTTCATAATGGTGTCCGGTTTCCTTTATGTTCTTTTCTCTCTGTTCTCTGCGCTGCTCCTGTTCTTCCTTCAATCTCATTTTTGCTTCTTCAACCGTTTCTCCATCTTTTGTCAAAAACTGATCCACGAAGGAATCTTCGATTTCTTTATATTTTCCTACAACGCTTTCTTCCATTTTCTTATATCCGCCGACTGCGCCGTTTTCAATCTTTTTGTATCCTCCGACTACTTTATCTGCGATTTTCTGATTTGCTTTTACTAATTTTGATTTTGCCATATTGCAACACTCCATTTCTTTCTTCTTTTCTTCTGACTACATTTATGAATCCTATTCTTATTCTGTTGCTGTTTTATTCCCGTTTTGCTGCTGATATGTTAATTACACACTTTTCTTAAAATCTTCTGATCAGACAGAAAATGCTTCCAATCTCAAAAAAGGACCCAATCTTCACAGATCAGATCCTTCTTTCAGTATCTCTTTTATTTCCGGAATGGTTTTCTTCTCACTCCTCAGCTTCATAATATAGGAAATCCGCTCTACGCTTTCCTCTCGTCTGTACCGCCTTGTCATATTTTCCTCCGCCTGCTCAAAGGGAAGGATTCCTTCCTCTGTATAAAATTTCAGAGTACTGTACCTTACATTGGTCAGCCGTACTAATTCACCAATCGTCACATACTCTGACGCCTCAATCACTTCCATGCTCCTTCGTCTGGACATAGAAAAAAACTCCCTTCACACTTAATGCGCTGCCGCTCCCGTCGCAATAATACACGCAATCAGCATTTCCATATGCTCTGTCATCTCTTTTACTTCCTGTCCCCAGCTGCTCTCCCGGATTTCCTGCATCCTGTTTTTCAGCTCTTTCTGCTCAAATTTTGAGAAATATTCTTTGAGACAATTGGCCTTATCCAGCAGAGCCGTTAAAATCACGACATCCTCTGTAATCTCACCATCTTCCAGAAGTTCCGCCCGGATTTTCTCAACCACCGCAGTGCGGGCTTCTTTGGATGGCGCGTATTCTTCTTTCTTATTGATCAGTCCCACCTGTACCTGTGTCATCATGCCGCTCTCTTTCAAAGAATCTTTTACAGACTGGACCAATGCTTTCAGCGCTTTGTCAGTAAATGTTATCATATAATTATCGATGACTTTCTCAATCTTAATCGCTTTCTCTGCATTGATTTCTTCATAGAGAGGCTTCAGATACGCCATCTCTTCCGGCAGTTCTTTCGTAATTTTTATCATCTTCTGATCCATGGAAATACAACCTTCCAGCTGAAGCTCCATCAGTCCGGCTCCCACAAAACATGCCGCCAGATTCAGATTATAACTTGAAAGCCTGCCTTTATCATTCAACGCACAAATAAGGTATTCCTGTGTAATGGATAAATCTTTCATAGGGACCTCCCTCTCAGCACATACTGCTTACTACTTATTACTTACTACTTATGATTTAATCATACTGTGCTTTGAGGGAAATGTCAAGAAGGAGATTTATGGAATTACTCCAGTTCTTCGTTCGGTGTGGACGCCACTTTTTTAATTTCTTCACTGATTTCTTTTACCTTATCAGACGGCTCATATTTTTCATCGTTAAAAAGATAATTGTGCAGCGCCTGGGCATTGCTCTCCAGTGTGACCGGTACTGCATACCATGTTCCTTCAATAGTACCGCCCCACAATTTATTCGGAAAGCCCTTCGTTTCTTCCATGTTATATTTTGCGAGATATGACAAAATTTCTATGACTTCTCCGGAAGAATAATTGGTTCCGATTTTATCCATCATATCTTTGGCGATTCCCAGAAGTTTTACTGTATTTTGCTGCTTTGCCGCTTCAAACATTTTCAGCAGAACCGTTCTCTGCCGCTCTGCACGCTTGTAATCTCCGCCGGCCGTATATCGGATCCGTGAATAAGCAACCGCCTGGACACCATCCACTTTCTGCGTTCCGGTGTTACTGATATGACTGGAATTTGTGTTTTCTACTTTATTGATTTCATCAATATATTTATTAATATACCGCAGCTCTTCTGATGTAATATCCAGTTCGATTCCACCAATATCATCAATTACTTCCGCTACGTTTCCAAAGTTCACAGTAATATATTTCTCAATATTTAAGTCAAAATTTCGATTCACCGTATCCATGGCAAAAACAGGGCCGCCATAAGCATGCGCATGTGTGATTTTATCTAAACCATGACCGTCAATATCTACATAGGTATCGCGGTAAATAGACGCCACTTTTATTTCTTTTGTTTCATGATCGACATTTGCTACCATAATGGAATCGGACCGGGTTCCCTTACCAAGATCTCCTGAGCGGGAATCCACACCAAAAATTACAAACGTCTCAGAGCCTTCTGTCTGTTCCTCATATTGTTCCGTAGACGCTGCCGCATTCATGGCATCTTCTTTTTCCTGCGCCTCCTTATTTTCGGAAAAGAACAGTATTTTTACGATAACTGCTGCCAATGCAACAATTGCCAAAGCTAAAATAATACCGATGATTTTCTTTTTATTTCTTTTTCCTTCCACCGGATCCGCCTCCTCTTATTTTAAGTCTGTCTCTTATTGTTTTCGTTTTTTCTTCTCCATAATAGCCGTATCCATATTTATAATTTCCGTATACTCCGGTTCTTTCATCTACTTTATTCAGCACTGCGCCAAGAATACGGATATTGCCTTTCTTTAACTGATTCACAACATCCTGAATAATCCGGCGTTTGATCACGCCCTGTTCGATGACCACAACAGTACCATCCGTATGCTGGCCGATAATAACTGCATCAATGACCAGCCCCAGCGGCGGTGCATCCACAATGACAAAATCAAACCAGCTGCGCATCCTTTTCATAAATTTATCAAACAATTCCGAATTCAGCAGGCTCGTAGGATCCGGCGACAAAGGGCCGGCCACCGTTATGTAAAATCCTTCCAGATCCGTCTCATAAATAACTTCTCCTTCTCCAGCCTGTCCTGTGAGATAATGACTGAATCCTTTGTCAATTCCCTCCATACGATATTTCGCCGCCATAACCGATTTTCTTAAATCACAGTCCACCAGCAAAATTTTCTTTCCATTCTCTGCCATAGTTCTTGCCAGATTAAATGCCACTGAACTTTTTCCTTCATTCGGCACACTGCTGGTCACAGTAATCATTTGTATTCCATCTCCGGAAAATGCCAGATTTGTTTTTAATTGATTGAGTCCTTCTGCCATTAAATAATCAGACATCTCCGGCAGCTGCATTTTTATCTTTTTCATTGCCATCATTACTGCACCCTCCTAACCTTCTTCGTACGTTTCTTCTCTCCGCTTGCCAGTGGCAGTTTTGCCAGGGTATTAATTCCGAGATACTTCTCAATATCATCTTCTCTTCGAATGGTATCATTCATAATAAATTGTATAATAAACACCCCTGCAGATAATATGAGTCCAAGAAGACCGCCGATGGCAACATTCCTTAACATACTCGGGCTGTCAGGTTCGTCGGCCAGATAAGCATCCTCGATAATCGTCGGCGCTTTTACATCCATTTTGGACGATACCGTATCCGCTGTCACTTCTGCAAGTTCCTGCGTGATTTCCATGGCTTCTTCAGGATCCGGATCACTGACGCTGATTTCCATAATTCGCGTGTCCGTGGGATTTTCAACGGTAATCTTGTCCAGCATTTCCTCATAATCTAAATCAAGTCCCAGATTATCAATCACTTTATTGACGACACCTCTTGTTGTCACGATTTCCATATAGTCCTGGGTAAGCTGAGTTCCCATTGTCAGATTTGTCAATTGTGACAGATCTGTACTGGATATCACATACAGCTGCGCCGTAGAAGAATACATTGGCGTAATCATGAACCTTGTGACTCCAGCAGAAACCGCGATAAATATAACTGTCGTTGCCAGAATGACCAGGATCTTACTCTTCAGTACCTCAAACAACTCTTTCAAATCGATTTCAATTTCATCATTTTCTAACTCGTGCATAATTGTTCTCCTTATATGTACTTTCCTTCAATTACTTTATCTATGTTTTGTTCAAAAGAATATCCGGCCATTTTTTTATGAATGGCTTCCATTCCTTCCCGCATATTCGGGCAGCGTCTGCTCAGATCGTGACAGTCACTGGCAACAAAACAAACTAAACCGGCTTTCAAAAGTTTCATGCAAAATGCAGTTCTTCTGTTAAATATTGTTCCGGTAAAGCTCTCCGCATTTATTTGAAGATACGCCCCTGCTTTCACAAGTTCCCTGGCTCTCTCCATTTGATTCAAAACCGCATCATACCGTTCCACATGTGCAATGATTGGCAGGTATCCGGCGTAAATCATATCCTGCACTGCTTTGAAAATAGAAGAATAGGAATCTCCTGTTCCAAACTCAACTAATATGTATTTACTGCCTGCCATGGTAAGGGCTCTTCCTTCTTTTAAATCCTGTATCGTATTCCTCTGATAATATAATTCGCTTCCCAGATACAACCGGATGTTAGGATAATATTTCTTTGTCTCCTGCTGTATCTCCCGGAATCTCGTTTCCAGAAGTTCCCGGTCCGGATATCCGAACTTTGGTCCATAGTGCGGTGTCAGGAAAATCCTTTTAACACCCTGTCTGCGTTCCACCATAATCAGGCGGATGGAATCCTTCAAACTGCGGGCACCGTCGTCCACACCATATAAAATATGTGTATGCATGTCTGTGATGTAATCCATTGTCAGTCCTTTCTCCGCTGAATAAGCGGGTTTTATTGATATTTCTAACCAATATCAATTTATTTAAACATTATCTCATTAAATAATATATTTATTAAGTAAGCTTCCGATTTCTTTTAATGATTATTTAAATAATCTCTCAATACAAATCAGAGTACAATTCCTCCCTGTATACCCCATCTGCAATTAATTTTTTAAAACTTTTGGCAAAATTCTTATTTTTATGACGGAAATAATAGTTTTCCGCTCTGTACCTGAAAAGCCAACCACAAATATCATACACCCATCTAACAGTACTATAATTCCAGTCTCTATTAAAAATTTTAGAAAGCCTATATTGATAAAAACAAAGTTAACAAGAGCTGCCACCACAACGCATATGACTGTAGTTATAATTACTCTAGCAGCAACATTTAAAATAAAATCCTTCCACTTCAAACCATATGTCTTTGACTGCCACACAAGAGATAACATAATCAAAAATCTTATAATTATTATGACAATATATACGTATACAGGAGTAATCCCCAAACTCAACAAGCAATAATTAATTGGTATACTAAGTATACACATTGATGACATCACAATTTCATAGGTCTTAATCTTTCCCGTTGCAAGCATACCGTAAAGTAAGGGGTTATTAAGCGCAGCAATCAATGAATCTATTAAGGTAAAAACGACAAACAAATTAGTATAGGCCGGAACCTCTCCCAGCCATACCTCAAGCACATAATCAATATTCTTGATTAAAGGAACACTTAAAATCAACATCAAAAAATAGCAAACTCTGCAGCTCCTAAATATCAGTGTTCTCATCTCAGCAAGCTGATCCGTAGCCTTTAGCTTAGTAATCTCCGGCTGAGTAGCCTGCATAAAATTATTAACAAAACTCTGTACTGCATTGTTTACATTCTGAGCAATGCCTCGTGCCGCATTAACTGTAGTGCCTCCGAAAAGGTTGAGAATTATGTTCGTTCCCTGATCCCGAAGAACCACTGCTCCGTTTCCCAAAAGTGCCCATCCCACAAAGGACATCATTTCCTTTAACATGCTCCTATGTACTTTGAGTCTAAATTTACATCCTGTAAAATTTTTATTACAGTAAATTGAATAGCAAAGCCTGACTATAGCAGCGGTAAGTACAGTAAGAAAACTATAAGTAATCAATTTATCAATCGGTGAAACAACAATGGCAAATGAAATAAGCAGTTTCATTATAGCCTCAAAGATAGCTATATAAGCATATGCCTTCATATGCTCATGGGCTACTATCAGAGCATTATACGGAACGCTTATCAGATTGATGAAGAAGGAAATTGCGGAAAATGCCAATACCCATAGAGCCGCCCCAGTTCTTCCCTCCGGGAGTACCATAATATTCGTAACATACCATACACCTACCGTAGCCAGTAGAAGTACAATAAATAATCCCATACAGCACTGAACCATAAGTGCTGTTGAAAAAAGCTCTCCTACCTTTTCCTCATTGTCCTCACCAATCACATAAGCCATAAATCTTGATATGGCTACAGTGAAAGCTCCAGATATCACATTGAACATAGTAACAAATCCACCTACAACATTGTAAATACCATAATCATCTGCACCTAAAGTTTGTAATACAACTCTGGATGTGTATAGCGATATCACCATGATAAGAACCTGCCTCATATAGAGGATAATTGTATTTTTTGCTATCTTTTTACTGTCTGCCTGAAACGCCATAAATAATATTTATAGAACTTCTGCCTAAAATAAGAGAAAAAGCTCTATCTCCTTTCCATCACTGCTTCTTTTCTAGAACCAATCATAAATTTCCATTTTCACAAGTTTCGGAGCATAATAACCCAAGTTGGTTGATCACCTCTTTACCGTCTCTCATACCACATGCTGAAAATCTTCTTCCTATAGATTTATCTAGGTCAATCACATAACTTATAATAGCAAACAGGCTATCATTTATTTGTATCTGCTGTATAAAACTCTGGACGATAGACTGTCTGATGCTCAATAGCATCTTTGTATATTTCCACTACATCTCTCCATTTCATATCATCATCGCCATAAATCAAAGTGGTTTTCATGTGTTTCGACATCTTTTGGAAATATAAGCGACCTGCTAAAGAGTATCTCTATAAGCCAATTTTCAAATTCCAATTCGCCGAGCCGAAGCCCTTTTGAATTATATGTTATATAGAATCTGATGATTGTCCAATTTCTCATATCAAAATTAAACAACATATTTTCAGATCTTGCTTTTGCAGGTGTATACTCATCTGTTTTGAGATAATCAATATCTTTGCAGATATTCAAAAATTTTGACGAATTCTTAGTAATGATCTCTTTACTGTCCTCATACATTCGCACAGCGTCGAGAAATATATACTTTTTAGTCAATTTAGATAAAAATATTACAGAGCCGTCACTCGTTAGGCAAGCATATCACATTGTCAACTTTATTAAATCTGCAGGATTAATTATGTAGCGTAATCGTCCCACTTCCGCCGGTCATATAGAAGGTATCCCCCACAATGAGATTTCCCATATCACTCACCATAAACACAGCAAGCTGGGCAATCTCTTCCGGCATGGCATATCTACCCAATGGAGATGTTTCATTATAGATGGAATCACCTTCAAACTTGCCCAACATCGGTGTTGCCACAGGGCCGGGAGCGATAGCATTTACCACAATTCCGTACGGCAATAGTGCGTCAGCCAATCCCAGAGTCAATCCTCTCACAGCCCACTTGGACATTTGATAAGGTGTCCATGCAGGACGTAGCGCTGACGATGAAGTAACGTTGAGAATATGCCCTTTAATCTTTTTCTCTATCATCATTTTCGCAACTGTCTGGCTCATAAAATATGTACCTTTTGCATTTACATTCATGATAGAATCATATTCCTTCTCAGATATATGATAAAAATCTGAATGCGATACCAGACCAGCAGAATTTACCAGTATATCTATCTTCCCTGTGGAAGACATATCGGCAACAAGGCGTACTTTTTCGGGCATTGAATCTACATCAGTAACATCAATAATTAAATAGCGTGCCCTGCCTCCCGATAATTTCTCACAGTATTGGGAAAGTTTTTTTTCGTTTGTTCCAGCGATGATGACCTCACAATCCTGTTGTAAAAAAGCCTTGGCGACGGCAAATCCAATGCCACCACTACCACCTGTAATAAGCGCGGTTTTCCCTTTAAGAAGATGTTGTCCATTTATCGGTTGATAGATGGGTACCATTTCTTTGGCCTTGAAAAAGCGTATCATGTTTTTAATTTTTGTTTTAACTCCCATAGTTTCTATTCAGCCTAATTAAAACCAGACTTTTCCTTTCTTTAATTTTCTGCCTAAATACCATTTAAAATTTTATTTATATCCGGGCAAAGTTTTCTTTTTGTATCAATATGCTAAAAAATATAAATTTCAAAGAGACGTCTCCAATGTAAATCAATGACCTGTTACTCTTCACCATATTTAACTTTTTTCTCTTTGACAAAAAGAATTTTTCTTTGAATCCCTGACCAATAATTCATCATCAATGATATTATTGTTAAAGAATGTAACATGGCAACAAGGCTAATCTATAGATATCGAGAATATCCAAATAAAATAGTGCTATAACACATATATAAATTTTACTTATGAATCGAGACTAAATCGATATATATATCAGACAGTCCAAAAGACTTACCCATACGACATTTTTCAAAAATTCTTACTTCTTTATAATTTTTTTCAACATAGTTACACCTTTATCTCCTAGCAGTTCTTTTACAGCACTTTTTGCTACCGTTTTGGTTGAAACTTCGATATGAAAAAGAATATTTAGTGCATCGCTCTCATCTTTAGAATCTGTAAAAATCTCAAATATAATGGGATGTTTCTTTATATCATTCTCCAGAAAAATATTGATTTTATCCAAGTATTCTTCTTTTGTTTCGGCGCATAAGTAATCAAACCCTAAATCCTCTGAATAGTGACGTATCAAATCGCGTGACTGTTTTCCAAAATGGCCATAAGCAGCCATATATTCATCTGCATCTTTACCAAAACATGCAGCAGGATGATTATAGTTTCTAAACTCTGTTCCTCTGCCATTATTTATAATCATTAAACGAATATTATTGCTGATATGGCGATTACCCAAAGCATTCATATCATAAAAGAATGCCAGATCCCCTATCACACCAATAAAAAGTTTCTGTGGAGTTGCTAAAGCTGATCCTAACAAGGTAGATACGAGCCCGTCAATTCCGAATCCTCCTGTGTTTGAAAAAATATTAATATTTTTCTCATGATTGATATTAAATAAGCTCCATGAACGTAAAGAATTTAAAATACCTAAATGCAGTTCACAATTACTTGGCAATCTTCCAACCGTATTTTTTGCAATCCACGGATTTGAAAACGGTAACTCCGGAATTTTATTTTCTAAATTAATACATTCTTGATAAAATTCGCTATAATAGCTGGTATCCATAATGGAATTCTGATTCAATTCACAATAATGTTCAAAAAAATCAATTTCTTTCATTTCGAAGACATTAGTCAACTCCTTAAATGTATCTCTGACCTCACCATCTGGATGGACACGCCATACTTCTCTCATTTTAATTTTAATTCCCCCACCAAATCCTAATACACCTCCAATATGTATCATTATATCTGGTTCAAGTAATGGAGAACTCCTTCCATCCTGATTAACAAATAAACTAGGATAAATTCCGTATTTCCCACGATAATTACTGATATGTTCACAAATAACAGTCGCATTATACTTTTCGCAGAACAAATCGACAGCATCAGTAAGCTGCTGTGACCAACAAGCATGCGTACCAACATTAATTAATATCTTCTTACCAATCAAAGACGGCATATCGTCATTTAAGAAATAACGACGAATACCTTTAACTTTAGGTAATTCGCGTATAGAAAAGTCTTTACTATAGGTGGTAACCAAATTAATATGGACTGGTCCGCCTCCATGACGACGAAGCTCTAATAAAGCATCATTAATCAAAACTTGCATTGCCCACTCATCTTCTTGATCATGTACAACATCTACTTGGATACTTTTTTTCACCATATCATTCATCTGATTTGTCCGATCTATAACTTGGGGCATCAGTTGTCTCACTCGCCCTACATGCTGTGTTGATGTAATCGCTAATATGGGTAAATTACTATAAAATGCCTCAGTTAAACCAGAAGCATAATTTCTTGAAGCGGTTGCTCCTGTACATGAAAGGGCAACGGGTTCGCCGCTTTCTCTGGCCAAACCACAAGCAATATATGCGGCAGAACGTTCATCTACAGAGCTATATATTTCAAAATAAGGGTCACTTTGTAAGCTTCCAATTAAGGTAATATTAGTTGTTCCCGGACTTGCAACAACTTTTTTAACACCGTGAAATTTCATTAGTGCAATGAGAATCTGTGTATGCTTCTCATCTGTATAAAACTTATCCATTTACTGCTAAACTCCTTTCGTAACACATAGAGATTTTTCAAGATATTGAATACCTCTTATGCGTAGTCGATTAATATTAGCTGAAAGATTTTCTTTTTCTTCACCAGTCCACTCAAAATCTTCATTTAGATTTTCAGTAAAACGATTAGGTATATGCAACTCTTCGACTAAGTCAAAAATTCTTGAATTCATTGAATTTTTATCATGTAAGCTAAACCTAGGTAAAACGTAAAAGGGTGTCCTATAAATAGCTGAAAAAGCTGCTGCATGAAACGAATCTGTTAATACAAGTGAAGCATTAGCTATATTGTTAAGGAAATCCTCTACCCCTAACGGTGAACAAATTTTGTTTTGATGTTTTTTTTCCCATTTATATTGAGAAAAACTCAAATGTGAAGCAAATATAATCTTTATTCCAAGCTTTTTTGAAAATGCTAAAGCTTTTTCACGATTAACAACATCCTCTCCTAAAAAATACCCAAAGATAAAAGTTTCTGTGCTACTCTTTGATCGAACAAATTTCTTCCATTCGGATTCTTCCAATAAAAAAACTGGATCCGGCATATATTGAACATCTAACTGTGGGTAGATTCGGTTTAACATATCTGCTGATTTCTTCTCACGTACTGATATGGCAGAAAAATCTTTAACATACTTTCTTATATATTCAACTTGATCTGTCGTCAAGTTATCCCTTGCAATACTCGCAGCATATGAAATTTTAATCTTACTATTCGGTACAAAATTTAGAAATAATGTAGGTTGCCATCCCACCGGATTCCAAATTTGATCACTACCACATACAAATATATTATATTCGTGTATGAGATTAGAAATAGTTTTTGCTGTGACTACACGTGTATGTGAAATAGAGTTAGCAAATTTATTCATTTTCTTTATTGTTTTTCTAAATTTTATACGCCATGGCAATATTTTAATAAAATGTCCAATTTCTACAAATGAGAGCAAGAAAGATGGATATTGAGATGAATAGCCACTCCTAAGCTGATAACTAATCTGATCCGCATATCCAAAAGCCTTACTCAATACCATTTGAAGTGCATACGCTTGTAACAATCCGCCATAATTATAATTGTGATAATACAGCGTTAATATCGCTATTTTGTATCTATTCTTCACTATATTTCCATCCTTTCTGTTTACCCTATTAAAATTTAGGTTTTAATTAAATAAATTAAAAATGAATAAATAAATTATTTTTTAATATTGGCAAAACAATAGTAGGTATAAGGGAACGTAAAAGGCGAATCCAAATAATTCCGATTGTATATAATAACAATCCTATAATAACAATTAAATTGTGTTTTGATATTTTATTAATATAGAATTTATTTGAATCTATTAAATTTAATACCAATAGTAAATTTAGAATAACCATACCCTCTTGTAACCTATAAACTTCTCCTGTATATCGCACAACAACACTCAATGTAAAAAGTATGGAAATGTTACATCTCATCAATAAACCGGCTTGTTTCGATTCAGTAACAGTTTTGTTATGTCTAAGCAAATATGCGGCCAAAATTATAAAAATAATTGATGTAAATATTATGCCTATTAAATTACCGTATTGCCTAGCAGAAGAAAGTTGATAAGCCTCCGAAAAATAAGCACTTATCCTTGTCCCGCCGCCAAAAATATTTATTATTCGTAAAATATTTTCTGGAGAAAACACAAATAATATTAATATATTAGAAATAAAAGCAAACATAATATTAAATTTAACACTCATTTTCTTTGCAATCAAAAGGACCAACCACCCAATACTTGCGGTGTGAA